>JANQLM010000060.1 GCA_028280635.1 Halieaceae bacterium | reverse complement strand
CAATGCGCCGCGCCTGGTGCCCATCAAGAGCGCCCACCTGACCGGCAGTTTCCGGATTTCCTCCTTCAAGGCCTATTACGAGATCGTCGAGCGCCTGGTGGCGGCGGGCATTCGGGTGAAGGTCAAGACCACCCTCAACCCGCGGCCTGGCTATGATTTCAGTCTCCAGAATCGGCTGGTGCTGAAGGGCCAGCGCCGCCATGAGGACAACCTCGAGGCGCTGGGTGTCACGCCCAACTACTCCTGTGTCAGTTACCTGGACGTCAACCGGCCGGCGTTCGGCGACATCCTCGGCTGGGCGGAATCCTCGGCAGTGATCTACGTCAACTCGGTGATCGGCGCGCGCAGCAACCGCAATTCGATCATGGTGGACATCTGCCAGGCGGTGACCGGGCTGACGCCGGAATTCGGCCTGTTACTGGATGAAAACCGCGGGGGCCAGATACGGGTGAAACTTGAGGCGGACGTCATGGACGCCCAGGCCCTGGGCTTCCTGCTGGGCAGGCATTGTGTGGACCGCTCGCCAGTGCTGGATCACTACCCGTTCAGCGTCGCGGAACTCAAGAACATGGGGGCCGCCATGGCCGCCAGCGGCGGTGTCAGCCTGTTCCATGTGATCGGCCTTACACCCGAGGCCCCCACCGAAGAGGCGGCCTTCCTGGGCCGCGAACCCGAGAAGACTATCACGCTGACCCAGCAGGACCTTACCGGGGTGCGTGCCAGCGGTGAGGTGCAGTCGGACTCTAAGATTGTCGCCTTTGGCTGCCCGCAGATGACCCTGGAAGAGGCTGAGGAGATCGGCCGTCATTTCGTGGGCAAGCGGGTCAGGCGCCGGGTGTTGTTCCATCTGATGCCCAGCGCCTTGCGCGAGTTTGAGCAAACCACACTGTTTGAAGAGGTGGTCAAGGCCGGGGTCGAGGTGCATGAGCACTGCCCGCTGGCGGCGATGTCTGTGCGCATTGGGCTTGGCAAGCAGCAGGTGCTGACCAATTCCGGCAAGCTCTACTATTACCTGGAAGGCACGGAGTACGGCGACCTCGACGACGTGCTCAAGGTCTGTGGCGTACTGTAGGAGCCTGTGATGAGTGTTGCCGGAAGCGAAACCACCCGCCTCAAGGGGCGTCCCATTATCGCCGGGGAGGCCAGCGGGCCGGCCCTGGTCACCCGGCAGGCGGTCAACTTTACCGCCGCCATGTGCAAGCCGGCCAATCTGCTGCCGGGTCGCAAGGCACAGATGTGGGATGTGCACCACGAGCTCTATAAGGCTTACCTGGATGGTGTGGTGCTGGTGTTCCCCGCCTGTATCGGCTCCACCCACACCGGCCTGGTGCTGCTGGACCTGGTCGCGGAAGGCAAGGGCCCGGCGGCCATGCTGGTGCAGGATGCGGATTCCCTGCTGGTGTCCGGTGTCGCGCTGGCGGAAACCTGGTACGAGCGCTCCATCCCCATTGTCGAAGTGCCTGGCGACGACCTGTTCGAGAACATCGAGACCGGTCGGCCGCTGACGGTACAGCGCGATGGCACGATTCTGTTGGATTGAGAGACCGCCGGACTCCCGTATTACGCAGAGCTTCCTTACTTCGCCTCCGGGGCGAGCAGTGTCAGGCGCGCGCCGGCGGGCGGCGCAGCGATGGGCAGCAGTTCACCCGCCAGCCAGGCATCAAACTGGTCGCTGTAGTGCGGGCTCAGGAAGTGTCCCGACTGGCCGCCGGGAATCACCGCGCTGAATTCCGGCGTGGCAGCCATTTCTCCCACCGTGCGTACGGTGGCGCCGTGCACGACTTCGAAAGGCCTGCGGTAGCTGTAGTTGGCGCGCCCCACGGCGGCCGGGCTGCCGCCCCAGGGTCGCGGCGCAGCGGCGAGCAGTGGTTCCAGTTCCGCGACCGCCTTGCTGAGTTCATGTTGCAGGCCCACCTGCTGGCGGGTGTCCAGTCGCCAGGCCGACATCGGTCCCTGCGAGGTGTGCAGGCGCTGTACGGTGATCGCGAGACTGGTGGCCAGTACGGTGGCTCTGGGCGCCGGCCACCAGGCGGCATGTCTGTCTGTCAGCAGCAGGGTGTCCAGGGCGAAGTTGACCAGGTAGCTCTCTGACAGCAAACGGCGGTAGAGCTCATCGCCCAGCACCGGGTGAAACAGCGCCTCGGCCAGTTCCAGGTACCAGCTCTGGAACAGCAGCGCCGCGCCGCTGTCAGGGCTGGCGACCGGGTTCTGCAGCCAGCTTGAGAGCAGCTCGCGAGCATCGGCCAGGTCTTCCCGGTCATCCACTGCAGCCAGCATCGTTGGCAGCACCCGGACAGCCTGCCCGTCGTACCAGTCCATCTGCAGGGCTTGCATATCGGCGACCGAGAACTGGCGATCTTCCCCCAGTACAGACTGCAATCGGGCGATACGGTAGGGCGCGGCATTGTCTGCCGAGACCAGCGGAACGCTGCCCGGTGGACTGACGCGGGCGTTGGCCGCGGCAATATAGCCCACAGGCGGGTTCAGTCGGCGCGGCATGGCCTCGGCGGGCACCAGGCCCAACCAGCGATGGTCTGCCTGGCCGGGCAGGGGCAGCAGGCCATCACCGCGGGACCGCTGCGGCAACAGGCCGGCGGTGCGAAAGCCAATGTTGCCGTCCCTGTCGGCGTAGGTGGCATTGAGGACCGGGCCGGCGTGCAGGTCCAGGGCGGCATTGAAGCTGTCCCAGTCGGTCGCCAGGTTGAACGCCAGCAGGCCATCCAGACCCAGTTCGCCAAGATCCTGCACTGTCCAGCGCAGCGCCAGCGGGGGATCGGAGTGGATCAGCGGCCCATTGCGGGTGTGGATAATCTCGAAGCTGTGTTCCGGGGCGCCCCGCACCGGTAGCGAAACGCTGCTGATTCGGGCGGCGTAGGGAGTGTCACCGTCCAGGAACACGCCAGGGCGACCCTCTACCGCGGTTTCCAGGTAGAGGTCCTGGCTGTCACCGATATTGGTGAAGCCCCAGGCAATGGACTCGTTGAAACCGTTGATCACCCCGGGCAGGCCGGGGACGGACCAGCCGCTGAGTCGGCGGCTGCCGGCAAAAAACAGGTGCACCTCGTAGAACAGGTTCGGCAGGCCGAGACGGTCGTGAGAGTCGAAGGCGAACAGCGCATGGCCGCTGGCACTTTTTTCCGGCGCAACCACCCAACCATTGCTGCCAAATCCCAGTCGTGGCATGAGCGGCTGACGCGCCGGGTCGAGGGGGTCCAGGGAAGCCAGTGCGGACTGCCAGTCCCATGGCGGGATAAACGCGCGCTGTTTGGTCGCGATACCTGGCTCCCCGGATACCACAAAGGGGAAGCCCGGCAGCTCACTGAGGTCTTCCTGGAACAGCGCCGCCCGCTGTGGCCCGGCTGCCGCATGCAGGGCGAGCCGCAGCAGCTCCTTGCCGGCGTTGTTCGACGACTGGAAGGCCATCAGCGCGCCGACCGCGAACACATCGTCTCGCGTCCAGGCTGTGGGCCCATGCCGTAGCAGCAGAAACTCCGGCGGTGGCGCCGCGGGTTTTTCCATACCTGCGTTAACCCCCCGCAGATAGGCGTCCACCAGGTCCAACAGTTGTCGGCTGGCATTGTCCTGCAGGCGCCGGGCCAGCTGCGGCACGCCGAAACGCCAGAGCTGCTCGTCGGTAGGGATCAGCTCTGCTCCCAGCAGTTCCGCCATGCGGCCCTTGCCCGCGCGGCGATACAGTTCCATCTGCCACAGGCGGTGACTCGCGTGTAACCAGCCTTCGGCCGCGACGGCGTCAGCCAGCTTCTCAGCGGTGACGTAGGGGCGTCGCCAGGCGTCGTAGGCAATGCTGACAGGTGCGCTCAGGCCCGGCAGCGGAGCCGCACCGGTGGGCCGTGGCAGGGATGCGTGGACGGCCCACCAGCCTGCCCCCGCCAGGGCGAGCAGCAATAACAGCAGGGTCAAAAGGCTGTTTCGGAAAGCGCGCGACATCAGTTCTGCAACACCGGCCACTGTTCGCACAGGACACCGTCGCGGGCGAGGCGCAGGTCGCCAAACTGCAGCAGCACCGCTTCGGATTGGGTGGGGCGGAAGAACGCCCAGTCATCCACGGCGATGTCGCTGTCGGCGGGAATCGTCATTAACTGCTGGTTGGAGCTGAGGCCGTAAAGCCGGTATGTCTGCATCCCCCGGGGCCAGTCGGGGGTGGCCATCCAGCGACCGCCGTACAGGAAAAGACTGTCTCGCTCCCGGCCTGGCAGGCGAGATGTCAGCCGAGTCCAGGCCGAGAGGAAGGGCAGGGACACGCCCGCCTGACGCTTGAGTACCGGCGTGGCGATCCAGCAGGCGGGCTGGTAGGCCGCTAGCTGCGGCAAGTCGAAATCCGTGGGCTTCAGCAGTACTGAACCCAGGCTGACATCGTTAAGCGGGCTGTCCTGGCTGTGGAGCACGTGGGTGGGACTGCCGGCGCCGTTAAAGGTCAGGTCATTTGCGCGGCCCGCGCAGCGCTCGACAAACGCCTGGTAGCGCCGATTGGCGGCCGCCAGTGCCCGAGCCGGCCCGCCGGGCGCCCTGGCGGCGTGGGCGTCATAGCCCATCAGGCCGCTGAAACGCAGGCGCGATGCCTGATCGATCTGGCCCAGCAAGCTGTCGAGCTGCCGGGGTTGGTCGAGGCCGCCGCGCCGCAGCCCGACGTTGATTTCTATCGCGATGCGCAGTGAGGTATCCAGGGTCTGTGCGATCTCCAGGTACTGGGCCAGCCGTTGCTCGCTGTCCACCAGCCACTGGACCTGATCAAGGCGTTCGGGCCGGTCGCGAAACCTCTGCACCACGCCGCGCGCGGCGGTGGCCGGCAGGGGTTTGCCGAGCAGGATGTCGACATCGCTGTAGCGCTCGAGCAACTGCTCCAGGAATGGCGCGTGAAAGCTCATCAGGCGTCGGGTATCCAGCGCCGCCATGCAGGTATCCAGCAGGGGCAGGCTGGGCAGGGATTTCACCACCAGTCGCAGGGCCTGTGGCAACTGGCGCGACTTCAGCCTGTCGAGATTAGCCTGCAGGCGATGGCCGTCAATCACCAGGCAGGGCCGTGCCAGTTCCGCCGCATCCAGGGCCCGGGACAGGGATGCGTAGGGTTCCACCTCAGGCGCGCTTCAGGCCCAGGGCCCAGCCAATCTGGCGCCGCAGCAGCCGCACGATGTGTTCGCGGTCGATATCCTGCGGATCCATCAGGATCGCCTCGTATTCCAGCCGGGTCATGGTGTCCAGCAGCAGCGCGGCGTCGATCTCCGGATCCTTGCGGTTAACCAGGCTACAGAGCCTGATCAGGGGATTGAGGAGACTCTGCCGGTGTTCCGCCGCCATGTCGCGCAGGTTGGGGGCCTGCTGCACGCTGGAGAGGAACACCTGTTCCACCGCCAGACCTTCCGGGGTCTCTTTCACCCAGTGCAGCAGTATGTCGGTGGCCATTTCAGCGAGGTCTATACAGATCTGCTCGCGCACTGCAGTCTTGCGCAGTTCGGCGGGTGTGTAGCGATCCATGTAGTTAAACAGGTCCACCCAGATCTTTTCATTGTTGGGTCTGCTGCGGGCACAGAACAGCTCGAAGGCCTGCTCGATAAGGGCATTGATGTCCTTAAAGTAATAGGTCGTCAGCGATAGTTGTACACCGGCTTCAGCCGCCACTGCCCGGTGAGTCACACCGCGCAGGCCTTCGCGGGCGAGCACTCGCAGGGCACCGTCGAGTATCAGTTCCCGGGTTTGTGCGCCCTTGCTGCGCCGCTGGCGGTCCTTCCTGGCCTGAGCCGTCATACTGTTCCCCGGTCGCCGTCTTCGCGGGGCTCCCGTCTCCGAATGTGCTTGCAATAATTGTACAAATGTACAATATTGTGAAGATAGCCTTTTCTTCCTGACGGAGCAAGCATGAAGTTTCCCGCCGCGGGCAAGCAGCCCGCTGACATTTTATCTGACCTGGATTCCCTCAAGGGCAATGACGTGCCCTGGCAGGAGGGCCGGGTGTTTGCCTACATCTACGATGCCGGCGAGGAGGCCAAGCAGCTGCTCAGGGATGCCTTCAACCTGTATATGACGGAAAACGGCCTGGACCCGACCTCCTTCCCAAGCTGCATGCAATTGGAGAAGGATGTGATCGGCATGGCCGTCGACCTTGTCAACGGCGGCGAAGATGCCACCGGCACCTTCACTTCAGGCGGTACCGAGAGCATCCTGCTGTCCCTCAAGACGACCCGCGATTACTACCGGGACATCAAGCCCGAGATTACCAAACCCGAAATCCTGATGCCGACCACGGCGCACCCGGCCTTCCACAAGGCCTGCCAGTACTTCGACCTGAAGGCGGTGCTGGTGGATGTGGACGACAACTTCTGTGCCATCCCCGAGAAGATGGAAGCCGCTATCACAGCCAATACCATTCTCATGGTGGGCTCGGCGCCGTCCTACGCCCACGGCGCCATCGACCCGATTGCGGAACTGGGCCGGATTGCCCTGCGCCATGACCTGCGCCTGCATGTGGATTGCTGCGTTGGCGGTATGTACCTGCCCTTCGCCAAGGAGCTGGGCTATGACATTCCCGACTTCGATATGTCGGTGCCCGGCGTGACCCAGCTGTCCATGGACTTCCACAAATGGGGTTACGCGGCGAAGGGCGCCAGCTGCATCCTCTACAAGGACCGCGCCATCCGCCGCTACCAGATTTTCTCCTACGCCAACTGGACCGGCTATGCGGTGATCAACCCGGGGGTGACCTCCACCAAGAGCGGCGGCCCGGTGGCGGCCTGCTGGGCAATTCTCAACTACCTGGGCAGGGAGGGTTACCTGCGCCTGGTGGATGAAAGCCAGAAGGCCTCCCGCAAGATTGTCGACACCGTGAATGCCATCGAGGGCATGGAGGTGATGGGGGAAGCAAAGATCAACATGCTGGCACTGCGGGCGGTGGATTTCGATATCTTTCCGCTGGCGGATGAGATGAAGAAGCGCGGCTGGTACATCCAGCCCCAGTTCGGCTTTGCCAATTCCAGCGAGAACATGCATCTCTCGGTGGGCTACCACAACGCCCACGCCGTGGATGAGTTCTGCGCCGACCTGGCGGAGGTGGCGAAATCGGTACGCGATGCCCAGGTGGACCAGCAGCGCTATGAACTGCCTCAGGAGCTGCACGACTTCATCGTCAACTCCGGCCCCGAAGTGATGGACCAGCTCGGCGATATCCTCGGCGATGGCAGCGAGCTGCCGGAAAGCATGGTGGAGATCAACAACATCCTCAACCAGCTACCGGCTGACAGCCGCGAGATGCTGTTGGGTGAGTACGTTAATCGTCTTTACAACCCCGACCAGCAGCCGGAACACGAGCCCGCCGTCTAGCGACGCGGGAATCCCCACGATGAGCTTCCTCGGGCAGCGCCGCTGGCAGTTGGCCCTGGTGCTGATGGTCACGTTCTTCGTGGGCTTCCTGGACCGCATCAACATCACCTTCGCGCTCCCGTTGATGGCTGCCGAGTACCACTGGAACGAGGCGGACACCCAGCGCTACGGCTCTTTGCTGATGGGCCTGTTCTACGGAGCCTACGGCCTCGCGAATATCCTGCTGTCACCGCTTGCCGCGCGTTTCGGCCCGCGCCGCAGCCTGATGACCATCGTTTGCCTGTGGTCGGTGTTTACCGCCATGGGCGCCTGGGTAAGCCAGTGGATCATGCTGCTGCTGGCCAGCCGCGTGTTGCTGGGCCTCAGTGAAGGCGTGCACGTGCCGATGATGACCACCGCCACCAAGACCTGGTTCCCCCTCGAGGAGCGGGCCCGCGCCAACAGCATTATCGTGTCGGGCATCTTCCTGGCGGTGTTGCTGGCGCCGATGCTGCTGGTGCCGTTGATGGGTCAGTTCGGCTGGCGCGCCGGTTTCCTGGTGCTGGCAGCGGCCGGCGCCCTGGTGAGCCTGCCCCTGGTGTACCGCTTTGTGCATGACTCCCCGGAGCGGCACCCCAGTGTTTCCGCGGAGGAGGCTCGCCTGGTGGCCGATGGCCGCGAGCGCGAGGCGGAGGAGGAGGTGAGCGGCCAGCTATTACGCAGCCTGTTCACCACCCCACGTTTTATGCTGTTCTTCCTGATCGGTATCTGCAACAACCTGATGTCCCTGGGGCTCACCAGTTGGCTGCCCACATATTTCACCAACCGGCGCGGTATTCCCTACGACGAAATTACCTTTCTGGTGGCGGCGCCCTACGCGTTCTCACTGGTGGGTGTGGCGCTGTGGTCCACGCTGGGTGATCGCTACAACATTCGCGCTCTGCTGGCAGCCTGTGGATTTGCCGCGGCGGGTGTGGCGATCTATATCGCTCTCAATGCCGAGAGCCTGCCTTTGGTGATTGCCTGCATGACGGCCGCGGTGTTTCTGTTCTCCGCTTTTACCGCCAGCGAATTTGCGCTGGTGCAGCGCATCCTGCCCATGGACCAGTTCGCCCCCGCTATGGGTTTCTACAATGGTATGAGTGCCCTGATCGGTGGCGGCCTGGGGCCGGCGCTGATGTCGCCGCTGATCGGCGACGGTGAAGGCACCTGGGTTATCACCGCAATTGCGCTGCTCACCTCGGTTCTGCTGTTGGTCTACTACCGCATGGTGCGCTACTAGCGTCAGTGTTCCTGGCCGGTCGGTGGACGGCTGCCCAGCACGCTGTGCCTCCGGTATACTGCGTCGCCGATGTACCCTTCCCGCCGTCAAAGACGTTTTCTTTCGATTCTTGCCGCTGCTGCCATGGTGCTGCAGGTGGCGGTTCCCCGCGGCTTCATGCCTGCGGCTGTCAGCGGCGGTTGGTACCTGCAACTGTGCCCGGATGGCCTGTCGGCGGAAGTCATGCAGGTCCTGCTGGGAGAGCAGCACCAGCACCATGGTCATCACGGCGGTCATCAGCATCACGGCACCAGCACTGACCCGGGTAAACCCTGTGAGCTGGCGGGCCTCTATGCCGATGTGCTGGGTGCGTTCTCAGTCAACGTCGACGCCTCCGATCCCGGACCGACACTTGCGCTGCTGCCGCCGTCTTACCGGCTGCGCGCCACCCGTTTTACCTCCTACCTGTCGCGCGCTCCGCCGGCCAAGACCCACTCCTGATATCTGTGTGACGTGGCACCCGGCGAACAGCCGGGTGCCCTGGTGCGCGCCTGTGGGCGCGAGCAATTGGAGTAGTGTCATGAAATCACTTTTTTACCGGGTCCGCGCAGTCGCGCCCGGTGCAGTCGCGTGTGCGATACCTTTTTTTGGCGGGCCACTGGTCCTGAGTTCGTTGTGGGCTGATGGCGCCCTGGCCGAGACCGGGGATGAGTCGGCGAGTTGGAAAACCCGTGAGGAGATCATCGTGGTGGGAACCCGGGACCAGGGCTACACCGCGAGCGAGGCGGAAGTCATCAAGGGTGGGGTTCCCCTGATCGAGTGGCCGCAGTCGGTGCAGGTCCTCAATCGCACGCTGCTGGAGGAGCAGAACCTGCAGTCCCTGACCGCCGCCCTGAGAAATATCTCCGGCGTTGTTCCCAGTCACGAGCAGGAGAGCATCCTGGTCAACCCCTTTGTGCGCGGGCAGGAAGCCGAAGTACTGCTGGACGGACTGGTGTCCTACGGTGATACCGCGGTGATCGATCCCGCCAGCATGATTGCCTTTGAGCGAGTGGAAGTCGCCAAGGGGCCTACCTCGACCCAATACGGCGGTGGCGTCGGCGCACCGACCGGTGGCCTTATCAACCTCGTGACGAAGACACCCAGGGCTGATGCTTCCTACTACTTCGGCGTGCGCGGCGGCAGTTTCGACACGCAGGCGGCGGAGATGGACGTGAACCAGCCGCTCTCCGATAGCGTCGCGGTGCGCCTCGCCGCCGAGTGGTTCGAGTCTGACGACATGGTAGATGAAGTGGATGTGGAGCGAGTGACGCTCAACCCCTCCCTTTTTGCCATGTTGGGAGAGGGCACTGACCTCACGCTGCGCGGTTTCTACAGCAATGTCGAGCAACTGGAATATGCGGGTATTCCGGCCGAGGTGGCGGGCCTGCCCGGTGTGGATATCACCCAGTTCAGCGGTGCCGCCAACGCCCCTGACACCGAGATCGAGAATCTCTCCATGCACGCCACCCTGCGACATGCGTTTACCGACCGGCTGACCGGGCAACTGCAGGCCCGTTACTTCGAAAACAGTTTCGACGAATACGCCTCCTTCCCGTTTCTCAGCGTGTTTCCCCTGGATGGCACCGAGGTGCCGATCATCCGCGGCCAGCTGCCGGTCGATACCGAGGAGTACACGGTCGATGCCCAGCTCGAATACCAGTTCGGCGCTGCCGGCGATATCGAGCACAGCCTGCTGCTGGGACTGACCTGGGATGCCACCGACTACGCGGCTGGCAGTGGTTTCGACTTCAGCCCGATCGGCATCCTCGATTACGCCGCCCCCGGCAATGACCTGGATTTCGGGGCCATTCCACCCGTCAATGCCGTGACCGAGAACGAGTACCGCACACTGGCTGTTTACCTGCAGGACTACATCAGCATTGGTGAACACTGGCGCATCCTGCTGAGCGGGCGCTTGACCGAGTACGGGCTGGAAGAGGTCGAAGGCGGAACCGGGGCCGATGAGTCCTATACCGAGTTCGACCCCAGGCTGGGTATCACCTATCGGGTAAACCGGGCGGTGTCCCTGTTTGCCGGGTACGCGACAGGCTCGCGCATGGTGCCGTTTTTTACCGGCGCAGACAGCCGTGCGCCCGAGCCGGAGGAATCAGAGTCCTGGGAAGCCGGCGTGAAGTTTGCCACCGACCGCTGGACGGGAACCGTGGCGGCTTTTCGCCTGGATCGCGACAACATCCCGCAGACTGACCTGACCGATCCCAACTTCGGCTCTGTCCAGAACGGTGAGCAGCGCAGTGAAGGCGTCGAGTTTGACCTTGTCTGGGAACCCAGTGAAAACCTCTCCCTGCTGGCCAATGCGGCTTACATCGAGAGCGAAAACCGCACGGATATTGTTTCCTTCGACACCGTGTTCGCTGAGGGCAACCAGCTGGCACGTATCCCCGAGACCAGCGGTCGCCTCGCGGCGCGCTACCGCTTCCTCGACGGTGGTCTCAATGGGCTCGCCCTTGGGCTGGGCATGACCTACGCCGACGAGGCACCGCTGACCGATGCCAACCTGTTCTATAGCGACGACTACGTGGTCTTCGACCTGCAGGCGGACTACAGCATCGGCCCCTGGGTGTTTCGCTTGAACGTGGTCAACCTGTTTGATGAAAACTATGTCACGCCCTACCAATACCTGCTGCAGGAAGTGATCAGGCCTGGGCAGGAGCGATCTGCCTTCTTTACCGTGGGAGTAAACCTGTAATGACAGCTAGAAACTTATTTTTACTGATTTGCCTGGTGGCCGCGCCCGCCGTCCTGTCGGCGGAGCTGGAGCGCAGTTACCCCGCCCAGGGCGAGGTCTTGGAAGCGCCCCTCAAGAGCCTGCATCTGTGGTTTTCCGAGGCGCCTGCCGCCACCGCTGAGGTGAAGGTGTTGAAGGACGGCGAGGGGCCCGCGCCCAGGGTGGAAGGCCTGCACTCCATGGGAGACGACGACCTCATGGCCTGGGTGCGTGGCGAGATGCCCGACGGTCAGTACCGCCTGGTCTGGTCAATGGATGGCCAGTCGGGGGAAGTGAGCTTCTCCGTAAAGCGCCCGGACGGCTATGTGGAAGATCGCTGGGAGCCACCCCTCGATATCGGCATTGTTCTGTATGACGGCGCGGAACCGCTGGATGTCTTCGGACCACTGGAAATGTGGATGAACGCAGGGCCCGATAACATCCGCGTGCACCTGATCGCGGAGCGGGCCGGCCCCGTGGTACTGACCACCACCAGCTACCCCAGGGCCCTCGCGCCGCGTATCGAGGCCCCCTACAGCTTCGACACCGCCCCCGACCTGGATGTGTTGATGGTGCCCGGGGGTGTTGGCACCCTGGTGGAAGTGGACAATCCGCGCATGCTCGCTTTCCTGCGTAAAGCGGCGGCCGACGTGGCGGTGGCCGCATCGGTGTGCACGGGCTCTGCGCTCTATGCCCGCGCCGGTCTGCTGGACGGTGTGGCGGCGACCGGCAACAAGGTGTTCTTTGACTACCTTGTCGCCCAGGGCCCGGCAGACTGGCAGCCGGAAGCGCGCTGGGTAGAATCGGGGCGTTTCTTCACGTCCTCGGGTGTATCCGCCGGCATCGATATGAGCCTGGCGGTGATCGAACGCTTCTTTGGCATCGACGCGGCCCGGATGGTTGCCGTTTCCACCGAATACGAGTGGAACGAGGACCCCGCCCGCGACCCGTTCACGGCGTATCTGAACAGCGCGGTACCTTACGTGGACGCGCTTCGCGAGCGGTTCGAAGCCCAATAGAGAAAACCGCCGGTAACGCTGATCTCCCAGCGGCGTTACCGGTATCTGTGTTATCTGTGCTTCGGCAACCCACCATTCGTTTGATCTGAGCCGGGTTCCGGCTGCTCGCCTGGGCCTATACTCGAGCCTGTTCCTTTCCGCGGAGCCTGTCCATGGAAGCCCATGACACGCACCTGCTGTTGATACAGATTGCCGTGGTATTGCTGGCCTCCCGGGTGTTCGCAGAGGCGGTGCAGAAGCTTGGCGCGCCACCGCTGATCGGTGAACTGGCGGCGGGTATCGTGCTGGGCCCAAGTCTGCTGGGCTGGGTTTCGCCCAATGAAGTACTCAAGTTCCTTGCCGAGATCGGCATCATCCTGCTGCTGTTTGAGGTTGGCCTCGATACGGACATGGAGCGGCTTAAACGGGCCGGGCCGCGTGCCGTGGTCGTGGCCATTGCCGGGTTCGTGCTGCCGTTTTTCCTTGGCACCACCGCCTCACTGTACATTTTCGACCTGCCGGTCATGGTGTCCCTGTTTATCGGCGGTACCCTCACGGCCACCAGCATCGGCATCACCATCCGTGTGCTGTCGGATCTCGGCCGCCACAGGGAGTACGAAGGCCAGATAGTGCTGGGCGCCGCGGTGATCGACGACCTGCTCGGGGTGTTTCTGTTGGCGGTGCTGTTCGAGTTTTCTGTCAGTGGCAGCGTCAGCCTGGTGAACACCGGCCATATCGTGCTGTTTGTGGGCCTGTTCTTCGTGTTCGCGCCGGTGCTGGCCAAGGTCCTGTCGCCCCTGATCCAGCGCTACCACGATGCCAGCCGGCTGCCGGGCATCATCCCCATCGTGCTGGTGTCCATGGTGCTGCTGTTTGCGGCGCTGGCCCAAAACCTCGGCGCGCCGCACCTGCTGGGCGGCTTTGTCGCGGGCATTGCCCTGTCGCGACGTTTCTTCCTGCCCTTTGGTGCCGCGCTCAGGGTAGACGCGGAATTCTCCCGCAAGATCCAGGTGGAAATGCAGCCCATCATTCACCTGTTCACACCGATCTTCTTCGTCATGGTGGGTCTGTCCATGGACCTGGGCGCCATCGACTGGACCAGCCCGTTCATCTGGGTGTTCTCCCTGCTGATGACGGTGCTGGCGATTATCGGCAAGCTGGCCGGGCCCTGGTTGATCAGGGAATCGGTGCCGATGCGCATCGCCATCGGCATGGCCATGGTGCCACGTGGGGAGGTGGGCTTGATCTTCGCAGAACTGGGCCGGGTGACCGGGGTCTTTGACCCGGCGGTTTACGCCGGTGTGGTGCTGGTGATTGTCTATACCACCCTGGCGTCACCCTTCTGGATCAAGCACTACTACTCGCGCTTCGGCGGCCGCCTTCCCATGCGCGCGCCGCCGGGCGCAGCGCTGCCCGACTAGCGGCCCTTGAAGACTGGCTCGCGCTTCTCAACGCGGGCCATCAGGCCTTCGACGAAATCCTCGGATTTCATGAGTTGGTTGAGGGCCTCGTTCTCCAGGTCCAGGGCGCGGGTCAGGTCGTCTGTTTTCTGGGCATGGATGATGCGCTTCATGGCGCGAATCGAGGCGCCGGCCCCGCGCGGCGGGATCAGCTTCAGGGTTTGCTCGCGGGCGTAGGCCAGCAGTTGGTCGTGGGGCAGCACCCTGTTGGCCAGGCCCAATTCCAGCAGGGTCTGGGCATCCAGCGTGTCCGGGAAGAAAAACAGTTCCTTGGCTTTTTGCAGGCCCAGCAGGCGCGGCAGCATATGAGTGGAGCCCAGTTCGGCGGCGATGCCCAGGCTGGCGAAGGGCAGTCGTGCCCAGGCGTGCTCAGATACATAGACCTGGTCGGCCACCGCCAGCGGCAGGGTGATGCCGCCGCCAATCGCCAGGCCGTTGACGGCGGCAATCACCGGTTTGTCGCAGCCGAAGAACTCCAGCACAGTACCCTTCATGGCGATATCGGTCTGGTCGATCTGCGCCATGATCTCCTCTGGCACGTCATCGTAGACGCCGGGCACGAAGTAGCCGCCGCTGGAGAATGCCTGGCGGTCCGGACCGCTATCCGGGTCCGGCGCGCCGGTGATAATCATGGCAAGGGCCTGGTCGTCGTCCTTGAAGTGCTTCGCGGCCCACTTGAGTTCCAGGGCCGTCAGGCCGCTGATGGCGTTTTTCCGCTTCGGCGTGTTCATCATGACGGTGACGATGCCGTCGCTGTCGAGTTCGTAGCTGATATCGGAAAAATCGGTGGTCTGCACGTGCAACTCCAGGCTGGTGTCGGGGAGCCGCTATTCTGGAGAGGCTACAGCCGCTTGGCAACGGCTGTGGCATGGATTGACACGTGGCCGCCCGGTAGACGCGGCCATGGCTGTCAGGCCTTGCTGACGCGTTCGACCTGCTTGTCGACGTCCACCAGGTGCCCGGTCTTGAGCCACACCCGGGCGCCTTCGCCACCGGCTTTGGCCTGGATCCGACCGCCCGTTGGAACCCGCAGCCAACTGAACTGCCCAAGCGGATCACCCTGCTCGGTGAGAGAGCCGTTGAGTACCAGCAGTTCGGCGCCACCCGGTACGTCCAGGTCCAGTTCGGCACCCGGTTCCCAGTCCTGTATGGAGACGGTCTCCAGTGGGTCCTGATACAGCGGGATGACCGACACGCCCGGCAGGCCCCGGTGCGGTACCGCCGGCATATGGTCGGTGCGCAGGCGCACGTGAGTGCGGTCTTCCGGGTTGAACTGCCAGAGCTTGACGAAGATGACGCAACCTGGCTCCGAACCGGGGGTGTGACTCGATTGCGGCGGGTTGCGAATGTAGGAGCCCGCCGGGAAGTCGCCGTGCTCGTCCTGGAACACACCTTCCAGCACCACGAATTCCTCGCCCCCGGTGTGCACATGGGGCGAGAAGTGGCTGCCCGGGGCGTAGCGCACGATGCTGGTGGCGCGCGCCACCTCACCGCCGACCCGGTCCAGTGTCCGTCGCTCAACACCTGCCATGGGGGATTCGAGCCAGTCCAGATCGGCGCTGTGCACTACTATCCGCCGGTCGAATTCAGCGTTGATCTTCATTCCGTGCTCCTTCACTCGCCGGTCCATTGTAAGGGGCGATGAGTTTGGGCGGAAACCTGTACCGACGTCCCTGGCAGCCATCAATCGCATCGCGAGCGCGCTTGATCGCATTACCCTATGCTTGTTGTTGCCTGCTCGCTTACCGTGCACCGAATAACAAGGAGAAGCACCATGAGAACCCTGTTCAGCCTGCTCGCACTGCTGGCGCTCCCGGCGCTGGCGGGCAGCGTCGATGAAGCCATCAATAAGCCCGGCCGACTGCCGGCGGATATCGAGCGGGATGCCCGCAGTCGACCGGATGTGGTGATCCCCCTGCTGGCCCTTGAGGAAGGCGACCGGGTGGTAGACGTATTTGGCGGCAGTGGTTATTACAGCGAGCTGCTGGCCAGTGTGGTTGGGCCCAGGGGTGAGGTGATCCTCCAGAACAACGAGGCCTACGAGCAGTTCGTCGGCAGGGCCTTGAGTACGCGCTTTGACGGCCGCGATACCGGCAATATCACCTTGTTGCGCAGTGAGGCTGACGACCTCAAGCTCGGCTCCGGCCTGGATGCCGCCCTGATCATCATGTCCTACCACGACCTGTTCTACGACGACGCCGAAAACGGCTGGCCACAGATTGATGATGTCGATTTTATCGGCCAGATTCGGGCTGCCCTCAAACCCGGTGGACGCTTCCTGATTGTTGATCACGCCGCCCCGGCGGGTACGGCTGCGGCGGCCTGCAAGAGCCTGCACCGCATCGACGAGGCTTTTGCCATCAAACGTCTCAGCGGCCAGGGATTCAGGTTGGTGGGATTTAGCGAGGCCCTGCGCAATCCGGCTGATACGCACTCCACGCTGGTCTTTGACCCTTCGATCCGCGGTTCAACGGACCGTTTCGTGCTGGTGTTCGAGAAAAGCTGAAGTCGGCGTCCGCCCCTAGGCCCGCATCTCCTCGAAGGCCTCGTTCAGGCGCGCTTCCTCGCCGAGCTTTTTCAGTGCTGACTTCTCGAGCTGGCGCACCCATTCGCGGCTGACGTGGAGCTGGTCCGCCAGTTGCGCAAAGGTCCGTTGCGGGCGTCCGTCGAGGCCCCAGCGGCCGGTAATCACCGCCTGCTCGCGCTCCTCCAGTTTGTCGATGTGCTGCCACAACAGCTTTGCCACGCTGCTGCGCTCGGTGTCTTCCACGGCGCGCTCCGACTCGGGGTCGGGAATGCTGGCGGCGTGGCGCAGATCGTTGTCCTCCGCCTCCGCATGATCGATGGATACGGTGATATTGCTCAGGCGGCGCAAGCGGTTGACCTTCTCGGTATCGAAGCCCGTTTCCCTGGCCAGCAACTCAATGCCCGGATCGTGGCCGGTTCGCTCCACATGGGCCATGCGTACCCGGTGCAACTGGTTGATCTCCTGCACCACGTGGGCCGGGTAGGTGATCAGGCTGCCTTTGTTCTCGGTGGCGCGCTGCAGGTGCTGGTTGATCCAAGGGTAGGCGTAGGTCGTGAAGCGGAAGCCGCGGCTCACGTCGAACTTCTCGGCGGCACGGATCAGGCCAATGATGCCGTCCTGCACCAGGTCGCGCTGGGGAATGTTGCGGCCGGGGTGATCCCAGGCCAGCTTGTGCACCAGGCGCAGGTTGTGCATGACTAGCTGGTCCCGGGCCCGGACGTACTGGTCCAGTGCGCGGCGCAGGCTGCGGTCCGGCTGTACCGAACCCGTCGGCAGGTAGCGGCGGGACCAGGCCGGCTGCCATATGCACATGGCGTCTGCCATCAGGTCGGGAATGCGCATGCCCTGACGGCGCAGATGAATAATGGCGAGGCCGGCCACCAGGGTGGTGGGCCAGCCCATCGCCGCGATAGCGGCCAGCAGTGTGTTGGTCGCGGTCCGCGAGCTGGCCAGCTGCTTGCGGAACTTGCCCAGGGCCTTGGCGCCCGCGCTGTCCGGCAGCAGGTCGACAATATCCTTGCGCAGGGTGAAATAGAGCGAGCGTGGGTCGAAGTGCTCGACTTCCGGAGGTGTTTCCAGACAGGCTGTCGCCAACTCGCCGATCAGGCCGCGGCCGCGCTCGTCGCCCAGCAGCAGGCGAGCACAGCGCCGTGCAGCGGCCCACTTGCGCATATCTATCTGGCGCTCCTGCTCCGCGGTCAGCAGCGGATAGTGGCTGCTGGCTTCCAGGTAAAAGTCAGTATCCAGGGTGGTGTCATTGATAATTGCGGCGCTCATTCGTGCTTGTCCTGTACAACGTGATAGTCAATGTACGTAGCAAACGCCCTCCGGAGTGGGCTTGACTAGTAATTGTTTAGCTATTTGACCCGACAAATATTAAACAGTGCTCCATTACGACGGTGGTTCCGTAACAATAGGTGAACATTCGCTATCGGAGGGGTGAACATGCCCGCTGCTGCACTGGAATCACGACCGCTGTATGGAATTGGAACCGTGGCTCGCCTGACCCGCGTTCGCCCGGAAACCCTGCGCATTTGGGAGCGGCGCTATGGCCTGGGTGCGTCCCAGAAAGCGGAAAACGGCCGCCGCCTTTACACACAAACCGACCTCGAGCACCTGCAGATTGTCGTCAAGCTGGTGGAACAGGGCTTCCGCATCGGCGAAATCGCCTCCATGGAGCGCAAAACCCTGGAAGCGATGATGGAGCAGGGGGGTAACGGCAATCACAGCGCCAAGAGTGAATCCAAGCCACGGGTGTTATTTGTGGGTACGGTGCTGTGCGGTTGGCTGGACCAGCATCCCGGCTGCCTGACCAGCCTCGATTCGCGCCTCTACCGCGGCACCATCGAGAGCGTGGAAACGGAATTGACCGGCGACCTGGAAGCGGTTGATCTGCTGGTCGCGGATTGCAGCGCCCTCAACGTTGAGCAGGTGCAGGCCTTCCAGGCCCTGCGAGAGCGCGTCAGCGCTCGCTCCGCGCTGGTCTTTTACCAGTTCAGCAGCCAGCGCCTGCTGACGCAACTTGGTGCTGAAGGTATTAACACTGCCAAGCTGCCCCTGGATACTGAAACCTTTGCAGCGCACATGAAGCGGCTGCAGGGTACCCTGGAAGTGGAGCGGGGAGTCAGCGATGCCGGTGAACTGGCACAGCCGCGGGCCCGCATGTTCCAGGAAGAGGACCTGCTCAAATACAGCAAGATCAAGTCACCGCTGGCCTGCGGCTGCACCCAGCACCTGTCCGAGCTGATCCAGTCCCTCAGTGCCTTCGAGCAGTATTCCAGCCAGTGCGCCGTGGATAGCTGGTCAGATGCCGCCACCCACACCTGTGTGTACGCCTACACCAACCAGGCTCGATGGCTTATGGAGAAAGCGCTGCAGGCGGTGCTGGAGGAACACGGTGAGCAGTGAGCCGCAGCCGCTGCCCTGCCGCGGCTGCACGGCTGACTGCCCCAACCGGGCGCGTTGTGGCGGCAGGCCCTGGCGGTCCGGGCCGCCGGCGGCCCCGGCAGACAAGAAAAGCGGGCTTCACTAAGCGCCGTTAGCACGAAAGCAGTGCACCGGGCCTCTCCGGTGCCCCGCCTGGCGGGCGGCACACAGCTTCTTCATCAACCGGAAATCTCCTGTTCACCACCATGTAAGAGCATTTCGCTACAGTTCGCAGAAGTTCTGCGGATTGGCAGGCAATTTGCAGCATCTCCCCTGATCCAGCCCCGAACGGGGCAGTATTTGGCCGTAATATGCGGCGGGAGGTCGGTGTGGCAGTAGATCCACTGGTGCTCAAGCACTGGGCCAGCCTGGAAGAACAGCAGTCGGAGGGGCCGGTGGTGGCCTTTTTCGATATGGACCGCACGGTGCTGCTGGGTTACACCGCCATCGCGCTGGCCCTGGAATGGGTGAGGCGTCGCAACGCCGGTGCCGGACAGGCCGGGGGCCGCAAACTGGCCCGGGAGATGCTCGCCGGCGCTGACCGCCGCATGGGCGGCCGCCAGTACACCGCCGCCTACCGCCGTTTCATTCGCGGCATGGCCGGGATAGAGGAGTCTTTTCTCTGGGATCTGGGCGAAACCGCGTTTGAGCGCAGCGTGCAGGCCAGCCTGTATCGCGAGGCGCGGCAGATTGTGCGCCGGCACCAGGAACTGGGCCACAAGGTCGTGCTGGTGACCGCAGCCACCGAGTACCAGGCGGCACCGGTCGCCCGGGCCCTGGAAGTCGATGCCGTGTTCTCCACCCGCCTGAAGATCCAGGGCGGACGTGTCACCGGCGATGTGGACGGCAGCCTCTGTTTTGGGGAGGGCAAGGTGATTGCCGCGCGCCGTTATCTGCGCAAACTGGGCGCGTCGGCCGCCGATGCCTGGTTCTACTCCGACAGCCGGGACGATCTGCCGCTGTTGAAAAAGGTTGGACGACCCGTCGCCACCAACCCCTCACCGGCGCTGCGGGCCCATGCCCTGGAGCGCGGCTGGACGGTGCTGGATTTTTCCAGCCGCGGCAAGCCGAACCTGGAAAGCGTGCTGCGCACGGCGCTAACGGCCAACACCCTGGTCACCACAGCGGCGGCCGGCGCCGCCTCCTGGCTGCTGTCGCGTTCGCAAAACAAGGCCGCCAACCGCATGACAAGCTGGCTGGGGGATGTGGGCGTGGCGGTAGCCGGCCTGGAGTTCGAAATTGCCGGCGTCGAGCACCTGGACGGCGTGCGCCCGGCTATCTTCACCTTCAATCACCAGAGCTACCTGGATTCCATGGTGATGGCCCACCTGGTGCGTCACGACTTTGTCGGCTTCTGTAAGCAGGAGGTCGCCAACAACCGCATCCTCGGACCACTGTTGCGGGCTCACGGCACCATTTTTGTCGATCGCGACCGCGCCGACCAGAGCCTGTGTTTTACCCAGGCGCGTGAGGCTCTGCGCAATGGCAAGAGCCTGGTGATTGCGCCGGAGGGTACTCGCAGCGCCACCGGTGAGTTGCTGGACTTCAAGCAGGGCGCCTTTTTCATGGCGCGCAAGCTGGGGGTGCCGATTATCCCGGTGGTCCTGCACAACGTGTCCGACGCACTGCCCAAGGGCAAGCTGCTGGTGCGCCCGGCGACCATCCAGGTGACCGTGCTGCCGCCTCTGTGGCCCGAAGATATCGGGTCGCTTAAGACGGCGGGTGTGCGGCTGCGCGAGCAGTACCGTGAGGTGATGAGAGCGCCGTTTTCCGCGGCTGCTGTGGGCAAACTGCCGCCCCCATCCGCTGCCGCCCTGGAGATGCGGGCGGGAGCCGCCTGAGGCCCTGGCCCGCGCCTGGTCCGGTACTCTAGCCGGCGTCGGCCATGCGCTCGCGATAGTCCCTGCTAAACATGCGGGTGATATCCACCCCCACCAACAGTTCTTCCTCGGCCCGA
>JANQLM010000057.1 GCA_028280635.1 Halieaceae bacterium | reverse complement strand
TGATCCTCAGCCACGACCCCGAGGACCGCGAGGCGCTGGAGCAGGTGCTCAGCGAGCGCGCGGCGCGCCAGGTCAGCCTCAAGACCCGGGTGCGGGAAGCTCGCGCCAAGTGGCTGCAGCTCGCCGGCCAGACCGCCAGCCAGAACCTGCAGTCCCAGCTTGCCGCCCGCCAGACCTCCCTGCATCGCTTCCAGGCCCTGCAGGACAGCCTCAAGCTGCCGGAGCTGCCCGAGCGCCTGGAGTGTTTCGATATCAGCCACTCCAGCGGCGAGGCCACGGTGGCCTCCTGCGTGGTGTTTGACCAGGGCGGGCCGCGCAAGTCCGACTACCGCAAGTTCAATATCGAGGACATTACCGCCGGTGACGACTACGCGGCCATGCAGCAGGCACTGGAGCGCCGCTACAAGCGCCTGAAGGCGGGCGAGGGCGTATTGCCGGATATTCTCTTTATCGACGGCGGCAAGGGCCAGGTCGCCCAGGCCCTCGGTGTGATGGAAGACCTGCAGATCAACGATGTGATCGTGATTGGAGTGGCCAAGGGCACCACCCGCAAGGCGGGCTTCGAAACCCTGGTGATGGGGGATTCCGGCAGGGAGATCCAGCTCAATGGCGACAACGCCGGCCTGCACCTGATCCAGCATATCCGCGACGAGGCCCACCGCTTCGCCATCACCGGCCACCGGGCGCGGCGTGACAAGAAGCGCAAGGGTTCGGTGTTGGATGAAATCCCGGGAGTAGGGGCCAAGCGCCGCCGCGACCTGTTGCGCCATTTTGGCGGGCTTAAGGGAATCCAGCGCGCTTCCATGGATGAGTTAATGAAAGTTACTGGCATTAATGAAAAAATAGCTCGCGATATCTACGAACAGCTACACAGTAACTGAGTTCCAGACACGGCATGGCCATCAATATCCCCAACTCGCTCACCGTCAGCCGGATCATCCTGATCCCGGTGCTGGTGCTGGTGTTTTACTGGCCCTTTGAGAACCACAAGTTGGTAGCGGCGGGCATCTTCGGGCTGGCGGCCATTACCGACTGGTTCGATGGCTACCTGGCTCGGCGTCTGGCGCAGATGACCGAGTTCGGTGCCTTCCTGGACCCGGTGGCCGATAAACTGATGGTGGCGGTGGCCCTGGTGCTGCTGGTGGAACAGCACAGCGATATCGTCTTTACCCTGGCGGCCTGCGTGATCATCGGCCGAGAGATCGTTATCTCCGGCCTGCGCGAGTGGATGGCCGAACTGGGTGAGCGCACCAGCGTGGCGGTGAGCTACATCGGCAAGGTGAAAACCACCTTCCAGATGATCGCGATTGTCGCCCTGCTGGCCCTGCCGCCGGATTCAGAAACCTGGATGCTGGGCATCGCCATCACCATGCTCTATGCTGCCGCGGTGCTCACCCTGTGGTCCATGGTGGTCTATCTGCGGGCGGCCTGGAAGGTCATTGCCGAGCGCGGCGAGCGCTAGAAAGGGGGACAGTTTACTTATCTCCAGAGGGAGATAAGTAAACTGTCCCCAGAATTGCGGGCGCACCCGGTTTCTGTATAATTGCGCCCTCTGTCGGCGGGGCCACGCCGACATCTGCTCTCTCGATGGCTGGATGGCAGAGTGGTTATGCAGCGGACTGCAACTCCGTGTACGCCGGTTCGATTCCGACTCCAGCCTCCACTTTCTGTGTTCAAATGCTTGGTCCGTTCACAAGGACCACCCGGTTCTTTGATACCAGCGAAACGTTGCAGCCGCCATGCGCGGGAATTGCCGCTCCGCCCCGATTGCACTTTCGCTATTGCCCTGTCCAGGAACGCGGTTGCGTATGCCCGTGTCGCAGTAGCTTGCAGGATCAAGTGGTCAATCAGCTTTAAGGCTTACGCTTCACCGGTATAGAGCGATTTGTAGTTGGGGAGGTACAGGTGATGACAGCGGCCCAGGTCAACGACGCAGTTCAGGGACAGCGCGAACAGGCCGGCTATTACCTGCCTTTCCTCTATTCCCGGTTCATAACTGAACGAAGAGATCAGGATAAGCAGAAGAACGGTGTAGCCATTGTTCAACGCCCAGATCTTGCGGTAGCTCCTGATCCTGAATTCTTTACCCAGTACCTTCTTACTGAGGTTGGCGACAACGTCCGCATTCCTGCGCGACATCTCCAGTGCCACCAGACACACGCCGCAATTGACGATCAATAACACGGTGAGCCAGAAAATGAACAGCTCCCTATCCTGAATACTCGCGGCAGCCAGCACGAAGACAAGTAACTGGATGACGCGTGAAACACCGTCAAAAATAAGCACTTCTCGGGAGATGCATCCGAGATACATCTTGAAGCTGTCGGTGCTGTGTTCCGCCAACGCCTTGGGGAGTGAGCCATAGACATACTCGACGATCTTTCTGTCACCGACGAAAAACCGATAGATAAAGACCAGCAGAATCAGGTAGGAAATCAGAAATTCAGGACGGCCCGGCGCGCTCGGCACAGTCCATGGGAATTCGACGAAAGCCCTGGTGGCCGTGATGAACGTAAAGCCCATAAGAATGATCCACATCCATTTGTTGGCTTCACTGTGGTTATCAATTTCATCACAGATGTAGGTTTCCCGAATGCCCACACACACCTCCATGTGAGAAGTCTGAGCTTGAGACAGGCCGCCGGCGCGCCTCGATTAACATAGCGCGTGCTGGCGGTTAGAGAAGTGTAGAAACTTCTACTCCAGTATTGGCACAGTCAGCGAAAACGACAAGCCGGTTGTGAAACCAGTGCCGCGTTGCGGCGCTCAGGTCTACGAGAATCTGGGTTTGCTGGCGATTCAAGTTTTGCGAGCGTCAGTACTCCGGGCCTGCTACTTGGACGCGGCGACAGACTTGGGCACTGCCTTCTTGCGCGGCGCAGCCTTACTCGGGGTGGTCTTTCGTGGTGCGGCCTTGCGAGCTGTTGCTTTCTTCTTGGCTGTGGGCTTTTTCTTAGCCGCGGGCTTTTTGGCGGCAGGTTGCTTGCTGGCAGCTTTCTTCGCTGCCGGTTTTTTCTTTGCTATACCGCGCCGCCGTGACGGTTTGCTGCGCAGCCCGGCCGCTTCCTCCAGTTCCACCAGCGACTCTTCCATATAGTCGATCATGCGCTGCACCTGGGGCAGGGTGTGGCGGCAGGCGACGATGCCGAAGTCGAGGTTGGTGTCGTGGGAGACCACGGTGAAGTTGGCGGCGAAGCCGTCGAAGGGGATGGACACGGGATACAGGCCCGCGAGCCTGGCACCGTTCCAGTACATCTGCTGTCTTGGGCCAGGCACGTTGGATACGACGGTGCTGAAAGCCGGGAAGCGATCCGTGCTGCCGGTGAGGAAGGTGAGCAGGGTCGGCAACTGGGTCAACACCGTGTAGATCTCCACCTCGCGGCGGCTCATGCCGGAGAGCTGCTCTTTGCCGGCCTGCATGGATTCCTGGATCACGCGCATGCGTTTGGCGGGGTCTCGCACGGCAGTACCGAGATTGGCGGTGATAAAGCCCACGGCGTTGGCGGACTCGGTGTCGTCCGCTGCCCGCAGCGAGATCGGCGCCATGGCCTTGAGGGATTCATTGGGCAGGGCGCGCTGGTCCACCAGGTAACGGCGCAGCGCGCCGGCCACCATGGCCAGCACACCGTCATTGAGGGTGCCATCGAAGGCCTTGCTCATGGTGCGCACCCGCTGGAAATCCCAGGACTGGGCAACGAAGCGGCGTGCGCCGGTGATCCGCTGGCTCAGTGGGGTGCGCGGGCTCTTGTAGACCGGGGCGGCGAGCTTCTGGTTGCGCCCCAGCCAGACGCCGGCATAGTCCCGCAGGGCCTTGCCGATGTGGGCGGCGCCGCCCAACTGCTGGCGGATGAACTCGAGCACCGTTTTCAGCTCGCGTTCGTTGGGTTGCACCCGCCGCGGCCGCGCTTGCAGCAGTGCCTCTTTGTAGGCCTCGTGGGCCTCCTGGGAGAACGGCGAGTACTGGATGCGGGCTTTCGGGTTGGGGGTGTACATGCTGTTCAGCAGGTGCATGGAGCCGGCGCCGTCGATGGCGCAGTGATGGGTCTTCATGTACATGGCGAACTGCCGGTTCTGGAGGCCTTCGATCAGGTGCAGCTCCCACAGTGGCCGCGAGCGGTCCAGCAGGGTGCTGTGCAGGCGGGATACCAGTGAAAACAGCTCCCGGTAGCGGCCGGGTGCCGGCAAGGCTGAGTGGCGGATGTGATAGTCCATGTCCAACTGGTTGTCCTGCTCCCAGGCAATGCGGCCGAACTGGCCCAGCGGCCCCATCTTCAGGCGCTCGCCGAAGGGATGCCTCAGGTCGCCGTCATAGCTGAGGATGTCACCCAGCTCTGCCAGGAACTCGATGTCATCGACGCCCTCCGGCAGGTCGAACAGATGCAGGCCGCCCACGTGCATGGGCGTGCGCCGGGTTTCGTTAATGAGGAACATCGCATCGGTCATCGGCATGCGGGTCATGTCTGGGTCCTGTTGTCGTTATTTGCCCTAAGTATAGAGAGTGCTGGCCTGGCCTGCTGTAACCCCGCTTCCCCCGGTTTTGGTTACAATAGCGGGAAGGGCTGACTGGACTCCGAATGACACTGCTGGTCGTTTACCTGCTGATCGCTATTGGCGTTTCTTTCCTGTGCTCGATTCTCGAGGCGGTGCTGCTCTCGGTCACTCCGGGCTTCGTCGAGAGCCAGTTGCAGGAGAAACCGCGGCGGGCGCAGGTCCTCAAGACCGTCAAGGAAGACCTCGACCAGTCCCTCTCCTCAATCCTTATTCTCAACACCTTTGCCCACACCATGGGAGCAGCCGGGGTGGGCGCGCAGGCGCTCAAGGTGTTCGGTGCGCGCTACGAGACCCTGATCGCCTTCCTGCTGACGCTGGCCATCCTGTACTTCTCGGAGATCATTCCCAAGACCCTGGGCGCCACCTTCTGGAAACAGTTGGCCCTGCCCTCGGCATTCGTTATTCGGCTGCTGGTAAAGCTGCTATTTCCATTTGTGTGGCTATCTGCGCAACTCACGCGTCTGTTCTCCCAGGGTGATCGCAGTGCGATCAGTCGGGAAGAGCTGGCGGCGCTGGCTCGCCTTGGCAAGCGCGAGGGTGCGCTGGGCCAGCAGGAAAGTGAGCTGCTGGAAAACATCCTGCAATTGCGCGCCACGCGCACCGAGGCCATTCTCACGCCGCGTACGGTGGTGACGGCACTCGATGCCAGGCTGACGGTGAATGAGGCCCTCGCGGCGTTGGAGACGTCCCCATTCAGCCGCATACCCGTCTACCTGGGCAACATCGATACCGTGATGGGCCTGGTACGGCGGCCCAGGGTGGTGGCGGCGCAATTGGCGGGGGAGGGTGATCGCACGCTGGAGGAGTTTTCGTCGGCTATCTTCCGGGTGTCTGAGGAATTGCCGGTGCTGCTGTTGCTGGACCAGTTCATCAAGCGCCGCGAGCATCTGTTCCTGGTGGAAGACAGCTACGGCCAGACCGCGGGTATTGTCACCCTGGAGGATGCCCTGGAAACCCTGCTGGGCCGGGAAATCATGGATGAAAGCGATACGGTGGAGGATATGCAGCAGCTCGCCCGCAGCAGATTCCGCAGTCGGCTGCAGGAGAAGGAGCAACCGTAGGCCCCTTGTGCTGGCGGTTCACACAATAGACAATTCCCTTTGGTATCCAGCGTTACCCCTGATTTTGTAAACCTGCGGAGACAGGTTGTCACAAGAATAAGCTGGGGAGTGGGCATGGATAACGATTCACAACTGAACGGTCAGGATGTCACGGACGTGGTGTCATCGCCTTCGGCGATGGCTGCTGCAGCCACTGTATCCGTGGATGATGCCTTACCGCTGGTGACTGATGCGAAAGGATCGCCCATGAACAATCAACGCAGCCAAACCATGATCAAGAACGAGTTTCAGCACCGGCTGATTCTCTCCACCCTGTTGATCACCCTAATCACGCTCAACCTCATCATCATGGCGGCCACCCTGCTGGACTACTTCTACGGCAATACCGGCGGCGTGGTTAACGTGTTTACCGTATCGGTGGCGGTAATGGAGGTGGTGGCGGTGGCCGTGGTCTACACGGTGTCAAAGCGCATCAGCTTCCACATCGCCGGCCCGGTTTATGCTATCGAGCGCAGCCTCGGCTTTATGCGCGACGGCGATATCGCTCACCGGCTTACCCTGCGCGAGGGCGACCACTTCGCGGAGGTGGCGGATGCGGTGAACGCAGTACTCGATGCCTACCAGATGAAAATCGAGCGTATGCAGCAACTGGTGGACGGTGAAATGACCAGCGAGCGCCAGCAGGAGCTGGCCGAGCACCTGCGCTGGTTCAAGACCCAGAGTGACGATCTGTCCTGACCCGGCGTACCACTTTGCAACTCCAGGGAACACGAAGGCGTCGCCAGGCGGGCCTCACGCTGATCGAGCTGTTGATGGCCATGGCGGCCATCAGTATGTTCGCCATGGTGGCCCTGCCCATATTCACTGACTACGTCGTTCGTGCCCGTCTTAGCGACGATATTGGGCGGGTGGGTTCCCTCAAGCTGCAGATCGTCGAGTACCACCTGCTGAACGGCAGGTTGCCGGAGTCCAATGCCGATGTTGGCCTGCCGCCGGAGATGGCAGCGCCAGGCCAGTACCTGGCAATGTTCTACATCGACAGTGAGCCGGTGCCCGGCACCATCAAGCTGGTGTTCGACAGCATTACCGGGATTCCGGCGCTGGGCCAGGACAACGAGCTGTGGTTCCAGCCCTCAGAGGTCAACCAGCGCATTGTCTGGGACTGTACCGGCGGCACCCTGTTGAACAAGTTCCGGCCTGCGAACTGCCGCGGCAGCGACGAGGGCTGATCACGGCGCCCGCCCGGGCGTCCCGCGCTTCTATACCCGGGGCGGCCCTAAGAGTGTTCTGCGCCTGTGTTGCCTAGTCATCGGCCGGTCCCGGCGGCGGGCGGTTGCTGAGAGTGAGCAAATCCGGCATATGCCAGTGGAAGTAGATGGCGGCCGCACGGAAGCTGAAGATGGCCGCCACGCCGGTAATCACTGCCTGCTGGCCGCTCAGCAGGCCGAACTGCAGCAGGGTGAGCTGCAATCCTACACCGAGGCAGATCGGGGTGGCGTAGAGCTCCCGGGAAACGATCAGGGTTGGGCGGTTGAGCAGCACATCGCGGATAATGCCGCCGCCAATCCCGGTGATCACGCCCATCACTACCGCGTGGGCGTTGCCCAGCCCCAGCGCCAGGGTTTTCATTACCGCCAGGGCCGCGAACAACGCCACGCCCAGGGCATCCATGTAGAGAAACCAACGGTAGCCGCGGTGAATCAGGTCGTTGAAGGCGAAGGTAATCAGCGCCGCCAGTGCTGCTGCCACGAGGTAGCGGCTGTCGACAATCCAGAACACCGGCACATCGAGGATGATGTCGCGGAGGGTGCCACCGCCGACAGCGGTCACCACACCCACCACCGTGACGCCGATAATATCCAGTTGCTGGATGCGGGCCGCCAGCACCCCGGTGACCGAGAAGGCCAGGGTGGCGGCGATGGCGAGTGCGTAGGTCAGGTCCATGCTGGGCCTAGCATAACGCTAAACCCCGAGGCGATGGATGAAGAAACCTTAACCCAATTCGAAGCGGCAGCAGTCGCTGCCGGTGGCGCAGCAGGCGGTCTCTTTGCAGGTGATGCCCTTGTCCACCAGGCTGTTGAACAGGCGCTGGAATACGGCGGCGTGCCAGTGGCAGATCGGCGCCTCGGCCCGTTCACCCCGCACCACCGGGTTGTCGTAGAGCTCAAATACCAGCGGGCGTTTATTGGCGACCACAAAGTGGCCGGAACCGGCAAAGGTCCAGGCGTGCTTCTCGATCGTCTTGGCCAGCAGAGGTGCGCTCAGCCAGGGTGGTGAATGATGTAACAGGTGCATCACCACCGGCGGGATGCGGTGGCTGATAATGTAATCTGCGGTGCGCAGGCCGGCTCGCCGGGTCAGGTCGGTCGCCAGCTCTGGGTAAACCGCCCGGACCGCCTGATGCAGGCGGGCGGCGGGGCCTTCTTCCATCAGGCCCTCGTCCGCGGGCAGCTCGCTGAGGCCGGACTGGGCCAGCAGCATTTCCCGAGGACCCGTGCCCAGCCGGTCATCCAGCAGCGGCACCAGTTGCAGCACGCTGTTGGGGCCGATAAGGGCGGGTGGTGCCTCTAGCTGGGGTAGTGGGGCATTCATGAGATCAGCTCCTCCAGCTGTTCTTCACCACCGCCACAGGCTTTGGCTATGACCTGGTCGGCCGGGGTGGCCAGCATGGATTGTTTGCGGGCCCGGGCCCGGGCGGCACGGTCGGCGGCGGCCTCCCAGTCGTCCAGTTGGGCGCGGGCGATTTTGCGGGTGGTATCAAACTTGAAGTCCACCTTGTCCTTGGCCTGCGGACCCCAGTAGTTGTTCTTGCCGAGGTCGTAAAAGGTGCGGCTGAAGCCCGCCTTGGCGAAGGCCTTGAGGCAGCCCAGCAGGTAACGGCGGCGGAAGCCGGTGCCACGCCAGGGGTAGTGGAACAGGGCTTTCTTCATGTAGAAGCGCCGGTAGTTGTGCATCACCCGGTCCAGCAAGGTGGCCCGGTCCATGGCGGCGGGTTTCATGATGGGGGTGACGAAGTTGTAGCGTGAGAAGTCGAACACCTCCACCTTGTCGCCCAGTTCCTGGAACAGGGGCGTGAAGGGCCAGGGGGTGTACATCGCCCAGTTCGCGAGGTCCGGCTGCCAGTCCCAGGCCATGCGGTAGGTTTCTTCCAGGGTCTCCGGGGTTTCGTTGTCCAGGCCGACAATAAACTGGGCCTCGACGAAGATATCCGCATCCCGCAGCAGCTGGATGGCGCGGCGGTTGTCCTCGACCCTGGTTTCCTTGTTGAACTGGTCCAGCTTCATCTGGGCGGCGGCCTCGGTGCCGAGGCTCACGTGCACCAGCCCCGCCCTGCGGTACAGCGGCAACAGCTCCTCGTCGCGCAAAATGTCGGTGACCCGGGTGTTGATGCCCCATTTCACCTTGTCCGGCAGGTCGCGGCGAATCAGCTCCTCACAGAACTGAATGAACTTCTTGCGGTTGATGGTGGGTTCCTCGTCGGCGAGGATGAAGAAGCCCACATCCTGTTCCCTGTGCAGCTTCTCAATTTCGTCGACGACCTTGAGCGGGTCGCGCACCCGGTAGTCGCGCCAGAATTTCCACTGGGAGCAGAAAGAGCAGGTGAAGGGGCAGCCCCGCGCCATATTGGGAATGGCCACCCGGGTGTTGAGCGGGATATAGGTGTACTTGGCCCATTCCAGCAACGTCCAGTCGGGCTCGATGGCGTCCAGGTCCTTGATGGTGGGGGCGGCGGGGGTGGCGACAATCTCATCGCCATCCCGGTAGGCCAGGCCCTTGATATCCGCACGTTTCTCAGTGAAGTTGCCCGAGTCGAAAGCGCGCACCACGTCCAGCAGGATTTCCTCACCTTCGCCGCGTACGATCACGTCAACCCAAGGTGCCTCACTCAGCACCTGCTTGTACATGAACGTCGCGTGGATGCCGCCCAGCACCCGCAGGGCATCCGGGCAGTGCTCCTCGGCCAGTTCCAGCACCCGCTCCGCCGAGTAGATTGAGGGCGTTATGGCGGTGACGCCGACGATGTCGGGCTGGAGTTCCTTGAGCCTGGCAGCGATTTCCTCGTCGCCCAGGTCGTTGGTCATGGCATCAACGAAGTGGATATCCGTATAGCCCGCCGCCTTCAGGGGCCCTGAAAGATAGGCCACCCAGGCGGGGGGCCAGTTACCGGCGATCTCAGCGCCGCCGGAGCGGTAATTCGGGTGGATCAGCAGGATGCGCATGGGACCGTCCCATGAGAAGTGTAAATTATATATTACACTTATAGTGTAAACATATATTGACTCTGGTCAAGGTATGGGAATGCGGCGCCTGCCGCGCGTTCGCTCTTACTGGAGCGCGTCCAGGTAGATTTCTTGTGCAAACAGCATGCTCCTGTCCTGGTCCACTTTGAACCACTTGTCGAGCACACGGACGTCGGGGCTAATTTCTCTATCAAAAACAAGCACCTGGTTAGACCACACCTGAATGTTCTTGCTCAGATCAAAATGATCAGAGGAAATCAACAGAGTCGCAGCGGCGACGTTGTTCGAGTTGAGATAGACCGCATTGCCACTCTTCTTTGCGACTACCGCACTTTCGGTTTCGCCCCCGAGGGTGCCATGCAGGACAAGCCAGTGAATACGATCAAATGTCCCTCCCGCCTCAATCTGCCAATACAGGGAATCGGGATAGGGGTTTCGAGTGTATTTGGCGACAAAGCTCTCGTAGTCCTTTTTTCGGGCAGCAAGCCATGGCATGCCATAGTGCTCGCCGCGCTCAACAAAATAGGTGATATCGCCACCACTGCTGTTCACCGCTTCAAATAGCGGCACCACGGAGTCTGCGGGAAAAAACTGATCATCTTTGGTATTTAACGCAAAAATCGGCTTGTTGATGAAGTTGCCGGGAAAGGTTGTTCCAAAGACCCTGTGCCTTTCACGTAAAACGTGGGGAGAGCCGATCAATGCAACGAAACCTGCGAATGGGGTAGGTAGGTGAGACGCGAAGTAATACGCTCCCCCGGCGCCATCAGAGAGTCCATGAAGGAAAACCCGATTGTCGTCTACGTTGTAGCTCTCCTTAACTATTTTGATGATCCCTGTGACGTTCCTGGTCTGGGATTCGTACCACCATTTTGCAGAGCTCCAGGCGCTTGGATAGACCGAAATCGCACCGCTGACTCTCAGCCTTTTCAGGCGGTTCATTTTCCTGGTGGATATGCGATTGGCTGACATTCCTACGCCGCCGTGAAGATAGATGTGTAAATCCATCTTTTGCGCGGGATCATAGGTGTCCGGAACGTCAACGACGTAATGAAATGTTTCTTCAAAACCGTCGACCTTGTGTGAGCTCCTGAAGGTGCCCCTGGCGACATCGACTGGGTAGGTTTTCTCCGCGCGGATCTCGTCCAGGCGCTGCCAATACAGCGTTTCGAAACTTGAATCCCCGTCTGCTGGTTCACCGCAGGCCCCGGAGCAAAGGCCCAGAGAGAACAAGGCAAACACTAATCCGACAGTGCGAAGGGACGATTTCGCCATGACCCGCTTACCAATCGTGTACAAGCGGAAAATTCTACTAGGGAATGGCCGGTTTGAACGCAACTGTACGGCCTGTTCACTGGCGGACGGTCTCAGCGCCGACGGGGCGGCGGCTTTCATTGGTCTGGGTGGTACCTGTCCATCTGATTTATAACCCCTGCTCATATAAAACATGCGCTAATGTCATGGTGAAACCCCCGCCGTTTGTGGTCAAACCGGCGTATAAAGAGGTGTCTACAGAGGAAGGCATATGGCGTTCGATCCGTTTGTCCTCGCGCGTATTCAGTTCGCAGCGAATATCAGCTTTCACATTCTCTTCCCGACCATCACTATCGGCCTCGCCTGGATACTGCTCTATTTCCGATTGCGCTTCACGCTGACCGGCGATCAGGCCTGGGAGCACGCGTACACCTTCTGGGTGAAAGTGTTCGCCCTGACCTTTGCGCTGGGCGTGGTGTCGGGAATCACCATGAGCTTCCAGTTCGGCACCAACTGGCCGGGGTTCATGGAGAAGGCCGGCAACATCGCCGGCCCCCTGTTGGGATACGAGGTGCTGACGGCCTTCTTCCTGGAGGCTTCGTTTCTGGGCATCATGCTGTTTGGCCGACAGCGCGTGTCCAACCGCCTGCACCTGATCGCCACGTTCCTGGTGGCCTTCGGTACATCGCTGTCGGCTTTCTGGATCCTGGCGCTGAATTCGTGGATGCAGACGCCGGCCGGATACACCCTTGAAAGCGGACAGTTTTTCGCGGCGAGCTGGTCGGAGGTCATCTTCAATCCGTCTTTTCCCTACCGGTTCGCGCACATGATGCTGGCCTGTTTTCTGACGGCGGCCTTTCTTATCGCCGGCGTCTCAGCGTGGCGGGTACGCCGCGGGGTCGAGGGCCCCGCGACCTGGAAAGTGCTAAAAACCGGGGTACTGCTGGCGGCGATCACCATCCCCCTGCAGATACTCGCCGGCGACCTGCATGGACTCAACACGCTGGAGCACCAGCCCGCGAAGGTCGCGGCAATGGAGGCGATCTGGGAGACGGAGAAGGGCGCCCCTTTCACGGTACTGGGACTGCCCGATGAAGAGCAGCGCGAAACGCGTTACGCCCTGGAGATTCCCTATGCGGCTAGCCTCATCCTCACCCACGAGCTGGAAGGAGAAGTCCAGGGGCTGGCAGCCTTTGGCGATGAACACCCGCCGGTAGCGCCCGTCTTCTGGTCCTTCCGGGTAATGCTGGCTGTCGGGGGCCTGATGTTGCTGGTGTCATGGTGGGGCGCCTGGACTTACTGGCGAGGGCGTGAGCCGGGCCGGCGCTTTCTTGTGGTGCTGTCCGCGATGACGTTCTCCGGCTGGGTGGCCACGTTGGCAGGTTGGTACGTCACGGAAATCGGCCGTCAGCCCTGGATCGTCAGCGGACTGTTGCGCACCTCTGATGTGGTGGCAGACCATGCGACGGCAACGGTGATGGGCACCCTGTTCGGCTATGTCGGGCTGTACCTGTTTCTGCTGGTGTCTTACGTGCAGGCGCTGCGCTATCTGGCGAGCAAGCCGGCGCGCTCACTGGAGTTGCAGCCCGGCTATGTCAGCCGGCTCGCCACGGGGGTGAGTTGATGGGGGAGTTTCTACCGCTGTTTTTTGTGCTGGCGATGGGCCTTTCGCTACTCCTTTACGTGATCCTGGACGGCTTTGATTTGGGGATTGGTATCCTGCTGCCGCTGGCGACTGAATCGCAAAAGGACACCATGGTGGCCAGTATCGGACCCTTCTGGGATGCCAATGAAACCTGGATCGTTCTGGGTGTCGGGGTGTTGCTGATCGCGTTTCCACAGGCACATGGCATTGTCCTGACATCACTGTACATTCCCGTGACGGTAATGCTGTTTGGGTTGATCCTGCGCGGCGTGGCTTTCGACTTTCGAGTTAAGGCCGGCGATCATCGCAGGGCGCTGTGGAACTCGGCATTTTTTGCCGGTTCCCTGGTGGCGTCTCTGGCGCAAGGCTGGATGTTGGGTGCGTACATTACAGGCCTGGAGTCCACCGCCACCAGTGTGGGTTTTGCCGCATTGATTGCACTCACCTTGCCTGCCCTGTACATCATGCTCGGCAGTGCGTGGTTGCTGATCAAGACCGAAGGCGCCCTGTTCCGTAAGGCAGTATCCTGGTCGCGCCGGGCCCTGCTGCCGATGGGTCTTGCTCTGGTGCTGGTGTCTGCTGCCACACCGCTGGTTAGCGCCGAGATTGCCACTCGCTGGTTCACCTTGCCGAATGCCATCGGCCTGTTGCCCATCCCGGTCACCTGTCTGCTGGCCTACGGGGGAATTGCCTGGCTGTTGAGCCGGGTGGACGTGCTGGAGGCGGGCTATGAGTGGTTGGTCTTTGCCGCGCTGATCGTGATTTGCCTGATGGCAGCCATCGGCCTGGCCTACAGCATCTACCCCTATATCATTATCGGTCGCATGACGCTCTGGGAGGCCGCGGCGGCCACCAGCTCATTGTGGTTCATCTTCTGGGGTGTGGCGGTGACCTTGCCCCTGATCGCGGCGTACACGCTGTTCGTGTATCGCATCTTCGCCGGCAAGGCGACGGCGCTGTCTTATGATTAGCCTTGCCACCAGCGCCTGTGGCTAGCACCGGTGTTGGCAGCGGGCGGCTCGCGCCGCCCGCATTGCTTCAGGCGCTGGCGTTGGCGGCGGCCTGGCCCGGCGCGGCCTGAGGCCCGCGGATCACGCCACCGGGCGTCGGCCCCTGCATGTCGCCGTTGCGGAAGGTCACCTGGCCGGATTTGATGGTGAACTCATAGCCCTCGGCTTTCTGCAGCAGGCGCTTGCCGCCGGCGGGCAGGTCGAAGGCCAGCCAGGGTTTGCCGAGCTTCAGCTTGTCCATGTCGATCACGTTGATATCGGCCAGGTAGCCCGCGGCCAGCAGGCCCCGGTCTTCCAGCCCGTACAGCAGGGCGGTGTCGCGGCACTGGCGCTTGATCGCCTGGGCCAGGGTCAGCCTGCCCCTGGCGCGGTCGCGCACCCAGTACTCCAGCATGAAGGTGGGTGAAGCCGCGTCACAGATGGTGCCGCAGTGGGCGCCGCCATCCGACAGCGAGTTCACGCAGTCATCGGAACGCTGCAAGTCTTCCAGGAAGTCCAGGTTGCCGTCCTTGTAGTTTAGGATGGGGAAGTAGATGAAGCCGGTACCCGCATCCCGCATCAACACCTCATAGGCGTATTCGTCCCCGGGGACGCCGGCGCGTTCGGCGCCCGCCTGGAGGGTTTCCTCCTGGGTGGGTTCGTACTGGAAGCCTTCGCCCATCTCGTACAGCAGGTTCCAGGCGCCGGCGATGAGCTCTGCCAGGAAGCGGAGATCTGAATCGGGATAGCAGGATTCCTCGGCGAGGAGGCGCGCCTTGAACTCGGGATCTTTCAGTCTCGCGAGCTGTTGCTCCCAGGGCAGGTCCTCAATCTCGAGCCAGGCGGGTTTGAAGCTGAAGGGGTGGAAGGTGGTCTGCCAGCCCATCAGCACGCCGTTGCCCCGCAGGGCAATCTGGGCAACGATGTTGGCGCCGGCGGCGTTCTGCGCGCGCATCTCAGCGATCTGTTCTTCCAGTGGCAACTGCTTGAGCGGTGACTGCAGGGCGGCGAAGGTGACGGGCAGGCCCGTTTCCCGCGACAGCTCACCCATCCACTCGAATTCCTTCCACTCCCTGTTGAGGTCGCTGGCCATCTCGAACACGCCGAAGCTGGTGCGGCCCATGGCCCGGCCGATGCCGATCAGTTCCTCCTTGGTAGCCGTGGTGCCGGGCACCAGCTCGCCGTCCACCGACTTGTGCAGAATGGTGCGCGAGGTGGAGAAGCCCAGGGCGCCGGCCTTGAGGCCGCCTTCGACAATCTGCGACATGGCGGCGATATCGGTTTCGGTGGGTTCTTCCTTGCGCTCCTCCCGCTCGCCCATCACGTAGGCGCGCACCGCACCATGGGGCACGTGGGTGCCCACATCGACGGTGCGCGGCAGCTTCTCCAGTGCATCCATGTACTCCGGAAAGGTTTCCCAGTCCCACCGGATGCCTTCCGCCAGGGCGCTGCCGGGGATGTCTTCCACCCCTTCCATCAGGCCGATCAACCAGTCGTGCTTCTCGGGCTTGGCAGGGGCAAAGCCTACCCCGCAGTTGCCCATTACCACCGTGGTCACGCCGTGCCAGGAGGAGGGCGCCATCTCCGGATCCCAGGTGGCCTGGCCGTCGTAGTGGGTGTGAATGTCGACAAAGCCGGGGGCGACCACCTTGCCGTTGGCGTCGATTTCTGCGCGCCCGGCAGGTAGATTCGGGCCAATCGCGGTAATGGTGTTGCCATCGATAGCCACGTCGGCGATAACCGGGTCTGCGCCGCTGCCATCCACTACGGTCCCGCCGCGAATTACCAGATCGTGCATATCCAGGCCCTCTTGTTATGTGTTGTCCGGAGGCAAGCGTAGCACAGCACGCGGGCGCCGATGGTTGGCGGTAGGCGCACAGGCCTGCACTGTGTAGAGTGTGCCAACCGTTACAGGGAGCGTTTGCCATGAGCCATCTCGATTCACGTGTTGTCATGATTACCGGTGCCGGCGGGGGCTTTGGCCGCCTGGTGGCCAGCAAAGCCGCTGCACGCGGCGCCAGGATTGTGGCCTGCGATATCGATGAGGCGGCGCTGGGGGAGACCCTCGATGGGATTGCCGCCGACGGCGGTGTGGCCATGGGGCAGGTCGCGGATGTGACGGTCCCCGGCGATATGTCCCGGCTGGCGGCAGCGGCCGTGGAGGCTTTCTCCGGCGTTGATGTGCTGATCAACAATGCCGGCATCATGCCGCTGGCCTATTACAGTGACCATGCCGCGGCGCTTGAGGCCTGGCACCGCTGCATCGATGTCAATATCAAAGGCGTGCTCAACGGCACGGTGGCAGTGCACGACCAGATGCTGGCCCAGGGCCGAGGTCACGTGGTGAACCTGTCTTCTATCTACTCCAACTTCCCCCTCAAGGGTGCCGCGGTCTACGGCGCCACCAAGGCGGCGGTGAATTTTCTCTCCGATGCCCTGCGCCAGGAGTCCCAGGGTCGCATCAAGGTCACTACCATCCGGCCCACCGGCATACCCCTGACCGGGATCGGCAGCGCGGTGGTGAATATTGAGGCCGGTGCCGGTATCGTCGGCGCCAACGGTGAGGCCTTTGGCGAGCGCTTCGGTGCGCTGTTGGAAGGGGGTGGACAGGAGAGCTGGACCGACGAGGACAGCATCGAGTACTTCATGCTGTCCCCGGAACTGCTGTCGGACCAGATTCTCTACGCCATCGACCAGCCCTGGGGCGTGGTCATCAGTGACCTTACCGTGCGTTCCGGCGGTGAGGTCTACGTGGTCTGACTGGCTGCCGCGCGAGCGTCACCCGTGGTGGTGATGCGCGTGCTCGTCATCCATTGCGTCGCCGCTATGGTGGTGCGCGTGCTCATTGGCATGGCCGTCGCCACCATGGTGATGCTCGTGCTCGTTGGCGTGGCCGTCATCGCCGTGATGATGCTCATGTTCGTTGGCGTGGCCATCGCTGCCGTGATGATGCTCATGCTCGTTCATGTGCCCATCGTTGCCATGGTGGTGCTCATGCTCGTTGGCGTGGCTGGCACCCGCCACTGCGCCCGGCAGGCTGATTACGCTGAATGCGCCCAGCGCCGTGGCCAGCACCAGCTTGCGTGCGGAGCCTTGTGATACGCCTCTGATTGCCTTGATCATGCTTCTACTCCTTCTTCCCTGGTGCCTGGTGGACATTGCCAACTCCGGTGCATAGGGTGCGGCCGGAGCGTCCTGGAAGTGCCGGCGGAGCTGGATAAAGCTTTACACTTCCATGTGTTAAGTATAGCTAACAGCGACTTGCCGGGCACCTGCCGGAGCAGCATATAGATCAAGGATTGTGCTTGTTACTGACGCGAGCGCCGCCAGCGCAAGGGGGAGACGCCCGTCCACTGGCTGAAGGCGCGGGAGAAGGCGGCCGGCTCTGAATAACCCAGCCGGTAGCCGATTTCCGAGACTGACAGCTCCGGGTTGCGCAGGAAGTTCATCGCCCGTTCCGCCTGTACCCGCGCCAGCAGCCGTGAGTAAGAGGTTCCCGCACTGCCGAGCTGTCGCGTCAGGTTGCGCTCTGACATGCTCAACAACTCCGCCACTTCACGGCGATTGGGGGGCGGGGTGTAGGCCCAGAGCCAGCGCATGGTTCGCTCCTCAATGCCCACATCCTCCGCCAGCATTTGCGACATACGCGCTGCCAGCGATTCGTACATTTTGAACAACAGCGGGTTGGCGTTCGGCAGGGGCTGGTCGTCGAAAGCCTGGGGATAGGCGATGCAGGCCTCCTCGGCGGAAAACTGCACCGGGAATGCCAGGGTCGGCCCGACGTCCTGCCAATCGGCAGGCTCCGGGAAGGGCAGGCTGACCCAGGAGGGCGGCTGGCCGGATATGGCGATGTCCTCGATGTTGCGCAGTGAGGTGCTGAGGTCCAGCACCGTGCAGTACTCCACCAAGCGGTCGATGGTGGCTTCATCTGCGTCGCGCAGTGCCGGCCGATCCATCTGGAAAGTAAACAGTGACAGGTCGCCCTGGGAGCGCACCACCATGCGGCAGTGGCCCATGGTCAGCTCCGGGTAGGCCAGGCAAACCTTCAAGGCCTCCACCGCATTGGCCGAGTGTTTCATGGCCATGCCGATCACACCCAGGTTTTCGATACCCATCCAGGGGCGCGCCTGGAACAGCAGGCGTATGGGTGACAGGTTACCGGGCAGCCGATTGACGAGGTCGGCACAGATTTCCAGTTCCTGCTGCAGGGAGATCGGGAAGTCCGGCTCCTCCAGGGCTCGCGCCGGCAGGCCGGCGTTGGTGAATATGCGGCTAGCCGCTTCTTCGCTGACGTCGAGGAAGCGTAGCTGTGCCAGGGCACCCGCAATGATGCGTCGACTGCCGGCAAGATTCCCGCTGGCGATGACACGTGATTCTTCAGTCATAGTTCATGGTGGGCAACAATGGCCCAAAATATCAAAAAATAGGCCCGAGACGCAATGTCGTGGTAACGGCGCCCGCGCTACCGTGGAACCCTGATCAATGTCCACCCGCGAGGTGTACCCCATGTCCACCGTCACTTCCCTGCAGTCCGCCGGCAGCGAGCACTTCGATGTCCTGATCGTTGGGGCCGGTATATCCGGCATTGGTGCCGCTCACCATTTGCTGGATAAATGCCCCGGCAAGTCCTTCGTGATGCTGGAGAACAAGGCGTCCTTTGGCGGCACCTGGCGACAGCACACCTACCCGGGTATTCGCTCCGACAGCGACCTGTATACCTTCGGCTACGGCTTCAAGCCCTGGTCGGGCAAGCCCATCGCCGATGGCGATGCGATTCTCGACTATCTGGGTGAGGCTATCGAGGAAGATGGGCTCGACCAGTACATCCGTTACAGCCACCAGGTGCTGAGCGCCTCCTGGTCCAGCGCGGAGCAGCGCTGGACGGTACGGGCAGAGCGCAAGGATACTGGCGAGGCGGCGGTCTACACCGCCAACTTCCTGTGGATGTGCCAGGGCTACTACCGGCACGAACAGGGATACACGCCGGAGTGGGAGGGCATGGCCGATTTCCAGGGCCTCATCGTGCACCCGCAGACCTGGCCCGAAGACCTGGATTACCAGGGCAAGCGCGTGCTGGTGATTGGCAGCGGCGCGACTGCGGCCACGCTGGTGCCCAATATGGCGGGCGACTGCGAGCACCTGATCATGCTGCAGCGCTCGCCCACCTACTTCTGGACCGGCGAGAACCGCAACGAGCTGGCGGATCGGCTGCGCGAGCTGGAGGTGGATGAAGCTACCGTCCACGATATCGTGCGCCGCGACATTCTCAAGATTGCCCAGGACATCCAGTACGCTTCCGAGGAACACCCGCAAATGGTCAAGGAAGAGCTGTTTCGGGTGATTCGCGAGAAGCTGGGCGAGGACTTCGACATGAGCCACTTCACGCCCAGCTACCGGCCCTGGCAACAGCGCATCGCCTATGTGCCCGATGGCGACCTGTTCGATGTGATCAAGTCCGGCAAGGTGTCGGTGGTGACCGATCATATCGAGCGCTTCACCGAGAAGGGCGTGCTCACCCAATCCGGTGAACTGCTGGAAGCCGACATCATCATCACCGCTACCGGCTTCAGTCTCTGCGTCATGGGTGATATCGCATTTGACCTCGACGGCGAGCCGGTGAACTTTGCCGATACGGTGACCTACCGCGGCTTTATGAGCTCAGGTATTCCCAATATGGCTTCCATGTTCGGCTACCTGCGCTCCAGTTGGACCCTGCGCGTGGACCTGCTGTGTGAGCTGGTGTGCCGGCTGCTCAACAATATGGACGCGAAGGGCGCCACCAGTATTACCCCGACCCTGCTGGAGAGTGAGCGCGACATGGAGCTGCTGCCCTGGATTACCGAGGACGTGTTCAATCCCGGCTACCTGCAGCGCAGCCTGCACCTGATGCCGAAACAGGGCGTACAGGAGCCCTGGAACAACGTGCCCGACTACTACCAGGAGCGGGAGTTGCTGCCCAATGTCGATATCGACGAGCCACAATTGGTGTACCGGCGGGGGTCTGAAAAGGCAGTGGCCAACGCGTAGTGCCCGCAGGCTCCCGCGGGATGGCGGTTGCTGTGCGGGGAGGGTGCTTTTCCGTCATGAGACCGCCGGCTGTTGCTGGGTAATGCAGTGGATTCCGCCGCCACCCTCGGCTATCGCCGCGATCGGCACCATGACAATCTCCCGGTCCGGGAAGCAGTCCTGCAGGCGCTCTCGAGCAACATCGTCGCTGGGCACACCGTAGCTCGGCGCAATCACCGCACCGTTGGCGATATAGAAATTCACGTAGGACAGGCAGAAGCGATCACCGATGGCGATGCCAGACTCCGCCTCTGGCAGCTCGAACACTTCCAGCCCGCGGCCGCGGGCATCGGTATGGCTTTCCAGGGCGGCGCGCAGCTCGGCGAAGTAGGGTTCGCGCGACGGTTCACCGGCGGTTTCCAGGATAACCTTGCCGGGTGCGCAGAAGGCTGCCAGCCCGTCCACGTGACCGTCGGTCTCCTGGTCCAGCGGGTCGCCGGGTAGCCACAACACTTTCTCTACCCCCAGCCGGCGTTTCAGCTCTTCTTCGATCTGCCCGCGACTCCAGTCGGGGTTGCGGTTGGCATTGGGGAAGCAGGTGTCAGTCGTCAGCAGGCTGCCCTCACCGTCCACACACAGGCCGCCGCCCTCGGCGATCAGCTCGGATGTGATGGCCGGCACCCCGATGTAGTCCAGGATGCGTGCAGCCATCAGGGCGTCCTGGTCGTAGGGTTCGTACTTGCCGCCCCAGGCATTGAAGGTGAAACACACGCCGGCCAGCTCACCCTGCTCGTTGATGACAAAGTTTGGGCCGCTGTCCCTTGCCCAGGAGTCGTCGATGGGTATCTCCAGGATGTCGATATCACTGCCGAGGAAGTGGCGCGCCCGCTCAACTTCCCCGGGCGGCACTACCATGGTGACCGGTTCGGCGCCGCGAATCGCATGGGCGACCTGGGTATAGCCCTGGGCGGTGGCATCGTCACTGGTCCACATTCCGGCCCGGCAGGGCCAGGCCATCCATGTGCGCTCGTGGGGCGCCCACTCCGGCGGCATTCGGTAACTCATGTGTCTGGTTCCTGGAGATAGCTTGACGGCAGAGTAGGGCAGGACTGAGACTCGGACAAACGAAAGATATTCCCGTTAGCTATGAGAAATACTTATGTTGGGAAAATACGGCCGCCTGCCATCCATGCAGGCCCTGTTGTGTTTTGAAGCCGCCGCCAGGCTCAAGAGCTTCTCCCGGGCGGCCGAAGAGCTGAGTATCACCCAGTCGGCGATCAGCCACCAGGTGCGCGGCCTGGAGGAGCAGCTCGGGGTCCAGTTGTTTCGTCGGCTGGGGCGCACGATAGAGCCGACTGATGCAGGGCTCGACCTGCTGGAGACGGCGCGCCGCACCCTCGGTTCGCTGAGTGCCGGGATCAACCGCCTGGAGTACTTCGTCAAGGAAGGTTCCGTAGTCATCAGCTGCCTGCCGGCCTGGGGAAGGCACTGGCTGTTGCCGCGCCTGCCGTCGCTGCGTGAACGGCATCCACACATCGATCCCTGGGTGGTCTCCACCTACATGGACGTTGATTTTGTTCACACCGAAAGCGACTGCTTTATTGCCTATGGCGATGGACACTGGCCGGGCCTGGAGTGTGTCGAGCTCTACCGGGAACAGCTGGCGCCGCTGTGCACCCCTGCGCTCGCGCGATCCCTCGGCAAGACCCCGCGCGCCGACCGGCTGCTCGCGACGGGCCTGCTGCACGACGAGGGCTGGGAAGGCTGGGCCAGCTGGTTTCAGCTCGCCGGCCTGGACGACAGCGCGCCGGTGCTGGGTACCAGTTTCAGTGACCATGGGCTGATGCTGGACGCGGCCCTGGATGGGCAGGGGGTGGCCCTGGGCAGCCTGACCCTGGCAGGACATGCGCTGGCCCAGGGTACTCTGGTCCAGCCCTTCGCCGAGACTACGGCGACCGGCCTGGGCTGGTACCTGGTCGGGGAGATGCAGCGAATCGCGCGTCCGGAAGCGCGGGCCCTGTGGCACTGGCTGCTGGAACAGGTGGGCGCCTGATATCAATTCACCTCATGAATAGCCTAAGAACATTGCGTTTGATCCGGGCCGCGGCTGCGGCGTAGTCTCGGTGTTTTCTGGCGATGATGTCTGGGGAATGTTATGCGTGAAGTGAGTGTGGCGGCCACCCAGATGGCCTGTAGCTGGGACCGCGAAGCCAACGTGGCACGCGCCGAGGCGCTGGTGCGCCGGGCCGCGGAGCAGGGGGCGCAGATGGTGCTGCTACAGGAGCTGTTCGAGGCGCCTTACTTCTGTATCGAGCAGCGTCATGAACACCTCGCCCTGGCCACACCGCGGGATGCCAGCCCGCTGCTTGAGCACTTCAAGGCGCTGGCCAGGGAGCTGGAGGTGGTGTTACCCATCAGCTGGTTCGAGAAAGCCGGCAACGCCTTCTTCAACTCCCTGTGTGTCATCGACGCCGACGGCGCGGTGCTGGGCTACTACCGCAAGTCCCATATCCCCAACGCCATCGGCTACCAGGAGAAGCAATACTTCACACCCGGTGACACCGGGTTCCAGGTCTGGGACACGCGCTACGGGCGCATCGGTGTGGCCATCTGCTGGGACCAGTGGTTTCCGGAAGCGGCCCGCTGCATGGCGCTGAACGGGGCCGAACTGCTGTTCTACCCGACTGCTATCGGCTCGGAGCCCGGAGATCCTGGCCTGGATTCCCGCGAGCACTGGAAGCGCGTCATGCAGGGCCACGCCGCGGCCAACGTGGTGCCGGTGATTGCCTCCAATCGCATCGGTGAGGAAGTGGCCACCGGGGACGACGCCCTGCGCATGACTTTCTACGGCAATTCCTTCATCAGTGACTACACCGGCGACGTGGTGCAGCGGGCGGATGATCATACCGAAGCCGTGCTGGTGCAGCGCTTCGATCTCGACAGTATTGCCAGCTACCGGGCGTCCTGGGGCCTGTTCCGTGATCGGCGCCCGGAGCTTTATGGCGATATCGCCCAGCACAGTCCCGGGATTGGCTGAGCGTGCTTGCGCTATTGCCGGGCTCGCGCAGCTGGGCCATCGCGCTACTGGGCTGCATTTCCATTATCCCGGTGCTGGTCGGGCCGATTATTACCGGCGTGCTGGTGGACTTCGGTGGCTTCAGTGATCGCAGCGCCGGGCTCACCGCTGGCTTTGGCGCCATCGGCTCGGTGTCGATAGCGCTGATCTGCGCCCTGACCATGCACCACCTGAAGCTGCGTCGGCTGGCCATGGTGGGCATTGCCGTTGCGGCACTGGGCAATGTCGGCGCCGCCCTGCTTCACACCCAGCATGAGCTTTTTTACCTGCTGCGGGGCATGAACGCCTTCGCCGCAGGTGCTTGCTATGCGGCGGTGATGAGTTGCTTTGCCCGCGAACAGCACTCCGAGCGCTGCTATGGCCTGTTTATGATGCTGCAGTTTGGCCTGGCAGCGGTCGCCCTCTACGCCCTGCCTACCTATCTGCCGGAGATGAATGCCACCCAGATGTACCTGGGCTTTGCCGCCTGTAACCTGCTGGGCCTCGCGCTGGCCGTGGCCCTGCCCGACACCGCCGCTCTCGCCGAGGGAGTGAGTATTCGCGGCAGCGAGTGGCGTTTGATCCTGTCACTGCCAGCGCTGGCGGGACTGTTGGCGCTGTGTGCCTTCGAGGCCAGCAACGTCTCCACGGATGCCTATATCGAACGTATTGCAGTGTTTGCCGGGCTCAGCGATGCGGAGATTGGCTCCTCGCTGGGTATCGCTTCGCTGATGGGTGTGCCCGGGGCTTTTGCCATTCTCTGGCTCAGTGATCGCTTTGGCCACGCCCGACCTGTGTTTGCCGGCATCGCCGTGGGTGCGGTCTCGTTGTATTTCACCCTGCACGCGGAGGACTTCACCAGCTTTCTTATCTGGACCTCCGTTCACAGCGTGACCTGGGCGTTCACCTTGCCCTACATCCAGTCACTGCTGGCAGACATGGACCCCGGTGGCGCCGTGGTGACCGCCGGGGGGCTGGCCAGCGGCGCCGGCGGCGGCCTGGGGCCGACGGCTGCGGCGCTGATGGTGAACAGCGAGGATTATTCGGGCGTGCTGTGGGTGGGGCTTGCCACCTATACAGTGGCGGCGGCGTGCATACTGTTTGTCGGTTCGCGGGTACAGGCCGTCTCAGAATAAACCCCGCTGGCGCGCCGGCTCGGCAACATCGGCCGCCCCAGGAATAAGCTGCACGGCGTCGCCCAGTCGCAGGCTGCCTGATTCGATGACCTTCGCGCAAAGTCCTCCATGGCCAATCATGGCCGCCACACCGCCCTTGCCCAGCGCTTCTTCCATCCGTGAACAGGGATGGCAGAGAGCGGTGGCGTCAAAGACCGCGCCGCCGATGCGAAAGCGCTGCCGACGCAGGGCGTTGAGGTTGATGCCGGAGATCACCAGGTTGCGCCGCAGGGTAGAGGGATCAATCGCCGCCAGCCCGGTAAAGTGTTCGATCTGGGCAATGAACTCGCGTGAGATCAGGGTGACCTGGCGCGCAGAGCCCGGGGTTTTTTTCATCCGATGGTCGCCGTCCAGGCCGAGCCCAGCGATTGCCTGTACCTGCTCGAGCGGCAGCAAGGGTTCACGCCGCGCGGGACGCACGCCGATCCAGTCGAGGCGCCCCGGCGCCAGGTCAGCGGCAAAGCGATCCAGCGGGCTGCTGCGCTTGTTCATCAGATCGCGCTGAGCCGTGAGATTATCTCGTCCGTCAGCAGCGGCAGCACGTCCAGCGCCGCTAGGTTTTCCTGCAGCTGTTCAATACGGGAGGCGCCGAGTATCACGGTGGACACCTGAGGATTGAGCAGGCACCAGGCAATCGCCAGTTTAGACAGGCTGGTCCCCAGGTCTTCGGCGATGGGCAGCAGCTTGCGCACCCGGGCCATGCGCTCCTGGCCGCGGTCGCTTTCCACCATGCGTTCACGCAGCCACTCGTAGCCGGGCAGGGCGGCGCGGGAGTCTGACGGGATACCCTCCAGGTATTTGCCCGTCAGTGCGCCGGAGGCCAGCGGCGACCAGGTGGTGGTACCGATACCGTACTTTTCGAAGATCGGGGCGTACTCAACCTCGAAGCGCTGCCGATCCAGCAGGTTGTATTGCGGCTGCTCCATCGTCGGCGGCGTGAGGTGGTTGGCCAGCGCAAAGTCGCAGGCCTCGGCAATCTCTTCGGCGGTCCACTCGGAGGTACCCCAATACAGCACTTTGCCCTGGGTTACCAGATTGTGCATGGCCGACACGGTTTCCCCGATCGGCGTGTCCGGGTCGGCGCGGTGGCAGAAGTACAGGTCCAGGTAGTCCACCTGCAGGCGCGCCAGGGCCTGATGGCAGGCCTCAGTCACATGTTTGCGGCTTAGGCCGAGCTGAGTGGGCATGGGCTTTTCGTGGCTGCCAAAGAACACCTTGGAGGACACGCAGTAGCTGTCGCGGGGTCGGTTGAGGGCCTTCAGGGCTTTACCCATTACAATCTCGGACTCGCCGCGCTCATAGCCTTCGGCGTTGTCGAAGAAATTGATACCCGCATCGAAACAGGTGCCGAACATGCGCTCGGCGAGCCCAGCGTCCACCTGCTTGTTGAAGGTCACCCAGGAGCCAAAGGAGAGCTCTGAGAGCTTGAGGCCGGATTGGCCCAGTTTGCGATAGTTCATGCCAGAGTTGTGCTCCGTTTCACTGACTGTGGGGTGTCTCCTGCGGTATATTGACCACAGAAGATCATTATAAAGCGCAGCGGCCGCCGGCGGCGACGCTAGCGCTACACGGCTACTGGACTACAAAGACTACAAACAGTCATGGGAGTGCGACAGATCACGCGGGCGCTACTGGTGCTGTGCCTGGCCCTGCCTGTCTATACGGCGGCAGAGCCGGTGCTGGTGCGCTTTGGCGAGCAGGAAATCTTGCGGACCAGCCTCAACTGGCTGGGCCGGCGTCCGGATGCCCTGACCCTGCCGCCGCGGGTGGCAGCACCAGTTTCGGGCGCACTGCCTGCGGCGCCGGACCCCGCTACGCTGGAACACACCGAACCCAGCCGCAAGGGCGACTCCGCTATCGGCAAGCTGCTGTTTGTCAACGCCAACGGCGGCACCGAGAGCTGCGCGGCCACCCTGCTGGGACGCGACGGCCTGCTGCTGACCGCCGCCAACTGCCTGGTGGACCGGGCTGGCGGCATCAGCACTGACCTTGTGTTCGTTACCCTGCTTGGTACCCCGGCCCAAAAACTGTATTCCATCGACTGCCTGGCCTATCCGGAAGAGTGGACAACGCTGCCGGAGCCCGCTGCCTGGCGCCACAACTACGCGTTTCTCAAACTGCATGGCTCTTCCAGCTTCGGCGGACTGGGGATTACCAATGCCCTGCCGCCCAAGAAACTGGATCGCATGGGCTACTCCGGCGCCCTCGGCGACCGCCAGCAGATGGGCTCCGAGAGTACGGTGGTGCGTTTACGCGGCGGGCTGCTGGCAACGCATAACGACAGCCTGGCCGCTGGCAGCAGCGGCAACCCCTGGATGCGCTACCAGGTGGTGCAGAGCCTGAGTTCGCACTACGACCCGGAGCACCCGGAAATAATCCTGGGGCCGCAGTTTTCGGGTGCTACTATGGATTTGATGAACAGGGTGCGCGAAACCTGCGCAGCGCCCGGCGCCGATTCCTAGGCATTCTTAAGCTTCAATGGGCAAAAGGTGGCGCGGGTGGCATAAACGGGTGGCACAAACGGGTGGCATAAAGAGGAGGCGAGGACACAGGACATGAACGGGGAAATTTCAGCCGACGCCGGTTCCAGGCAGTACAAGCGCACAAAGTTCCTGGTACTGCCGGGCTTCCAGCTTCGCTTCATGATGTACATCGTCGGCTTCGCACTGTTTGGCATCATCGTGCTGTATGCGACCAACCACATCTACTTCGATCGCCTTATCTCAGAGGGCCAGCAGTTGGGCCTGGAGCCCGATCACATCTACTTCGAATTTGTGAACCAGCAGCGCGAGCTGCTCAATACCACCTTCATGATGGTGGCCGCGGTAGTGTTCGGCGCGTTGATACTGCTTGGCCTGGTGCTGTCCCACAAGATCGCCGGGCCGATCTTTCGCATCCAACTGCACCTGCAGGAGATTCGCGAGACCGGTGAGGCCAGCCGCCCGCTGGCCTTCCGCGACAGTGACTTCTTCCCGGAAGTGGCTGACCTGGTCGACGAATTGGTAGAGCGTTCGCGCAAGGCGCGCGAATCCGGGGACTAGTGCAGGTTTCCCCCTAAGCCCGTCTTAACCGTAGCTGTAGCTTGCCTGCAGCCCCAGCGGAATTCCCACCGCCCAGTAGGCCAGCAGGAAGATCGTCCAGGCCACGATAAACGTCACCGTGTAGGGCAGCATCATGGCAGTCACAGTGCCGATGCCGGTGCTCTTGATATAGCGCTGGCAGTACACCACCACCAGGGGGAAGTAGGGCATCAGCGGGGTGATGATATTGGTGGTGGAATCCCCCACCCGGTAGGCAGCCTGGGTGAGATCCGGTGAGATGCCCAGTTCCATCAGCATGGGTACAAAAATCGGCGCCAGCAGCGCCCACTTGGCGGAGGCCGAGCCCACAAACAGGTTGAGCAGGCCGGTGAGGAAGATCACCCCGGTAATGGTGAGTGCCGAGGGCAATCCCAGGGCCTTGAGGCCGGCGGCGCCCTCCAGCGCCATCAGCACGCCCAGGTTGGACTGGCCAAAGGCGTAAATGAACTGGGCAATGAAGAACATGATCACCAGGTAGTAGGCCATGCTCTCCATGGCCTTGGTCATGCCGGCAATCACGTCCTTTGAACTCTGTACAGTACCGGCGCCGATGCCATAGACGATCCCGGGTAGCACAAACAGCAGGAAAATCAGCGGCACGATGGAGGCCATGAGCGGCGCGCCCAGCTCGGTGAGCGAGCCGCCCGGCCCGCGCCAGGGTGAGTCTCCGGACCAGGCACTGGCCACCAGCAGCAGGATGCCGCCCAGCATGGCCCACAAGGCGTATTTCAGGCCACGGGACTCGTGGTCGCTGAGCGCCTCCATGCTGTGCATTTCCTCGATATCCTCATCCAGCGGATGATCCGCCAGCCGCGGCTCCACGAAGCGGTCGGTCACCAGCCAGCCCAGGGCGATAATCAGTAGCGAAGAGCTGGCGGTAAAAAAGTAGTTGTTCAGCGGGTTCAGTGTCAGGGCGGGGTCGAGTAGCTGCGCACCCGACTGGGTGATGCCCTGCAGCATCGGGTCGATGGCCGCGGGAATGAAGTTGGCCGAGAAACCGCCGGACACGCCTGCAAAAGCCGCGGCGATACCCGCCAGCGGGTGCCGGCCCGCGGCAAAAAAGATCACCCCGCCCAGTGGGATCACCAGCACGTAGCCGGCGTCCGCCGCGGTGTGGCTCACAATGCCCACCAGTATGATCATCGGCGTCAGCAGCCAGCGCGCGGTGACCCGCAACATGGCGCGAAGGGCGCTGTTGATGAAGCCGGTGTGTTCGGCCACACCGATACCAAGCATGGCCACCAGCACCACGCCTATGGGGTGAAAGTGGGCAAAGTTTTTCACCATGGTGGCCAGGAAGGCGGTGAGCGATTCGCCGGCGAGCTGGTTGACCACTCGCACCGGTTCCCCGTTGCGCGGGTCGATGGCGGAGAATTCCACATAAGAAAGCAGCCAGGAGACGACCCAGACGATAATCAGCAGGCCGATAAAGAGCATGGCGGGGTCCGGCAGCCGGTTGCCCGTGCGTTCAATGGCGGCCAGCGTGCGTTGGCTGAAAGAGGGTTTGGCGTCAGTGAGGTCCACGGCGTGCTCCGGCAAAGTCTCCGGGGCCAAGACTACCCGGATTGTTCAATCTGGTTCCAGTTCTTGGCGAGGAAGCTGGCGAACTCGGCGTCGCGCAATGCTGCCGCCGGCAGCAGTCCCTGTACCCGGTCGCACTCCGGTTCCTTCAACATAGAACCATCAGCTTAACAGGAAGCGGTTGGACCGCGCAGAGCCTGGCTGTCCTTTGCTATATAGTGCGTGGTTTTTTAGGGCGGAGATGCATACACATGTCCTGGTGGCAGCGCGAGGATTTACGGTACCTGGGCGGCGAACTGACGCTGGCGGGTGAGTCGCTGGCGGCGGTTGCAGAGCAGTCGGGCACCCCGACCTTTGTCTACAGCGCCGGCCGGGTGCTGGACAAGCTGGCGGGGCTGCAGGCTGCGCTGGATGCCCGGGCCTTACCCTGCCAGGTGTTCTATGCCCTCAAGGCCAACCGGCATCCTGAATTGCTGGCGGCGCTGCGCAACTCTGGGCGCTGCGGTATCGACGTCTGCTCGCCGCGGGAACTGCTGCTGGCGCTGGAGGCGGGCTTTGCCGAGGCAGAGATTACCTACACCGGCACCGCCATCTCAGCGGCAGACTGGGAGGTGATCTGCCGCCACCCCGGCAGCTACCTGAACTGCGACTCACTCAGCGGTATCCGCCAGCTTGGCGAGCGTAGCCCCGGGCGGGAAATCGGCCTGCGCATCAACCCGCAGCTCACCGCCAGCCACCTGGAGAAGATCAGCTACGCGGGGGAGAAAGCCAGCAAGTTCGGCATCTACCCGGACCGCTTTGCAGAGGCCCTGGCACTGGCCGCGCACTACGACATGCCCGTGACCACGCTGCACTTCCATTCCGGCTCTGGCTACCTGGATGGCGAACTGGAGGATTTCGGTGAAATCCTGGCGCGACTCAGTGGCTTCATCGACCAGGCCGGCTCCATCCGCCACATCGATATCGGCGGTGGCCTCGGGGTGCCGCTGCGCGAAGGTGAAGCGCCGCTGAACCTGGAGCGCTGGGCGACAATGCTCGCCGGCTTCCTGCTGCCCCGCGGCCTTACCCTGCAACTGGAGCCCGGGGATTACCTGGTCAAGGACGCCGGCCTGCTACTGCTGGAAGTGTGCGCAGTGGAAGAGAAGGGCGGCACCGAGTTTGTGTTTGTAAATGGCGGCTTCAACCTCAGCAACCTCTACGCCTACTACGGCTACCCCACTGTTGTCGCCCCGCTGGCGGAGCCCGGAGAGGAAATGCCACGGCGTGTGTCGGTGGCGGGCAATATCAACGAGGGTATCGACCTGCTGGCGGAAGATATCCTTTTGCCGCCGCTGGCGGAGGGTGATGTGCTGGCCTTTCTCAACGTCGGTGGCTACAGCGCCAGCAGCAGTTCCGACCACTGCATGCGCGGCGAGTACCGCGAAGTGGTTATACCCTCGGCCTGAGGGAACACAAGCCGCCGGAGATTGGGTTGAGCTCTGGGTGACTACAGACCGCCGAAAAGGAGTTCCCGCGCAGATACTGCGTGCACTCGCTCTGTTGCTGGGCGCTGGCCTTGCTGAAATCGCCCTGGCCGACACCTACCTTACCGCAGCACGGCTGCTGGATACCGAGCGAGGCCGCCTGCTGGAATCGCCCGCCGTGATCGTTACCGGCAATCCGCTGGAGGACATCACAGTCACCGAGTCGGTCTCCTTCGTCATGAAGGACGGCGTGGTGTACAAGTTGCCATGAGGACACTGCCCGCCGCAGTCCTGTTGACCCTGTTGTGTGTCGGCGCCCAGGGAGGTTCCCACGCTGGGGTGCGCGCCGACGCCGCCAGAATGCAGCAGGTGTTCGATGCCGTGCAGGCCGCCGCGGCGGACCTGTCCAGGCAGTACGGCACCCGCTTTGACTTCGCGGAGATCGATACGGCCTCACCGCCGGCACCCACCGATCCAGCGGTGCGCGATCTCATCGCGGCCACCGCGGAAAAACTCGGCTACAGCTACCGGCGTATGCCCTCGGGCGCCGGGCACGACGCCCAGGACCTGGCGACCATCACGCCCACCGGCATGATCTTTGTGCCCAGCGTCGGTGGCATCAGCCATTCACCCGAGGAATTCACCTCGGCCGAGGATATAGCGCGCGGCGCCAGCGTGCTGCTGCACAGCATCCTCGCCATGGATGACGCGCAGTAAACCTGGTCCGCCGCGTTCAGAAGTTCACGTCGTAGACCAGCGAGACTGCCCGTCCGGGGGCACCCGCGACGCGTGGCGCGAACGGCAGGCTATTCGTATAGCTCTGGCTGGCCGGAGTCAGGTAGGTCTCATCCAGTACGTTGGTGATTTGGGCACTGAATAGGCCGCGCCCGTACCGGAAGTCCATGCCGATGTCGTACACCTCGTAGCCTTCCACTTCCCAGAGGTCAACGCCGTCGTTGAAAGCGTCATCCCGGTCACCGACAGCCAGCACCTGGAAGTTGAAAGACAGACGGTCGGTGACTTCGTAGCGCCCGTTGAGGGTGGCTTTCCAGGGCGGAATGTCCAGGCTGGATTGGGCGACAAAGTCACCGCTGTCGTCGGGGTCGAATTCGCCCTCAACCCAACTGTAGGTAGCGGTGAGTGAGAGTCGGTCAGTCGCCTGCCAGTCGCCCACCACCTCAAAGCCATAGGTTTCCTCCGGCGCGCGGTTGTACTGGCCGAGGCCGGTGGCGGGGTCGTAGATAAAGTTCTCTCCGAAATCAGATTCCGAGTAGTAGCCGGCGACTGAATAGCTCACTGATCCTACGATGCCGCGAATGCCCAGTTCGTAGTTGTCGACGATTTGTGGCTCGATCGCTTCGTCGCTTTCCAGTGGTTGATCAGGCGGTACGATGGTAGACACCTGGGAAAGGCTTGGCAGCGTGTAACCTTCGGCGTAGTTGGTGTAGACCGTGAGCTGCGGCGTGGCATCAAACGTCACGCCGACGTTGTAGGCATAACCACTGTCCTCGCCGCTACCGCCGGGTCGGTCCGCCTGCAGGAAATCGAACAGGCGGACGCCGCTACCGATTTCGAACTCCGCGTCCTCATGACGTATGCCGCCGCTGAATCGCAGCCGATCGCTGACTTCCAGCTCCGCCTGCAGGAACAGCCCCAGGGTGTCGAGTTCAAAGGGGTAGATGAACAGGCCGCTGCGCACGGGCTCTGTCACCACCCGGTCGCGATCCAGCGCGGTACCGATATCGTAAACGAAAGCGTCAGCCTCCCGGTCCTGTTCCTCGTAGTCTGCACCCACAACTACGGTGAGAAAGTCGTTAAAACTACGACTGAGCTGGAAGCGAACCCCGGTGCTTTCGTCCTTTTTTACTGCCTGATAGTTATCGGGGAAGGGGGGAATGCCCACCACCAGGTCCACCAGCGGTTCGCGGATGTCGTCTTCGCGGGTATAGACCTGGGCTGTTAGCTGGTTGCCCCACAGGTCGCCATGGGAGTAGCTCAGACTGAAGAAGCTCTTCTCATCCTTGGGCTGGCTGTTGCCGGTATAGCGAAAACGCACATCCTCATCGGCTTCCACGGCGATGGCGAAGTTGTCGTCGGTGAACGCGGTCTCAAAGTTGGTGTCGTCGAACTCCCTGTCGACATAGCTGGCCAGCAGCTCGATGCGTTGTTGCTCGTCGGGCTCGAATCCCAGTTTGGCAAAGTAGCTGTCGTCGTCGGTATAGCCGTAGTAGACCGGGTTGGAGATATCGCCGTTGCCGTCATAGACGCCATTCTGGACATCGTGGCTGTAGGAGACTACATAGTCGAAACGATTGATCGTGCCCGCGGCGCGTAGCGCAGTGCGCCAGCTCAGGGAGTCGGAGTCCAGCGGGTCGTCCGCGCCGGGATAGAACATGAATGACTGCCGCAGATTCAGCTCCAACGCCTTGTCCCGCGGCGGCTGCACGGAGAAAAACTGGATCACACCGCCGGTGGCGCCGGCGCCGTAGATCGAGGTCGGGCCATAGAGCACTTCCACTCGGCCGACCGTGCCGCTGTCGAACTTGACCAGCGGGCCCTGTAGGAAGCCGGCGCCGCCATTGAAAGCCAGGGGAATCCCGTCGATAAGATAGAGCGGCTCGCGGCCGCGCAGAGTCTGGGTGCGAAGCTGGTCGATGTGGGTGGGGGCGCCAAAGCCGGGAATGCGTGCGCCCAGCAGGTTTGCGATGTTCGACGTCTTGGCCATTTCCTCGGCAATAATCTCCTGGTCCAATACCATCACCGTGCGGGAGATCTCGTTTATTGGTTGCTCTCTGCGAGAAGCGGTGACGACGACGGTTTCGATAGCGCGCTGCCCGGTCCCAAGTTCCTGGGCGCTGAGGGGAAGGGCGATGAAAAGGCCAAGCGGTAGTGCTATGCGTGATGACGTTCGCTGCAGCGACTCCCTTGATTCTGGAGTTTGGAACATTTTGGAAACAGCCTGGATGGGAAGATCGGAAGATTGTAAATGAGAATCATTTGCATTAAAAGCGGGGCATTCTTTCCCGTGAAGCGCCGACGCGGCCGCTACCCTTGGCCAGAGGTCTGGTGGCCGGGCAAAGTGCTGCTTGTCGCTTGAAAGCAAGCCTGCATTTGAGAGCCGCTTCCCCAAAAACAGTCAGAATGTACGGTTTTGTGCAGCGAATTTGATCTCGGTCATCCTTGCCGGGACGATGACTTCCTACCATGGGCACTCCTGACCCCATAACAACGATCTGATTGCAGACAGGAGGGTGACATGGTCGAGACTGTCACTGGTACCGCTCGCTCCGCGGGCGTTGATTACGCTGACCTGCTGGCCAGCGATTCCCACCCGGTTACCGATGTCCAGAAAACCGATTCCCCCATGCCCGCCGGTCCCACGGTGGTGGATGCCAGCGTGTACTACAGCCGGGAGTTCCACGAACTGGAAGTGGAGCGCCTGTGGAAGAGGGTGTGGCAGATGGCCTGCCACGAAGACGATATTCCCGAGGTGGGCGACAGCTTTGTCTACGATATCGCCAGCCTCTCCTTCATCGTGGTACGAACCGGTGAAGAAGAGTTCCGGGCCTACCCGAACGCCTGCCTGCACCGCGGGCGTGCCCTGTTGCACGAGTCAGAGCAGGGGCTGCGTGAATTCCGTTGTCCCTTCCACGGCTGGGCCTGGCACCTGGACGGCAGCCTCAAGGAGGTGCCCTGCCACTGGGACTTCCCGACCGTGAACCAGGAGACTCACAGCCTGCCCTCACTGCCGGTGGGGCGCTGGGGTGGATTCGTCTTCATCAACCCTGACCAGAACGCCGAGCCGCTGGACAGCTTCCTCGGCGACCTGTCTTCCCAGTTTCCCCATGTGCCCTTCGAACGCCGCTACAAGGCCGCCCATATCATCAAGCGGCTGAACTGCAACTGGAAGGTAGCCCAGGAGGCCTTTATGGAGGCCTATCACTGCGTGGCCACCCACCCGACCCTGCTGCCGACCCTCGGGGACGCCAATACCAAGTACGACGTGTTCGGCAATTATTCCCGGGCCATGTCGCCGAGCATGACCATCAGCCCCCACGTCAACGATCACTACGCCGCCAACCCCTACACCGACCGGCGCACCTTCTCCAAGCAGCGCCATGAACTCAGTGGTGCCACCTATGAGCGCCTTGAGGAAGGCCGGGTGCGGGTGACCATGCCGGACGGCCGCAGTGGCATCTACGACGACCACGCTCACCACGTCGAGGGTGACAAGTTTCACGCCGACATCCACCTCTGTGACTGGGTGGGCGGGCGCCTGCCCGACGGGGTTGAAGACGAGGCCACCCCGGATGTGGTTGGGGAATTCGCCGAGAAGCGGGCGACGGCGGCCGCGGCGGTCCGCGAGCAGATGCGTGAGATTCTCGGTGACGATGTCGACGGCGTATCCGATGCCGAACTGATCGACCCCATTTACCTGTCGCTGTTTCCCAATCTGCACCCCTGGGGGGATTTCAACCCGATCTTCTATCGCTTCCGTCCGGACGGAGACAACCCGGAGCAGTGCCTGCACGAGGTGATGTTCATGCTGCCGGCCCCCAAGGGCCAGCCGCGCCCGGCCCCGGCGAAGCTTACCTTCCTGGACCTCGATGACGACTACCTGGATGCCCCGGAAATTGGTAGCCTGGCCAAGGTCTTCAACCAGGACACTCTCAACCTGCCGTTTGTCCAGAAGGGTCTGAAACAGTTGCAGGAAGTCATCTTCGGCAACTACGGCGAAACCAAGATTCGCCACTTCCACGAGCTGCTGCAGCGCTGGGTGGCCTGAGGCCTGAAGCGTGCCGGTGGGTAACGCCCACCACGCCACTCGTCGACGCAGGTTTGTGTCGGCGAGTGCCGGGTCATACAGTAGTCAGGGGAAAGCAGAGTTGAGCAGCCATGCTTATCAGCTATTGGGGGACGATGAGCCCGCCGCTGTCGAGGTAGAGCGACCCGACAGCACATCGCCCTATTTGTTTGTCGCCGATCACTACGGGAATCGTATACCGCGCAAGCTGGGCAAGCTCGGCCTCAGGGACGCCGACCTTCAGCGCCATATTGCCTGGGACGTGGGTGTCAGCGGAATGGCGGAGGAGTTTGCCCGTCGCTTTGATGCGACGCTGGTGAAGCAGCGCTATTCGCGACTGGTTATCGACTGCAATCGCCCCCTGGATTCCGCGACGTCAATCCCGGAGGTCAGCGAGGCCACCGAGATTCCCGGGAATTGCGGCCTCCGCTTCGAGGAAGTGGAGGCCCGGCAGCGTGAGATTTTTGCACCGTACCACGACACTATCGGCACGATTATCGACCGGCGCCAGGCGGCAGGTCAGCCGACGATCCTGCTGGCCCTGCACACCTTTACCCCGGTGTACCACGGCGAGAAGCGCCCCTGGCATATCGGCCTGCTTTACAATCGCGATGCGCGCCTGGCGAATGTTTTCCTGAAGCTGCTGGCGGAAGATGAAACACTGTGCTTGGGAGACAACCAGCCCTATACCGTGGACGACTACAGTGACTACACCATCCCGGTACATGGCGAAGGTCGGCAGATTCCCCACCTGCTGTTTGAGCTGCGCCACGACATGGTTGAGATCGAGTCAGATCAATACCGCTGGGCGCACCGGCTGGCAGGTTCTCTGGAGCGCGCCCTGGAGCATTCGCCCGAACTCGCGCGGTGACTGGCTGAAGCCGCAGGACCCGCGGTCACTTCAACACCGGCCGCTTCCCCGGATCGATATCACAAGCTGACGCCGCCAGCCTCTGGCCTGGCGCGCGCGGCCATCCTCAGCGGGCGCTTGTGGGCGCAAGCTATGCATGGTGGCGAGGGATGCGCCCTTGCACCGGAAAGGCAAGCGCCGGGAGGGTAAAGCCATGGGTATCGTGTCAATCATCGTGCTGGGTTTCATGTTTGTGGTGGCGGTGTCACGCATCGAGGAGGCCTACGCCGAGCGCTTCGTTGCGGAGCACCGCTCCTGCTGCCGGCATGCCTGAGCGCACGCCGTAGCCAGCCGGGCAGCGTTTAGAAGGTCAGCGTAAAACGGGCGCCGCCTGCCTCGCTGTTGCCAAGCACCACCGTGCCACCGTGGGCCAGCATGATCTGTCGCGTCAGCGCCAGGCCCACGCCAGAGCCTTCGCGTTTGGTGGTGAAGAAGGGCACAAACACCTTGGCCGCCACGTCCGAATCGATGCCCGGCCCGTTGTCAGCCACTTCCAGGCTGACGTGACCATTGCGGTTCAGGTAAGCGCGCACGTTCACCCTGGCGGAGTCACGGCCTTCCAGCGCCTGCTCGGCGTTTTTCAGCAGGTTGAGCAGTAGCTGCTCCAACATCTCCGGGTCCGCCTCCAGGGAAAGGCTTTCCGGCTGCACGCTCACGTCCAGGGCGATGGATTTCTGTTCCCAGGAGGTGGCCACCAACTGGGCCGCGCTGTGCAGTACCTCGGACACCTGCAGAGGCTTTCTATTGGGGGGCGGCAGGCGGGTCAGCTGACGATAGCTTTGTACAAAATGCATCAGCCCATCGGAGCGGCGCGCTACTGTCTCCACCGCGCTCTTGACGTCTTCCAGCGCTTCAATCACCTCGGGATGGTCTGCCACCTTGCCCGCGGCATCCTCCACCAGGTCGGTAGCGGTTTTTGCCAGCGAGGCCACCGGGGTGATGCTGTTCATGATTTCATGGGTCAGTACCCGCACCAGGTCCTGCCAGGCCTGCAGTTGCACGCCATCCAGTTCACTCTGGATGTTCTGCAGGCTGACCAGGCGCTCCACCTGGCTGGCGATGGCGATCTCGGTGGCAGAGATAGTGAAGCGCTGCTCTACATCCTCTGTCCTGAAGAGCGCCAGGCGCCGCTCTCCCGGTGCCACCGCCTGTATGTGACGCTGAAAATCCTCGCCGAAGGCTGCCAGGTCCTCCAGACGCTCGACCCGGGTGCTGCCAAACAGGCGCCGGGCAGCGTTGTTGTGCAGCTCCAGTTTGCCGTCCTGATGCACCGATAGCAGTGGCACCGGCACATGCTCCATCAAGGCCCTGAGGTGGCGCAGGGTTTCCTCCTGCTTGTTGCGCAGCTCCTGAAAGCGTTCGACGATGCCGGTGAACACTTCGCCGAGCTCCTCGAAGCCCGCGCCCACCCGCTGCATCTGGAAACGCTGGCTGAAATCCGTATAGCGGACGGCATCCAGGAACCGCGCCAGCTCGCGGTTGGTGCGACGGATGAAATGTACGATTTCGGCTAGCTGCAACAGCGCGACACCGGCCAGCAGCAGCCTGAGTACCGGGTAACCGGGTTCGACCACCAGATAACCCACGGTCGCCAATAAAACGACCAGCAGCAGCACCCGCAGGCCCAGCAGAATGGAAAAGTTCCTAAAGCCCATGCTTTTCCATGCGGCGGTACAGCGCGGCGCGGGTGAGCCCCAGTTCCTTCGCCGCGTGGCTGATGTTGTAGCGGTGTTGCTTGAGGGCCGCTTCGATGGTGCGTTTTTCCATCCGCTCCAGATTCAGGTCGTCACTGGCCGGCTGGCGGGGGGCAAGCGGTTCGGGCGCTGTGGCGCCGGGATCGGCCAGCTGCAGATCGGCGATTTCATAGCGTCCGTTTTCAGCGAGGATGACGGCGCGCTCCACCGCGTGGCGCAGGGCGCGCACGTTGCCGGGCCATTCATAGGCCTGCATCGCCTCCAGTGCGCTGGCCGAAAACGACAGTGAAGGTTTGTGGTACTTGCGGGCGTAAAGGCTGGCATAGTGGGTGGCGATTTCGGCGATGTCTTCGCGCCGTTCCCGCAGCGGCGGCAGCGTCAGCTCAACGGTATTGAGCCGAAACAGCAGGTCCTGGCGAAAGCGGCTTTCATCGGCGAGTTGGTCGCGGGGGACGTTGGTGGCGGAAACTACCCGCACGTCTATGGGGATGGCCTTGTTGCTGCCCACCGGTGTTACCTGACGCTGTTCCAGCACGGTCAACAGCTTGGCCTGCAGGTGCAGGGGGATGTTGCCGATCTCGTCGAGAAACAGGGTACCGCCATTGGCCGCCTCCAGGCGGCCGACGCGGTCTGAATTGGCACCGGTAAACGCACCCTTGCGGTGCCCGAATAGCTCCGACTCGAACAGGGTCTCCGACACCGCGCCCAGGTCCACCGACATGAAGACGTTGTCGGCTCGCTGGCTGCGCTGGTGCAGCAGGCGTGCCGCCAGTTCCTTGCCGGTGCCGTTCTCGCCCATGATCAGGATATTGGCATCTGTGGGCGCCGAGCGGTCAATCAGGGACAATACGTCGCGGATCGCCGCGGAGTGCCCCATCAGCGCCTGTTCGCTGTTGCCGCTGGCGGAGGCGAGTGCGCGGTTGCGACGCTTGAGGGATGCGGCCTCGTCGCGGCTGGCGCGCAGCTTGACCGCCGCCGACAGGGTGGCGACTACCTTCTCGTTCTGCCAGGGTTTGGCAACGAAATCCGTGGCGCCCAGCTTCATCGCCTCAATGGCGAGGTCCATGCTGCCGTGGGCGGTGATCATGATGACCACGGCGTCCGGGTCCAGTTCGAGGATGCGTTGCAGCCACACAAACCCCTGTTCACCGCTGCTCTCGCCAGGGGAGAAGTTCATGTCCAGCAGAATGGCGTCGAAGCGGTTGGCGCTCAGCAGGTTGGGAATCTGGGAGGGATCGTTGCAGCCCTGGACGTAGCTGAACTCCCGCTTCAGCAGCAGCTTGCCGGCTGTAAGAATATCCTCGTCGTCATCGACAATAAGAATCTTGTGGTCTGGGTCGCTCAAAGCCTGCCTCCAAGTGTCCGGTATCGTACAGCGTGTGTTCGATTTCGTACACTCCGTCGCCACGTGTGCTGGTTTAGATTTTTAATTTATCCCATAAAAACAATGACTTAAAAAGTTGGCCTGCCCCTTGCTGTTGTTTAAATATGACAGATACGAGTACACCCCCCGAGAGAGCAGATATGGGCACCATCAGCACAATGGAGCAAACCCCTGGCCCGGAACGCACAATGAGCAAGCCGGGCGCGGCCATGGACCGTGTGGTCGAGAAAAAGCGCTTTCCCGCTCGCTGGACCATCCCGGTAGCGGCAGCGGTGACACTGCTGGCGATGGGCGCCTACCTGGTCTCCGCCAATAGTGGCCGCAGCCTGACGGTGTCAGATAATCGCATCCTGCTGTCACCGGTGGTGTCGGGCATCTTTGAGGATACGATCCCGGTGCGGGCCCGGGTGGCGCCGTTGAGGACGGTGTTCCTGGATGCGGTGCAGGGTGGCCGGGTCGAAGAGGTGATGGCCGAGGATGGCGCCACCGTGGAGGCCGGCCAGGTTATCGTCAGGCTTTCCAATTCTGACTTGCAGCTCAGTGTCATGAGCACCGAGTCCCGGGTCATGGAACAGCTCAACAGCATGCGCGACCAGGAACTGCGGCTGGAGCAGAACCGTCTGGGTCACAAGCGCACCCTGGTGGATGTGGACTACGAGATTCGCCGCCTCACCCGCGAGATCGCCCGCCAGGACCAGCTCCTGGCCAAAGGACTGGCGGCCCAGGGTAACTATGAGGATCTGGTTGACGAGCTGGAATACAACAAGGCGCTGCGCACCGTCACCCTCGAGAGCCAGGCCTCCGACGAGCGCCTGATGGTGGCGCAGCTTGAGTTCTTCCGGGAGAAAAACGTGGTCATGGAGGAGAACCTCCGCTTCGCCCGCGACAGCCTGGAGGAGCTGCAGGTGCGCGCTCCTGTCAGCGGTAAGCTCTCCGGCTTCGATATGGAAATTGGCCAGAACGTCAGCCGCGGTGACCGCATTGGCCAGGTGGACGATGCCGACCAGTTCAAACTGGTTGCCAATATCGACGAGTTCTACCTGAATCGCACGGACATCGACCAGACCGTGAGCTTTGAGCACAACGGCCGTGAGCACCGGCTGCGCCTGTCCAAGATCTATCCGAACGTCGAAGGCGGCCAGTTTGAGATCGATATACAGTTCACTGGCAACGCCCCGCGCGACCTGCGCCGCGGCCAGACCATCCAGGCCAAGCTCACACTGGGTGATGCGACCGAGGCGCTGCTGATTCCCAACGGCTCCTTCTTCCAGGACACCGGCGGCAAGTGGATTTTCGTGGCCAGCCCCGACGGCGACAGCGCTGTAAAACGCGAGGTCAAGCTGGGCCGCCGCAACACCAAGTTCATCGAGGTACTGGACGGCCTGGAAGCGGGCGAGAGAGTCATCACTTCACCTTACAGTGGGTTCCGCGATATGGACCTGCTGGTACTCAACAATTCCAAAGATTCCTGACACCAGCCTGGAGAGGACATAGCCATGCTTAGCCTGAACAATCTGTCAAAGTTCTACCGCACCGATGAGGTGGAAACCGTGGCGCTCAACGCCGTGAACATCGCGATCGAGCAGGGCGAGTTTGTCGCCGTCATGGGGCCCTCCGGCTGCGGCAAGTCGACCTTGCTCAACGTGATCGGCATGCTGGACCGGCCCAGTGAAGGGGAATACCTCTTCATGGGTGAAGACGTCGCCGGCTACGGTGAAGGCAAACTCAGCGAGATTCGCAAGCAGAACATCGGCTTCATCTTCCAGAACTTCAACCTGATCGATGAACTCAGCGTGCAGGAGAATATCGAACTGGCGCTGCTCTACCACGACATCAGCGCCAGGGAGCGAAAGCAGCGCGTGGCCGAGGTCATGGACAAGGTGGGTATTGCCCATCGTGCCAAACATCGCCCAAGCCAGCTCTCCGGCGGCCAGCAGCAGCGGGTCGCCGTGGCTCGTGCCGTGGTCGGCAGCCAGTCGCTGATTCTCGCCGATGAGCCTACCGGCAACCTGGACAGCGTGCACGGCCAGGAAGTGATGGAAATGCTGCAGGGTCTCAACGAGGAGGGTACGACCATCGTCATGGTGACTCACTCCGCAGCGCACGCTGATTATGCGCGCCGTACCATCAACCTGTTTGACGGCCACGTCGTCACCCAGAGCCTGCGCGCCGCCTGATACCACTGCCACCGGCATTCAACGGGACACCATTATGTACGCTAACTACATCAAGCTCGCGCTGCGCAATATGGCCAAAAACCGCCTGTATGCGTTTATCAACATCGCCGGCCTGTCTATTGGCCTCGCCGTATTCCTGTTCGGCATGGTGCTGGCCAGCTACGAGCGCGACCACGACAACATGTTCAGCCAGCGGGACCGGATCTTCACCGCCGGCAGCGTGTTCGCCGACGGTGCCGATATCGGTGTGCTTGAGACCAACAGCGTCTACACAGCCATGGGCCCGTTGCTGAAAGCCGAACTGGGTGAGCTCAACGCGGTGGCGCGTACCGTCACCCGCGAGTTCCTGGTGACATTGGGGGATAGTAATGACAGTTACTACCACACCATCACCTTTGCCGACCCGGAGTTCACCGCCATCTTCGACTTCGACTACCTGTACGGGGATGGAAGCGCCATCGCTGATCCCAGGGGTGTCATCCTCAGCGAATCCACTGCGCAGAAGTACTTCGGCCGCAGCGACGTGGTGGGAGAAGTACTCACCCTGGACCATGAGCACGACCTGGTGGTCAAGGCCGTTATCGCAGAGATTCCGAAGGACAGCCACTTCAATTCGAGCATGATCCAGGAACGTGAACCCCGCCTGTTTGCCCAACTCGATACGCTGGCTTCCATCCGGGACTTTGCCTTTGACGAGGACTGGGGCAACCTGTCACTTGGTGACATGACCTATATGCTGTTGCCCGAGGGCAAGACCCGATCGTGGCTCAATGACCAGGTCAACGCGGTGTTCCAGCGCCACGCGCCGGAGGATCAGCAGGAGTTTATTCCGGAACTGCGGGTGAGACCGCTGGTGGAGGACAATACTATGATCTGGGACGCCCTTGGCATCCCGGCCATCTCCAGCATCCAACTCCTGGGGTTGATGGTGCTGATCGTCGCCTGTGTCAACTACACCAATCTGGCCACGGCGCAGAGCCTGGGACGGGCCCGCGAGGTGGGACTGCGCAAAACCTTCGGTGCAGGCCAGCGGCAACTGCTGGCCCAGTTCATGATCGAGAGCCTGACCGTCGCCACGCTGTCGATGCTCCTGGCGCTGGCCTGCCTGGAATTGTTGGTGCCGCTCTTCAACCAGTGGTCGACCAAGACTGTCAGCCTCGATTACCTGAGTATTGCCCCGTTCCTGGTGCTTACCACGGTTTTTGTGGGTGTCGCTGCCGGCGCCTACCCGGCCCACATGATTACCCGGGCCACACCCATCGACAGCCTTCACAGCAGCATGCTGAAGGGCAACCGGGGCGGCCTGTTCCGCAGCCTGATGATCGGCGTACAGTTCACAATCTCCGTGTTCATGTTGGCCTGTGTGCTGGTGATGTACTTCCAGAACCAGCAGGTGGCGAAGTCTGCCGATATTTTCCCGAGAGACAGTATCGTCGTGCTGGAGCGTGCTGAGGTGGAAGACATCGTCAAACGGCACGAAACCCTGCGCCGTCAGCTCATGGCACTGCCGGGTGTGGACGACGTCACCTATACCAGCCAGGTCCCCTTCGAGCAGAGCAACAGTTCCATAGGCGTGTCGCGAACAGCGGGGGATGAGGCATCTGAGATCATCATCAACCAGGTGCGTGTCGACGAGGGTTTTCTCGAGACATATGACATCCCGCTGCTTGCTGGCCGGACCCTGACCCGGGACATCGCGGGCGATTTCCTCGAGGAGGACGGCGAGGTTGTCAACGTTTTGGTCAACGAACTGGCCGCAGCCAGTCTTGGTTTTGCGAGCCCTGAAGCTGCCGTTGGCGAAAGCTACTTCGAGATTCTCGGCGACCGGTCGTGGGAAGAGGGCCGCGAAGCGGTTCAGTACAACGTTGTCGGCCTGGTACCCGATCAGAATTTCCTCGGCCTGCACAACAAGATCAAGCCCATGATGTTTGTCATGCAGGAGGGTTGGGTAAGAGTCGCTTCGGTCAGGCTGAACGGAGAAAACACGCTGCAGACGCTCCACGACATCGAACGGGTGTGGGAAGAAGTGATTCCCGATTACCCGATCCAGCAGCGCTTTCTCGACGATGTGTTCAATGACATCTACGTGATCTTCAGCACCATGAACAACGTGCTGGCGGCCTTTGCCGTGGTAGCGCTGACCCTGGCTCTGATTGGGCTGTTTGGCCTGGCGGCATTTATGGCGGAGCGTCGCACCCGTGAAATCGGTATCCGCAAGGTACTGGGTGCCCGGGTAGACCAGATCGTCAGGCTGCTGGTCTGGCAGTTCTCGATCCCGGTGCTGTGGTCACTGTTGGTGGCCATGCCGCTGGCCTATGCCGCTTCCGGCCTGTACCTGAACTTTTTCGATGAGCGCATCGGCATGCTGCCGGTCATTATTTCGCTGGCCGCGGTGATGGGGCTGGTGACGGCCTGGCTGATTGTGTCGGTACACGCCATCAAGATCGCCACCGCCAGCCCGATCAGTTCCTTGCGCTACGAGTAAGTACCGTTGGTTTTTCCAGGTGCTGAAAACGCCGCTACCACGGGTGTCCGAAGTGGAAAGCTTTGTCCGGGGCGTAGGCGGCCATGGACGGGATTTCCGCACACAGTCGTTCGCTGATGGCGCAGTGCTGCGAGCGTGCAAGGTCCGGCATGCTGTTTGGCGCGCTTTTCACACCGTTGAATGGGAAGACGGCATGCTGCTTGAGGTAATGGTCGGCAACCCACTGGTTCTCCCGATGACAGTACAGCCAAAGCGGTAGCGCTCTCTTTCTGTCCAGCACAAGATTCTGATCCCAGGGCGCTTCCCGGGAAAGCTGCATCAGCAGGAAGTAGAGCTGCCTGTGTTCCGGGTAATCCTCCCGCAGCCTATGGTTGAGGCGCCACTTGTAGATGGTCATCGCCGCGGACAGGCTGACATTGCGGTTGCCCGATGTGGTATCGAACGCGTCCAGCGACTCGAGTTTGCAGAGGCCCAGGTGGCGCTGAAGGAAGTCCAGTAGCAAACCGTTTTGTGATGTCACGCTCGTCCGGTAGAGCCCCACGCTGAGGTTTCCGGCAAACGCGGTCGACCAGCGCCTGATTAAGTGAGCGAAGCGCGCAGCTCTCAGGAAGCCCAGGCAATACCTGTTGAACGGTGTCGTAAGCGTGGTGCCATGAATCTGCTGCGCGTAAGCGGAAGCCAGATAGTCCGCCTGGTTTCGCAGGTAGACGATCACTGTTACATCGAGCCCTTTGAGCAGCGCACGAACATGCTCCGGGTCCGCATTCTGGAATGATTCGGAGCTGAGGAGTACCTGCGGGGCACCACAACTGTGGATTTCAGCCAACAGGCGCTGCACGACATCCTGGCTGATCGCGTTGTCGAGGTCTGCATCAGTTTCAATGCGAGGGGCTGCAAAGAGCTGCCCGATATCGTGATGCGCAACCCGGTTGAGGCCGGTCTTCGGGTAGTAGATGCCCAGGTCGGACCACAGCTTCTCTCTGTTGTAGTAGAAGAGATTCTGTAGCGCCGTCGTGCCGGTCTTGTGGCGGCCGATATGAAGGAATATGTGGGGTTTCACAGCCGTCCTGGCAATTGCTCTGCGGCTAGGGTATCTCAACCATTGATGGAATGGTGATACAGAGCCGTCTTACCGCTTTATGGTGCTGCCAATTTGCTACGGCTAAGTAATGCAGTATGCTCGTCTGCGTCGCTGGCGTTTTACCAGGAATACCCTAGGAATATGCGCGTTGAACCTACTGCCGCGGCCTGTGGGGCCGTCGTGACTGGCATCGACCTCAGCCGGGAGCTGTCTGCCGAGCAGGTCGCTGAGCTCAGGAGCCACTGGCTGGAGCACAAGGTGCTGGTGTTTCCCAACCAGACCCTGAGCACTGATCAACTGGTGCGCTTCACGCGCTGTTTTGGCGAGATCGGTGAAGACCCTTTCTTTGGGCATATCGATGAAAACGAGAACGTGGCCGCGGTGCAGCGCAACGCCGATGAGACCACACCCATCTTCGCCGAGATATTCCATTCGGATTGGAGCTTTCTGGAAACGCCCCCTGCGGGTACTGTGCTATACGGCATTACGATTCCACCGGTGGGCGGCAACACGCTATTCGCCGACCAGGTGGCGGCTTATGCGGGCTTGTCCGACGAGATGCGGGAGCGGGCTGACGAATTGATCGCTATTCATTCCGCGGAGTTGGGCTATGCACCGGATGGACTCTACGGCGAAGGTGACCAGGACAGCGGCCGCAGCATGAAAATCCTGCCCAGCGAAAAGGCTCGCGAAAAGTGCGAGCATCCTTTCGTGCGCACCCATCGTGAGACCGGAAAGAAGGCGCTGTTTTCATCTCCCGCCTATATCCAGGGCTTCGCCGGTCTCGAAAAAGCCGAGAGCGACCGGCTTCTACTGGAGTACTACGCCCACCAGATTGGTGAACCTTACGTCTACTCGCACCCCTGGCAGAAGGACATGCTGGTGATGTGGGACAACCGCTCGGTGCTGCACTCCGCCACCGGCGGTTACGACGGCTATGACCGGCTTCTTCATCGGACGACCATTTCGGACACACGCTTCTGACGAGTCGCTTAACACATCCAGTTGCATAGTCCTCGCGGCGAAGGGGTTTGGCGCTTGTCACTCATCGGCGTAGTAAGCAAGCTACACGAGGTGAATCTAAACTAGTGACCCATGAATAAGGAAACCTCTCTACAGTTTCGGGAAGAAGCGTCAGAAGCGGTCGCCGACCCTGATCAATTGCGCGCCGCGGTGTCCTATGTGCGGCCACATACGCGTCTTCTCATTGCGGGCCTCGCACTGCTGGTACTGCTGTTGGTTGTCTGGGCAGCCTGGGCCAGCGTGCCACTGCGCGTGTCAGGAAGTGGTGTGCTGACGCTGAAAGGGCGGGATCTCTCCGTGCCGGTCATGGCGCAGAATACTGGCCAGGTGGATGCCGTGCTGGTGACGGCGGGGCAGACGGTCAAGCCCGGCGACGTGGTCGCGCGTTTGGCGCAGCCCCAGGCCGATGCAGCCCTGCGAGAAGCGCAGAGTGACCTCCGCGCCGCCAGGAACAAGCAGACCGAGACCATCACTACCCTTGAGTCAGCGGCTGCCAGCAGTAGCGCCGCGCGCGCGCGACGCCGAGACAGTCTTCAGGGTGAGGTCGATCACCTCGCGTCCAGGCTGCCGTTCCTTAAGCAGCAGGCCACTGAGATTCAGGACATGTTGGAGCGGCAGCTCGCTTCAAAAGACGAGGCGGAGCGTGCGCGGGTAGCCTGGCAGACCGCGGAGGACGATCTTTCCAGGCAGCAGGCGGAGTTGAAGCAATTGCAAGCCGATGCTGCCAACGAAAAGGCGGACCTGGAGAGGCAGCGTGCCGCACTGCAGGAGGAGGTCACCGAGGCCCAGGCAGACGTGAACAAGCTCCAGAGTGATTTTGAGAAAAGCACCCGGGTGTTGGCTCAGCAGGCGGGCACCATCCGCGAGGTCAATGCTGTACGCGGCGACTGGGTCACGTCGGGGCAGCGCGTCGCCCTGATCACCCCTGAAGCGGAGCGCAACGCAGATAATATCGTGGCGCTCTCCGCCTTGCTCTACGTGCCGCTGGATAAGGGCAAGCGGCTGGCGCCGGGCATGGAGGCCCAGCTTGAGGTGTCCAGTCTGTTGCGTGGAGAGCCTTTCAAGGTTCGCGCCGTTGTCGATTCAGTATCGGAGCTGGCCATCTCCCAGGAAACACTCGCGGTGCGCCTGAACAACGATGCCTGGACCCAACAGATCATGGCCGATGGCGTGCCGTTCGAGGTGGTGCTCAACCTGGTGCCTGATTCCCAGGAAGTATCTGGCTACGCCTGGACGTCCAGTCCCGGCCCCCAGGTCAAGCTGTTGCCGGGCACATTTATTCACGGCCAGGTGACAGAGGAGCGTCGTTCCCTGCTATCACTGGTGGTGCCTGCGTTACGGGTGTTCTTTCGAGCTGACGGCACAGTTGAATAGATGAGTTCACACTCGCGCGTGCCCCAGGTTTTCCAGATGGAGGCCGTCGAATGCGGCGCCGCTTCGCTGGCCATGGTGCTTGCTTATCACGGTAAGTGGGTTCCGCTGGAGCATGTTCGCGTGCAATGCGGGGTCTCCAGAGACGGCAGCGACGCGTTCAAGATGACGCGCGCGGCACAGTGTTACGGGCTAAGGGTCAAGGCGCTGCAGCGCGAACCAGAGCAATTGGCGGAGCTGCCGCTGCCCGCCATTCTTTACTGGGAGTTCAATCATTTCCTGGTGTTGACCGATGTGCGCGATGGTCAGTTTGTCGTGAATGATCCCGCGGTCGGCCGTCGGGTGCTTTCGGGGGAAGAGCTGTCCAGGGCTTTCACGGGCCTCTGCCTGTGTTTTTCGCCCGGCCCGGACTTCGCGCCGGAAGGTCGTCCGCCCAGTCTCTGGCAGTCTCTTGTACGCAGGCTGGCGGGAGAAGGGGAAGCTATCGGCGGCTTGCTGGCGCTGAACCTGATTCTCACGGTTCCCGCACTCCTGGGTGCCGGCCTGGCCCGTGTGTTCCTCGAAGATTACCTGATGCGGGAGCAGTCGACCTGGCTGTGGGCGATTCTCCTGGCCATGGCGCTGGGTACACTTCTCGCATTTGTGACCAGCCTCCTCCAGCAGCGCCTGTTGTTGCGCTTGCAGAACCGCCTGGCCGTTTTCGGCTCGGTGGCGTACGCCTGGCGTTTACTCCAGCTTCCCTACCTGTTCTTTTCCCAGCGCAGCGCTGCTGAACTCGTCCAGCGGATAAGACTGAACAACTCGGTGGCGAATACCCTGGCGGGTCCGGCGGCCCAGATTGCCCTGGGTCTTCTAAATACCGGGGTTTACCTGCTGTTGATGGCGTTCTATGACCTGCGGGTGGCCCTGGTGAGCACACTCTCAGTCGTCGTCGTGCTGTGGGGTGCGGCGGCGCTCAACCGTCAGGCCCAGTTGCGGCATCAACAGCTGCAACTGCGTACCGGGCGCGCCTATGCGGTAGCGGTAAACGGACTGCGACATTTCGACACCTATCGCGCCCAGGGCGCAACCGAGCAGCTTCATTCGCGCTGGTTGGGCGCGGAGGCCGGCGCGCTGTCCGCGCGTCAGGCCAGCGGTAGTTTTGACAGCCTGCTGCAGGTGTTGCCCATGTTGGCGCGCGGTTTTTTAATGACCCTGATTCTGCTGGTATCTGCGGAGCGCGCGATAGCCGGGGACTTCGGATTGGGCAGCCTGCTCAGCCTGCAACTATTGGCCGGCCTGCTGTTGCAGCCGCTGGGACAGCTGATGGCGCTGAACGCTGAAATCCAGGCGTCTGCCGGTGCGCTGTTGCGACTGGATGACCTGGAGAACTACCCGGCGTCCGTGCCGACGGATGATTCGGCACCGGACGACCAAGCCATCGACGGGCAGTTTGAAGCGCAGGCCCTGTCCTTCGCATATCAGCCCGGTGAAGACATTTTGCGCTCGGTCAGCTTTACGATCCGCCCGGGCGTGGTTACCGCAATCGTGGGCGCCTCGGGAAGCGGCAAGTCGACCCTGGCCAAGCTGTTGGTGGGCCTGCTGGAGCCCGCTTCCGGAAGCCTCAAGCTGGATGGGCGCGGCCTGTCAGCCTGGCCACGCGCCCAAAAACAGGTGGCTTTCGGTTATGTGGAGCAAAGCAACCAACTGATGACTGGCGATCTGTCTGACAACCTGAGTCTCTGGCAACATGACCTGCCGCAGGGTGCAGTAGTTGCCGCGGCGCGACAGGCGCTGGTTCACGATGTCATCGCTGCACGGCCTTCGGGTTACCACACCCAGGTCAGCCCCCATCGACATTCCTTTTCGGGCGGTGAAGTGCAGCGCCTGTGCATTGCGCGGGCGCTGGCGCACGAGCCTGAAGTACTGGTACTGGATGAGGCCACCAGCGCCCTGGACTCTGTGGTCGAGCAGCATCTGATGCAGCAATTGGCCGAGTCGGGAAAAACCGTCATTGTCGTCACACACCGCCCGAGCACCGTGGCCTGGTGCGAGGATGCGCTGGTGCTGCGAAACGGCGATATCGTTCAGGCGGGCCCCGTATCGGTCCTCCGACAGCAGGCGGGACCGTTCCACGACATCCTGGAGGCGTCTCATGACTGAGCCTGCCTCCCAGCAGGCACGGGCTGAAGGCCTCGATTATCGGCGGCGAGCGGCCCTGCAGCGTAGCTTTCGCATGCTGGCCGAGGTGCTGGGCGGCAGCGCTGAGCAGTACTTCGCCGATCAGCCCCTGGCCAATGTGCTCTCCAGAGCCTCCGCGCAGTTGGGGCACAGGCTGCCGCTACATCTCGACTATTCACTGGAGTCCCACGACCTCAAAGCGGTGCTGGCCGGCGCAGGCTTTGTCGTGCGCGAGGTAGACCCGCCGGCCAACTGGCGTCAGCAGGACCTCGGGGTGCTGCTGATCGACGATGAAAACAAAGGTTTTTTCAGCGCGCTGCCGGGCAGCGGCGGCTATCGTGTGGCCGATGCCGGCGGCACGGTCTCAGAGAGCGCTTTCGCCAATGCGCGTTTCTACGCGCTCTACCCGCAATTGCCCACCGGCCGGCTCGGGCTCCGCGACCTGGCGCGTGCCTACATGCGGCAGGTCAGGCCTGAGCTGCTGCTGTTCGCACCGGCAAGTCTACTGGTGGCTTTGGTGGCCGGCGCTGTCCCTGCGTTGACGGGCCTGATTGTAAATAGCGTGGTCCCGGACCATGATCGGGCGCTGCTGTATCAGCTGAGCCTGCTGCTCCTGTTCGTTGTCAGCGCCCAGTCCGCCCTGGAATTCTTTATCAGCTGGATCCGACTGCGCATGGAGACGCGGTCTGGACTGGCGATGCGTGCCGCTTTTATGCAGCGCATCCTCAACCTGGCGGATAAAACGCCGCTGCCCCCGACCAGCCTCGCCCTGCAGCTACAGTTTGCCGACGCACTGATCAACGGCTTAAGCACCGCGGCGCTGCGCCTGTTCAGCGGCGGACTGTTATTGATGTCGGCCACCGCGCTGATGGTCTGGTATCAGCCGATTGCCGGCATGGTGACGCTGGCTGTGACGTTGGTCCTGCTGGCTGCGGTGTTTATCGTAGGCTGGCTGCGGGTGCGCATCCTTGCCGACAGCCAACAAATTGACGTAAACAGCTCCGCCAAGCTCTACGACATTCTTTGTAACCTGAGCCTGTTGCGTGCCTGTGGACTCGAGCCGGTACTGCTCTCCCAGTGGGCGCGCAGCTATGCGGCCATGCGGTCCCGCCTGATGGCATCGAAGCTGCTGGCCACCGCCGTGCCCGCCCTGCAATCGGCGTGGCCGCTGTTGTTGATGTTGGCGGGCTACGGCGCAGCCGCGCTGGCGGGAATAGCGCCGAGTGGGCAGGGCGACTTTATCGCCTTCACGACTGCCATGGCCACGCTGATGCTTGCCTTGATGCAGCTCACTGTCGCATCGGAGGAACTGTTCCAGGCCCTGCCAATGAAACAGTCCATGCAAACACTGCTGGATTTTGAAGCGCCCAGAGCGATGCCGGGTCTCGTCCCCAGCCTGTCGGGCGAAGTCGAGGTTGTGGACCTCTCGCACACCTACCCCGGGCAGCCGAACCCTGCGCTGCACAATATCAGTCTGCATATCTCCAGCGGTGAATATGTCGGTATCGTGGGCGCCAGCGGCAGCGGCAAGTCCACTCTGCTTCGTTGCATGATCGGTCTCGAGGATCACGAAACCGGCCTGGTGATGTACGACGGGCAGTCACTTGGCCGCATTGATCCGGTGGCCCTTCGGCGTCAGTTGGCGCTGGTGCTGCAGGGACAGCCGCTGATGCCCGGGAGTCTTTATGACAACATCTGCCTGTTCTCGCCGCTGCCCATGGCAAAGGTCTGGGAGGCGGCGGAGGCGGCTGATATTGCCGAGCTGATCCGGACGCTGCCCATGGGCATGTTCACCATGGTGGGCGACTCGGATCCCGTATTCTCAGGCGGCCAGGTGCAGCGTGTTCTGCTGGCACGTGCAATAGCGCTAAATTCGCCTATCCTGATGTTGGATGAAGCAACCAGCGCCCTGGACGAGAACGCCCAGGCCCGGGTCAGCAGTCATTTGCGCGAGCTGTCGGTTACACGGATTGTGGTCGCCCATCGACTGTCCACGGTACGGCACTGCGACAGAATAGTGGTGATGGACCGCGGCGAGATCGTCCAGACTGGGCGCTGGCAAGATTTGGAGCAGGCAGACGGCATCTTTAAAACCCTGTTGCAGTCGCAATCGGGGGTAGAACGGGGAGACAGTCATGAGTGATGAGTTTGACGATCTGGACGGCGAAGTGCCGCTGGATGAACTGAAGGGTGTAGCGGGCGGCAAGAACAAAAGCACGTCCGGGGGAATCGATGAGGAGGATTCTGCATCCACCAGTGGATCAGCCGGGGAGGCATCGGCGGATGTGTCGGTTCAGGGCGACAGCTATTCATCCAGCAAGGGCCAGGTGTCCGGAACCGTCGGCGTGGATATCAATGCCGATGCTGATGCCTCGACGTCCGGACAGTATGGTAGCGCCAGCGCCGATGCCCACGCCGAGGTGATGGACGGCGCCACCGGTGAGGCCCATAGCAACAGCGAGGATACCGGGTTCTCTGCGTCGGGCGGGACCTACGCCGAAGCTGACGGCAGCGTGCAGGCCACGGCGGGGAACGACAATACCAATCTCACCGTGGGCGCGGACGGTGACGTCATGGCCGGTACCGGCGCCAACGCTTCGGGTGATGTTTACCACGGCGACGGTCACTACGGCGCATCGGGTTCCTTTGGCGCCTTCGACGATGCCGGGGCTGACGGGGAGGTGACCGGGGGTGGTGAGATCGACGGCACCGGGGGTACGGCGACGATTGGCGGCTCGGTGGGTGATACCGGGATTGGCGGCAGCTTCGACGGAGAGTACCAGGATCACGAACTCAAATTCGGCGCCAGCGGCGATATTGGTATCGATATCTGCGGCGTCGATGTGGGCTTCCAGGCCGAGATCAATACCAAACCTTATGAAGATGCCTACCACGATACCGCAAACTGGTGCAGTGGCGCTGCCAGCACGGCGACCCACGATGCGGACAACGTGGGCAACGACCTGAAGCACGGCGATGTGGGTGACGCCGTTGTTGACGCCTTTAAAGGCTGGTAACTGCGCGGGGAACTAAGCATGGAACAGGAACAAATCGATAAAATCCACGCCCAGATAGCTGATCTGCGGCAGAAGCTCAACACTGTGGTCGGTGGTCATGCGACTGCCCTGGGTTTTCCGGAAACGGATACGCGAGCGCTGCTCAACGTGGTTCAGCCCGAGTTTCTCCAGGCCTGGTTCGATGGCACACCGGCCGATGTTGCGCTGATCAACGCCATTCAAAAAGCTGACCTGGCGATCTGTACCACGATGATGGAGCGCGAGGTATCGCAGGGGCGTTCGCCGGAAGAGGTGTTTGCGGACATCAAGGCGATGAAAGCGCGAGCCGGCGGTAGCTCGGACGATGAGGCCTCAGCGGAAGCGGCTTTCGCGGCGGCTATCAGTGAGGGTGCCAGCCCGGCGGCTGCCGTCGAGGCGGCGTTTCAGGCCGTCGCCTGAGGAGACCGGCAACGCTGCTGCCTGCAGTTAAAGATAGCGTCCTGGCGCGATAATGCCGTTCGGATCGGCGGCGCGTTTCAGGGCGCGCAGCCAGCGCCTTTGGGCCGGTAGGAAGCTGTCCATATACCCCATGGAGTGAATGCCCAGGCGTACCAGCGGCATGCCCGTCTGCTCCAGTATTCGGCAAACGGATGTGTGGCAGTCGGTGGCGGTGTGAAGCTGCCCTGGTGCGCCGCGGTCGAAGTTTAGTGCTACAAACAGGTGCATCGCCCGGTGGTCCACTACCTGTACACCCAGGTTGGGGTTGATGCCGTGCTCAATCAGGCAGCGCTCAATGTCCCGTAGTATGGGCAGCGCCCGGTGAGCGTCCAGCGGCAGCGCAGCGCACACCCATTGGCTGCCCACACCGTCCTCATCAGGGCTCAGGTGTTCGGGGGTGTCACGCATCGCCGAGTACAGGCTCAGCAAATTCTCATCGTCGGGATGACCGGTGGCGTGGCTGGCCACCTGGGTTCCGTCGTCACGGCGATCAGCGAAGGTTTGCAGCTTGCCACGCAGTTCGCCCAGCACGTCACCTACCAGCCGCAGTTTCTGTGGCATCAGTCCCTCGGACCAGGTTTGAAAAAAGAAACTGGCCGACCAGCCACACAGTTGCTGCGGTCGCCGTCGCAGGTCGTCCATCAGCGTGGCGTCGCCGGCGCTGGCCCGGCGTTTGGCTGCATTCCAGAGGCTGACGGCTCTGGGGTCGATCAGTTGCTCATGCAACAAGCGCTGACAGGCGGCAAACAGCTGGTGCCAGTCTTCGTCCGATGCCAGCGACAGCAGTGCGAACTGGGTATCGACAGCGCGCGGCGCCAGTTGCAGGTACGCACCGCAAACGATACCCAGGTTGGACTGGATGAAAAGCGTCGTTATGCCTGGTCCCGGCGGCTGGTTGTGCCAGTTCAACGCGTCTAGCCCGAACCCGGCGTGGCCGGTGTGGAGGGTGTCGCCGCTGGCGAGCAGTACTTCACAGTTGAAAATGCTCTGATCCCGTTGCCCCAGGCGCCCCACACCGTCACCCCGTTCCAGCGCGTTGGCCAGCACGCTGGCATCTGCAGGGCCGCCGATCACCGGGGCCTGCCAGTCGCAGTCTTGTTCTACCAGAAAGTGGGCCAGTTCCCGGAAACTCACACCCGGCCCGATGCGCACCGTGCCCTGGGTGTTGTCGAAATCAGAGATACCATTCAAAGCGGACAGGTCCAGCAGGGCACATCCCTTCTGCATGGGAGATCGGCTGCCCAGCCCCCAGTTGCGTCCGCGGCTGACCGGGTAGAGAGGTAGCCCATGTTCGTTGGCACAGCGCAGTATTTGAGAGACCTGGCTACTATCTCTCGGGTGCAACACACAGAGCGGCGGATAACCCCGCCCGGTGGTGTTTTCCTCGGTACCGAAACGGGCCTCGGAGCCCGCTTCGATACGTAGGCCCGGCACCGCGCTGAACGCCTGGATCGCCGTCTCGTCCTGACTGGCTGACATATTCTTCAGCCTGCGACCGGTCTGGCCTCGAACAGCGTGTAAACCAGTTCGCCGGTTTCCGGATTGATTTCACCCGCGGCGACCGCCTGTACCCGGTTTAACCACAGGTAGCGTTCGGCCGAAGTCTGGAAGGTCGGGGCTGTGGCGAGAAAGCCTGTGTTCATGTCCATGCGGCCGCCGTACTCCACGTGAATCAGGGCGCCGTCGTCGGTTTTCAGTGTGGCACGCACGTCCAGCGCCGCCAGGGTGCCGTCCTCGCTCAGTGTGGCCCAATCCGCGGCATCGTTGGTGGCCAGCTCCGCGGTAAATCCCTCCGCCTCAAATCTAACGGCCGGTACGTCGATAACGACCCGGTGACCGTTGGGGCCCGCGCCCAGGTCGATTTGCTCGCCCAATTGGGCGGTCATGGTGGCGAGAGGTTTGAGTTCGATCTTTGCCATGTGGGATGGTCTCTCAGTTCAGTGTTTCAGCAGGTTACCGCAGACTTCGGCACGTGCAAGTCGCGCTACCCGATTGCCCCGGCTTTTGGCTATGCTGTCTAAAACCATAAAGCAGTTGCTGTCTGTTAGATCACAATGAAAGCAATCCAATTCCGGGCGCTGCTGGCCAGCGCCGCCTTCATGACCTGCCTGTTGCCAGTCTTTTCTGCTGCGGCCCGGGACGACGGTAGTCACCAGGTCGCGGCCGAGGGCGTCCCGCAGCAGGGTGTTTCCGTGGCGATCTTCGGTTCTACCGGAACCGTGGGAGATGGCGTGCTGAAGTCAGTACTGGCTGACCCGCGGGTAGGGCGGATCGTGCTGGTGACCCGCCGCGAGACGGAGCGAATCACCGCCGCCAGGGAGGCGGGCCGGGTCGAGGTGGTGATCCACAGTGACTATCTTGACTATTCATCCCTGGCGGAAGTGTTTGCTGACATCGACGCGGTCTACTGGGCGCTGGGGACCTCAACGCGCAATGTCGACGACGACATGTACACCGTTATTCATGTGGATTTTCCGGTCGCTTTCCTGGAATTCTGGTTGCAGGTCGACCCGGA
>JANQLM010000049.1 GCA_028280635.1 Halieaceae bacterium | reverse complement strand
GCAGCGAGGGGGTTTTCCAGGCTCTCCGCCGAGTCGTCGGCGAAGCGGTTTTCACTGGCGGCCAGCCATTCCTTTTCGGCGCCCCAGTAAACGTCCTTCTCCGGGTGCCAGATGTCATCCCGACCGAAGCCGAAGCCGAACATCTTCAGGCCCATGGACTCGTAGGCCATGTTGCCGGCCAGGATGAACAGGTCGGCCCAGCTCACCTGGTTGCCATACTTTTTCTTGATCGGCCACAGCAGGCGGCGTGCCTTGTCGAGGTTGCCGTTATCGGGCCAGGAGTTGAGCGGGGCGAAGCGCTGGTTGCCGGTGCCCGCGCCGCCGCGGCCATCCGCGGTGCGGTAAGTGCCGGCGGCGTGCCAGGCCATGCGGATCATCAGGCCGCCATAGTGACCCCAGTCCGCCGGCCACCAGGCCTGGCTTTCGGTCATCAGGGCCTTGAGGTCGGTCTTCAGGGCCTCCACATCCAGCGACTTCAGCGCTTCGCGGTAGTTGTAATCGGGGTCCTGGGGGTTGGTGCGGGTGTCGTGCTGATTGAGAATGTCGAGCTTGAGGGCATTCGGCCACCATTGGGTGGCGCTGTCCTCTTCGCGGGTAAGTGCACCATGTGCGACGGGGCATCCGATAGAACTGTTCATAACTGCCTCTTGCTGGTTGTGTCGTTAGCTGTTCGAGCCAGCAATGTAGCAATCGGTCGTTACCAACAGAAGTGAGTTCTATTACCGGAATTGATCGAAAAAACCGTTTATTCCGCGATCCTTCAAGCCGAGGCCGAGGGGCAGGGTGGCCTCAGAGTTCTTCGTCGTCCCAGTCCAGATCGTATTCATCGTCGGCGAAATCCTCGATCGGCGGGACGCCGCCGTTCAGGAAGGTCTGCCGTGCCTGCAGGTAGGCGCTGCGCATAAAGACATATTCGTCACCGGTGATGAGTTCGTCATAGTCCAGCAACCCCGCGCGGAAACTGATCGCCTCAACGGTCCAGAATGCGTACGCCGAAGTGGTATCCCAGGCCACCGCAGGGATGGAGGCATAGGTATCCACAAAGTACCCGGTGGCACTGCGAGCCGTGCGCGGCCCGAAAAAGGGCAATACCACGTAGGGCCCACTGCTTACCCCCCAGACCATGAGGGTCTGGCCGAAGTCGGCGCGTTGCACTTCTATGCCCATCTTGGTGGCCACGTCGAACAGCCCGAACACGCCCACCGTGGTATTGACCATGAAGCGCGCGGTACTGATGGCGGCAGAGTCCGGCCGGCCCTGCAACACGGAGTTTAAAAAGCGGTTGACCTCGTAGATGTTGGCGACTGCGTTGGCCACGCTGCGCTCTGCAGAATCCGGCATCACCTTCGCATAGCCCGCCGACACCGGCCGCAGCAGGTGCCGGTCAAAAAAACGGTTGAAGCCAAAAATCTTCCGATTTGTGGACTCCCAGGGGTCAATCTCCGCCATGTTCTCCTGCGCAATGGCTGGGAAGGCGGGTAACACCAAAACGATAAGAAGGGGGATGAGAAGGCGCACGGGGCTGCTTACCCGGGATTTGTTCACTATCTGCACAGCTAATACGCTACCACACCGCTGTTACGATACAACTCAATCCGGCCGGCGGATTGTGTAAAAAATGGTTATGACCAGCGCCTGGGCCGCCTCACACTGCGAATAAGTCGAAGGGTCCTGCAGGGATTAGCGACTTGTTTCGAGCGGTGTTCACTCTAGAGTACGCGTGCAAAATTTTTGCAGCCATTAGTTAGCGTGATGAAAGGAAGTACCCCATGACCCAGCAACAATCTCAAGACCTTAAAAGTGATGTCAACGCCGTTGTCGAAGTCCAGCAGGGCGGATTCCTGCGCCTTCTCGAAGAGCCGATGTACCAGGCCATCTTCGCCTCCCTGACCACCATCAGCCTGTTCGGCTTCGTGGTTTCCGGCATCTGGCTGATGGACGTTATCGTCAACTGATCGATCGCCCCTGCGCTGCCCGTTTCCAGAGAAGCCTCTACGGGCAGTGCTCCCCCTCTTTCCACACCTGCCCTGAAGCTTCCAAAAGCAACCCTCACAAGCAACCCTGCAATCCCGCTACAGCCTCGGTTGACTGTCGCTTTTCTTGAAACCGCGTCGGCATTGGGCGTATACATAGGGCCCCAGATAACGATAAGGAATTCGCCATGGCGACCTGCCGCCGCGCGCGCAGCAGTTACCTGCTGCTGCCTTTGCTGCTCATCCTTGCTGCCTGCCAGGACCAGCCTCCACCTCGCGACACCGGCCCCGGCAGCCAGGGCAACACCGCGGCGACGGCGGCAACGGTAGCGGCCAACGCAGCAGTCGCGCAGATGCTCGATATCGATGACCAGCGCGACTTCGAAGACGCCACCCGGGGCTTGATAGCCTCACCAGAGCCACTGCAGGTTCGCATGGCGGACGGAACGGTGATCTGGGATACCGCGAGCTATGCCTTCGTTGAGGGCACAGCGCCGCCGAGTGTCAATCCCAGCCTGTGGCGCCAGGCCAAACTCAACAGCATTACCGGCCTGTTTGAAGTCACCGGGGGTGTGTACCAGCTGCGCGGCTTTGACCTGGCCAATATGAGCATCATCGAAGGGGAGCGCGGCTGGATTCTTGTCGATCCCCTGACTACCCGGGAAACCGCCGCTGCGGCACTGGCTTTCGCCCGCGAGCATCTCGAGGCGCGGCCGGTGAGCGCGGTGATTGTGACCCACTCTCACATCGATCACTTCGGTGGCGTGCTGTCGGTGCTGGAGCCGGACGGCAGCACGGAGATCTACGCGCCGGTGGGCTTCATGGAAGAGGCCACCAGTGAAAACGTGATTGCCGGCAATACCATGAGCCGACGGGCCATGTTCATGTACGGCCAACAGTTGGAGAGATCACCCCGGGGGCATGTGGATACCGGGCTGGGCAAGGGTCCGGCGTTTGGCAGCCCAGGTATCGCGGAGCCTGACCATATCATTGGCACCACGGGTGAACAGCGCGTGATCGATGGCGTGCAGTTCGTGTTCCAGAACGCGGCCGGTTCCGAGGCCCCGGCGGAGCTGACCTTCTACCTGCCAGACAGGAAGGCCTTCTGTGGCGCCGAGGTAGTCTCCCGCAATATGCACAACCTCTACACCCTGCGCGGCGCCCAGGTGCGCGACGCGCGCAAGTGGAGCGCTTACGTCGATGAAGCCATGCGGCTGTTTCCGGATGCCGAGGTGTACTTTGCCAGCCACCACTGGCCCCTGTGGGGTAACGCCGACATCGTCGACTTCCTGAAAAAGCAGCGCGATACCTATCGCTATATACATGACCAGACCCTGCGCCTGGCCGCCCAGGGTTACACGCCGGGTGAGATTGCCGAGGCGATAGAGATGCCCGAATCCCTGGCGCAGAGTTTCCCCAACCGCGGCTACTACGGTACGGTGAAACACAATGCTCGCGCGGTCTACCAGCGCTATTTCGGCTGGTATGACGGCAATCCCGCCCATCTCGACCCGCTGCCCCCCTCACTGTCCGCCGGGCGCTATGTGGAGGCCATGGGTGGCGCCGAGGCGCTGGTGTCCCGTGCCCGGTCGGAGTTCGACGCGGGTGAGTATCGGTGGGTGGCGGAAATCCTCAATCACCTGGTGTTTGCCGAGCCCGGCAATACGGCGGCCCGTGAGCTGCTGGCGAGCACCTATGATCAGCTGGGCTACCAGGCGGAGTCCGGGCCCTGGCGTGATGTTTACCTGTCCGCGGCGCTGGAGCTGAGACAGGGGCCGCCGGCGCAGGGGGTCGGCATCGCCAACGCCGTCGACCTGCTGCGGCAGACGCCCGTGGAAGAGTTTATGCAGTTGATCGCCGTGATGCTCAACGGGCCCGAGGCGGACGGCGAGGATTACAGCTTCAATTTTGTATTCACCGATATCGGGGAGACCCACACTCTCACGCTGGAGAATGCCGTGCTGCAGCACCGCAGCGATGAGCCCGACCCGGAGGCCAACGCGACCCTGCACCTCACCCACGCGTTGTTCGTGAAACTGCTGACGCGGCAGGCGGGCGTCCGCGACACGGTGTTCTCCGACGACGTATCCCTTGAAGGCTCGGGCCTGGACCTGGTGCGCTTCTTCAGCCTCCTCGATCGCCCGGATGAGGTCTTCCCAATCGTGACGCCGTAGCGCCTGTTGTTGCGGCGAAGCGAGATTCCGGCGGGGCAGGGCGGATTGCAATTCTCGGGAAAACCCTGGAAGGTCCGGGGAACGGATCAGGGGGAATCACCGATGCTTGACTGGCGTGGCGTTGTGCTGGCTCTTGCCTTGCTGCTGTCTGCCTGCGGCGGTGGGGGTGGGGGTGGGGGTGGCGGTGGATCGACCAGCGACCAGCCCATCACTGGCAGTGAGATTCCCCCCTACGAATACTCCCCCCCGGAAGACAGGCTTGACGGCTGGGAGGTCGGAGATCTCGAGGACGTACAACTGGATGCCGGGCGTATCACCCGCATGGTGGACGGCATGGTGCAGGGCGATTTCGAAGGTATCGACGCCATTGCCATAGCGCGCCGCGGGCAACTGGTCCTGGTGGAGCGTTTTGCTCGGGAACTGGATGATTTCGACCGCTGGATCGGCAACGGTGACCCGGAGCGTCACGTCCTGCATTCCGCCAGCAAGAGTTTTACCTCGGCCCTCATCGGTATCGCCGCTGACCAAGGCTATTTTGGTGGCACGGAAGTGCCCTTCCTGCCGCTTTTCGACTACGGCGAGTACGACAACTACGACGGCCGCAAGGCCAATATCACACTCGAGGATGTGCTGACCATGCGCCTGGGCATCCAGTGGGACGAATGGAGTGAGCCCTATACCAGCAACCGCAATGACCTGGTGGCGTTAAACAGCCAGAACGAGGACTGGACCAAGGCATTGCTGGACCTGCCCATGGCGGCGCAGCCTGGGACTGTGTACGCCTATAACACGGCGGCGACCAATTCCCTCTGTGACGCGCTGTCGCAGGTGACCGGCATGAGCACCGATGAGTTTTCCGAGCGCTTTCTGTTCGAGCCACTGCAGATGAGCAGTGCCGAGTGGGACAACACGCCGACCGGGCACTGCGTCGGTGGCAGTGGCCTGTTTCTCACTGCGCGGGATATGGCCAAGCTGGGCCAGGTATTCCTGGATGATGGCCAGTGGGTGGGCCAGCAGGTCATCAGTGCCAACTGGGTGCACCAGTCTATCGCTCACGCCGTAGACTTTGATGGCGAGTTTGCCACCGGCTACGGCTACCAGTGGTGGCTGGGGGAGTTCCGCGAGGGCTCGCGCCGCTACCCGTTCTACTACGCCAGTGGCTACGGCGGCCAGTTCCTGGTGGTGATCGAAGAACTGGACCTGGTGGTGGCGGCGTTTGCGCAGAACTACACTACCGGCGTATTCTCGCTGCCGTTGCAGATCATCGAGCGGGAAATCATCCCGGCCGTGCTGGATCGCTAAATGATTTTTGTACTGACGCTACCGCTTCCGTAGTCACTCACCACAACCGGTGAGTCGAATCCCCTATAGTGTGCGTCGCATCCGATTCCACCGAGAGCTCGCAGCAGGTATTGTGCCGGCATGTTTGCATTTTTTGAAAAACTGGTAGATCCCTTCCCGCCGGACCCTCCGGCGCGACCACCGTCGTCCCTGTGGGCCTTCTGCTGGCACTACACCCGCGGGGTGTGGCCCTGGCTGGCCGTAATGTCCGTGCTGGTGGCCGTGGTGGCGGTAATCGAGGTCAGCCTGTTTGGCTTCCTCGGCAATATTGTCGACTGGCTGGCCGCCGCCGACCGGGACACCTTTCTCGAGGAGGAGGGCGGCACGCTGTTGTGGATAGGACTGGTGGTGTTGATCGCCCTGCCGGGTCTCAACCTGATGGCCTCCCTGGTCATGCACCAGAGCCTGATGGGCAACTATCCCATGCGCATCCGCTGGATGGCCCACCAGTACCTGCTGCGACAGAGCTTCGGCTTCTACCAGGACGAGTTCGCCGGACGGGTGGCCACCAAGGTCATGCAGTCCGCCCTCGGGGTGCGTGATGCGGTCATGAAGCTGGCCGACGTGATGGTCTACGTGATCGTCTACTTTCTTGGCGCCCTGTTGCTGGTGGCCACCTTCGACTTCTGGCTGATGTTGCCTTTCCTGGTGTGGCTGGGTATCTACGGGCTGATTCTCAAAGCGTTGCTGCCGCGCATGCACAAGGTGGCGGAGGAGCAGGCCCATGCGCGTTCGACCATGACTGGCCGGGTCGTAGACAGTTACACCAATATCATGACCGTCAAGCTGTTCGCCCACACCCGGCAGGAAGAAAACTACGCACGCGACAGCATGCGCGGCTTCCTGGGAACGGTGTACGACATGATGCGCCTGGCCACACGGCTGGAAGTGTCCATCGATTTTATCAACGCGGTGCTGTTGTTTGCGGTGGGCGCCGTCTCGGTCTGGTCGTGGCTTGAAGGCGGCACCAGCGTTGGCGGCATCGCCGTGGCGATTGGCCTGGTGCTGCGCTTGCACGGCATGTCCCACTGGATCATGTGGGAGCTGTCGGGCCTGTTTGAGAACCTCGGCACCGCCCACGACGGCATGAATACCATTTCCCGGGTGCAGATGGTCAAAGATATTCCAGACGCGCCGGCGATGGAGGTAGAGGAGGGGCGTATCGACTTTGAGTCGGTGTCTTTCCACTATGGCAAGGGGCGCGGTGTGCTTGAGGATTTTTCCCTGCACATCCAGCCTGGGGAGAAGGTGGGCATTGTCGGCCGCTCCGGTGCCGGCAAGACCACCCTGATGAATGTGCTGTTACGCTTGTTCGATCTGGAAGGAGGCAGGATTCTGATTGACGGGCAGGACATTGCCCGGGTCAGCCAGGAGAGCCTGCGGGCCCGGATCGGCGTGGTCAGCCAGGATACGGCGCTGCTACACCGCAGCATTCGCGAGAACATCGCCTACGGCAGCCAGCACGCCAGTGATGAACAGGTGATCAGCGCCGCAAGACGCGCCAATGCCCACGACTTTATCAGCGAGCTCAGCGACCTCGACGGGCGTGGCGCCTACGATGCCCAGGTCGGTGAGCGTGGCGCGAAGCTCTCCGGCGGCCAGCGCCAGCGTATCGCCATCGCCCGCATGTTCCTGAAAGACGCGCCGATCCTGGTGCTGGACGAGGCCACTTCGGCCCTGGACTCGGAGGTGGAGGCAGCGATCCAGGAGAACCTGATGCAGCTGATGGAGGGCAAGACCGTGCTGGCCATCGCCCACCGGCTCTCGACCATCTCGGCGCTGGACCGTCTGGTGGTTATGGACCAGGGGCGGATCATCGAGCAGGGCAGCCACGAGCAACTGGTGGCTTCGGGTGGGTTGTATGCTGAGCTTTGGCGGCGTCAATCCGGCGGTTTTATCGCCTGATCTGCCTCATCGGATTTTCGCTAATCGCAGACCAGGCCATCTTCGGGTATCAGCGCCTCGTAGCGCTCATCGGTCAGCGTGCGCAGGAAACACACCAGGGCGTCGATTTCAAAGTCCTCCAGCAGGCGACCATCCCGCAGTTCTGTGAGGGCGACGGTTTCGGGAATCGGTGGTTCCCGCCATGGAGCGCCGGTTTCCGGATTGATCGTGTTCTCCGATGCTGTCAGAAACTGGTCATAGAAGCGGATAACCGTATCCAGACGCCGGAACACGCCATTGTGCATATAGGGGCTGGTTACCGCTACATTGCGTAGTGTGGGTACCTTAAACTTGCCGCGCTCGGCAGGATCGTCCACGTCTGGGTGCCCGAACAGCCCTTCATCCGGTGCGTCGAGAGGGATGTTGGCAGCGATGCGTGCCGTCTCGTTCACGGGCACGCCAATATTGTGGTAGCCAAAATTTGTGAAGACCTCGTTGCGATTGCTGTTGGGCCGGAGTTGATGGCAGGTCGCGCAATTGGTGAACTGCTGTGAGAAGAAAAGGGCCCTGCCCAGCGCCGCCGGTGTATCTGGTGCGTAGATGTAATCCCCCGTCAGCGACTTGTCGTACTTGGAGGTGAAGGTGGAAAACACCTCGGTGCGTTCATAGGCGGCGATGGCGTCGCCCATGGCGTCATAGGCGGCGTCCACGTCGTCAAAGATCGACTCTCCGTAAAGTGCCTGGAAAGACGCCTCATAGCTCGGGTCTTCCAGCAACCGCTCGACCACGGCGGCGGCATCCGGCATGCCCATCTCCTTGGCGGCGATCGGCGGGCCCTTGGCCTGCGCTTTCAGGTCCACCGCCCGGCCGTCGAGGAACTGCCCCCCGATAAAGCCGACATAGTCCGGCTGTTGGCTGTTGAAGCGACTCTGGCTGCCAAACTGAAAGTCCGGTGTGAAAGCCGCGTAGGCGGCGGTGGGTGCGTTGCGGCCGCCGAAGGAAAAGCCGTCGTCACCCAGGGAGAAGGCGCTGACGTCACCGTTGGCATCCAGCCTGCCGTCAGTGAAGCCCCGGTCGGGGTCGTGGCAGGTGGCGCAGGCCTGGGTGCGGTTCAGTGAAAGGTTGGTGTCGAAAAACAGGCTTTCACCCAGCGCCTCCGGTGTCTCAAATACCTGCCGCGGAGGCTCTGGTTCCGGCTCCGGTTCTGGCTCCGGTATCGTTGGCGTGATGACCGTGTTGCTGGAGCCGTTCCCGTCGCAGCCTCCAACCAGCACGAGTATTGGAAACACTAGCGCCAGCACAAGCTGCCTCAGGTCCCGCTGAGACTCTCCGAGTCTGGACCAGGCAGCTACGTCCTCGAATCTCACCGCTTGCTTATGCACAGTTACCCCGGGCTTGGGTTTTTGACGCCGACATGACAGCGGTCCCTGTAATCCTTCGATTTGGTGCAGGCCATGTTAACTAGATGAGAATGAAAAAGCATTGCAAATGTAAACGAGAATCATTATTGTTTGAGAGAGGTCAAAACTACAATATATTCGGGGTTTGCTATGAAGTATTCTGCATTGGCAGCAGTGCTTGCGAGCGTTGCGTTCGTAAGCGGCTGCAAAGTTCAAATCGAAGTGCCTGAGGGCGGCACCGTCGCCAGCCAGTCCGGTGTGTACACCTGCGAAGCCGGCAATACCTGTGAAGTCGATATTGTTGATGGCACGTTTGAGGAGTCGTTCGTGGCAACGCCCGTGGCAGGCTTCGAGTTTGCGGGCTGGAAGCGTCGCACGTCGGGCCTGTGCAGCGGTGACGCCGTGAAAACACTCCCCTGCCGGGTAACGACCGTCGGCCTGGACGCCAGTGTCCTCAACCTTGTATTGGGTGATTTCACCGTTTTCCTGGAACCGGAATTCGTTCCCTTTGACAATGCCGGCGTCACTGCGCTGCTAGAGACCAACGCCGACATCGCGCTGGCGGCCTACAGCGACTCCCTGGATACGGCGGTGGCCCTCAAGGCGGCGATCGATGCTTTTGCCCAGGCTCCGACCCAGGCGAATCTCGATGCGGCCAAACAGGCCTGGCTGGTCGCGCGTGAGCCCTACGGCCAGACCGAGGTGTACCGGTTTCGTCTGAGCCCCATCGATTCCACCAATTACGAGGACGAAGATGGCCCCGAGGGTGAAATCAACGCCTGGCCACTGGGTGAAGCGCTGATCGATTACGTGATCAATGCCGAGCCCGATTTCGGCAATGACCAGGTCGGTGTTGTGGTGAACAGCGCGGGTATTGCGAATAATGGTGCTGTTGATGGCACCATGTCTTCGATGAATATTATCGCCCAGACGTCGATTACCATCGATGCGGCGCTGCTTTCCAACACCGTCACTGCTGAAGACGAACGTGACGTTATCGCCGGCTATCACGCCATCGAGTTCCTGCTGTGGGGCCAGGACCTCAACGACAATGCCATGGTGACCGATGGCACCGACCGCATCGAGGCGGTCAAGACCAACGGTGCCGGCAACTACGCTTTTGGCGGCCAGCGCCCGCTGACCGATTTTACCTCGGACCCGCTGGCGTCTCGCCGCCTGAGCTATCTGCAGGTGGCCGTCGATAAGTTGATTGCCGATCTTGAAGGAGTACGCGACGGCTGGCTGGACGACGTGCCAGGCAACTACCGCGACCAGTTCACCAGTTTTGATGATCGCGACGAGGCCATCCAGCGCATCACAGAGATTCTTACCGGCATGGGCACCCTGTCCGAGGGCGAGCTGGCCGGTGAGCGCATGCAGATCGCCTACAGTGCCAATTCCCAGGAAGATGAACACTCCTGCTTTGCGGACAACACCCATCGCGATGTGGTCCTGAATGCACTCGGTATCTATAACAGCTACTACGGTAGCTATGCCGGTTACGATAGTGATCTCGACGGTATTGTGGATGCTACGGGCCGTGCTGTGGATGGCTACGGCTTCGATGACTACGCGGAAGATCTCGACAGCTCATCCCTGAATCTGGTCGTGTTTGAACTGGAAAGCCGTCTGGCGGCGACCCAGGCCAATGTGCAGGAGCTGGACGCCTCAGCGCGCGCCGGTTCGCCTTTTGACGTGCTGATCCAGGATGCCAGCCGCAACCAGGACAACCCGATCTTCGAAACCATTATCTCGCTGAACCTGCAGTCTATTTCGATTGCAGAGCTGGCGGAGGTACTGGCCGTTGAGGTGGATGTGGTCGATGACGATGCCTCCGGGTGTGATACCACCAACCCGGACACCACCTGCGGCTAGCGCAAAGCGCAGTGAGGCCGGGCCAGCGATGCCATTGCGGTGTGGCTGCCCCGGCCTTCATTTGTTTACAGGCTTGTGAAAACACTCATCTTCAACACTCCCCGGTTTTGCTGCCTCGCTCTGTCGCTGTTACTGGGCGGATGCGCGCAGCGCTCGCTACCCGTACCTGTATACCAGGCCAGCGAAGCCATGCCTGGCGGGGAGGGCAGCGTCGCCTTCACACCTTTTGCATCATCGGAGCTGCCGGCGGCCAACCTGCCGGACACGGACCTATCGATGTTCCACGCCGGCAAGGCGTTGGCCCACCAGCCCTGGGTCAAAGCGCCGACGGCGACAGATGCGCGCGACGGACTGGGTCCACTGTTCAATGCCCGCAGTTGCCTGGGTTGTCATGTCAACGGCGGCCGAGGGCCGGTGCCGCAGACCGCTGAAACACCCTTGTTCACCGCCATTCTGCGCCTGAGTGTTCCAGGCCAGGACAAGGTACTGGGATCGGTGCCTGATCCGGTCTACGGGGATCAGGTGCAGGTGCAATCCACGGCGCTTTCCCATCAGCTGCGGGGCCGTATCGCGCCGGTGCTGCCGGCCCAGGACCCCGAGGCACCGGCGGAGGCCTGGGTCTATATCGACTGGCGAGAAAAGGCCTTCGAATACCCGGACGGCACACAAACCACGCTACGTTTCCCGGAACCGCGTATCGAGGAGCTGGGCTATGGGCCTCTGTCGGAGAATCTGCTGACCAGCCTTCGCGCGGCGCCGACCATCCACGGCGCGGGCTTGCTCGAGGCTATCAGCCAGGCCGATATCGATGCACTGGCCGATCCTGAGGATGCCAACGGCGACGGGATCAGCGGTCGCAGCAACCAGGTCTGGGATGTGGAGCAGGCAGCCATGGTACCGGGACGCTTTGGCTGGAAAGCCAATCGCCCCAGCCTGACCATTACTGTGGCAGCCGCTTTCCAGGGTGACCTGGGCATCAGCAACCCGCTGTTTCCCGATCAGCCCTGCAGCCCCGTGCAGCAGCGCTGCCGGCGCACACCGTCCGGCAATAATGCGGAAGGCTTTGAGCTGCCGGCTGACTTGCTGGCACTGACTACCGGCTTTGTGCGAAATATCGGGGTGCCGCGCGCGCGAGCCCGGGATGAAGTAGCGCAATCTGGCCGGCAGCACTTTTACCAGGCCGGCTGCGCGGACTGTCACCAGCCGACGTTCACCACCCCTGTACTCGGGGGCGAGCGCGCGCATCTCGGCCATCAGGTGATCTGGCCCTATACGGACCTGTTACTGCACGACATGGGTCCCGACCTCGCAGATGGCCGGCCGGACTACGGGGCCACTGGCAGTGAGTGGCGCACCCCGCCTCTTTGGGGCATTGGGCTCAGCCCCGAGATCAACGGCGTACAGGGCTTTCTGCACGATGGTCGCGCCCGCAATCTTGAGGAGGCGATTCTCTGGCACGGAGGCGAAGCGATGCGTGCCCGGATGCACTTCGTTGCGCTACCGATAGACCAACGTGAGGCCATGATCGCCTTTCTGGAGACCCTGTGAGTACCTCTACCTCAATGCCTTGTTCCATGCGGGTCAAACGCCGGGCCTTGGTGAAACGTGTCGCTGCGCTACTCGGCGTTGCAGCATTACCGCTGCCGCTACAGGCGTCGCTCATACACCCGGAGCGCTGGGTGTCAGCGCAGGGAGATACACAGAATACTTACGGCCTGGGCTGGTTGCACTCCGAAGCGGCAGCGATCAGCTCAGTGCCAACTGGCTTTAGAGGCCACGGCATGGTGCAGCATCCGCTGCGTCCCGGCAGCGTTGTGCTGATCGCCCGCCGGCCAGGTACACAGGCCGTGGAAGTTGACCTTGCTAGTGGTGAGGTTTTGCATGGTTTTAGCTGTGGTGAGGACCGCCACCTGCTTGGACACGCCTGCTTCAGCGCCGATGGCAGCGTACTTTTCACTACCGAAGCCGCCATTGCTGCCGGCGAGGGCAGGATAGTGTTGCGCGATACGAAAAACTACGCGTTACTCGATGAATGGCCCAGTTACGGTGTCGGACCCCACGAGATACGGCTGATGCCGGGCGGTGAGCAACTGGTGGTCGCCAACGGAGGCATTCTTACCCGCCCCGCATCGGGTCGTCAGCCGCTCAACCTCGATACCATGCATTCCAACCTGAGCTACCTGGATGCGCGAACTGGGACGCTGCTGGACGCTCAGATCGTGGAGGAGCCGAAATCCAGCATCCGGCACCTGGACGTGGCGGAGGACGGAACGGTGGCTTTTGCGATTCAAGTGCAGCGAGCAGCGACGGGCCACAACGATCGCGTGCCTCTGGCCGGTGTGCACAAGCCTGGGCGGGCCTTGTATCTGTTTACCGAGCCGGGTGTGTTGATCGACAGGCTCAGGGACTACACCGGCAGCGTTGCCATCTGTAATCACAGCCGTCTGGCTGGCTACACCAGCCCGCGTGGCAGCCTGGCAGTGTTTTGGAGTATTGATGACGGCGCCCTGGCCGGCTATCACGCCCTGCGCGATGTGTGTGGCATTGCCGCAACACCCGGGCGCGCCGGCTTTGTGATCAGCAACAGTTTTGGGGAGATGCGAGAGCTGGACGGTCACACCTTGAAAGAGCGCCGCGAACAACGCTCGAAGAACGCTGGCTACCGTTGGGACAACCACTTGCTGATCACCGGTGCGGCGTCATGATTGTGGGCACAAAGGTGTTGCGAGGACAACAGGTGTTAGGCGGAGAATGCAGCTCAATGCCGCGCCTGTGTGTTTTCCTGCTGGCTTTTCTGCCAGCCCTGGTGGCCTGTGTTGACGACAGCCAGGGCCCGGTGCCAGAACCGCCGCCCGTGCCGGAGTTCGATCTGCAGGCCACCCTGACGATTGCCGTGGACGAAGCGGTGCTGCCCGCGGTAGAGGAATTTCATGCCAGCACGGCCGGCCTGCAGTCCGCGGCGGAGTCGTTTTGTTCGGCCCCTGATGCCGTCACTCTGGAGCAGCTCCAGGACCGCTGGCGCGATGCGTTTGAACAATGGTATCGGCTGTCTCTCTACAACTTCGGTCCGCTTAACGACAACTTTGTGTTTCCCGCCTTTACTTTTATCGATTCGCTCAGGTTGCGCGGCACCAACTACCTGGAAACAGTCCGCAGTGAAATCGCCGACGACATCTCCAGCAGCACGACGCTAGATGCCGATTATTTTGCCGGTAAGACCTTTCAGCGGGTGGGCCTGCTGGCGCTGGAGTCGGTCATTTTTGAAACCAGCACCGGTGAAAACAGTGCGGCACCCGCTGATATCGTCGCTGAGTTCCAGTTTGCACCGCGCAAATGTGAAGTGCTTGCAGGCCTCGCCGGGCAGCTGCGCTTCCAGGCCAGCTATGTTGAAAACGGCTGGCTGGTGGATCACCTCGGTAGCGGCGAGCCTTATCGCAGCCTCTTCCTGTCCGATCAACTGGACGACGGCACCGAGCCGTTCTCGCAGATACTCATCTCAGGCCAGGAGTTTTTGGATTACCTGCAGGCGCGCAATGTGGTGACCACAGCGGCACCGATTAGCGGCCATGCCTGGGAGGCGATCGATGCCTCCATCGACGAAGTGGAAGTGCTGCTGCGCGGGCAGCGGGGCAGTTCCGGCAGCGTGTTCGATTACATGGAGTCTGTGGGACAGCTCAATGAGATTGCGGCGGTGGAAGACAGTATCAGCCAGGTCCGCCAGGCGATCGCCGATCGTGACCCGGAAATGCTTGAGGTCACGCTGGGCTTCCTGGACGGAAATTTCAAACGTGAGATACCCGACAGTTTGGCGATTGATCTGGGTATCAACTTTTCCGATGGCGACTGAGAGGTGAGCCCGATGCCGAACAATTTCGCGACGTCTATCGGGCCGCCGCGGCTGTGTTGCCCGCTCAGCCGGCCACACCCGATAGCGCTAGCGCTGGTATGCGCAGCTCTGGCGCAGGCCAGCCATGCCCAGGAGGAAGACCCGCCAGGCCGCCATGAGGACCGGATCTATGAGGAAGTCCTGGTCACCGGTGGGCGCGCCAATATTGCAACGATGTCTGGCTCGGCGGCCCTGGTCGACCAGGAGCAGATTCTTCAGTTCGACAGCACCGATATCAACAGCCTGCTGACCCAGGTACCAGGCGTTTACCTGCGCATTGAGGACGGTTACGGGCTGCGCCCCAATATCGGCTTGCGCGGGGCCACCTCGGAGCGCAGTCAGAAACTGACCTTGATGGAAGACGGCATCCTGATTGCGCCGGCGCCATATTCGGCCCCCGCTGCTTACTACATGCCCAATATCAACCGAATGAGCGCCATCGAAGTGTTCAAGGGGCCCTCCGCCATCCAGCACGGGCCGCATACGGTGGGGGGTGCCCTGAACATGGTAACGGCCCCGGTACCGCTGGAACAGGAAGGGCGCATCGAAGCCACCTACGGCACCGACAATTACCAGAAATACCGCCTGTTCTATGGCAACACCGTTGGACAGTGGGGCTACTGGATTGACGGGCTGCGCTACAGCTCGGACGGCTTCAAGGACCTGGACGCCGGCGGCGACACCGGTTTTGAGCGCAATGATATTAACGCCAAGATCCAATGGCGCAGCGCATACGACGCGCGCTTCGAACAGCAGTTTCAGCTCAAGCTGGGGTATGCGGATGAAGACTCCGATGAAACCTATCTCGGCCTCACCGACGACGACTTTGATCGCGATGAAAATCGCCGCTATGTGTCCAGTGAACTCGATGCCTTCGACTCGGAGCACTGGCAGGCGCATCTGATTCATCACATTGATTTCAACAACGACTGGCAGCTCACGACCAGGGCCTACTATAACGACTACACGCGGGCCTGGTTTAAGTTCGAGGGCTTTATCGACCCGCGCGCACCGGAGGCTTCGGTGATCCTCGCCAACCCCGAGGAGTACCCGCGTGAGCTGGCCCTGCTGCGCGGCGAAGTTGATTCCGATGGCACCGAGTTCGAGACCCTTGATTTAACGGATTTTGATCGTTCCTACGAGTCCAGGGGTATCGATTTCCGCGTCAAGCACAGCCTGCAGCACGGCGCCTGGGAGCACGCGCTGGAAGGCGGCCTGCGCTATCACTACGACTACGTTGAGCGCGACCACGACCGCTTCAGCTATCTCATCGAAGACGGCCGCCTCCTGGCGGACGGCATCGACCGTGCCCCCAGCCTTGTCAACGAATGGGAAACCGATGCTGTCGCCGCTTTCGTCAGCGACACTATCAATGTAGGCCGGTGGCGCATCGATTTGGGGCTTCGCTACGAATACATCGAAGGCGATGCGGAAAACCTGTTGCTGGGAACGCGGGTCGACAGCGACCAGGATGTGTTCCTGCCCGGGGCAGGAGTGTTCTACGCATTGAACGATCGCTGGGGTCTGCTGGCGGGTGTCCACAGGGGCTTTTCACCGGCCAGCCCGGGTGCCGCCGATAACGTCGATCCAGAGGAAAGCATCAACTACGAGTATGGGGTGCGCTACCAGGATGGCCAGCTCAGCGCGGACCTGATTGGTTTCTTCAGTGATTATGAGAACCTGCTGGGCCGCTGTCGGGTGTCTGACCCGGGCTGCGAAGTCGGTGAAGAGTTCAATGGCGGCGAGATCGAAATCGCCGGGGTTGAGTTTACTGCGAATTACACCGCCAATCTGACGTCCAGCATCTGGATGCCCATCAGCGTTGTGTATACCTTCACGGAGTCTTCGTTCCAGGAGTCCTTTTTGTCGAACTTCTCGCAGTGGAACCCGGGCTTCTTCGAGGGCATCCGCCTGGCGGTGCGGGAAGGAGATGAATTGCCCTATACGCCGGACCACCAGGCCCGGGTACAAGTCGGTCTGGCGTCGGCTGACTGGACCCTGGATCTCGCCATCAAGTACATCAGTGAGATGCGTGAGGTGCCTGGCCGCGGAAGCTACCAGGACGGTGAGTTCACCGAGGAGTACACCACGATTGACCTGGCGGGCTCCTACGCGATCACCGACGACCTGACCCTGCGGTTGATCGGTGAAAACCTCACCGACGAGCAGGAGATTGTCTCGCGTCGTCCGTTTGGCGCTCGTCCCAATATACCCCGCCAGATCCGGGTTGGGATCAGCTATTTGTTTTAGGGCAGTGGTTCAGTTGTCGCTAGTGCCCAGATAGGGCGTCATGGTTTCCTCGAGCCTCCTGCGGGCGACCGCACGGTCGAAATCTGCGGCTGTGGTACTGTCCGCCAGCTCAAACATGGCCATGAACAGCGGCTTGCCGCCGGCAGATTTACTGACTTCGACACGCTGCCTGTCTTCGAACAGTGTGTCCCAGTAACCCCGCACCTCCGCCCAGAAGGGCCCGGTGCGCGACCAGTACTCGTTGCCGGCGCTCCAGTCATAGTTGGCGATGCGCTCATAGCGCGCCAGGCCGTTCTCCCGGGCCAACACTGCCGTGCGCTCACCCGCTTCGTTGAGCACCACCTTCAGGTTGTGTTCTTCCTGCACCCAGCCGGTGGGAGAAATCGTGTGGCGGTTGGTGCCGACCAGCACGTGGTAGTCGTCGCGGACACTGAATTCGCGACGAGGCAAGGGGCGCCAGGTCTCTTCGCTGGTCCAGCTTGAGTAGTTGGCGTAGTGCTCCCAACTGCCGCTGGCCATGTAGCGGGGTGAGTCATCCACCTGGTAGACGGACTGGGTCCACTGGCCCCGCACTTCCCTTTTGCTGCGGCGATCCCGTTCCCAGGCCTGGTGTCCGCGGTAGGTGTGAAGATCGCGCTGCTCATAGCGCCAGTCCTGGCGCCAGTGCTTCACCACCATCGGCTCGCTGATGCTGCCGTCCTCCTGCTTGATGCGCATCACCAGTACGTGTTGCAGACTGATGAATTTCGGTTCGTCAGTCACCACGTACACGTACTCCGTGCCCCAGGACTGGTACGGTTTGCCGGGCGTGTAGCCCACGGTAAAACCGACGGTCTCAATGAAATCGAAGCTGGTGCGATAGGGGCCTGCCATGGCGAGAATGGCACGCCGGTCGCGCTCGAGTTTGCTAAGGCCTTCTGCCTGTAACACTTCCCAGGCTTCCCCCGGCGTCCTGACGAGTTCTATTTCCGGGCCTTTCGTTGTGCCCCCACGCGGCGCCATGCCGTCACCTTCCATGAACTGCCAGGCAAAGGTGTATTGGCGGCCTTCACTCGCATTGCCTGTCTCTGGCGCCTCATCATAGGCCGGAAGGGGAATAGGCAGGGAAATACAGAATGCCGCCAGCAACAGGGCTGGCAGGGCGAGACGATGTGCTTTGTTCATGTTGATACCAGTGCGATTTACAGTAAAAGTACCCAGCTCCAGGCATACAGGGTAAAGAAGACCGACAGGCAGGCTATCCAGGCCAGCGCTTTGCGCACCGGGCGGCCAGGTTCAGGGTGCTGCATCGGCTTTCTCCGGCGTGTCTAGCTCCCGCGTGGAGACGGGCCATACCCCAAGCGTCCAGCCCAACAGGCCGAGCGCGCCAAGCCAGCACAGCAGTGCCGCATTGGCCTCAATGGCTATCAGGGCTAGCAGGGGTGCCAGCAGACTGGTCCAGCCAAGCAGGGCGCGAAGCCCGCCAGGGAGCACCAGGGGCTGCTCATGGCGGCGGTAGCGCTTGCCATCACTGAGGCAAAGGATGCTAAAGCACACACCCGAAAACAATGTCGAACACAGTGTCAGCCAGGCGGTAGTCATGGCTGCTGCCCTGTACCGGTTGTCGCCAGCGTTAGAGGTTCAGGATCGTTGTTGGCGGTAGCGCTGACACCGCGGCGCTGAATCGCGAGGAACACGGCACACAGCAGAAACACCGCATCCAGCATCGGCACAGCGAGATTGCCCTGCCACAGCGCGTCCAGCCAGCCGATACCGCCGGTCATCAGTCGGGTGGCCGGCAACAGGCCGCAGAGAATGATGGTCACCACCAGCAGCTTGCTGTTCAGCGCATCCAGGTCCCTGGTCAGGGCACTCCACCCAAGCACCAGCAGGGCTGCGGCAACAAAGCTCGCCGGCACGGCGCTGAAGGCGTTGCCGCCCAATATCGGCGCCAGGAAGTAGGCGAGAGCGCAACTGAGCATGGCAATGGGGATACCGTGCCCGAACGCCAGCAGGCCTCGGCGCAGCCAGACCCAGCCGGGCTCGTGCTCGCGACGCTTCAGCCACAGCGTGAACCCTGTGATCACCACATAGCACAGCGCAAAAGCCAACGCTCCCCATACCAGCTTGGACAGGATGCCGGCGAAGTTTCCGAAGTGCAGCGGCGCCATTAGCGATACGGCGGTGGCCCCCGCGGAAGGCACTTTGCCGAGCGCGGGTTTTTCGCGCTGGAATTCGCCGCTGTTGCCGTCGTAGGAAAACTGTCGGCCGGTCAGGCGGTTGTCGCTGGCGGGCGCGAACACAGTGATACGCGAGGCATCCACTCCCCAACCGCTGACGCTGGCAAAAACGGGTGCCACGCCGGCGCGCCTTGTCGCGTCGGCTATGACTGCATCGAGATTGGCTGCCGGCCCGGGGGTCTTGGATTCGATGGTAGGCTGGTCAATGAGCGTGCGAATCATAGTTTCCTGATCACCGCCAAACGCCACCATCGCCATGGCGGGGATACCGAAAGCCCCGGCGAAGCTGAAAAAGCTGCCGGTGAACGCCAGCACGAAAGCGAACGGCAGGCCCCAGGTGCCTGCCAGGCTGTGGACATCGCGCCTGGTCAGCAGGGGGTTGCGGTCGCGGCGTAGGGTAAAGGCTTCCTTTAACAGGTGCCCGTGTATCAGGAAGCCAGAGATAGCCGACACCAGCAAAACCAGCCCAAGAATACCGGTCAGCATCAGGCCCCACGGGCGGGGCAGGTGGAGCTCGGTGTGAATGCTGACAATGAAGCGGGCGAGGGCGCCGGCGTTTTCCTGCTCGCGCAGTTCGGTGGCGGTTGTCACCCGGTGGCTGAGCACCTCACCCGTGGCCACCACCAGTTCAACGGCGTCTCCGTATTCCTCTATAGTGCCGTCGGGCTGATCGATGTGGCTGTGATAGAAGATATTCAGGTGGCCAGACGATGAGGTGCTCAGGGTCACCTCTTCCAGATGCGCCGGATCGACGTTTCCGGCATGTTGGCGCACCCATCTATCCAGGGGCTGGATGAACGGTGATTGGGAGGCCACATTGCCCACCGACCAGTGCCTGATTTCTTCCGCAAAGACGGCGACAGCACCGGTGATGACCACTGCGTAGAGCAGTAAGCCGAGCAGCACGGCGCTCCAGCCATGCAGTGCCACCAGGGCCTTGGTTTCTCTTTGTGGCAGTTGCACAGACAGGGCTCTCAACATGGTCAGGACCAGAATTGGGCGGCGATGAGCGCCGTATTGGGAATGCCCAGCAACGCGAACACACACCAGATACGTTTCAGCCGTGGTTCGAGGTAGGCGAAAAAGAAAATCCCCGCCCACAGGGCGGGGAAAAGGACCAGCGGAAGCACAATATTGTCAATATCCGCGGCCCCACCAGGGAACCAGAGCGCCATGCCGAGCATGACGACGACAGCGAGCAGAAATCCCAGGGGCCCACACAGCCAGAAACGAGCGTTGAGTAAGTTGCTAAGCAGGTTGGACGACATAGTCTTTAAGCTTCAACAAGTTCAACAAGAGCGTTCCAATACCAACCGCATTCACAGAAGACAGGCGCTGCATCCGCCTGTTTGAACGTGCGGGAAACCACCTTTCCCGCGTCGCGCGGTGCCTTCTCAGATTGTGCGCCTGACAACCGAAGGCCGCGTTTTGTGGCCCGCGTATGGCTTTGGTGTCCACGTATGACACCCTGGATGTCTGAAAAGTAAATAATAATCATTCTCATTAAAGGTGCAAGCAGTTTTGCTTCCCCGAAGAGCTCTCATTACCGCTGCGGGTCCGCGGAAGGCCGCACCGTGGATTTCATGCCGGTCAGTTCTTGACCTCATTCATCGATCACATAATAATGAGAATCATTATCATTTGCATTAGGAGGATGCCATGGGTAGCCGAGCAGACGTCTTTGACCAGATGCAGACGCCATTGGACAGCGATCAGGCGGAGGAGTTGAAGATTCCCGAGACGGATGAAGACAGGGCAGAGCGGGCCTGGAGGAGCGCGATGGGTAGCGCGGAGGGTGCCATCGTCTGTCAGGACTGGCCACTGGCGATGAAGCTGGTCTCAGAGGCCGCCCGGATCGCCGATACCGGTCTGGCGCTGGAGGGGGCCAACGTTGCCACCTGGCGGCGACGGAGTTCTGCCTCCATGAGTCTGTTCACCCTGGCGTTACGAAAGCTGCAACAGAATCGGCTTCACGCAGAGGGCGAGGACCGTGGCCGCAAAAGGCGGCTGCACTAGGGCACTAGCAGTACGGAAGTGAGGGCTGGCGCGGAGGCGCAGCCGTTTGTTATCAGGAGACGCCGGCGAACAAGGCGTCATGCATTAGAAGGGGTAGATCCATGGGGAAGTGGTCTCTGGCAGCGTTCTGCGCTGCCTTTTTTATGGGTGCGTCACATGCGAGTCTGCAGGCGCAGGAACAGAGCGTTCACCAGGAGCGCATCGAGGAAGTTGTTGTCTTCGGTAGTCTCTCGCGTTACTCGGCGCTGAAGTCGGATATTCCGATTCTGGAAACCGCGCGCTCCGTCAGCATCGAGACGCAGCAGCAAATACTCGACAAGGGCGCCCTGCGGCTAGACGAAACCTACACCTATTCCGCGGGTGTCACGGGGGAGACCTTCGGCTTTGCGACGCGCGGTGACTGGGTGCGCGTGCGAGGCTTGGATGTCCCGCAGTTCCAGGACAGCCTGCAATCGCTGTTCGGCAATTACAATAATGTGCGTCCGGACATCTACACGCTCGAACAAGTGGAAATTCTGAAGGGACCGGCGTCGGTGTTATTCGGCAAGGGTTCGCCGGGCGGCCTGGTCAATGTAGTGAGCAAGCGGCCACGGGAAGAATCCCGCCACGAACTGGTGCTGGAAATCGGCAACTTTGAGCGCACCCAGTTGGCCCTGGATTCCACCGGTGCGCTGAACAGCGATGGCAGCTTGCTGTACCGCATGGTGGCGCTGTACCGCGATGCGGAAACCCAGGTCGACAATGTGGACGATGAATCGCTGGTGATTGCACCGTCCATCACCTGGCGGCCTTCCATCGATACCAACGTCACGGTACTGGTGAACTACACCGATACCGAGAGCGACACGGCGGCCCAGTTCCTGCCGGTGGTGGGCACGCTCGAGCCGGCCCAGAACGGCCGGAGTATCAACCCGGACGCGTTTCTCGGCGAGCCCTCCTTCAATCGTTACGATGCGGAAACCCTCTCGGTGACCTTGCTGGCAGATCACCAGTTCAACGAGGTGTTCGGTGGTGAGTTGACGGCCCGCTACACGGATGGTGAAGCGGATTACCAGCAGGCCTGGCCATCCTTCGGGACCAGTGAGGACCGGTACATACGCAACGCAGATGGCAGCCTCTACCTCGACGGTACCGTCCCTCGCAGCTTCTTCAAGAGCGACGCCACCTCGGAGCAGGCAGCCATCGATGCCAGGCTGCGTGTGCACTTCCGCACGGGGCCGTTTGAGCACAGGGTGCTTACGGGCGTGCAGTACCAGGATATCGAAACTGATGACGACGGTTACTATGCCTACGCAGTGGGCTACGCCTTCCAGCCGGGAGAACCCACAACGCCTTTTGGCGATACCTACTGGATCAACCTGTTCGACCCCGAGTTCGGCAACGTCCCACCGGCTGAGTGGCTGAATGCCCAGTACACCGATAATCCGTCGGCAAGCACTGAGGATATCGGCATATACATCAACGATGAAATCAGCGTCGCCAACTGGCGCCTGACGCTGGGGGTGCGTTACGACGAGACTGAAACAGACGCGGGGTCGGGCGCACAGGAGGATGATGAAGTGTCCTTTGCCACAGGCCTGCTGTACCAGTTTGACAACGGGCTGGCACCCTACGCCAGTTTTGCCGAGTCCTTCGAGCCTGTTATTGGGGACAATGGCAACGGTCAGCCGCTGGACCCCCAGCGTGGTGAGCAGTGGGAGGTCGGCGTCAAGTACCAGCCTGCAGGCTGGCCCGGCATTGTCACTCTGGCCTACTTTGATATTGAACAGACCAATCTGCCGGATCCGCTGGCGTTGCCCGGTGCGTTTGAACAGCAGCGGGGTGAGGCCACTGTTAAAGGTATTGAACTTGAGGCCCAGCTCGCCTGGCGCGAGTTTACCCTTGAGGTGAATGCCAGCCAGCTCGATACAGAGAACGCCGATGGCTTCGATATCGCCAGCGTGCCGGACACGCAGGCGTCGGCCTGGTTGGGTTACACACCGGTGGGTGCGCTGGACGGCTTTCGCAGTGGAATCGGTGCCCGCTACGTGGGTTCCAGCTACGGTGGACTCGATCAGCTCAAGACACCGTCTTACACGCTCTATGACCTGATGCTGGGTTACAACCGCGGGCCCTGGGATCTGGCCCTGAACGTACGCAATCTGACGGATAAGGAGTACCTGGCGACCTGCCTGGCACGGGGAGACTGCTTTGTCGGCAAGGAGCGCACCGTTGTGGCTCGCCTGCGGTATCTGTTTTAGGGCTCGTTAGGGCAGCGACACAAGCGAAGCACTGGAAGCTAGCGCGTCAGCTTCACCGGCGCGGACTTTGCGACTCACCCAGAGGTAGGCTGCAAGCAGGCCGCCGCTGGAGGCGACGACGAGGTTGACCACCAGTGCAGCATGGGTCTGCGGTGCCGTCGACGCGGTCGCAACATCAAGGATTGGCAGCGCCATACAGAGCAAGGCTGTCGGCAACAACAGCTGCCTGGCCGACAGGCGAGGGTCTCTCGGCAGTAGCGCCCAGGCGATGGCGGCAAGCCAGGTGGCCAGGAACACCAGTGCCGTAGCGTAACCACGATCTTCCGTGAACAGGCCCCACAAGCGATCACTATAAAATATAACGATGGACGCCAGCGCGAGCCCGGCCGTGAGGCCGGCATTGATGCGACTGATGGCGACATAGAAACCGCGGCTGTGTTTGCCCACGGGGCCATCGAGGCGGCGCTCGAGATAGATCAGCGTGCCAATGGCGATAGAAAGCGTGACGACCATGCCGACGAAGTAGTAGACGACCTTCAGCAAGGTACCGCCGTAGGTGCCATAGTGCAGCGGTGTGATTGCGGCATAAACGCGCCCTATCGCCGATTCCGGAAGCGCCCCGAACAGTACAGAGGGTTTGTCGTACTCGCCGGTGACCGCATTGGCGTCAACCTGCACGAAGCGAACCAGTTCTCTCTCTGTTTCGGCAAACACCTTGTAACGTGCATTGGCATCGCCGTAGTTTTCGAAGCTTACCCCGTGCGCTCGATAGGCTGTGTTGTTGTTGATGCGGGTAATCACGTCCTCCAGCGGCGCCATCTCTGCAACGACACCGGCTGGCGCCGGCGGAGGGCCGGTGACCGCTTCTATCGCGGCTTCCTGGTCACCCTTGAACGCAAGCAGGGCGAGGATGGGCAGGAACAGCACCACGAGGCCGAGGATGGCACCTGTAAAGGAGATCGTGATACTGAAAGGTAGCGTCCATACACCCAGACCCGTGTGCAGATCTTTCCACTTGAGATGCATGGATCGATGCCAGCGCACTTTGTACAGGTCCCGAAGTATCTTGCGATGGATGATGACTCCGGTCAGCAGGGACACCAGCATGAATACACCGGCAATGCCGACCAGCGAGCGACCCAGGCGGCGCTCTATCTGCAGATTCTGGTGAAACCGAAGCAGCCATGTGGCCGGACCTTCTGCTTTGTCGCCAATCGCTTCGCCGGTAACAAGATGGTACCGCTCCGAGTGGCGCGTGGTGTTTCCATCACTGTCCTTGAAACTGGCAAACAGCCGGTAGTAGGGCGCTTCTTCAACCGGCAAAGACATAAACAGGTTTTGCGCTTCACCCTCATGCCGATTCCTGAAGTCGTCGACCATCGGCTTGATGGGGACGGCAGGGCTTTCAATCGAGCTTTGCCGCACGTCAGGGTCTTCCCAGTCCACCATTTCGTCGTAGAACATTGCCACCGAACCTGAAAAGCAGACAACAAAGAGCAGCCAGCCCAAAACGATGCCTATAACCGTGTGTAGGTGGTTCAGGCGCTTCAGGCGATCCCGAAGCATTAGAGGCGCACCTCGAACATGAAGACGACGACAGCGCAGGCGGCAGTCACCGCACTGAGCGCTGCCGTCGGTCGCCAGGCAAGTTCATCCCAGTAGCAGTAGAACATCGCCAGGCCCCAGACAAATGGGCTGAGAAGTATTGTGCACAGGGTGCGGTTCGCAAAGTCACCGGGACCAATGACGATAATCGCCGCGCTAAAAAACGAGGTGAAAAGAAAGGCGAGAACACTCATGGACAGCCCCCGCATACTCATAACGTCAGGCCCATGACTGCTGCCAGGAGAGCCAGTGGTGCGCTGACAAGGTGCGCCTGCGGCCATCGTGACGCCAGCAACAAGCTCAAAGGGGCGGCCAGGCACAGGGCGACCAACGCGCTGGGGATACCGCGCTCGCCGCCCCAGGTGATAACGGACATCACAGCGAGTAAAGCCAGCAGCGCGTAGCCAGCCAGACGCAGTGCGAATATCAGCCTGGCGGGCGCGTCGGGCACTGCACAACGGCCTGCGTTGCCCTGATACAGGGCAAAGGCGGCGAGGTAGGCCAGTGAGAACACAAACAGCATGAGATGTGGTTGCTTCGAGACGCAAAAAATTACATCACGCTGGCCCTATTATTGCAAATGATAATGGTTATCATTTAAAGTCGCGTTTCGAAAATAATCAGGAATCCTATTGTGTCGAAACCGCATCTGCTTGCCCTTGCTGCGCTTCCATTGGCTATGGCTTCCCAGAGCTACGCCCAGGGCGAAGAGCGGCTTGAAGAAGTGATTGTTCGCGCAGAGAAACTCGGCCGCACTCTGCAGGAGACGACCACCAGTATCGCGGTGTTTACCGGCGAAGAGCTTGAGCAACGCTCGATCATCGATCTTTATGATGTAGTGCTGCGCACGCCCAATGTCAGCTCCAGCTTCGGCCAGAAGGGTTTTGCCATTCGCGGCGTTGATCAACGCCTCGGCGGGGGTGCCGGTCTGCTGGTTAACACAATTGTTGACGGTGCCGCGCTACCCAATAACCAGTCCACCTTCTTTGGCCCGTACTCCACTTGGGATATCGGGCAGGTCGAAGTGCTGCGCGGCCCGCAGGGCACGACCCAGGGCCGGAACGCCATTGGCGGTGCCATTGTCATCAATACGGCTGACGCGGAGTTCAATGAATTCGGTGGCCGCCTGCGCGGCCAGTATGGCGAGCTGGACAGCTACCAAACGGCCGGTGCCCTGAATATCCCCATCGTCGATGACAAGCTGGCGGCCCGCATTGCCGTCGACAAGCGCGAGACTGACGGCTGGGTGCGCAACCCCACCCGCGGGGAGGACTACGATCCACGAGATTTCCTCAATGTGCGCGGCAAACTGCGCTGGGCTGCCAGTGAAGACCTGGAACTGCGCTATACGATCAGTTACACCGACTCCACCGGCGGCGAGGATTTGGTCGACTTTTACCAGTTCCCGGACCGGCGGGTGAACCTGTCGGACGGGCCAGCCGAAGAGGGCTCGGAGCACCTGATCAACACACTGCAGGCGGACTATCGCATCAACGATGCCTGGAGCCTGACTGCGATCGCCACCCTTTATGAGCATGACTACGTGCGCCTGGAGGATATCGACAATTCGGCGCAGCCCCTGTCTTTTATCGACCGGGAGCAGGAGGACGATTCCCAGACCTTCGAGTTGCGCGCCAACTATGACAACGGCGGCCCGCTGCGAGGTATTGTGGGTGTGTACGCGGGTAACTTCGATAATCAGTCTATCGACAATCTCAGTATCAGCGTGGCCTTCTTGGGTCTCCCCCCGGACTTGCTCGCGCTATTGGGGATTGACCCCTTTGAGCAGATCCTCCAGCAGCGCGACTTCCGCAATGAAGAAGAGAATCGCGCGGTGTTCACAGAGTGGGAGTACGACCTAAGTGACCGTTTCACACTGATCGGCGGCTTCCGCTACGACGACGAAGAGCGTGATATTCGCAACGAAACGATCACCACGACCGATGTGACATTACCCTTCCCATTACCAGAGGATGAAGTAGTCAGAACCAAAGCTGAGTACGACGCGTTCCTGCCCAAACTGGGTGCCCGCTATCGGCTGACTAATGACATCATACTCGGCGCGACGGCTCAGAAAGCCTACCGGGCCGGCGGTGTCGGGGTCGCGATCGTCAGCGGCGAGCGCAACGAGTTCGACCCCGAGGAAGCCTGGACCTACGAGCTGTCTGTGCGCGCGTCGCTGTTCGACCAGCGTCACCAGGTTAATGGCAACCTGTTCTACACCGACTGGCAGGACCAGCAGGTCAATCGCACCAGCGATTTCGGGCGCGCCAATGGCGTGCCGCTGGATACCGTGCCGGATAACGCCGGTGAGTCGCGGTTGTTTGGTGGCGAGCTGTCTATCGACAGCAACTGGTTCGACGGTTTTACGACCTTCGCCGCAATCGGTTACCTGGATACCCAGTTTGATGAATACGACGGTGACACCTTCGAATACACGGGCAACGAGTTCCCCTATGCGCCGGAGTGGACACTGGCGCTGGGATTTAGTTACCAACATTCTTCCGGTTTTGTGATCAGCGGCGACGTGAACTGGTCTGACGAGTTTTTCTCGGCGGAAACCAACGATCCCAACCGGGTCGCGTTCGAACCCATCTTCGATGCGGACGGTAACGAGGTCGGCCAGCGCGAAACCTGTTCAGCCCGACCCTGTAACGATCCCGCCACTATTGTGGAGGACTACTGGGTGGCCAACCTGAAGCTGGGCTATGTGGCGGATACCTGGTCAGCCTACCTGTTCGGCCGCAACGTGTTTGACGAGGACTATGCGACCCAGGTGACCGCGGTCAGTTTCAATGACATCACGGGTGATCCTGAGCAGAGCGCCCGCACGGCAGAGCCCAGGGTATTGGGCGTAGAGGTCAACTATAGTTGGTAGCGGCGTCATACACCGTGAGGAGCAAGCAATGGCGGAGAACGTACGGATCAAGGAGATGCTCGAGTATCTGGCTCAGGGTCGCATCATGGATGCGATGCACGAGTTTTATGCCGGCGATGTGGTAATGGAAGAACCCGCCTATGGTGCCACGGTGGGGCTGGCCGCGAATCTGGAAAGAGAGGCGGCATTCGTTGCCTCAGTGAAGGAGTTCAAGAGCTTCGAAGTCAGGAAAGTAGGCGTCGGCGATGGTGTTTCCCTGTATGAGAATGTTATGGACTGGGTCGACGTTGAGGGTAACGACATTCACGTCGAACAAGTCGTTGTTGCGCAGTGGCGCGACGGCGCAATTGTGCACGAGCGCTTCTACTATGATTCGGCCGGGTAGAGGCGGGCTTTCGAGTCAGGGTATTTAAGGCATGCACGTAAATCGCGCTGCGAGGGCGCCGTATTGGTGGGATACTGGTAGTTGTCAATACACAGGAGTTTGCCATGAAGCCGGAAACCATCGCCCTGCACGCGGGCTATGAAGGCGATCCCACCAGTCGCGCCGCCACTACCCCGATCTACCAGACCACGTCGTTCACCTTTGACGATACCCAGCACGGGGCCGACCTGTTCAATCTGGCGGTGCCCGGCAATATTTACAGCCGCATCATGAACCCCACCAATGCGGTGCTGGAGCAGCGGCTGGCGGAGTTGGAGGGTGGTATCGGCGCCCTGGCGGTAGCGTCGGGCATGGCCGCCATTCGCTACGCCATCGAGGCTATCACCGAGGCCGGCAACAATATTGTCAGCACCTCGCAACTGTACGGCGGCACCTACAACCTGTTTGCCCACACTTTCCCGCGCCAGGGTATCGAGGTGCGGTTTGCGGACGCGGATGATTTCGACAAGGTCGCAGCCTCAATCGACGGCAACACCCGGGCACTGTTCTGTGAGTCCATCGGCAACCCGGCTGGCAATATCGTCGATATCCAGCGCTGGGCGGAGATTGCCCACGCCGCCGGCGTGCCGTTGATCGTCGACAACACGGTGGCCACGCCGTTGCTGTGCAGGGCCTTCGATCACGGCGCCGATATCGTGGTGCATTCGCTGACCAAGTACATCGGTGGGCACGGCACCACTATTGGTGGCGCCATCGTGGATTCTGGCAAATTCGACTGGACCCAGGGCGAGCGCTTCGCAGTGATGACCACCCCGGACCCCTCCTATCACGGCGTGGTGTACACCGAGGCCATGGGCGAGGCGGCCTACATTGGCCGTTGCCGGGTGGTGCCGCTGCGCAACACCGGGGCCGCCTTGTCACCTCACAACGCTTTCCTGATCATGCAGGGCCTGGAGACCCTGGCCCTGCGCATGGAGCGGCATTGCGAGAATGCGGAGAAGGTGGCCGCGCACCTCGAGGCCCACCCCAGGGTCAACTGGGTCAACTATGCCGCACTGCCCGACAGCGCCTACCGCGGCACTTGCGAGAAGGTCTGCGGGGGCAAGGCCTCCGGTATTCTCAGCTTTGGCATCGAAGGCGGAATGGAAGCGGGCGCCCGCTTTATCGATGCGCTGCAGCTTATCCTCCGCCTGGTGAACATTGGCGACGCCAAGTCCCTGGCCTGTCACCCGGCCAGCACCACCCACCGGCAGCTTGACGCGGCGGAGCTGGCCTCCGCCGGGGTGTCTGAGGACATGGTGCGGCTGTCGGTGGGCATTGAGCATATCGATGACATTCTCGACGACATCGACCAGGCGCTCGCCGCGGCCTGAGCAGCTTGCGCCGGCCTTTGAGCCGGTCGCTCGCGTGATACAGAGGGGTAGAAAGCAAACCCTCAAAAAATTTATGGCCTTTGGAGGTCCAGTTGTGAAACCGGCCCGTACACTAAACAGAAGTTGGACGAGTACTGACTACACGGGAGGTGTGTCATGTTGTTTCAAGCGCGGATGTACCAGACTGAAGGGCAGGCAGCGAATGCGGCCAACGCACTGATCGAAGCTGGTTTCTCTAAAAATAGTGTCACTCGCTACACCCCGCCGAGCGCCGCCGCCGGTGGCGAAATGGGCGGCGGACCCGCCAGCGATTCTGCAGCGGCCCTGAGGGTGGGTGGTATTCTCGGTGAGCACGCTGGCTACTATGCAGACCACGTTAACAAGGGCTATAGCCTGGTGGCAGTTCAGCCGCCCTTTGGCACCATGTTGAAGGCCGAGAAGATTCTCGATGCTCACAACCCGCTGCCGCTGTCGCATATGCCGCCCCCGGAGCCCTTCGTGCCCTGGACCGAGCGCCCGGCAGCTTTCTCTTCCCTGTTCGGGTGGCCGACCCTGACGCGCAGCGAGACGCCGTTTTCCGATTTCTGGGGCCTGAGCACCAAGCAGGAGGGTTTGAGCCACTTTTCACGTTGGTTCAAGCCGCTGACGGATGGCCTGCGGATGGGCAGCAATCCACTGACCGCCAACGCCACGCCGCTGTCTTCGATGGTGGGCATGGGCACCCAGAGCAGCCGCAATGCGGGTAAGACCGGGTCCTTTGGAATGTCGTTCAAGACGAAAGGCGCCACGCCGTTCTCGTCCATGATCGGCATGCCGACTCTCACCAAACGCAAGCATTTCCTGACGTCCTGACCCTCAATACCTGACGGGCGGCAATGTTTGCCGCCTTTCAGGTCCGAGGGTTTTATTATGCCCGATGTGTAAACAAAAATAGACACATTGAAAAGACAACAAAACTTGACATTTACCCGGAGCCCTCTTAGGCTCTTAACTACGCGAAAAGCTGCCTCGCAGACTAGCCGCGACAACCCATAGGTATCGGAGGATGCAATCGTGGAAAATACTTCAGAAAAGGTGTGGCCCACTGGCTTGACCATTCGTGAGTCAGAAGAGGTCCACAAGTACATCATTGACGGCACGCGCGTGTTTTTTGTGATCTCACTGATCGCACACGCTCTCGTCTATTCATTGAGCCCCTGGCTCGGTTAAGCGGAGGAGACTGCTATGAATAACGGCAAAATCTGGTGCATCGTCAACCCAACTATCGGCATTCCGCTGTTCCTGGGTGGTGTAGCACTTATTTCTTTCACTGTACATTTCGCCATTCTTGAGAACACCACCTGGTTCCCTGCCTTCTTCGGCGGCTGATCCAGGCGGACAAGATACCGCGATAAGGGATAGTTCTTTGGGGCGGCGGCCGCTGCCCCGGAGCTATTCTTCCTGCACTGCGGCGACCTGGGTATGAGCCGGCTGCGACTCAAACTACTGCACACGTGGGCAACCCTGAGCCCGCGCTTTCTCCCCTTTGCCGATATTGTCACCCCGGACTTGCCGCTGAGCAGACTGTTCCGGCTGTCCCTGTTCCAGGTGTCGGTCGGTATGGCCCTGGTGCTGCTGGTCGGCACACTCAACCGGGTGATGATTGTCGAACTCAATGTGTCCGCCGCGCTGGTGGGCATTATGCTGGCCATGCCACTGGTGTTTGCGCCCTTGCGCGCCCTGATCGGGTTCCGCTCGGATCATCACCAGAGTGCTCTCGGCTGGCGTCGCGTACCGTTTATCTGGAAGGGCTCCCTGGCCCAGTTCTCGGGCTTTGCGCTGATGCCTTTCGCGCTACTGGTACTGGCCAAGCAGGGTGAATCTGGCAACATCGCGCCCTGGGTGGGGCAGTTCACGGCCGCCGTGTCGTTCCTGCTGGTTGGGGCGGGTGTGCACACCGTGCAGACCGCCGGTCTGGCCCTGGCCACCGATCTCACACCGCAGGAATCCCATCCGAGGGTGGTGGGCCTCATGTACGTTATGCTGTTGCTGGGCATGATTGTCAGCGCGCTGTTGTTCGGTGCGCTGCTGGTGGACTTCAGCCCGGGGCGCCTGGTGCGCGTAATCCAGTCCGCCGCCATCGCCACCCTGGTGCTGAATGTTGTCGCCGTCTGGAAACAGGAACCGCGCCGGCCAGAGCGCGGTGTTGTTGCGTCGCGACCGGATCCCTCTTTCCGCGACGCCTGGGCGAAGTTCTGTGAGGGTGAACACACCCTGCGCCGCCTGGCTATTGTGGGCCTCGGCACCATGGCTTTCGGCATGGCGGATATCCTGCTGGAGCCCTTTGGCGGCCATGTGCTGAATCTCACGGTCAGTGCTACGACCTTGCTCACCGCGCTGTTTGCCGCCGGTGGCTTGCTGGGCTTTGGTCTGGCTTCCAAGGTGATTGCCGCGGGTGCTGAATCCTATGTGATCGCCCGCCGCGGTGCGCTCATCGGTGTGCCGGCATTTCTGCTGGTGATCGCGGCAGCGCCGTTGCAGCAACCGCTGTTGTTTGTGATGGGCAATTTCCTGATTGGCTTCGGCGGCGCCCTGTTCGGGCACGGCACGCTCACCGCTACCATGAACCTCGCGCCGCGCGCGCAGGTGGGGCTGGCGCTGGGTGCCTGGGGTGCGGTGCAGGCCACAGCAGCCGGTGTCGGTATGGGCCTGAGCGGCGCGATACGCGATATTGTCAATGCCGTGGAAGCGGCCGTCAGTCCGCTGGCAGCGGGTTCCGCCAGCGCTACCGGCTACCTGGCGGTCTATGGCATTGAGGTGGGGCTGCTGCTGGTCACCATACTGGTCACCGCGCCGCTGGTTCGCCAGGCGCTGGTCGACCGTCGGCCGGAACAGGCCGCATCGGAAGTTGTGGCCTAGGCCCATGGCAATTCTGGACATTATCGAATATCCGGACGAGGCCCTGCGCCAGGTCTCGCGGCCGGTGCAGGTGTTCGACAGCGCCCTGAGGGGCCTGGTGGAAGACCTGTTCGAGACGCTGGCACACAGCGCCGCCATCGGCCTGTCCGCGTCACAGGCAGGCGTCCTCGAGCAGGTGCTGGTGGTGCACGTGCCCGGCGATGACTACGGCCCCCAGGTGTACATCAATCCAGAGATTGTGAAAACGGCCAGGTTGGGCATCGTCGAGGAAAGCTGCCTGTCGGTCCCGGGTATCGTCGGCAACGTCATGCGGCCCACCCAGGTGCATGTGCGGGCCCGTGATGCCAACGGCCAGCAGTTCGAGCGCGCCCTGGGCGGTATGCATGCGGTTGCCCTGCAACACGAGATGGACCATCTCGATGGCGTGTTGTTCGTCGACAAGCTGTCCTGGTTCCGCAAACTGCGCCTGAAGTGGACCGCCAGCCGCGCCGCTCGAGAGGCGCTGGCGACCAGCTAGGCTGGCTCCTCCTCGCTGCGAAAGCGGGCCAGCACTTCGAACAGTCCCTTTGCTTCGCTGGTAGTCAGTTTGTCGCCAAAGGCGCTCTTCAGCGCCGTCGCGTACACCGGCCACATCTCCGCCTGCACGCGACGTCCGAGTGCGGTGATTTCAATGATCTGGCTGCGGCCGTCCCGGGGGTCCTTGCTGCGGGCAATCAGTCCCGCGCGTTCCATGCGATTCAGAAGTCTTGAGAGTCCGTACTGGGGGAGCAGAATCCGGTTCTCCAGTTCTGTGGGCCTGAGCCCGTTGTCATCGGCCTTGAGCAGTTCCAGCAGCACGTTGTGCCAAGTCAGCGGTGGGTGCCCCGCATCTTTCAACGCTCTCTCGATGTATTTCAGCAGGGTTCTTTGCGAGCGTATCAGCTCAATCCAGGCCAATATCTTGTTGTCGGGTATATGTGGCGCATCCATTTTGAATTTATATGCGATTGCATTTATCTTGACAAGCGGATTTGCCCTCGGTTATACATGCAAGCGCATGTATATTTTTGAATGATTATCCAGTGGGTGATGCGCCGTATGTGTTTACGTGCCGCACCGAACACCGGGGTGATGCCTGGCGTGCCACCCGCTGCAGGGGATTGAGAGATGAGAACTGAAAGGTCTTGGGAATTGGAAACGCCGTTGATCGGCCTTGCGAGTAATGCCGGCAGGCTGGTATGCGCGACACTCACAGCCCTGGCACTCACCGCCTGTGCCGGCACATCGAGCTCGGAGTCAGCGGCTGACCAGGCTGCCCCGCTAGTGGTCGCGGATGGCGCGCCCGCGGGTGAGCAGGTGGCAGGTCCGTTGGACCCGATCAAGTGCGAGAAGATGACGCCGACGGGTACTCGCATTTCCTACAAGGTCTGCAAGAAGCAGAGCGAGTGGGATGCGATCCGCCGCGGCAGCCAGGCGCTGGGTGAAGAAGTGCAGCGTCGCGCCACCCACAGCAACGACACCCGGGACTAGTCACCCTCTACTCCTGTGGCCGGGCGAGAGCGTTTTGTTCGCTCACGCCGGCACAGACTTCCGCGGGTGGGCGATTGGCTGCACCTTCAGCGGCATTCGCCCACTTGCCTCGCCACATGACTTGATCCAACGCATTGGCGTGCCCCTCGCCAGCAGGCTATCTTGACTGTTGGGGCCCTGGTTCGAATGGGTCGCGCGTTTCGGCTTTTTTGTTTCGAGGGAGCGTCACCTTGTCGGTGAGGTTTGGACTGATTCTGGTTTGCGCCGCTGCGCCCACCGGGACACGCATTGCCTGCAAGGTCTGCAAAAAGCAGAGCGAATGGGATGCTATCCGCCAGGGCAGCCAGCAGATGGGTGAGGAAGTACAGCGCCGTGTCGCTCACAACAACGGCGTTGGCAACTGACCAGATCCCACAGCCCCGGGTTCAGTGGGGTGTTTGCCGGACTCTGGCGCGGTTGGCCGGGCCCAGGTGGGCCGTAGGGCCTGCCGCCAGCTATGGTCCAGGCTCCGCGCTGTCTTTGGAGCGATTCTGTCTTTTCTTTGCATCACAGCGCTCGACGTCATTGAGCATCCGGCGACTGTGCTGCCCAACGCTTGCTAATTGCTCGGAGAGGGCCATGGATATTCTGGAAATCAAGGAAAAGCATCAGCTGAGCCGGGAGGGCGCCGCCGCTTACCTGCGCAAACTGGCCGATTCACTGGCCCGGCACAACGAGGTGGAATTCACCCGCCATGGCAAGATCCTACGGGTGGACGTGGCGGACCAGGTAGAGCTGGAGATCGAGCTGGAGCTCGAATCTGAGGAATCCAAGCTCGAAGTGGAGATCAGCTGGTGAGCAAGGTGCAGGTAGACACTCATGACCGGGTCACCACCGTTACCATCAGTCGGCCAGAGGTGCGCAATGCGGTAGATGCAGAAACCGCGGCCCTGCTGGCTGACGCCTTTCGCGACTTCGACGCCGACCCGAATGCCGATGTCGCAGTGCTGACCGGTGCCGGCGGCTATTTCTGCGCCGGGGCCGACCTCAAGGCTGTTTCCAGCGGGGCCGGCGGCAACCGCATGTCGCCGCAGGGCGACGGGCCCATGGGGCCGAGCCGCATGCTGCTGTCCAAGCCGGTGGTAGCGGCAGTCTCGGGCCCGGCGGTGGCCGGCGGCCTGGAGCTGGCCCTGTGGTGTGATCTGCGGGTGGCTGATAGCACGGCGGTGTTCGGCGTGTACTGTCGCCGTTGGGGCGTGCCTCTGATCGACGGTGGCACCGTGCGCCTGCCACGCCTGATTGGCCACAGTCGGGCGCTGGACATGATTCTGACCGGGCGTGCCGTGGACGCCACCGAGGCCCTCCAGATCGGGCTGGCGAATCGCCTGGTGGGCGAGGGCGAGGCCCTCGCCGCCGCCCAGGCGCTGGCTGCGGAGATCGCTGCTTTTCCGCAACTCTGTATGCGCAACGACCGCATGAGTTCCTACCGACAGTGGGGTATGGACCAGGCTGATGCCCTCGCGGTTGAATTCGAGGGTGGTGTGGCCGTGGTGCGCTCGGGCGAGACCGTTGCCGGCGCCACGCGTTTCGCCGAAGGCGCTGGCCGTCACGGCAGTTTTGAGGACTGAGCGCGGCGCCGTTGCGTTCGAGACGAGTGGCGGTTGTGAGCCGGATTGTATGAGACCGTACTGTTGAGAGTGTTCCTTTGAGAGTATTCCTTTGAGAGTGTGCCTGTGAATGCCTTAAGCAAAGCCCTGACATCGGTAGTGGAAGTCGGCAGGGAGATCCTGGCCCGTCGCATGGCGGCGCCGGACCCGGAGCTGGGCGGCGCCGCTGCTCTCACCGAGCTGTGCCGGGAACTGATTCAGCACCGCGGTGAAGCCTCCGGACTGGCCTTGGCTGTCGAGGTGGCGCGCCGTTATGAGTTGCTGGATTCAGACCAGCGCCCACAGTTCTTCGACAGCCTGTTGAGCGAATTCGGGGTGGACGATCGGCAGATTCTCGCCAGTGCCGAGGCCTATCGCGAATCGCCCGATTACGAGCACCTTGCAGCACTGAGCCGGGCTGTGGAGGCGCCGCGACTGAAACTGTTTCGCCGCATCAATATGGCAGACGGCGGCACCGCCACGCTGGTGGCCATGCGCGGTCATCTGCGTGAGGCCATGGGCAGCATGCCCGAATTGCGGGCGGTGGATTCTGACCTCAAGCACCTGTTCGTATCCTGGTTCAACAAGGGCTTTCTGGAGATGCGCCGCATAAGCTGGGATACGCCGGCCAGCGTGCTGGAGAAGATCATCGCCTACGAGGCGGTGCACGCCATCAACGGCTGGGATGACCTGCGCCGCCGGCTGGATTCAGACCGCGCCTGCTTCGCCTTCTTCCATCCGGCCATGCCCACGGACCCGCTGGTATTCGTTGAAGTCGCATTTACCGAGGAAGTGCCCGGGGCCATCGCTCCACTGCTGGCCAGCGCTGACTCGAACCCGGCGGACAGCGCCGATACCGTGGTGTTCTACTCCATCAGCAACTGCCACGCCGGACTGGCCGGCGTGTCCTTCGGCAACTTCCTGATCAAGCAGGTGGTCGAGGAAGTGTTGGCGGAACGCCCCGGGGTCAGTACTTTTGTGACCCTGTCGCCGATTCCCGGTTTCAGCCAGTGGCTGGCGAAGGCGGACCTGAGCGAGCTGGTGGACGAATCACTGCACGAGTCCGTGCGCGAACCGGTCGGCAAGGTGGTGGCGGCGGAGGTGCGGGATGCCCTGCTGAAGCTCTGCGCCCACTACCTGCTGTGCGAAAAGAGCGGCCGGCTGGCTCGTGACCCGGTGGCGCGCTTTCATCTCGGCAACGGTGCCCGCCTGCACCGCCTGCATTGGGCGGCAGACCTGTCAGAGAAGGGCAAGAGGCAATCGGCCGGTATGATGGTGAACTACCTCTACGACCTGGATCGCATCGAAATCAATCACGAAGAGTACTTTGACCAGGGGATAATCGCGGCGTCAAAGAGCATTAGCCGGCTGCTCTGAACCAATGTACTTAGAAGGGCCGATTGCTGCGCGGTGAATGGTTGCCGATCCGCAATCGGCCGCGCAGCATACCGAGCAGCTTGAGACTGTCGTCCCGGTTGAGGAATTCACCCAGGGAGATTTCTTCCCCCTTGCTGAACAGGCTGATAGTGGGCCCGTCCCAGGGGTGTTTTTCGGGGACCACTGACAGGGCCGCATCATCGGCGGCAATTTCCCACTCCCGCTTCGGGAAATAGTGCCCTTTCTGGATGCGAACGGTGGAACCGCTGAGGGTAATCACATGGCGGTAGCGCAGTTTCCAGCACACGTAGTAGAGCGCGCCACCCAGGGCTGCCATTTCCAGGCCCGCGAAGGGCAGGATCGGCCAGGCGCCGATCGCCGCGAAGCCCATGGCAATCGTTCCCGACAGGCAGCACATCAGGATCAGCACAATCTTGTTGGTCTGCCAGCTTGCGGAGCGGTTGGGTTCCGCGACAATCATGTCGTCGTTGCCGGTGCGTTGCTTGTATACCAAGGTCTTGTCCGGAGCCTGTGATTGTTCGATTCTATGAATGCATACGCGGGCAGACAAGGCGAGGATTCACGGTGGCTGAGCACAGTATTGAACAGACCCTGATCAGGGCGGAAGCGCTACAGGCGCGGCTCGGGGAAGTTGTTGTGCTGGATTGTCGGTTCAGCCTGGGCAATTCCGGGGCCGGGGCCCGTGCCTACGCTGAGGGCCACATTCCCTCCGCCCACTACCTGCACCTGGAGCGAGACCTGTCCGGCCCGGTGGGAGAGCATGGCGGCCGACACCCGCTGCCGGCGGCGGCAGATTTCGCCGCCCGCCTGGCGCAGTTGGGAATCGATCGCAAGACACCTGTGGTGGCCTACGATGACAACAGCTTCGCCTTTGCCGCCCGGCTGTGGTGGATGATGCGCGCGCTCGACTACCGGGACGTGCGTTTGCTGGACGGCGGTCTGGCCGCCTGGCGCGCCGCTGGCGGCGGGCTGGATACCGCCACCCCGGTGGCGACGCCGGTGACGCCTCCGGTGGTCGGTGACTTCAGCGGCACCTTGGATATGCAGGCAGTACGGCGGGCGCGCGAGGCCGGTGCGCAACTGGTGGATTCCCGCGACTCACCTCGCTACCAGGGCCTGGAAGAGCCCATCGACCCGGTGGCCGGCCACATTCCCGGTGCGCTAAACCTCCCCTGGCAGGGTGTCAGTGACGAGCAGGGGCTGGCCTTGCCTCCTCAGACCCAGCGTGAACGGCTGGCGGTGCTGCCGCCGGACCGCGAACTGGTGGTGTACTGCGGCTCAGGAGTGACGGCCTGTGTGAACCTGCTGGCCCTGGAACTGGCCGGGCATCGCGGTGCGCGCCTGTACCCGGGCAGTTGGAGTGACTGGTGCAGTTATCGGGAAAATGTGGATGAGCTGGGCTGAAGCCGGCTCCGCCGGAAGCTGATTCCGCGCTCAGCCCGCCTTGTCAGCGCATCTCACGCAGTGGGTAGACTCCGGAATCGCCTCCAGCCGGCCCGGGGCGATTTCCTCGCCACAGCCTGCACAAAGGCCGTAGGTGTCGTCTTCGATACGTTGCAGGGCGGCCTTGATATGGGCGATCGACAGCTGCGTTTCCTTGCCGATTTCTTCCAGCACATCGTCGTTCTCACGTTCGGTGGCCTGTTCAGCGAAGTCGCTGGAAAGGGTCTTGGTAATGTCCTTGGTGACGCCCGCCAGCCGGATTTCATGATCGGCCAGCTTGGCTTCCAGTGCGGCCTTTTGTTTTGCGTAGTCCATGTGGTCCTCGACTATCTCACGACAGCTTTATTGTATTTTAGCCGCTGCCGCGTATACCCACATGATCTGTATCAGAATTCCGGCGCGCAGTGCTGTTCTATCCACGTGCCGCTGGCGGGGTGGGTGAAGCCCAGGTAACGCGCGTGCAGCAGCAGTCGCGGCGCCATGCCTAGTGCTTCCCGGTGGGCGTACAGGTCACAGCCGAGGATCGGGTGATCAATGGCAGCGAGGTGGATGCGCAGCTGGTGAGAACGGCCGGTCTCGGGTTTCAGCAGCAGCCGGCTGCGGTCCGGTTCGCGCTCTACCACCTGATAGCGGGTGAGCGCGGTTTTACCGCGCTCGGAGCAGATTTTCTGCCTTGGGCGATTGGCCCAGTCCGGGGCGATGGGCAGGTCTATTTCCCCCGCGTCCTGTTCTGGTTGGCCATAGACCACCGCGTCGTAGGTTTTGCGCACCTGGCGCCGCTGGAATTGCCGGCTGATGTGGGAATGGGTGGGCGCATCCAGCGGGATCACCATGATGCCGGAGGTGTCCAGGTCCAGCCGGTGCACGATGGAGGCGCTGGGGTGGGTCTCACGGATGCGGTTGATCACGCAGTCCTGGTTGTCCGGGTGACGCCCTGGCACCGATAGCAGCAGCGGTGGCTTGCGTACAAACAGCAGGTGCGCATCGGCGTAGAGGATATCCACGGATTCCTCGCAGGGCGGTACGATGTAGGTCATGAGAGAAGAGTCGAGCGCGATGGCGTCTATTGTACACCGCGAGCATATACAGCTCTCCGGGCTGCTGCAGCAACACTTGCCCTTTGCCCGTGCCGAGTGCCAGGCGCTGCCCGATGAGCCGGCCCTGCGACTGTTCCTGCTGAATCACGACTTCCCCCAGCACACGCTGACCGCCGAGCAGATGGACGCGGTGCTCAACTACCCGGCTTACTGGGCTTTCTGCTGGGCCAGTGGCCAGGTGTTGGCGCGCCTGCTGCGGGAACAGCCGGACCGGGTTCGCGGCCGGCGGGTGCTGGATTTCGGCAGCGGCTCCGGCGTGGCCGGCATCGCCGCCGCTCTGCAGGGCGCCACCGAGGTGGTGGCCTGCGACATTGATCCCGATGCCCTGGCGGCCACGGCGGCCAACGCGGAACTCAACGAGGTGTCGATCGAATTGCGGGACTGCTTTGAGACTTGCGAGGGGCATTTCGACACCATCCTGGTGGCTGACGTGCTTTATGACCGCGACAACCTGCCCTGGCTGGATCGCCTGGCCGATCGTGCCGAGCAGGTGCTGGTGGCGGATTCTCGTATTCGCGACTTCGCGCACCCGCGCTACCAAAAGCTGGGGGAGTGGCAGAGCAATACCCTGCCGGACCTGGACGAATCGCCGGAGTTCCGCCGGGTATCTATCTATGCGAGCTGAGGGCGGGGGTGGACTGTGCGGGGATCGTCTAAGCTTGGGGCGAGGAGGGCAGCATATGAGTAGCACCTACCAACCCGTCATTACGATGGCTGAGTTACCAATGGAGGCTTTCGAGCAGGGCTCGGGCTATGCCAGCCGCGATGCGGATATTGCCGGACCGCTCGCGCTGGCATCGCTGGGCGCGGTGCTGACCGAGGTGCCGCCGGGCAAGTCAGCCTGCCCCTTTCACGTTCACCATGCAGAGGATGAGTTGTTTGTCATCCTGGAAGGCGAGGGGGAGTATCGCTTTGGTGAACATCGCTATTCGGTCTCCGCCGGCGATGCCCTGGGCGCACCGGTGGGCGGTGAGGAATACGCCCACAAGCTCACCAACACCGGTACCGCGCCACTGCGTTATCTTTCCATTTCAAGCAAGGCCGCCATCGACGTCTGCGAATATCCGGACAGCGGTAAGTACCTGGTACGCAGCGGGCAGGGAGGCGCCGGGCAATCGCCCTTTGTACGCATCGGCCGGGCTGAGAGCTCGCTGGATTATTGGGACGGGGAGGAGTCGGCATGAAGCAACTTCTGGCTGCCTGGGGCCTGCTGGCCTTTATCCTGCCTGCAGCGGCTGAGGACAGGCGCTGGGTAGACCTCACCCATGATCTCTCCTCGGAATCCGTATTCTGGCCAACGGCGGCGCCGTTTCGCATGACCACGGATTTCGCCGGTATGACAGAGCGAGGCTACTACTACTCGGCGTACTCTTTCGCCACCGCCGAACACGGCGGCACCCACCTGGATGCGCCGGTGCATTTTGCCAAGGGTCGCCGCAGCGTTGACCAGGTGCCCCTCGATCAATTGATTGGCGATGCCGTGGTGGTGGATGTCAGTGCGGCGGCCGCCCGCGATCGCGACTACCGTATCCAGGTGCGGGACTTCCAGGCCTGGGAAGCACGGTATGGCCGGATTCCCGTCGGTAGCATCGTGCTGCTGCGCACCGGCTTCAGCCGCTACTGGCCGGATGCCGCGGACTATCTGGGTACCGATTTGCGCGGTCTGGCGGGAGTGGCAGCACTGTCTTTCCCGGGCTTGCACGAAGAGGCTGCTACCTGGCTGGCCACCGAGCGGAAAATCGCCTCCGTGGGTATCGACACCGCCAGCATCGATTACGGGAAGTCGCGGGACTTTGCCGCCCACGTAGCCCTGATGACGCGCAACATCCCGGCATTCGAGAACATCACCAACCTGGAGCAACTGCCGGCGACGGGCGTTTTCGTCGTGGCCCTGCCGGTGAAAATACGCGGCGGTAGCGGGGGGCCGTTACGGATTGTTGCCCGGGCCGGCGAACCGTAATTCCATCTGCACATTGCAGCGACTGTAGGGTGAGGCTTCGCCGCTGACCTGTTTGAACCCCAGCTTGCGGTAGAGGGCGAGGGCCGGTTTCAAAACGCTGTTGCTCTCAAGATACACTCGAGTTGCGCCCCGTTGCCGGGCGCGCTCGATGGCGGCCTCACCGAGCAGGGCGCCAAGGCCCCGTCCCCGGGCGCTTTCCGCCACGGACATTTTGGCCAACTCATAGCCGCCATCGTCCATACGTAGCAACGCCACGGTACCGACGATCTCGCCATCCAACTCCGCCAGCAGAATATGCCCGCCCGGTTTGATCACCTCATCCAGGGGATTGTCCAGGACCTTGTAGTCTGAGAGTTCGGGCTCCCAGTGCTCGCGAATCCAGGCGAGGTTCAAATCGCGCCAGGCTGTGCCGTATTGCCGCGAGAAGTCGATGATGCGTGGTTCGCCCGCCACCGTTGGCTACCGATCTGAAGGTCGTATTGGTGCGATCGCCCCAGCGAAGTTTGTCATCTCATCCGGTGTGTACGCGCTGTGAACTCGCTGCTGTGAGGGCGGGTGGTGGCTGCGGCTGACGCCGGGGCGGTGCTCGGTGGCGGGGCGAATCGGCCGTGGCGCAAAGCCACCGCCGCAGTTGGGACAAACGTTCAGCAGTACCGATTCCACGCAATCCGCGCAAAAAGTGCATTCATAGCTGCAAATGCGTGCCTCTTCCGAGTCCGGCGGCAGGTCGCGGTCGCAGCACTCGCAGTTGGGTCGCAGTACCAGCATTCGCGTGTCGTCAGTGCCCCAGGGCTGTGCGGTAAGCGGCGATGGCGTTGGCGAAGCCCATGCGGATCGCATCCACGGTGAGGGCGTGGCCAATGGAGACTTCGAGGATGCCCGGTATCGTCGCGAAGCGGGGCAGGTTGTTGAGGTCGAGGTCGTGGCCGGCGTTGACACCCAGCCCCAGGTCACTGGCGAGTTCAGCGGCAGCGCGAAATCGCCCAAACACCCCATCAACATCGCGATCCTGTTTGCAGGCGTCGGCATAGCTTTCGGTGTAGAGCTCAATGCGGTCGGCCCCGGTTTCCGCGGCCAGGCGAATCTGTTCCAGGTCCGGGTCCATAAACAGGCTGCTGCGCACCCCCAGCGCTTTCAGTTGCCCGACGATATCGGCCACGCGATCTCCGTCCCTACGCAGGTCAAAGCCGTGGTCGGATGTGAGCTGGTTGTCGCCGTCGGGTACCAGGGTGGCCTGATGGGGCCTGGTTTCCTGAATCAGCGCCATAAACCCCGGGTAATCGCCAACACCGTCGCGGTCGCTGGCCCGGGGCGGCGCAAAGGGGTTCCCCTCGATATTGAACTCCACCGGCCCGCCGCCGGTGTGAGTCAGCCCCGACACCAGCGGGCCCAGTGCCAGGCAGTCGTCGGCGCGAATATGGCGCTGGTCCGGGCGCGGGTGCACGGTGATGCCGTCGGCGCCGGCGTCCACTGCCATGCGCGCGTGTTCGGTCACGCTGGGGTTGGTGGTATCCCGTGAATTGCGAATCAGCGCAATCTTGTTGAGGTTGACGCTGAGGGCGATCATTCGCTGGCGGCGGGCTCCGCCGCCGGTTCCTCGGCGTCCTGGCCGACGATCACCACCTCGTTGATGAGTATCGGTGTCACCGGGACATCGCCGTGGCCCATCATCGGGCCAGTGGGCTCGATAGCGATGGAGTCGACGACGAACATGCCGTCCACCACCTCACCGAATACCGTATAGCCGGCACTGGTGGGCGACCAGTCCAGGCGAAAGTTGTTGCGCACGTTGATGAAGAACTGGCTGGTGGCACTGTCCGGCTCGTCGGTGCGCGCCATGGCGATGGTGCCGCGCTCGTGGTGCAGGCGGTTGCGCGATTCGTTCTTGATCGGGTCGCGGGTGGGTTTTTCTTCCATGCGTGGCGTCATGCCGCCGCCCTGGATCATGAAGCCGGGAATGACCCGGTGAAAGATGGTGCCTTCATAGAAACCGCTCTCCGCGTAGGCCAGGAAGTTCTCCACGGTAATCGGCGCCTTGTCGGCGAACAGGCGCAGGGTGATATCCCCGAAGCTGGTCTTGATAATGACCTGCGGGTCTTCCGCCGAGGCCGTTGTGGCTGCCGCCAACAGCAGTGCGGCGATCCAGTGTTTCATTCTTCCCTCCTCCACTCTGTCCCCTGTAATGTCCGCAGGGGGCTTGCTAAAAATGCCGGGCTCGGCTCAGGCCCAGCTCGAACTGCTGCGCGGCCGGGGCCGCAGGCGCTGGGCAATCAGCGCTATCAGTACGCCGCCCAGCACGGCCAGGGCGCCGTTCACGAAAGCGCGGCTATCCTCGCTGTCCTTGAGGCGCTGGTTCTCAGCTTCCAGTACCTCGATGCGGGTGTGCATTACCTGGCTTTCCTCGGTGAGCCGGCGATTGGTGATATCCAGATTCAGTGCGTTGCTGGACAGGCGCTTCAGATCCTGCAGCTCGGTCTCGCTGGTCTTCAGCGCTCGCTCCAGCTCGGCCACGCGCCCCTGGGTGCCGTCCAGCGCCGTGCGCGCCTCCACCAATTGGGAGCGCAGGCTGCCTTCGTCGCCCACCAGGTTGTCGTACAGCGCCTGCAGCGCCTCCAGGCGGTCCGCCGCCGGTTCCTGCTCGGTCAGGTAGCGGCTCAGCATCCAGCCTTCCGTGCCGTTGTCCGTGACCACCCGGGCGTAACCGGAATCCTGGTTGGTTTCCTGCACGGTGAGTCGCGTGCCGCTGGGCAGCCCGCGGTGGACAATGCGGAATTCCGTGCCCTGGCCACTGCGCAGTGGCACGTAGAGAATGTCGGTAATGTAGCGGGTTTCCTGGGCGGCGACGGCAACGGAGTGCAGAGCCAGCGCGCACAGCCACAGCGTCAGGTGGCATTTCATGGAGCTTCGATCCTTTTGCGTGTTCTGGGAGAGCCCGAAAGTGCTCAGGGTAAAACGATTTTGTAGGGCTTGACCACTACCTGCGCGAACACCCCGGCGGTGACATAGGGGTCGGCATCGGCCCACGCCTGCGCTGCCTCAAGGCTGTCGAACTCGGCGATGATCAGGCTGCCGGTGAAGCCGGCTTCGCCCGGTTCTTCCGTGTCCAGTGCCGGGTGTGGTCCCGCGACCAGCAGGCGGCCTTCAGCCTTGAGCTGTTCGACCCGTTGCAGGTGCTCGGGCCGTACCTGGGCCCGCAGCGGCAGACTGTTGGCGACGTCTTCGCAGATGATGGCGTAATACATTACTCGGGCTCCGCGGCGGCCTTGACCGGGGCGCCGTCCTCTTCGCTGAGGTGGGGCGCGATTATCACGCCGGTGACGATAGTCAGCAGCAGGGTAAAACCAAAAGCGGAGTAGAGCTTGTAGCTCACCCAAAACGCCTCGCTGAACTGATAGGCCACCACCAGGTTGAGGCTGCCCACCAGCGTAAAGTTGCCCACCCACAGCCACAGCAGGCGGTTCCACACCGGCTTTGGCAGAGTGATTTGCGAACCCAGGGTGCGCTCCATCAGGTTGCGCCCGCCGATAAAGTGGCTGGCGCCGAAAACCAGGGCCAGCACCCAGTTGAATACCGTGGGCTTCCAGAATATGAAGGTCTGGTCACGGAACAGCAGGGTGGCGCCGCCAAACACGCAAACCGCCGCCAGCAGCCATAGCAGGCGCTTTTCCAATTCCCGGGTAAACACCCAGGTCAGCAGCACCTGCAGCGTCGTGGCGACGATGAGCACCGCGGTGGCCGAGAATATGCCGTCCAGGGTGTAGCTCCATTCGCCCACGGTCACGGTGTCGCCGCGCATCTGGTAGGCGATGAAAAACAGGATGATCGGAATGAATTCCGCGAGTTGCTTCATGGAAAGGTCTCTGTGTCAGCCCTTGCTGCTGGATATTCGGCCTGTTGCTGTTGAGATTCTGCTTGCAGAGAAAAGTTGCTGGAAAAATGGCGTCCCGGCGGAAAACGCCTGTCGAGAGCTATCGCTGACGTGATGGAGTCTGGATAATGCTGGCCCCATGATAATTGATTTCCACACCCATAGTCATGCCTCGGACGGCGCCCTCGCGCCCGGCGATCTGCTGGCCGAAGCAGTGGCTGCCGGAGTACAGCAGTTCGCGCTGACCGACCACGACACGGTGGCGGGATACCGCGCCTTGCGGGAAGCTGGGGCGGCGCTACATGGAAACATGCAGCTGCTGGCGGGCACAGAGCTGTCCACCCTGTGGAGCGGGGTGGGCATTCACGTGGTGGGCCTGGGCATGGATATCGATCACCCGGTGCTGCACGCGGGGCTGGAACGGTTGGATGCCGCCCGTCGCGAACGTGCCGGGCTGATCGCCGAGCGCCTCGAGAAACTGGGCATGCCCGGGGCCCTGGCTGGCGCGCAGGCCGAGGCCGGGGTCAGCCAGATCGGGCGGCCACATTTTGCCGCCTGGATGGTGGCTCAGGGACATGTAGAGGATGCCAACCGGGCCTTCGACAAATACCTGGGCGCGGGCAAAATTGGTGATGTGGAAACCTGTTGGCCTCCACTGGCCGAGGCCACCGGCTGGATTGTGGCAGCCGGTGGTATCGCGGTGCTGGCTCACCCGCTGAAGTACCGCATGACGCGCACCAAGCTCAAGCGTTGCCTGCAAGACTTCGCAGCAGCCGGTGGCAGTGCCATGGAGGTCTACTCCGGCCGCCAGACCGAGGAACAGACCCGCGACCTGTGCAAACTGGCGGTGGCGATGGGGCTGCTGGCCTCCGTCGGTAGTGATTTCCACGCCCACTGGGACCATGGACCGCGGCTGGGTTTCGACGTGTCCCGGCTGCCCGGCGACGTGGAGTTGCTGACTGCCGAAAGGCTGGAGGGACGGGCAGCATGAGCCAGTTTTTCCAGGTGCACCCCGATAATCCGCAGGTGCGGCTGGTGCGCCAGGCGGTGGATATCGTGCGCGCCGGCGGGGTGATCGTCTATCCAACGGACTCCGCCTATGCGCTGGGCTGCCACATCGGCGACAAGGATGCCCTGGACCGCATCCGTCGCATCCGCAAGCTGGACAAGGACCACAACTTCACGCTGGTGTGCCGTGACCTTTCGGAGCTGGCCACCTATGCCCGGGTGGATAACGCCGCCTACCGGCTGCTGCGCAACAACACCCCTGGCGCCTACACCTTCATCCTGCAGGCCACCTCCGAGGTGCCGCGGCGCCTGAAACACCCCAAGCGCAAGACCATCGGCCTGCGGGTGCCCGACAACCGCATTGCCCTGGACCTGCTGGCCGCACTCGGCGAGCCGCTGATGAGCGTGACCCTGATTATGCCCGGCGACGAGTTCCCCCTTACCGACCCCTATGATATCCGCCATATGTTGGAACACGAGGTGGACCTGGTGATCGACGGCGGCTTCTGCGGGCTGGAGCCCACCACGGTAATAGACCTTTCCGAGGGTGTGCCGCTGGTAATCCGCGACGGCAAGGGAGAGAGCGAGCCCTTCCTGGCGGCTTGAGCTGGCGGGGCTCTTTGTGGCCGCCCCCCGGCGGCTTGAGCTAGCGGCGCTCTGCACCCCAGGGGTATAATCGCCGCTTCCATAATCAGCAGGTGAACAGTGAGCGAATCAGTCGAGGATAGCTCCAACAAGGCCGCCGGTGAGGCGCCCGACGAGACCCCCAGCAGCGCGACAAGCGCGGAGCAGACTCCTCCCCAATCATTGGCTGACTTGCGCCAGTCTCCCCAACAGGGTGAGATGCCGTTCGCCGTCGTGCTGGGGCAGGCCATGACCGAAATTCCCAAGGATCTTTATATTCCCCCACGGGCCCTGGAAGTTTTCCTCGAGGCTTTCGAGGGCCCCCTGGACCTGCTGCTGTACCTGATCCGCCGCCAGAACATCGACATTCTCGATATCGACGTCTCCGATATTACCGACCAGTACATGCAGTACGTCGAACTGATGGACGCCATGCAGTTCGAGCTCGCGGCCGAGTACCTGCTGATGGCCGCCATGCTGGCGGAAATCAAGTCGCGCATGCTGCTGCCGCGCTCGGAAAGCGTGGAAGAGGACGAAGAGGACCCGCGGGCCCAACTCATCCGCCGCCTGCAGGAGTACGAGCGCTTCAAGAAGGCCGCCGAGGATATTGATGAAATGCCGCGGGTTGAACGCGAGGTGTTCACCGCCAGTGCCGAACCGCCGGATATCCAGCGCAGCCGGCCGGACCCGGACGTCGACATGCGCGAGCTGCTGGCGGCCCTCACTGAGGTGCTGCGCCGGGCAGAGATGTACGAGCATCATCATATCCAGCGCGAAGCCCTGTCCACCCGCGAGCGTATGTCGGATGTGCTCGAAACCCTGCGCGATAAGCAGTTTGTGCCCTTTGTATCCCTGTTCAGGATCGAAGAGGGCCGTCTCGGCGTGGTGGTGACCTTCCTGGCCATCATGGAGCTGATCAAGGAGTCCCTGGTGGAAATCGTGCAGACCGATAGCTTCGGTCCCATTCACGTCAAGGCACGCGCCGATACCTCCATGGACGGAGAGCCGCCGGATACGGCTGCCAATGACCCGGTGGGGGAGGCGGGGCCCGGCGCAACGGACAACGACACAGATAACGAGGACGAAGCGTGAGCGACAGCGTGGACACCAGCGGCCTGGTGCAAATCCTGGAGGGGGCCATTCTGGCCGCCGGCCGGCCACTGACGGTACAAAACATGGCAGACCTGTTCGAGGAGCACGAGCGTCCCGCCAATACGGATATCCGCGAGGCCCTCAAGCAGGTGGCCGAGCGCTGCGAGGATCGCGGCTTCGAACTGCAGGAAGTTGCCAGCGGCTTTCGCTTCCAGGTGCGCCAGCAGCTCAGCCCGTGGATCGGCAGGCTGTGGACCGAGCGTCCTGCCAAGTACTCTAGGGCGCTGCTGGAAACCCTGGCGCTGATCGCCTACCGCCAGCCCATCACCCGCGGTGAAATCGAGGAGATTCGCGGCGTGGCGGTGAGCAGCAACATCATCAAGACCCTGCACGAGCGCGACTGGATTCGCGTGGTCGGGCACCGTGACGTCCCCGGCCGGCCCGC
>JANQLM010000029.1 GCA_028280635.1 Halieaceae bacterium | reverse complement strand
CTCGGCGAGTCCGGCTCGACCACGGACCTGGCGCGAGTCCGAGGGCAACTCGCCCTGGACGAAAAGTGCGAAGCGTTGACAGGCAGCTTGAACGTCGAGCTGTACGGCCTGTTCGTTAATCCCGAGCAGTTGCAATACCAGGTAGTCCCCGAAGCGGTCGGCAACGATGCCTGAGACCCCGTCGCTGTCGCCGTACAGCAAGCGGTAGCAGCCGCCCGGGTAGTAGCGCTCACGCAGTGCAAGCGCTGCGCGAATCTGGCCACAGAGGTAGGGCACGTCGAGCCGCGCATCCGCTGCCCGGCTGACCACGCGGGCACAAATCAGCGAGTTGGGCTCCATGTAGGCGGAGGCCAGCACCTCACCGGAGGCGCCGGTGACATTGACCGGATCCCCAGGGGCAAACGCCGCCAGCGGCGTCTGCCGGGTATCAATTTCGTTGCTGTAGATCCAGCGGTGGCCCTGCCTGAGCCTGCGGTCTGCGCCCTGGCGCAGCCTCAGTTCAGGATTCGTCGGCACACTGGGCGTCGTAGTCCTCGGCGGACAGCAGGTTCTCGAGCTCGGAGGCGTCGTCAATCTTCACGCGGAAGAACCAGCCGTCGCTGTAGGGCTCGGTATTGACGGTTTCGGGGGCGTCTTCGAGTGCCTCGTTGATAGCAACCACCTCGCCGCCCACCGGGGAATAGATATCCGAGGCGGCTTTCACCGACTCCACCACGCCGGCTTCATCGCCCACGGCCAGGGTGGCGCCCAACTCCGGCAACTCGACAAACACCACGTCACCCAGGGCGTTTTGGGCGTGGTCGGAAATGCCCACGGTAACGGTGCCGTCCTCTTCGAGCCGGGCCCATTCGTGGCTGCTGGCGTACTTCAGTTCAGCGGGGGTATGGCTCATGGAGCGCTCCTGTCAGACGGCTGGAAATGGCAAAATTCTACCCGGTGCCGATGTAAATACAATGCGCGAGATCAGCGAACACCCATGGCATGGCGCATCAACTGTTGTTTCAGGGGCCCCGAGCGATCCACCCAGTGCATTCCGGCGTTGCGCAGCCAGCGCACTGGCAAACGGCGCTCCCCAAACAGTCGCTTGAAACCATCCATGGCCGCCATCATCAGCAGGTTCTCGCCCTCGCGGCGCCGCTGGTAGCGCAACAGCACCTCCAGATCCCCGGGGTTGCCGCCGCGGCGGCTTACCGCCCGCAGTTCCCCGGCCAGGGCGGCGACATCCTGCAGGCCCAGGTTGATGCCCTGGCCCGCCAGCGGGTGAATGGTGTGGGCCGCGTCGCCCACCAGCGCGATGCCCGGCTTGACGTAGTCGGTGGCATGCCGCTGCCTCAGGGGGAACGACAGGCGCGGTGAACTGGCCAGCACCCGGCCCAGGCGATGCTCCAGTGCGGCGCCGAGTTCAGCACAGAAAGCGCCGTCTTCCAGGGCCGCCAGCGCCTCAGCGCGCCCGGTTTCCGCCGACCAGACAATCGAACAGTAATGCCGGCCGGCGGCATCCGGCAGCGGCAGGAAAGCCAGCGGCCCGGTGGACAGGAAACGCTGGTAAGCGCAGGCCCGGTGGGGCAACTGGGTTTCCACCGTAGCCACCAGGGCGTGGTGTCCGTAGTCCCACTCGCGAGTGCGAAAGCCCGCCAGTTGGCGAAGGCCAGAGAGGGCGCCGTCGGCGCCGACAACCAGCCTGGCAGACAGCGTGCGGCCATCTTCCAACTCCAGCGCCGGGCTGCGCTCATCGGCGATATCCAGGTCCGAGACCCGTGCCGGGCTGATAAGCGTCAATCCGGGCTGCTGATCCAGGCCTGCCAGCAGGGTATGGGTCAGCAGGCGGTTCTCGAT
>JANQLM010000001.1 GCA_028280635.1 Halieaceae bacterium | reverse complement strand
AGTGGCGCATCTTCCGGTTCGGCGATGGAAACAATCACGTGGTGCACCACCTCCTTCTCGCCGGGGATTACGTTGACGTCAGTCACATAGGTGAACTCGTCCTCCGGCCATTCGATGGCAAAGCAGCGGTGGTCATCCGGTAGCAAAGTGGGGGTGTAAGGCTGCGGCATGGGCAGCTCGAGGTTGTAGTCCACCGGTGTAGCGGCGGCCGCCACCGTCGGCTGGTAGTCTGCCGGGTCGCCCTCGGGCATGCCGGCGTCGATCCACTCCAGCAGGACGTACTTCTCCTGGCGGGTCAGGGAGCGGTCATCCTGGAACGGGGTATAACCCTTGGTCGGTGGCCAGGGTGGCATTCTGCCGGTTTCTATGGAGAACGCGGCAGCGGCGCCGTACAGAGTAACGTCTTCGTAGGTGTCCAGCGGGAAGGGCGCCAGCTCCCCCTCCTGGTGGCAGGTGACGCACTTGCGCTCGATGATATCGCGTGTATCCCCGTGGTAGGTGAAGTTGCGATCCACCTGACGCGGCGGTGCGGGTTCCGAAACCGGAGGTGGCTCAGGCGCCGGGTCGGGTTGATCAGTGGGCGCCTGCACGGTCGTGCCGCCGCCGGAACCCCCGCCGCCACAGGCAGCCAGGGCCGCCACGACCCCTAGCGATACCACCAGAAATTTTATTTTTATCAAGGTCATAGAGCCCGTAAACTAGCACGCCACCCCAGTCTAGTCAGCTTTCTGGTACAGCATCTGTTCTATGGATATTCAGGTTTTCGCCGTCGGCGGCACCATCGACAAAATCTATTTCGACGCCAACAGCGAGTTCCACGTCGGCGAGCCCCAGATCGGTGAGTTGCTGTACGAGGCCAACGTCACCTTTCATTACACGGTGACCTCGCTGATGAAGAAAGACAGCATCGAGATGACCGAGGCAGACCGCCATCTCATCCGCGAGGCGGTGGAGGAGTGCGAGCACGATCGCATTCTTATCACCCACGGTACCGATACCATGGCCTACACCGCCCGCGCGCTGGCCGGCATTCCCAATAAAGTGATTGTCCTTACAGGTGCCATGCAGCCCGCCCGCCTGCGAGTGAGTGATGCCATCTTCAATATTGGATTCGCCATCGGCGCCCTTCAGCAACTGGAGCCGGGCGTCTACGTGGCCATGAACGGCCAGGTGTTTGATCCGGAGCACCTGAGGAAGAACCTCAAAGCGCAGCGCTTTGAACTGGAAGACTTCTAGGTAGGAGCAGGCACGGGGTCCGGGATAGTCACGCGATACTGGGTGCCGCGTTCCCTGCTCACTTCAATCATAGCGCCAAGGCGTGAGACCACGCGCGCCACCAGTTCCATACCCAGCGTAGTGGGGCAGGCCGGGTCGATCGCGGTGGGCAACCCGCACCCCGTGTCAGATAACTCGAAAATCCAACTGTCACCCTCGAGCCTGAAGTTCACTGTGACGCACTCGATGCCTTCCGAATCCGGGAAGGCATGCACCACGGCGTTGAGCATCAGTTCATGCGCCAGCAAGAGCAGTGGTGCCGCAACGTCTACCGATACCAGTGTTTCCGAGCAATCATTGGCGAGCACCAGTTCGGCCGTCGGGTGGGGATACACCTTGATGACCTCGGCAAACGCCCTGTCCACTGCGTCCCTGAAGTTGACCTTGATGAGGTCGAGATGAAAGTAAACGCTGGACTCGAGCGCGCTGAGGCAATGCAGCCGCTGCCTGGCGCGCGCTAGCGGTTCATCAATTTCTGCCCCGTAGAGCTCCTCCAATTCCAGCGTTAGGAACTCATCCACCATCTCGTAACTACTGGCGGAATGTTTGCGCAGGTTATCCACCAGACGGTTTTCCGTCTCCAGTTGGTCCTGCAGATCATCCATCGCCAGGGTGGCAGTGATCGTCATGTCCCGCGCTTCCTGTGTCGCTTTCTCCTTGAGAAGGTGCGTGTCATAGAAGCGCTTCAGCAGCATCAGGAATCCGAGTATCGCGACACCATAAAGAGTAAATGCCCACCACGTCAGCCACGGAGCAGGCAATACCCGAATTGGCAAGCTGATTCCGTCGTAATTCCATACACCCTTCGAATCCGCGCCAATCACCCGCAGCAAGTATTCGCCCGCTGGTAGACTGGTAAAGGTCGCGCTATTGCGAGTACCAATATCCACCCAATCATCATCGAAGCCGTCCAGCCGGTACTTATAACGACTACGCCCGGGGCTGATGATGTCCATGGTGCTGAATTCGACGTCGAGGGAGTGGTCGTTATGGCTGAGCACGAGCTCTGGAATACTGACGTAGGCCGGGTCGTAGGGCACTGGATCGCGGTGGACTAGTATCTCGGTTAGGCGAAGTGGAGGAGGTGTTCGGCGTTCTACAAAGTCGCTAGGATTGAACCGAACAAAACCCTTGTTTCCGCCGAAATAGAGGAAGCCTTCACGGTCTTTTAGAGAGGCGCCAACATTGAACTCCTCATCTAGCAAGCCATCTGATTTGTCGTACACTGTTATCGAATTGTTGGTAGGGTTGAGCCGAACAAGACCCTTGTTTGTCGAGAGCCACAAGATGCCAAGGTGGTCCTCTTCAATGGCATTGATTGTGTCGTCAGGCAGTAGAGGCGACGTCACAACTTTATTAAAACCGGTCTCGATTGAACTACCTTGTGCTCCGGCTTTGTACAGGCCGTTTTGAAAAGTTCCTACCCAAATGGATCCGTCGGAAGACTCGAGTACATCGTAAATCTCCTTGTTTTCTAAGTACTTTGTAGATTTGGTTACGACTGTAGATTCATTTTGCGAATTCAGCGTTAGTATCGTTAAGCCGTTTACGCTTCCAACAATTAGGTTCCCCCGTCTATCCCTAAAAATACTGAGTACGAAGTTTTCCCAAGCAGAAATTGGAGATGAAACTGGCACATGTGAAACAAACTCACCACTCTTCTCAAAGACTATCAAGCCATAACCAGCAGTGCCGAGGACCAGCGTTTCCTCGTCTAGCTCTGTTATTTTTGTTATCGCGCTTGCCGACTTTTCGTGCTCAAGATGCCTGTGTGATATGCCAGTACTTAGCTCCAATTGTCGCAAGCCGCCTGCGAAGCCGCCGAACCAAAGATATCTTCCATCGGAATGTAGCGCCATAATCCTGCTGTCTACCAAGTCAGCTTCTGAGTAAGCGCTAGCGAAATCGGTGCCTATCAAGTTGTGCGAGTCGAACTGACTGAGGCCTTGCACTGATCCAACGAATACTGAGTTACTGCCAGCCTGCGAAAAGGCTGTTGTCATTGAACTGACGAGCCCAGAGTCTGATGTGTAGGTCTCGAATCTCTTTTTTCGAATTAGCGAGACCTCGCCAACAAAGTTGACAATAAGGCTTTCATCGTCAAGCGGTTCAAACTGAAGCGCTATAGCCCCTTTTCTCACTGAGTTAGAGCTTGGAAAAAACGCTTTCTCAAAATCGGAACTTATACCGTACAGCCCACCCATAGTTGCTATCCATAAACCGTCGTCACTTTTCGCATAAGTACTCCATACGTGCCGGATAAGAGAGCTGTCTAGTGAGGTCTGAGAGGGAACCGGGAGGTTAGTTAGCCGAAAGTTAGTTGAATCAAACTCGAAAACTCCGTGGCCATGCGTCGAGACAATGACCGTATCGCGAGATGCAAGGTGTTCTACCCCCTCGAATAGTATCTCCTGATTCCCAGCGAGCTCTGCCAAATCGAATTGTTCGCACGTTTGATGCCCAGCCCTGCAGTTGAGTAGTACGCCGTTGTGCGAAATCAGCCAGATTTGGTTAGGGGTACTGCTGACAGCGCCCGTAATGTAATCGGTTTGACCGAAATACGTCGACGTATTAATCAGTTCCACCCGCTGGTCCTTGACGTTTAGAGTCGCGATGTTCCCGTTGTCCAAAGCCATCCAAAGCAGGGCGTTGCGGTCGTAGTGAATGGACTCGATGCCGGCAGCGACAATTGCCCTATTGTTTTCTGAGAGCGCGTTTCCAAAGCGCCGAGATTCTGTGTCGTACTTGAGCAAATTGCCCTTGGAGTCAACGAACCAGATATCTCCGCCGGGTGTCTCTGAAAAAGCTATATGCCCACTTGTCACGGAGGCCGCCGGTTCTTCTTCGAGGCCTTCGTGAACGAGAGAAAGTCTATAGCCGTCGAATCGATAAACTCTTTTCCCTACCGCAATCCAAAGATGACCGGTTTGGTCGTAATAGATATCTCCTGGGATATCCAATGGAAGCAGATCAGACATGGGAAGCTTCACAACTTCATGTCGCGAACTACTCAAAACATGGTGCGGCACGATTAGGAGCAGTGCTGCCAGGAGGATGGCTGCAAGTTCAAATCTCAATAGCGGGCCTCGATCTACATGGATTGGTTCCAGTTTAGTCGGTGCTACCGGCGTGCGAGGGGTGGAGTGTGAACCTGTCCGCGCATCGCGGAGTAAGTATTTTGCGCTCTATGTCACTCGTTGCCCCAAATGGGTCATGTACGATCATTCTTGTCACTCCCAGTATGAAACACAGGTGCGTTTCTCTTTAAAACGATTCCTATAAGACCAAAACAAAAGCCCAAGTGGTTCGGGCATCTTTAGGAGGCGGTCATGAAAAATCTTACGCGTGCAGGTCTGTTCGCAGGCGCTATTGCGCTTAGTACGCTCGGTTCTGCGTCTTTGCACTCATCTACCGAGAGCATCAAATCCAAGGCATATCTGCTGAAAGTTTCCAATGTCACTGAAGCTGCGCAACTGGTCGAGTCTGTAGGTGGCAGCGTTACTGAGACTGCTGCGTCTATCAGCTACCTAGGCGCCACGCTTACCGAAGAGCAGCTCCAGCTGCTGAGCAGGAGTGGACTTGTTGTCCGAATCTCTGAGTATCAGCTGACATCTGCAGAAGATAATTTTGAGGATGCGTCTGATGAAGTCGCCGGTTCGATCTGGAAAACGGCCAGTGATAAGGTCGCCGGTTCGATTTGGAAAACCTGGCGGGGCGGCAGGCACGCCTAGTTTCCGGCCGCTCTGGGTGTACTTGCACTCAGAGCATGCGTTAGCGCTTTAAGTTAGGTCGTATATTCGAGCTGCAGTGAGCTGTTGCTCGAAATTCCTTCCAGATGTAAATTTCTTTACTTTCATCGCATAATTTAGCGATGAAAGCAGCCCCAGCCCAGCTAGCCATTCTCATACTTCTTTTCGCCGCGCCTTCTCATGGCGTGTTCGCGAATGAGAATTTCATGTTCTCTAGATTTGGTCTAGCGGCAGAGTTTTCCCAGGCCGCTGTAAATGAGGTGTTCCAAGATTCTGAGGGGTATCTCTGGATCTTAGCGCAGGAAGGCTTATATCGCTTCGATGGAAAGGAAAGCGTTGTTTTTCGTGCTGATGTCACAAACCCAAATACACTTAGTGGAAATGGACTCACTAGCGTCGTAGAGGATGGCGGTGGCAGTCTTTGGTTTGGTACGTACCAAGGCGGGATTAATCGTCTCGACAAGCGAAACTATAGATTTACCGCTATTAGATCGGGCGGCGATCCGACGAAATCACTACTCTCTGATGAAGTGCTCACTCTTTACAAAGGCGGTGAGGATGAACTCTGGGTTAGCTACGGTAGAGAAGGCTTTAGCCTCTTTCATCCTGGGTTAGGTCGTTTTAAGCACTATACGCCTGCTCAATACCCGCTGCTCGATGGCCATCCCGTAAACGACTTCGTGAAGGTTGGCGAAGACAAGCTGCTTCTTGCGACTCGCGGAGGCGGAATTCTAGAACTAAATCTGACTTCAAATACGTTGTCCCCGCATAGCGTTATGCGTGGAGAAGGGTCGCGCTTGAAGTCTGTAAGCCTTCTTGCAGTCCATTTGGATGGTCACGGGAACATCTGGCTCGGCACAGGGGGCGATGGTGCGTTCAAATTAGATTCCTCAGGTAGTCTGACCCACTACCCCTCCGCTGTAAATCGGGTGACCGGTCTGGAAGTAGAGCTTCTCGAAGTTCATGACTTTCTCGAACACACAACTGGTGCGTTCTTTCTTGCGACTGATTCTGGCATTGCTAGGCTGGATGGCGCTTCGAACCGTTTTTTGCTGGAATCCGTTCGCGATCAAGATTCGACTCCCTTTCGGATGCTTTCTATTATCGAGGACCGAACTGGTCTGCTTTGGGTAGGTAGTTTTAGCGGAGTCTTTACAGGGTTCGAGTCGAGTATTGGTTCCTATGGGCTGCATACTGGGCTTAAAGACGAAGCGATACTTAGTGTGTCTGAGACCAAGAGCGGCGAGCTGCTTGTGGGCTCAACGAGTGGGTTGGAAGTTCTCGCGCGCGACGCGCAGGGAGCCATCGTCAGTTCGATTTTTGACGAGTCGCCGGTCACCTCCCTGTTACTCGACAAAGACACTATTTGGCTTGGTACGTATCTTTCCGGATTGATTGAACTCGACCATGCGGGCGCGGTGCTGAACAGATATCACCCGTCACTTCCACATCCGTTTAACATCAGTGACCATCAGGTAACATCTGTTTTCCTCGATCGCGATGACAATCTATGGGTTGGAACTATCAACGGCGGGCTAAACGTACGCCGGGCTGGGAGTGAGAGCTTTGTAAGCTTCAGATTTGACGCCAATACGCCGGGCGCAATAAGCAGCGACGTTGTCTACGCGATCTTCCAAGAATCGAGCGGAGATTTGTGGGTAGGAACTGATGACGGTTTGAATCGCTACGATGCTGGATCAGGTACGTTTGAAGTTTATAGGCACGAAGAGAGCACTCCAGGCACACTTTCAAGCTCCGTCGTATTGTCCATCTACGAAGACGACAGAGCTCGGCTTTGGGTTGGGACTGATGGCGGTGGGCTCAATATGTGGGAGCCCTTTGACAGGAAGCGATCACTGAATCGGTTCAGCTATTTCCAGTCAAATATTCAATTGAATAGCAGCAATGTATGGGCCATTCAGGGCGACGAATCTGGGAATGTTTGGCTTGCCACTTCAGGTGGGCTCACCCAGTTTAATTTTGAACGTAATGAGTCTAGAACTTTCACCGTAGAGGACGGTTTAGAGTCCAATGACTTTAACTTTGGCGCGTCGCATAGAGGCGAAAGCGGCCATTTGTATTTTGGGAGCAACTACGGGCTAATCACATTTGATCCATCAGAAATGGCGGGTAAGGCAATGCCGCCAAAAGTTGTCCTGACGGGTGTTAAGTTAGGAAATGCACCTGTTTGGTTCGATGTACCCTATAGCGAGCTCGACAGGATTGAACTAGATCCTGACGATTACTTGCTAGGGCTTTCTTTTGTTGCCATGGACTTCCGCGCTCCCAATCGCAACCAGTACCGCTACCAGATGGTGGGCCTCGACCAGAACTGGGTAGACCTCGGCAACCGCAATTACATCGACTTCTCGAAATTGCCCATGGGGCAGTACGTGCTGCGCATTCAGGGTGCGAACCCGGACGGGGTCTGGAGTCCTGAGGGGATCGTGCTGGATGTGGTGGTGCATCCGCCGTTCTACTTCACGTGGTATGCCTTCATTATTTACTTTATGGTCACGCTGTTGCTGGTGGCGCTGTTCTTCTATCGGCAGCGGCAGAAGGCGCAGGAGCAGTTGGCTTACCAGATGCAGCTTGAGGAAGATGTGAAAGCGCGCACCCTGGACCTGCGCCGCTCCAACGACAAGCTGCAGGTGGCGGTTGAAGAGATGGGCCGCGCCCGGCAGGAAGCAGAGCAGGCCAACCAGACGAAGAGTGAATTCCTCGCCGCGCTCAGTCATGAGATTCGCACGCCGATGCACGGGGTGCTGGGGATGACGGATCTGTTGCTGCACTCCGGGCTCAATGACCAGCAGCAGAACTTCGCCGAATCCGCCCATGTGTCCGCCAACGAGCTGCTGGGGCTCATCGACAACATTCTCGACTTCTCCAAGATTGAGGCAGGCAAGCTGGAGCTGGAAGAGACTACCTTCTCCCTGCGCGACCTGCTGGAAAATCTCTGCTACCTGTACGGCGAGCTGGCCCAGGCCAAGAACCTGGAGTTGAACCTGGTGTTCAATGTCGACCTGCGCCGCCAGCTCTACGGTGACCCGGTGCGCTTGCGTCAGGTGCTGCAGAACCTGCTCAGCAATGCCATCAAGTTCACCAAGCGCGGCTCGGTCAACCTGGTGGTCAACGAGGTGCTGCGCAAAAACAAATCGGTGCAGGTGGATTTCCTCGTGGAGGACACAGGCATCGGCATGAACGAGGAAACGGTCGAGCGCGTGTTCGAGGCTTTCTCCCAGGCGGACTCTTCCACCACGCGGCAGTTCGGTGGCACCGGCCTGGGCCTGTCGATTGCCAAGCAGCTCATAGACCTGATGGGCGGCGAGCTGGATGTGAAGTCGCGCCCCGGGGTCGGCACGGCGATGTCGGTGGCACTGTCCTTTGTCGAGTCGCCGATCTACACCGACCCCATCCACGCAGACGGTGTGGAGGACTTCTACGCCGAGGTGGCGGCACCGGTGCCCGAGACGCGGGCCATGTTCCGCAGCCAGTTGGAGGCGCTGGGCATGAAGGTGCGCGAATGCGCCACGGTGGAGGAGCTCACGCCGGTGGCCGAGCACGATCGGGTAGTGTTGGTCGATGTCGGCTGCCTCTACAACAGCGTGGGCATCACGCTGGTCGAAAACCTGTCCCAGGATGCTCACACCCGCCTGTTGCTGGTCACGCCGCTGTCGGGGCAGGGCGTGCCGCCGGAACTCGAACACCTGCGCCGTACCACCAAACCGGTGCGGCTGGGTGGCCTGGTCAGTGACATCCAGGCCGTTGGTCAGGCAGAGACCGCCGCCGACGTGCACGATGAGGCGCCGCTCATGCGTTTCGAGAAGCGCCTGCTGCTGGTGGAGGACATTCCCGCCAACCAGCAAATTGCCAAGGCGATGCTGGAGTCCTTTGGTTGCTCCGTGGCCGTGGCCCGCAACGGGGAAGTGGCGCTGGAGATGTTCCAGCAGGAAGACTTCGACCTGGTGCTGATGGACTGCCAGATGCCGGTGATGGACGGCTTCGAGGCCACCCGTCATATCCGTCAGTACGAGATGCAGCGCGATGGCAGCCGGCGCACGCCGGTGGTGGCGCTGACGGCAGGCAAGACTGAGTCGGAGAAGGAGCGCTGCTATGCCTCCGGCATGGACCGCATCCTCTTTAAGCCGTACTCCACCTATGACCTCAACGGCCTGCTGGGCAACTACTTCGAGTCTTCAGGGCAGGTGGAGCGAAGCAGTGCCGCCAAAGCGCAGCCGGCGGCGCAAACCGATATTCTCGACCTCAAGGCCCTGGACAATATTCGCTCCATCGAAACCCAGAGCGGCGGCGGCCTGCTGGCGGCGGTGATTGTTAATTTCCGCACCGATGGCGAGCAGAAGCTAGACGAGCTGCGTGAGGCGGTTGGCGACGCCAAGGCGCTGGGGGCCGGCGCCCATGCCATCAAGTCCATGAGCCTCAACCTTGGCTGCAAGGCTCTCAGCGAATACTGCCGGCGCTGCGAATCCCGCTGGAAGGCGGGAGAGATCGACGAGGCGGAGCGCGAGGTAGAAGTGCTGGCCGGTCACTTCAGTGATGCGGCGCGGGCGCTGGGGGAGTTGCTGGCGCAGGACGCCGCGACGACGGACTAGGCGGGCACGGCGGTCCGCGTGTAATTGCTGTAGTCGATAGCCATCAAGTCGGGAATCCTACCCGCCGGCACCGGGTGGCTGTAGAAGTAGCCCTGGAGCAGGTCACACTTCCGCGCCTTCAGGTAGCTGGCCTGGTCCTCGGTTTCCACCCCTTCGGCAATCACCTGCAGTCCCAGATTGCGGGCCAGTGCCAGGATGGCGTCAACGATGGCCTCGCCGTCCGGTTTGGCGAGGTCCGCCACGAAGCTCTGGTCGATTTTCAGGGTATCGATGGGGAACTGCTTCAGGTAGTTGAGCGACGAGTAGCCGGTACCGAAATCATCCACCGCCAGTGACAGGCCCAGCCGTTTTAGCGCGGCCAGGCGTTCGATGTTGGTTTCCGCGTCGGTCATGATGGCGGATTCCGTTAGTTCGAATTCCAGCCGCTCTGGGTTCATCCCGGTCATGGCCAGGAACTGCTGGACGGAATCCACGAAATTCGGCTGGTTGAACTGCAGTGCCGAGACATTCACGCAGATCCGGAAGTCGCCGATGCCCATGACTTCCCACTCCGCGCACTGGCGCGCGGTTTCGCGCATGATCCACTGGCCGAGATCGGCGATCAGCCCGGTGCGCTCCGCCACGGGGATAAACTCCCCCGGCAAGATCAGGCGGTCGCTATGGGGCCAGCGAATCAGTGCTTCCATGCTGGTAATGCGGCCGCTGGCTGTGTGTATCTGCGGCTGGTAGTAGAGTTCCAGAGCGCCGTGCTGGATGGCCTCGCGCAGTTCTTCCTCCAGCTTCAGGTGCTCCACCGCCAGCGCATTCATCTTCTCGTTGTAGAAGCGGAAGCAGGAGCGGCCCTGGGCCTTGGCGGCGTACATGGCGGTGTCGGCGTTGCGTATCAAGGTGTCCGGGTCCGCGCCGTCAACCGGGAAGATAGCGATGCCGATACTGGGGGTCACCACCGGCTTGTGGCTCTGTAGCGGGATCGGCTCAGACAGGCGCTCCAGCACCCGGCGGGCGACGGCCTCAACGTCGGAGATATTGTCGATGTCGGACAGCACCACGGTGAACTCGTCGCCGCCGAGGCGGGCGATTTCGGTGGAGCCGTCGTGCTCGCCGACCTCGCGGTCCGACATGTAGCTGATAGCGTCTTCCTGGCGCAGTTCCAGGGTTAGCCGGCGGGCAATCTCTACCAGCAGCTTGTCGCCGCGGCCGTGGCCGATGCTGTCGTTGATGCGCTTGAAGTTGTCGAGGTCGATAAACAGCAGGGCGGCGTTGCTGTCGCGGCGCCGGGCCTGCTTGAGAATGCGGTTGAGCTGCTCGGTGAAGCTGCGTCGGTTGGGCAGGTTGGTGAGCGGGTCGAAGTAAGCCAGGTAGCGCAGCCGGTCTTCCTGGCGTTTGAGTGCATTGAAGGCGTTGCTAGCGCGCAGCATGTACTGTACGTCGCGGCTCAGCAGCGACCAGTTGACCGGCTTGGTCTTGTACTGGGTGGCGCCGGCCTGGAAGCCGTCGTCGATAGACGTGCGGTCATCAGAGCCGGTCACAATCATGATGGGTATGGATTCCCCCTGGGGGAACTCGCGAATGCGCCGGCACACTTCGAGGCCGTCCATGCCAGGCATTTCAACATCCAGGAACACGAGATCGGGCCGCTGCTCCAGGAAGGCCTCGATGGCTTCCGGGCCGGAGGCGGCCTCGATTACGTTCATGCCATCCGTCTCGAGACAGCGACGGCTCAGCATGCGCACGTTGGAATCGTCGTCGCACACAAGCACTGTGGGCTTGTGTCTCATTTCGACATCCCCGGACATTACACGCTCTTTGGAATTGTTATACCCTTCCAATCTACCACCACCCGGTTATTTAGACAAAAAGCAATAAGCCGGAGGTGAGGGGAAAGACCATGGGACCGCAGCCTCGGGCACTCCTGCGACTCGTCTTGCCGGCCCTGTTCATGGGCTTGCTGGTGTACGGTCGTGGCCTGCTTGATCGCCTCAGTGAAGACCAGCTGGTGCTGCTGGGTTACACACCGTACCTGTTGGCCGCGGTGGGCGTGGTGCTGGCCTACCAGTTCAACCGCAGTCGCTTCCTGCTGCTGGCGATATTCACCGCGGGCTGTTTCTGGGTTATCCGCGATGCTCTGCAAATTACCCTGGCCGCCAACGCGGCGCGAGATGTCTACCTGGCCATCGCCCTGGCCTGGCCACTGGCCATGCTGCTTCTGCTGTTGGTGCCGGAGCGCGGCATTATCAACCGCTGGGGGTTTGTCTACGCCGTGGCTCTGGGGGTGCTGGCGCTGGCGGCGCCGCGGCTGGTGCAACTGGTAGCCACGCTGCTGCCTCCGGCGTCTGACTGGCTCACCGTTTGGCCCAGCGAGCACATCGTCATGCCCAGGCTGATGCAGGGCCTGTATGTGATTACCCTGCTGGTGGGCATCGCTTTGTTGATGTGGCGCGACGACGAAACCGAGGTGGCCATCCTCAGCACCCTGGTCGCCAGTGCCGGCGTATTGGGCGGCTTGCACCTGGCGCACATCTCGCTGTCCTTGATCACCGCCGCGGGCCTGGTCCAGTTGTCCTGCATCCTGCGCAGCTCCTATGCCATGGCCTACCGGGATGAGCTCACCGGCCTGCTGGGGCGCCGTGCCCTCAATGAAAAACTCAAGGGCCTGGGCCCGCGCTACAGCCTGGCGATGCTGGATGTAGACCATTTCAAGAAATTCAATGACACCTACGGTCACGACGTCGGCGACGAGGTACTGAAAATGGTGGCCAGCCGCATTGCCCGCGTTGGTGCCGGCGGCACCGCCTTCCGCTACGGCGGCGAGGAGTTCTGCGTGGTGTTTCCGCGCAAGAATGCCGAGCAGTGCGTGGACGCGCTGGAGGCGATTCGCGAGGCGGTGGAGGACTACCGCATGACCCTGCGGGACAAGGGCAAGCGCCCGGTAAAGTCAAAGGATGGCGAGCGCAAGCGCGGCAGCATGGCCACCAAGATCAAGCGCGGTACGGTAGCCGTCACCATCAGTCTCGGGCTGGCAGAGCGCAGTGAGGAATTGCTGACGCCGGAAGACGTGATCAAGGCGGCTGACAAGCAGCTCTACCGGGCCAAGCAGGCGGGGCGCAACAAGCTCTGTTACTAGCGTGAGCCCTAGTGAACCTGGGCGATCCGGTCCGACTGTTGTTCCACGTAACCGGGAATTTCCTTGAGCGGCATGGCCGGGCTGAAATAGTAGCCCTGCACCTGCTGGCAGCTCACCGAGTGGAGGAAGTCCACCTGGTCGCGGCCCTCGGCGCCTTCCGCCACCACCAGCAGGTCCAGTCGCTTGGCCATGTCGATGATCATCATGCACACCGCCTGCTGATGAGCGTTCTCGCTGACGTCGCGGATAAAGGTGCGGTCGATCTTCAGGGCCGAGATCGGCAGGTCGGTCATATGGGAAAGCTGTGAGAACCCGGTGCCGAAATCATCCAGCGAGAAGGAGTGGCCGTGGGCCTTGAGCTCGTCCATGCGCAGGCGGGTTTCGGTGGGGCACTTGAGCACCGTGCTCTCGGTCAGCTCGAATTCCAGTCGGCTGGGGTCGATGCCGGAGCGTGAGACGATGCACTTCACGATCTCGGCAAACTGGTCATCCTGGAACTGCGAAAATGACACGTTCACCGCGATATCGATAGCATCCAACTGCCGCTGGTCCAGCCACTTGATGGCTTCACAGGCTTTTTCGGTCACCCGATAGCCCAGCCTGCGCATCAATCCCATGCTCTCGCAGGCGGGCAGGAACTCATCCGGCTGAATCAGCCCGCGGTTGGGGTGGTTCCAGCGAATTAGCGCTTCCAGGCCGACTACCTGCTCCGTGCGCAGGTCAATGCGCGGCTGGAAATGCAGCTCGAACTCGTCCCGGCGCATGGCCTGGCGCAGCTCCGCCGCCAGCCCGGTGGGGTCGTCATGCAAGCCGAAGCTGAGCTGATCGCGGTAGGTAAAGTAGCGGTTGCTGCCCTCCACGGACTTGGCCTGCAGCATGCTGCTGCGGGCGGCTTCCATGAGGTCTTCGAAATTGGAACCGTGGTCGGGGCAGAGGGCGCCGCCGGCGGAGAGCTCCACGCAGAATTGTTTGTCGTTGATGGCGATAGGCTCGCGCACCAGGGCCATCAGCTTGTCGGCGATAACCCGCAGGCGCGATTCATCGCGCACGTCTTCCATGCACACCACGAACTGGTCGGCGCCAACCCGTGCCACGCTGTCGATCTTGCGCTGGGCGTTGCTGAGCCGCGAGTAGATGACCTTGATGGCCTGGTCGGCCGCTCCTTCACCGTATTCGCTGTTGATTTCGGTGAACTCGTCGATGTCCAGGTACAGCAGGGCGGTCCTGAAATGGTAGCGCTGGGAGCGTTCGATAGCGCGCTCCACGTGGGCCCGCAGGCCGGTGCGATTCAGCGCGCCGGTGAGCGGGTCGTGGTTGGACAGGCAGCGGATCTGCTCATGGGCCTCGCCCAGCTCGATGCTGTAATCGAGGATCCGGTGCAACAGGTCGTCGTGCAGGTTGCCGCGCTGCAGGAAGTCCCGCGCCCCCAGCTCCTTGTAGCGGCGCCTCGTGGACTCACTGGCTTCCGATAGCAGCAGGATGATGGGTGTGCATACCCCCTGCTTCTGGGCCAGGCGCAACAGGTAGTCGGTCTCCGGCGCCTGGGCCAGCACCACTGCGTCGACCTCGTTGTCGACCAGCGCGTCGATGGGTCTGTCGAGGGCGGTAGCCGTGGTGGTTTCAAAGCGGCGCGGTGTTGCACGCTCCAGCGCGGCCTTGATGACCAGGTAGTCGCCCTTGTCCTCGGATATAACCAGTACGTTCTTGAGGCTCACACTTACCCCTAATGGTCTTGGGTTTCGAGTCTTCTTATGTGTCGACCGGTCGCCCCCTACAGCGGCCGGTCAGACAGCTCTCTATCTACAACGTCGCCTGCAGCTCCGCGGTCTTTGCCGCTGTCTGGATTGCAGTTGTACCGTCTCGATGGGGCATGATTCCCGGGTTTTTCGAGCGGTTGCGCAGCTCTGCCGTGAATCTTCGAAGAATCTTTTGGCTGCGTTTATTCTTTGAATTACAGGCAGTTATACTCGCCTATTCAGAAAATTTCTAGAAAATTTTTGTGAAATATTCTTGCGTTATGAAATCTCTGGTCATATTTGCCGGTTTTTGGCTGCCAGCCGGCGAGGCGGGCGCTGTCGAAGGCTGTAAAGTGGCGGGCTCAGGGGGCGGTTTGCCGTTGTGGGAATATGGTAGACTGCGCCGCCCGAACGGACTGTACTGATCCATGAGTATTGCCAGCGACCGCCTCGAAGTTATCCGCAAGCAGGTCGAGGAGCACCTCGATCACGCGGAGAAACACACCCTTTCCGAAGAGCAAGCCAACACCCTGCGTGAGCAGATCAAGCAGCGCCTGATCGACGAAGATGCGGTGTTGGTGGCCCACTACTATACGGCGCCGGAAATCCAGGCCCTGGCGGAAGAGACCGGCGGCTGTGTCAGTGATTCCCTGGAAATGGCCCGCTTTGGGCACGACCACGACGCCTCCACGCTGGTAGTGGCAGGCGTGCGCTTTATGGGGGAGACCGCCAAGATTCTCACGCCGGACAAGCGCGTCATCATGCCCACCCTGGAAGCCACCTGTTCGCTGGATATCGGCTGCCCGATCGAGGAGTTCGGCCCCTTCTGCGATGCCCACCCGGACCGCAAGGTGGTGGTTTACGCCAACACCTCCGCGGCCGTGAAGGCCCGCGCCGATTGGGTGGTGACTTCCAGTATCGCCCTCGACGTGGCCGAGTACCTGCACGACCGGGGCGAGAAGATTATTTGGGCGCCAGACCGCCACCTGGGCGACTATGTGCAACGCCAGACTGGCGCTGACACTCTCATGTGGGACGGCGCCTGCATCGTGCACGAGGAGTTCAAGGCCCGTGGCCTGCGAGACCTCAAGCAGGTCTACCCGGAGGCGGCAGTGTTGGTGCATCCGGAATCCCCGGCCAACGTCATCGAGCTGGCGGACCGGGTCGGCTCCACCACCCAGATCATCAGGGCAGCCCAGGAAATGGAGCAGCAGCAGTTCATCGTTGCCACCGACCAGGGCATCTTCTACAAGATGCAGCAGGCGGTGCCCGACAAGGAGCTGATCATCGCGCCCACCGCGGGCAAGGGTGCCACCTGCCTGAGCTGTGCCAACTGCCCATGGATGGCCATGAACGAGCTGGAAGCGCTGGCCGGCGCCTTCGACCGCAACGACAACGAGATCTTTGTTGACCCGGCGGTGGGTGAGCGCGCCATGGTGCCGCTGCAGCGCATGCTGGATTTTGCCCGTCAGCTCAAGACCGGCGTTCTCGCGGCGGACTGAGCGGCTGTGCGCGACAAGCGCTAGAAGTTCATCCGTTCCCGCAGCTCCGAGATATCCCGCAGCCGCTGGCTGATCTCGGCGGAGGTGTGGTAGTCGTTCCTGGCCAGCGGGATCGCGTAGTTTAGCTGACGCTCGGCCTGGTCCAGCACCCCGTTGAGAATGAAGTACTCGGCGCGGGCCTGGTGCAGCCCGACGATGTTCCCTGACAGCCCCTGCACCTCCGCCAGCAGGTACCACAGCCCGGGGTCCTCCGGGCGGATATGGCTCTGCTCAATCAACACTTCCTCGGCGATATAGGCCTGGTCGTTCATCAGCAGGGCGCGGGCATAGGCCATGGTAAGTGCGTGATTGTTGGGAAACAGGCGCAGCTCGCGCTGCAGCATGCGCACCGCCGACTGGGCCTCGTTGATGCTCATATCCAACTCGGCCTGGGCCACGATGTACTCGATGCGGGTCGGGTCTTTGGCGAGCAGCTTGTCGAGCTCGGCCTGGGCTTCCTTGGGCCGGCCGCTGGCGGTGAGGGCAAGCACCAGCCCGTAGCGCGTGGCGTCCCGTGAAATCGGTGTGCCCTCCAGACTGTTGCGGAAGGTCTCCGCCGCCCGCTGTGGCGTGTCGGCGTGGTGTACCCGCATGCGAGCGCGCATCAGGTGGTAGGACAGGGCCGGAGGCCGCTGGGTGCGTGGATATTGCCGGGCGCGGTTGCGGGTATCGGAAATACGGCTCTCTGACAGCGGGTGGGTGCGCATGAACTCCGGAATCCGGTTGGCACCGGTGTAGCGGGTGTTTTGCAACATACGCTCAAACATGGCCGGCGCCGCATGAGGGTCCATGCCCGCATTCACCATGGTTTGCATGCCAATACGGTCAGCCTCCTGTTCCGCGCCGCGGCTGTGGCGCAGCTGGGCGTCCAGTGCTGCCGCCTGGGTGGCTGACAGTGCGGCCATACCGGCGGCGCCGCCCGTGGTAGCGATCAACACCGCACCGGCCAGCAGGCCCGCCAGGGTCAGCGGCTGGGTCGCCTGCTGTTGCTCGATGCGGCGTGAGAAGTGGCGCTGGCTCAGGTGGGCAATTTCGTGGGCCAGCACCGTGGCCAGCTCATCCTCGCTCTGGGCGTATAGCAGCAGGCCGGTATGCACACCAATTACACCGCCGGGTACCGCAAAGGCATTGATCACCGGGTTGTCGACAATCACCACCTCAATGCGACGGTCCTGCAGTTCGCTGTGGGTCACCAGCCGGTAGATCAGGTCTTCTAGGTAATCCTGCAGCATGGGGTCGTCGAGGGTGGGCGCCTGGGAACGAAACACGCGCAGCCAGGCACGGCCCAACTGGTACTCCTGCTCCGGGGAGAACAGGCTGGTGCTGGACTCACCAAGATTCGGAAGTTTCAGATCCTCTGTGGCATAGGCACTGGCGTTGAGCAGCGCAATTGCCAGCAGAAGCTGTACCAGGCGATTGATCACGGGGTGCGAGGCGCGTGCTAGCAGATGAATAGACGAGCTACTTTATGGGAGTGTTGTTCGAGTCGCAACAGACAGGGAAGTTCCAGTGATGTCTGCCTGTGGCTATACTGTGCGCCCCTTGGAGGAACGCGCTAATACCATGACCGAACCCACCGTTACCGAGCTGGATGCCCGCGGCCTGGATTGCCCCATGCCGCTGCTCAAGGCCAAGCGCGCTCTCAATGCCATGCGCGGCGGTGAGCGCCTCAAGGTGCTGGCCACCGACCGGGGCTCGGTGCGCGACTTCGAGGTGTTCTCACAGCAATCCGGTCACCCGCTGGTCTCCAGCGAGGAGCTGGACGGCGTCTTCGTCCACGTTATAGAAAAGTTGGTCGACGAGGGCTGAGTCTTGCTAGAGATTTTCCGCAAGTGGTACGACCGCTATTTCTTCGAGGAAGAATCGATCCTGCTGCTGGTGTTACTGGCAGTGGCGCTTGCGGTTCTGCTGACCATTGGCGACATCCTCACCCCGGTGCTGGCGGCGATCGTGCTGGCCTACCTAATGCAGGGCCTCAGCGCCTACTGCGTCGGTCGCGGGCTGCCCCAGTGGATGGGCGTGACCGTCTCTTTTCTGGTGTTCGTGGGGCTGTTCTTCGGCTTCCTGTTCCTGGTGCTGCCGCTGGTCTGGCAGCAGGCCGTCAGCCTGTTCGGCGAGCTGCCGCGCATGCTCGAGCAATTCAGCGGTTGGCTGTCAGTGTTGCCGGAGCAGTACCCGGAGCTGATTACCGAGCAGCAGATCGGCGAGGTGGTGAGCGCCGCCCAGCGCCGCGCCGCCCAGCTTGGCCAGTCGCTGTTGAGCCTGTCCCTGGCGTCCATCCCGGTGTTTGTGCTGGTGTTGATCTACGCCATCCTGGTGCCGCTGCTGGTGTTCTTCTTCCTGAAGGACCGCGACAAAATTCTTGCCTGGCTGGGCGGCTTCCTGCCGCGTGAGCGGCCGCTGCTGACGCGCATCTGGGTGGAGATGAACGAACAGGTGTCCAACTACGCGCGCGGTAAGCTGATAGAAATCCTGATCGTGGGCGCCGTCAGCTACGTCGCCTTCACCCTGCTGTCGCTGAATTACGCAGAGTTGCTGGGGCTGTTGGTGGGCCTGTCGGTGATCATTCCCTACATCGGTGCCACTGTGGTGACCATCCCGGTGGCCCTGATTGCCCTGTTTCAGTGGGGAATCGGCTCGGAATTCTATACGGTTCTGTTTGTCTATCTGGTTATCCAGACGCTGGATGGCAACGTGCTGGTGCCGCTGCTGTTTTCAGAGGCCGTGAACCTGCACCCGGTGGCGATCATTCTCGCCGTGCTGTTCTTCGGCGGTATCTGGGGAATGTGGGGCGTATTTTTTGCCATTCCCCTGGCGACCCTGGTCAAGGCGGTGATCAACGCCTGGCCGAGACCGATCGAGCCTACCCCGGGTTTGTGACCCGCCAGCGGGTATCTGGATGGATGTTTGTTTATAGAGCCGGCCCTGGCCGGCATTTTTATAGCTGAACTGGCGATTGTCGAAAACGCCGCCAAAAGGAAACCTGGATGTCGCGCAACGTCTATCTGAAACCCTGGATTTTCATCACTGTCCTGCTGCTGTCCGCCTGTACGCAACAGGGTGCTGTGACCCAGCAGGCCGCCAAAGAGCCGGCTGCGCAGGACAGCCTGCCTCTGGCGCCAAACCAGAGCCCCAATGATGATCGTGCCTATCGCTACATCCAGCTCGACAATGGTCTGCGCGCGCTGCTGATCTCCGACCCGGATACGGAAAAGGCGGCCGCCTCCCTGGACGTTTATGTGGGCAGCGCCAGCAACCCGGCTGACCGCGGGGGCCTCGCCCACTTCCTTGAGCACATGCTGTTCCTGGGCACGGACAAGTACCCGGATTCCGGCGAGTACGCTCGTTTCATCTCCGAACACGGCGGCAACCGCAATGCCTACACGGCCTTTGAGCACACCAACTACTTTTTTGATATCGACAAGGATCACCTGGACGAGGCGCTGGATCGTTTCGCCCAGTTCTTTATCTCCCCACGTTTTGACGTCGAGTATGTAGGCCGCGAAGTCAACGCGGTCAACGCCGAATACCAGATGGGGCTGAACACCGATGCCCGTCGCAACCTGGACGTGGCGCGGGAGACGGTAAATCCCGCGCACCCCTACAGCGTGCTGGCGGTGGGCACCGCGGAGACCCTCGCCGACCGTCCCGGGCAGGCGGTGCGCGACGATCTGCTGGCGTTTTACGCCCAGTACTACTCCGCCAACCTGATGACCCTGGCGGTGCTGGGTAGCGACAGCCTGGACGCATTGGAAGCCCTGGTGCGTACCACCTTCGCACCGGTTCCAAACCACGACGTCAGCATTGCCGACATCGAAACGCCGCTGTACACGCCGGAGCAATTGCCGCAGTTGGTCTACATCCAGCCCCAGGCCAGCGCGCGCACGTTGACGCTGGCCTTTCCCATGCCCGACTACAGCGCCCAGTACCGCGCCAAGCCGCTGATGTATATCGGCAACCTGCTCGGGCACGAAGGAGAGGGCAGCCTGCTGTCGCTGTTGAAGGCCGAGGGCTGGGCGGAAGCGTTGGGCGCCGGTTCCGGCATCGCCTACCGGGGCGGGTCCGCCTTCCAGGTGTCCATCAACCTCACCGAGCAGGGGCTGGAACAGCGTGAGCAGGTGCTGGCCAAGGTATTCGAGTTCATTGAATTGATGAAGCGCGCAGGGCCCCAGCGTGAGCTCTATGAAGAGCAGGCTCAGCTCGCCAGCCAGGCCTTCCAGTTTCGGGAGGAGTCGGAGCCACTGCGCTACGTGGCGGGCCTCGCCAATGACATGCACCTGCTGTCGCCGCGGGATGTACTGGACGGCAACTTCCTGATGGAGGAATTCAAGCCGGCCCTGATCGAAGAGATCCTCGAGAACTACTTTGTGCCGGGCAATGCCATTATCACGGTCGCTGCCAGCGACTTGCCGGTGGACCGGGCAAGCGAGTTCTATACGACCCCCTATTCGGTGCGCACCGTGGACCTGGCTGAGGTGAGCTGGGATGACGTCAATGGGGTGGACAGGCGCCTGGCGCTGCCGGCTCCCAACGAGTTCATTGCCGAAAGTGTGGCGCTGCTGCCGGCGCCCGAGGCGGAGGCAGCGGTGCCGGAGCTGGTAGTGAACGAGCCCCGCCTGCGTATCTGGCATCGCCAGGACACCAGTTTCAAAGTGCCGCGGGGCAACCTGCTGGCCAATTTCCTTACCGCCGAGGTCAATCGCACGGCGCGTCAGGCGGCCGCCTCCGAGCTCTACGTGGCACTGCTTGGCGACACGGTCAATGAATACACCTACCCGGCCTACCTGGCCGGGCTGAATTTTGGCATTGCCACCAGTGGCCGCGGTATCGGCCTGTCGGTCAGCGGCTACAGCGACAAGCAAATGGTGCTGCTGGCGCGAATCGTTGACTCCATCGTCAATGCCGAACTCAACAACGACCGCTTCGACAATATTCGCCGCGACCTCATTCGCAGCTATGAGAACGTGAAGACCGCGCGCGCCTTCCGCCAGGTGTCGAACGATGCCCGCCGTCTGCTGCTCACCGGGCGCTACCGCGAACCGGAGATGATTGCCGCGCTGGAGGCGCTTACACCGGCGGATGTCACCGCCCATGGCAAGCGGCTGTGGGCCACCAGCCGCGTGGATATCCTGCTCAATGGCAACTATGCGCTGGAAGACGCCGACAAGGTGGCTGAGGTGCTGGCGCCGCTCAATGCCGAGCAGCAGGCGCTGGCAGCACCGGCACCGCGCATCGTACGCCTGGCGCCGGGAGATGACCTGGTCTATCGCTCCGACGTGGAGCACGAGGACTCGGTTATGTTCTGGTACCTGCAGGCTCCGGACGACAGCATTGCCAGCCGCGCCATGGCCGGTTTGACCGGTCAGGCCATCAGCGCGGATTACTTTGAAGAGCTGCGCACCGAGCGACAGTTGGGTTACGTGGTCAGCGCTTTCCCCTGGCCGTTGCTGGACGTGCCGTCAGTGGCGATGATGGTGCAGTCCCCCAGCGCCAGTGCCACGGATGTCCTCAGGGAATCCAGGGAGTTCCTGGCCCGCCAGGCGGGTGAAAACGGTGTGAGCGAGGAGCGCTTCCTGCGCCATCGCGCGGCTTTGCTCAAGGACATCCTGCAGCCACATAAGAACCTGTACGAGCAGTCCAATTACTTCTGGCGCGAGATCAATCGCGAGGCCCTGGAGTTTGACGGTCGCGAGCAGCTTGCCGCCGCCGTGCGCAGCATCGAGTACGACGCCTGGATGCGCTGGTATGACGATGTCATTCTCGAAGAGCCAGCCTCACTGGTGCTTGCCGCGCCCGGTCGCTGGGGCGACGTGCCTGAGGGCTCCGCGGTAGACAATGATGCCAGCCTCCGCGCCTCGCGGTCCTTTTACCAGCGGGACTAAGCTCGCGTTGCCCGGCCGCCGCATTGGCCGCAGGCAAAGTACGCAGCGATTACATTTCAATCGTATTCATTTCCGCTTCAGCGCTTAACACAGTGCTGAGGCGGTTGCTTGCTTGAATCGCCACACTTGCGGGGTAAAATCGAGTGCCCCGCAGACACCCCCGGGCAGGAGACCCCAATGATCGAGGACAAGGACCCTATCGAGACCCAGGAATGGCTCGACGCCCTGGATGCTGTTGTCAAGCACGAGGGTCCGGACCGCGCGGCCTATCTGCTGCGCCGCTTGTCCGAACAGGCAGTGATGCGGGAAACCCGGCTGCCGATGGCGATCACCACCCCGTTCCGTAATACCATTTCGCCCTCGGCGGAAAAGCGCATGCCCGGCGACCTGTTCATGGAGCGCCGCATCCGCTCACTGGTGCGCTGGAACGCGCTGGCCATGGTGATGCGCGCGAATGACAACAATGAGGGGCTGGGTGGTCACATCTCCAGTTTCTCCTCCAGCGCCACGCTGTATGACGTCGGCTACAACTATTTCTTCCGCGGCTCCGAGGGCGAGCACCACGGCGACATGATTTTCTACCAGGGTCACAGCGCGCCCGGTATGTATGCGCGCTCCTATCTGGAGGGCCGTTTCAACGAGGACCAGCTCGACAACTTCCGCCGCGAGGTGGACGGCAACGGGTTGTCCTCCTACCCGCACCCCTGGCTGATGCCGGACTACTGGCAGTTCCCCACGGTGTCCATGGGCCTTGGCCCCATCCAGGCCATCTACCAGGCCCACGTCATGAAGTACCAGCAGAGCCGCGGCCTGGTGGATCACGGTGACCGCCGCGTGTGGTGTTTCATGGGTGACGGCGAATGTGACGAGCCCGAATCCCTGGGCGCCATCTCCCTGGCGGGCCGCGAAAAGCTCGACAAACTGACCTTCGTTGTGAACTGCAACCTGCAGCGGCTGGATGGCCCGGTGCGCGGCAACGGCAAGATTATCCAGGAGCTGGAAGGCATCTTCCGCGGCGCCGGCTGGAAGGTGTTCAAGGTGATCTGGGGCCGCCACTGGGACCCGCTGCTGGAGAATGACGAGTCGGGGCTGTTACAGCAGCGCATGGACGAGGTTTGCGACGGCGAGTTGCAGAACTACAAATACAACGGCGGCGCCTACACCCGCGAGCATTTCTTCGGCAAATACCCGGAGACCCTGAAGCTGGTGGAGCATCTCTCGGACCAGGACATTATGTACCTGAACCGTGGCGGCCACGACCCCTACAAGATTTATGCGGCCTACGCCGAAGCCGTGGCCACCGAGGGTCGGCCTACGGTGGTGTTGGCGATGACGGTGAAAGGTTACGGTACCGGGGAAGCGGGCGAGGCCAACAACGAAACCCATTCGCTGAAGAAGCTGGACATAGAAAACCTCAAGGCCTTCCGCGATCGCTTCGGCATTCCCATCAGCGATACCGAACTCAAGGACGTGCCCTACTACCGGCCGTCGCCGGACAGCCCGGAGCTGCGTTATATGCGCGAGCGCCGCGAGACCCTGGGCGGCCAGATTCCCAGTCGCCGCAATGAGTTTGAGGCGCTGGCGGTCCCCAGCCTTGAGGACCTGGGCGGCCAGCTCAAGGGCAGCGGCAAGCGCGAGATTTCCACCACGATGTCTTTTGTGCGCACGCTGTCCACCCTGGTCAAGGACAAGAAGCTCGGCGAGCGGGTGGTGCCTATCGTGCCCGACGAGGCGCGTACCTTCGGCATGGAGGGCATGTTCCGCCAGCTCGGTATTTATTCCTCAATAGGGCAGCGCTACACGCCGCAGGATGCTGGCCAGATCATGTTCTACAAGGAAGACATCAAGGGCCAGATCATGGAGGAGGGCATCAATGAAGCCGGTGCCTTCTCCGCCTGGTTGGCGCACGCCACCAGCTACTCCACCAGCGGCTTCCCCATGGTGCCCTTCTACATCTTCTATTCCATGTTCGGGTTCCAGCGCATTGGTGACCTGGCCTGGGCGGCCGGCGACAGCCAGGCGCGGGGTTTCCTGATCGGCGCCACCGCCGGGCGCACCACGCTTAACGGTGAGGGCCTGCAGCACCAGGACGGCCACAGCCATATTCTCGCCGGGACTATTCCCAACTGCACGGCTTACGACCCCGCCTACGCTTACGAGCTGACGGTCATTATCCAGGACGGCATGCGGCGCATGTTCCAGGAGAAGGAAAACACCTTCTATTACATCACCACCATGAACGAGAACTATGTGCAGCCGGAGATGCCGCCGGGGGTGGAAGAGGGCATCGTCAAGGGCCTTTACCCCCGCAGCAAGAGCAGCAAGCGGAACAAGCTGGCGGTGGACCTGATCGGCGGCGGCACCATCCTGCGGGAAGTGGAAGCCGCGGCTGAGATTCTCGAGAAGGATTACAAGGTCGCTGTCAACGTGTGGAGCATGACCAGCGCCAACGAGCTGCAGCGCGAAGGCAAGTCGGTGCAACGCTGGAATCTGTTGCACCCGGACAGCGAGCCACGGGTGCCCTACGTCAGCGAGTGCCTGGCTGACGCCAGGGGCCCGGTGATTGCCGCCACGGACTACATCAAAGCCTACGCCGACCAGATTCGAGAGTTCATTCCCGGCCAGTATGTGACCCTGGGCACTGACGGCTTCGGCCGCAGCGATACCCGCGGCAAGCTGCGCAAGCACTTTGAAGTGAGCCGCGAGTTCATTGTCCTGGCAGCGCTCAAGGCGTTGGCAGATGAGGGCAAACTGCCCGCCGCAGACGTCGTCAAGGCGATGAAGAAACTCGGCGTCAATCCCGACAAACCCGACCCTTTCACCCTGTGATGACTGCGCTTGCAGGTAACGGATTAAGGACCTCGTAGTGGCAAAAGAGACTCTGACAGTCCCGGACATTGGTGGCGCCGAAGACGCGGAAGTGATTGAAGTCAGCGTCGCGGTGGGCGACACCGTCGAGCTGGAGCAAAGCCTGATTGTGCTCGAGTCCGACAAGGCCTCCATGGAGATTCCCGCAGAGGCCGCCGGCACCATTGTGGAGGTGCTGGCGAAGGAGGGGGACAACCTCAAGGAAGGTGACCCGATTGTGGTGGTAGAGACCGGCGCGGCGACCACCGCCGAACCCCCGGCAGCGGAGCCGGAGGCGGCAGCGCCGGGGCCGGCCACGCCTGAGCCAGCCGCACCGGAGCCCGAGCCGGCCGCGCCACAAGCTGAGGCCGCCCCTGCGGCTGCCGCGGAGCAGCCCGTGCTGGTCCCGGATATCGGCACCGACGAGGCGGTGGAAGTCATCGAGGTATCGGTGGCTCCCGGCGATACGGTGGAAGAGGGCGACACACTGATTGTGCTGGAGTCCGACAAGGCGTCCATGGAAATGCCGGCGCCTTTTGCGGGTGAAATCGTCAGTCTGTCGGTGAAGGAAGGCGACCAGGTCAAACAGGACGATCCGGTGGCGGTGATGAAAACCGAGGCCGCGCCCCAACCAGCCGCGCCTGAGCCGGCAGCGCCTGAGCCGGCAGCGCCTGAGCCGGCCGCACCTGAGCCGGCCGCACCTGAGCAGGAGGCTGGCAGGGCACCCGCGCCGGTAGCGCCCGCACCCTCTGCCCAGCCCTTAACGGCGGCGGAAGACATTAAGGGCGGCGGCCAGATATATGCCGGTCCCGCCGTGCGCAAGCTGGCCCGGGAGTTGGGTGTCGATCTCAATGCCGTGCGCGGTAGCGGTCCCAAAGACCGCATTGTCAAAGAAGATGTGCAGGAGTTCGTTAAACGTGCTCTCCAGGGTGGCGGCGCAGGCCCGGCCAGCGGCGCCGGAATTCCGCCGATACCGGAAGTCGACTTTGCGAAGTTTGGTCCCATCGACACTCAGCCGATGTCGAAAATCGACAAGGTCACTGCGGCGAACATGCACCGCAGCTGGCTCAACGTGCCCCACGTCACCCAGTACGACGAGGCCGACATTACCGAGCTGGAGGCTTTCCGCGCCGAGATGAAGGCGGAGGGTGAGAAGCGCGGTACCCGGCTGACACCGCTGCCTTTCATTCTCAAGGCCTGTGCCGCGGCGTTGAAGGACAATCCCAAGCTCAATTGCTCTATCGCCGCCGACGGCGAGCACTTTGTCTTCAAGCAGTACGTGCATATCGGCATGGCGGTGGATACGCCGGCGGGCCTGGTGGTGCCAGTGATTCGCGATGTCGACCAGAAAAGCCTGTGGGAACTGGCGCAAGAAACCGCCGATCTCGCGGCCCGCGCCAAGGATCGCAAACTCAAGTCCCAGGAAATGCAGGGGGGCTGCTTCTCCATTTCCAGCCTCGGCAATATTGGTGGTACCGGATTCACGCCGCTGGTGAACGCGCCGGAGGTGGCCATCCTCGGCGTGTCCAAGCTGGCCGTGAAGCCGGTCTGGAACGGGTCGGAGTTCGAACCTCGCAAGATGCTGCCCCTGTGCCTGTCCTATGACCACCGTGCGGTGAACGGTGCCGATGGCGGCCGATTCATCACGCAGCTCTGCAGCCTGCTTGCAGATATCCGCCGCCTGTTGCTGTAGCGGCCTCACAGCTTTCGCAAGGAAACACCAGAACATGATCATCAAACCCAGAGTTCGCGGCTTTATGTGTATCACCACGCATCCCACCGGATGCGAGGCCAATGTGAAGCAGCAGATCGACTACGTGAAAAGCCACGGCGCCATCGACAACGGGCCGAAGAAGGTGCTGGTCATCGGTGCCTCTACCGGTTACGGCCTGGCATCGCGCATCACCGCTGCGTTTGGCGCCGGTGCGTCTACCCTGGGCGTGTTCTTCGAGAAGGAGGGCAGTGAGAAAAAGCCGGGTACCGCCGGCTGGTATAACTCCGCCGCCTTCCACAAGCATGCCGACGAGGCGGGTCTGTACGCCAGGAGCATCAACGGCGATGCTTTCAGCGAGGAGATCAAGCAAAAGACCATCGAGCTGATCAAGCAGGACCTGGGCCAGGTGGACCTGGTTGTCTACTCGCTGGCGGCCCCGCGACGCCAGCACCCGGTCACCGGCGAAGTGCACACCTCCACGCTGAAGCCGATCGGCAAGGACATCACCTATAAAAGCCTGAATACCGACAAGGAAGAGATCGGCGAGCTGACGGTACCGGCCGCCTCGCAGGACGATATCGACAACACCGTGGCCGTGATGGGTGGTGAAGACTGGCAGATGTGGATCGAGGCCCTGGATGCCGCCGGCTGCCTGGCCGAAGGCGCGAAGACCACGGCCTACACCTACCTCGGCGACAAGCTCACCTGGGATATCTACTGGCACGGCACGATCGGTGAGGCCAAGAAAGACCTGGACAAGCGCGTGGTGGGCCTGCGCGAGAAGCTTGCGGCCAGCGGCGGCGATGCCCGGGTCTCGGTGTTGCAGGCGGTGGTGACCCAGGCCAGCTCAGCGATTCCCGCCATGCCTCTGTACCTGGCCCTGCTGCTGCAGGTGATGGACGACGACAACGCCTTCCAGGGCTGCATCGAGCAGATCGACAGTCTGTTCCGCGACAGCCTCTATGGGCCATCTCCCGATCACGACGAGGAAGGCCGGCTGCGCGCTGACGCCTGGGAAATGCAGCCGGACGTGCAGTCGCGCGTTGGTACGCTGTGGGACGCCACGACCACGGAGAACCTGTACGAGGTCTCCAACTTCGCCGGCTACAAGCGCGGCTTCCTGCAGCTCTTCGGCTTTGAGGTGGACGGCGTCGACTACGAGGCCGAGGTCGACCCGGTGGTGCCGATCAGCGGCCTGGTGTAAGTGTCTATGACTGACGAATTCGCCCACGGCGTCCCGGTACAGCTCAACAGCCGGGTGCGCCGTATCACCGCACCCAACCCGGGGGTGATGACGGGACCGGGTACCAATACCTATCTGCTGGGTACCGAAGCAGTGGCCGTACTCGACCCGGGGCCGCTGATCGATTCCCATGTGGACGCCATCCTCGCCGCCGGCGACGGGCGCATCCGCTGGATTGTCGCCACCCACACCCATCCTGACCACTCACCGGCCTGGGCGCCGCTCAAGGAGGCCACCGGTGCCGAAGTGATCGGGGCGCGGCCCTGGGACGACATGTTCCAGGACGATACCTTCGCCCCGGAAGTGGAAGTGCGCCACGACTACCTGCTGGATACCCCGGAGTTCAAGCTGCGGGCAGTGCATACCCCGGGCCACGTCGGCAACCACTACTGCTATTTCATCGAAGAAGAGGGCATGTTGTTTACCGGCGACCACATCATGAATGGATCGACGGTAGTGATCGTGCCCCCCAGCGGCGACATGAAGCTCTATATCGAATCCCTGGAGTTGCTGCGCGACTACCCGCTCAAGACTATGGCGCCCGGCCATGGTGCGGTGATCGAAGACCCGGAAGCTGCCGTAAGCTGGCTGGTCGGCCACCGCCTCAAGCGTGAGAAAAAAGTGATCGCCGGTTTGCAGACCCTGGGCACAGCCGATCTCGATGCACTGGTGAAAGTGGTGTACGACGACGTCGATGAGAGCATTCACCATATGGCCAAGCTGAGCCTGACGGCGCACCTGATCAAGTTGGAGCAGGAACATGTAGCCGGGCGCAACGTCAGTGACGAATGGACGCTGCTGGGCCACTGAGCGAACAAATGGAGTCACCCTATGTGCGACGAGATCACCGGCAAGGATGAAGAGCAATCCCTGGCCCGGCGCGGCCTGACCCGGCGGGAGTTCGCCGCAGCGACAGCGGCCACGGCTGCGGCCATGATGCTGCCGCCAGTGGCCAATGCACTGAACGTGGTGGAGCAGGATGTGATGGTGCCGATGCCGGACGGTGAGGCGGACTGCTACTTTGTGCATCCCGGCGAGGGCAGGCACCCGGCGGTGATGGTGTGGCCGGACGTGAAGGGCATTCGCCCCGCTTTCCGCGCCATGGGTAAGCGCCTGGCCCAGTCCGGTTACTCGGTGCTGGTGGTCAATCCCTACTACCGCACCCACAAGGGCCGGCTGGTATTCGAAGGCGAGTTCTTCTCCGATCCGGCGGTGCGCGAACGCCTGATGCCCCACGCCCGCAGCCTCTCGCCGGAGACCTGTGTGACCGATGGCCGCGCCTTTGCCGCCTACCTTGACCAGCAGGCCAGTGTGGATACCTCGCGCAAGATGGGTGTGACCGGCTACTGCATGACCGGCTCCTACACCATGCGACTGGCGGCTGCCATGCCGGAGCGTATCGGTGCCGGCGGCTCCTTCCACGGCGGCCGGCTGGCCACCGACCAGCCGGACAGCCCCCACCTTTTGGCGCCTCAGATGAAAGCGGGCTTCCTGATTGCCATCGCCGAGAACGATGACGAGCGCAACCCGGCGGAGAAGGAGCGCCTGCGTGAGGCCTTCGATGCCGCCGGGGTGGAGGCCGAGATTGAGGTTTACGCCGGCACCAAGCACGGCTGGTGTCCGCCGGACTCCGCCGTATATGACGAAAAGGAGGCCGACCGGGCCTGGGGCCGCTTGCTGGCGCTGTTCGAGCGGGAGCTGACCTGAGGCAATCCGGCTTGCCCTCTATTCGATAGAAACTTAGTATTCTGCCCCGTTTTTCGGTAAATCCTTCCAGTCACTCATAGCAAAGCAAACGGAGAGTACCCATGCAGGGCCTGATGATGGACCAGCCGCTGTTGGTCAAATCTATCGTGGAGTTCGCCGACCGCGTGAACCCGGATGTGGAAATCGTTTCCTTCACCGCGGACAACCCGCGCCACCGCTACACCTATAAAGATGCCTTCAAGCGCGCCCGCCAGCTCGCCAACGTATTCGCCGGCTGGGGGCTGGAGCGCGGTGACCGCATCGCGACCCTGGCCTGGAACGACTACCGTCACTTCGAGGCCTACTACGGCATAAGCTGTTCCGGGTTTGTCGCCCATACCATCAACCCCCGGCTGTTCCCGGAGCAGGTCGCCTACATCATCAACCACGCCGAAGATCAGTACGTGTTTGTCGATCCGATGTTCATGCCGATCGTCGAAGGCGTAGCCGGCCACTGCCCGGGCGTGCGAGGTTGGGTGGTGCTCACCTCCGCTGAGCACATGCCCGAGACCAGCCTCGACAACGTGCATTGCTACGAAACCCTGCTGGAAGGCGAGAGCACCGAGTTCGACTGGCCCGAGCTGGATGAGCGCGACGCCTGCGCCCTGTGCTACACCTCCGGCACTACCGGCAACCCCAAGGGCGTCTTGTACTCGCACCGTTCCACCCTGCTGCACGCCTTTGCCTCGGTGTGGCCCGATGTGATGGGCCTGTCGAGTTCGGAGACCGTGCTGCCGATCGTACCCATGTTCCACGTCAATGCCTGGGGTACACCCTATGCCTGCCCCATGGTGGGCGCGAAGCTGGTGTTCCCGGGCCCGAAAATGGGCGATGGCGCAGAGCTGACCAAACTGATCAACGAAGAAAAGATCACCATGTCCGCCGGTGTGCCTACCGTCTGGCTCAACCTGCTGGCGCATCTGCGTGAGTCCGGTGAAACCATCGAGAGCCTCAAGCGCATCATTGTCGGCGGCGCCGCCTGCCCGCTGTCAGTGATGGAGGAATTCGACAGCCACGGTGTAGAGACCCGCGTCGGCTGGGGCATGACGGAGATGAGCCCCCTGGGCAGCGTCAACGCGCCGACCCCGGAAGTGGCAGAGATGAGTGGCGAGGACTGGGACAAGCAGCGCCTCAAGGCCGGCCGCCCGGTGTTCGGTGTGGAGATGAAGATTACCGACGACGAGGGCAAGGAATTGCCCTGGGACGGCGAGGCCTTCGGCTCCCTCAAGGTACGCGGCCCCTGGATCTGCTCCGGCTATTTCAAACTGGATGCCGGTGATGCCCACGCTGACGAAGGCTGGTTCGAAACCGGCGACGTGGCCACCATCGATCCCCACGGCTATATGGCGATCACCGACCGCACCAAGGATGTGATCAAGTCCGGCGGTGAATGGATCAGCTCCATCGACGTGGAGAATGCCGCCGTCGGCCACCCCAAGGTGGCGGAGGCCGCAGTGATCGGCCGCTACCACCCCAAATGGAGCGAACGGCCGCTGCTGGTGGTGGTGCGTGACAAGGGTGGTGAGGACCTGACGCCGGAAGAGATTCTCGGCTTCCTGGAGGGCAAGATCGCCAAATGGTGGATTCCCGACGCGGTGGAATTTGTCGACGAGTTGCCCCACGGCGCCACGGGCAAAATCCAGAAAGTGGAGCTGCGGGAAGTCTTCAAGGATTTCGCTTTTCCCGAGGAATGAGAACTCACGGGTGGAATAACCCGGAGAGTCTTTAGATCAACTGGCAATATTCGTAGAATTTGAACCAGTATTCTACGAATACCGGTTGTTGATGGTGTTTTCGATGACTATAGTGACGGAATGAACCCCGTCGATTGTCATCGCAAGCTCCGTCGATATGTCGCATTCTCCGTCTGAGCAACGGGCAGAGTGGAAGACCCTGCCGGGCATTGTCGCCGCGGCTGCCGCTGAGCACGGCGCACGCACCGCGCTAAGGGAAGGCGACCTGGCCATCAGCTTTGCTGATCTGGACCGGCTGCGGCGGCGTTCGGCCGCCGCTTTCCTCGCCGCCGGCCTCAAGCGCGGCGATCGCATCGCCATCTGGGCCCCCAATATCCACGAGTGGATTCTCGCCGCCATCGGCGCCCAGTCACTCGGCATCACCCTGGTGCCCATCAACACCCGCTGGAAGGGGCCGGAGGTGGCCTACGCCCTGAACCTGAGCAAGGCGAAGCTGCTGTTCACCATCGGCACGTTTCTCGGGGTCGATTATCCGGCCATGCTGGCAGGGGAATCCCTGCCCCATATCCAGGGAACAGTGCTGCTTCGGCAGGACGCGACGGCGCGCGATGCCGCCGGCGAATGGCAGGCCTTCCTGGCAAGTGGCGAGTCAGTGACTGACGCCGAGGTGGACGCGCGGGTGGCCGGGGTCACGCCCGACGACGTGCTCGATATCGGCTTCACCTCCGGCACCACCGGCGCCCCCAAGGGTGTGGTCACTACCCATGGCCAGAACATCCGGGTGTTCGAGACCTGGAGTGGCACCGTCGGCCTGCGCAGCGACGACAACTACCTGATCATCAATCCCTTCTTCCACGCCTTCGGCTACAAGGCGGGTTGGCTGTCAGCCATATTGCGCGGCGCGCTGATCCTGCCGGTGCTGAGTTTTGATCTCGATGCAGTGATGGCGCAGATTGAGCAGGACAGGGTGACCATGCTGCCCGGCGCGCCCACCATCTACCAATCGCTGCTGGCGCACCCGAACCGAGACAGCTATGACCTGTCCAGCCTGCGGCTGGCGGTCACCGGAGCGGCGCCGGTGCCGGTGGAACTGGTGAATCGCATGCGCGGTGAGCTGGCCTTTGAAACCGTGGTCACCGCCTACGGCCTGACCGAGAGCTGCGGTACCGTGAGCATCTGCCGGCCGGACGACCCCGCCGAAATCATTTCCGGCACCTCTGGCCGCGCCATGGACGGCGTTGAGATTCGCATTGTCGATGGCGATGGCAATGACCTGCCCACCGGCGAGCCGGGCGAGATCTGGGTGCGCGGCTACAACGTGATGCAGGGCTACCTCGACAACCCGGAGGCGACCGCCGAGGCCATCACCGGGGACGGCTGGCTCAGGACTGGTGATGTGGGTGTGATGGATGCCGACGGCTACCTGGATATCACGGACCGTATCAAGGACATGTTTATTGTCGGTGGCTTCAACTGTTATCCCGCGGAAATCGAGAACCAGTTGTGCTCCCACGAGGCCATTGGCCAGGCGGCCGTCATCGGCATGCCCGATGAGCGCATGGGCGAAGTGGCCTGTGCTTTTGTGGTGTTGCGCCCCGGCGCCAGCGTGGAGGAAGCGGCGCTGTTGGCCTGGTGCAAGGAAGCCATGGCGAATTACAAGGTACCTCGAGCTATTCACTTCGTGGACAGCCTGCCGGTAAACGCTTCCGGCAAGGTGCTCAAGACCGAGTTGCGGGGGCGCCTGTCAGCATGAACGCCGCTATCGAACTGGACGACACCGACGAGCGCATCGTGGAGCTGCTGCGCAGTGATGGCCGCATGGCCTATCGCGCCATTGCCGCCGAGTTGGGAATCACCGAGGCCACTGTCCGCACCCGGGTTCGCCGCATGGAGCAGAGCGACGCCATGCGCGTGGTAGCGGTAACGGATTTCCGTGCTGCTGGTTACCAGATGATGCTGGCAGTGGGTCTGACGGTGGAAGGTCGCGCTCCCCTGGAGGTGGCCGAGGCTCTCGCCCGCTTCCCCGAGGTGTTCTCAATCAACGTGGTGATCGGTAGCTGCGACATCGAGACCCTGGTGGTGGCGGAAGATCAGGCCGCCATGGCGGAGCTGATTTTCCGCCGCTTCGCCGAGTTGCCGGGTGTACTGCGGGTGTCGTCTTCCCTGGCGGTGGACGTGCTGAAGAATCAGCCGGACTCGGTGCCTCTTCCTCTTTATAAGACCGCTGAGGATCCAGCCAGTAGCGCCGGAGGGGGCGCTACTTCACCTGTGTCCGCTGGTTCGGCCGGTGCCACCAGGGGGGCTGGTAAGGGTGCTGCTTCACCTGCATCCGTTGATTCCGCAACAGGCAGCGGCGCGTCGGTGAAGCCGGTGTTGGATGACGTGGATCGGCGGATTGTGGAGCGGTTGGGGGAGGATGCGCGCACCAGTAATCGGCAGATTGCGGATGAGATCGGTGTCACCGAGGGCACGGTGCGCTCGCGCATCAAACGCATGCAGGAAGAACGGCAGATTCGCATTACCGCAGTCACCAATATTGATCGCTACCGGGGCGCGGCCATCGCCTATGTGTGGGTGGAGGTTGAGCGCAGTGAGCCGGCTCCCGAGGTGGCTCGGCAGATGGCCGCCATGAAGGAGTTTGGTTTCGTGGGGCTGATGATGGGCCGCTACGACATTCTCGGCATCACCATGGTGCGCAACACCGAGCACCTGGCGCGGTTTGTCCACAAACATGTCGCCAGTCTCGCGGGGGTGCGTGGCACGGAAAGCTCCCTGGGAGTGAACTTCGTTAAACACGATTATCGGATGAGCCGGATCGTAGAGCAGGGCCGAAGCTTATGAACAAACTGATGGAGGCGGCTGACGTCGTCGCGCAACTGCAGGACGGCATGACTATCGGTATCGGTGGCTGGGGACCGCGCCGCAAACCCATGGCCCTGGTGCGTGAGATTCTCCGCTCCGGTCTCAGTGATCTCACGATCGTCTCCTACGGCGGCGCCGACGTCGGCATGCTGTGTGCGGCCGGTAAGGTGAAGAAGCTGGTGTTCGCCTTTGTGTCCCTGGACTTCATTCCGCTGGAGCCGTTCTTCCGCCAGGCGCGCCAGGCCGGCACCATCGAAGTGGCGGAGATGGACGAGGGCATGATGCTGCTGGGCCTGCGGGCGGCAGCCTGGGGCCTGCCCTTTATCCCCACCGAGGTGGGCCTGGGCACCGATATCGTCAAGGTAAATCCCGCCCTGAAGCTGGTAGACAGCCCCTACGACGACAAGGAATGGGTGGCGGTGCCGGCCCTGAAGCTGGATGCCAGCCTGATTCATGTCGACCGGGCCGACACCCGCGGCGTCTGCCAGATTGCCGGCCCCGACCACTACATGGACGATATGTTTGCCCGCGCGGCTGAAAACACCTTCGTGTCCTGTGATGAACTGGTGGACAGTGACTTCTTTGCGGATCCCGGCGAGGCGCGGCTGGTGTTCTGGGAGCGGGCCGCCACCACCGGCGTGGTGCACCTGCCCGGTGGTGCCCATCCCTCCTCCTGCAGTCCGCTGTACGGCTTTGACGTGGCCCACTTCAAGGAATATGCCGGTTACTCAAAAGACGAGACTGGCTTTGCCGGTTACGCGGATAAGTTCCTCGGCGCGACTGAGGCTGATTATCAGGCCGCGGTGGGTGGCCTGGATGCCATTCGCCAACTGCCACTACCGGTGTATTGAGGAGGCCCCATGACCTATAGCCTTGCGGAACTTTGTATCTGTGCCGCCTCTCGCGCCTTCGAGGGTGACGGTGAAGTACTGGCTACCGGTATCGGGGTGATCCCCCGCCTGGCCGCCAGCCTTGCCATGAAAACCTGCAATACCGACCTGATGATGACGGACTCGGAAGCCTTTATGCTGGCCGAGCCCAACCCACTGGGCCAGCGTCCGGAGGGCTTCCGCCAGGCCAACGAGAGCTGGATGGGTTTCTCGCGGATTTTCGATAACGTCTGGTCCGGTAAACGCCACGCCATGCTGGGCCCGACCCAGGTGGATCGCTTCGGTCAGTCCAACACCTCGGCGCTGGGAGGCAGCTACCAGCAACCGAAGGTCATGATGCTGGGCGCCCGGGGCTTCCCGGGCAACTCCATCAGCCACCCCAACAGCTTTTTTGTGCCGGCCCACAGCACCCGGGTGTTTATCGATGGCGAGTGCGACTTCGTCTCATCCGTCGGCTATAACCCGGAGCGGCTGCCGCGTGGCCACAGCCTTGATGACGTCGATATCCGCATGATTGTCACCGATCTCTGCGTACTGGATTTTGGCGGCCCCGGGCACCAGGCGCGCCTGGTGTCGGCACACCCCGGTATCAGCGCGGAGCAGGTGCAGGAGAACACCGGCTTCCCCCTGCATATTGACGGCGACATACCTGTTACCGCGGCGCCGACAGCGGCCCAACTGGAGATCATCGCCGCCATGGACCCCCACAACCAGCGCGCTGCCCAGATCAAGGACAATCCCCCAGGGGATCCTGCGCCGGGGGATAGAGCCTGACGATGCTTCACACCCGCCTGACAGAGCTGCTCGGCTGTCGCTATCCCATTGTGCAAACCGCGATGGGCTGGGTGGCGGACCCGAAGCTGGTGGCAGCCACCGGCAACGCCGGCGGGTTCGGCTTCCTGGCGGGGGCGACTATCCCGCCGGAACAGATCGAGGCGGACATCCTGGCGATAAAGGCGCTCACCGATGCACCCTTCGGCGTCAATTTCCACATGTACCAGCCCAATGCCGCCGATATCGTTGAGCTGGTGATCAGGCACGGCGTACGCGCCGTGAGCTACTCGCGATCGCCCGGCCCCGAGTTCATCGGCAGGCTTAAAGAGGCCGGAGTGGTGTGCATGCCCACCGTGGGGCTACCCAAGCATGCGATCAAGGCGGTGGAACTGGGTGCCGATGCGGTGACAGTGCAGGGCGGTGAGGGCGGCGGTCATACCGGCGCGATACCGACCACGGTACTGCTGCCGCAGGTTGTCGACGCGGTCGCAGACAGGGTCCCGGTGGCGGCAGCGGGCGGCTTCAAGGACGGGCGCGGTCTGGTGGCAGCGATGGCCTGGGGCGCTGACGGTATTGCCATGGGCACGCGCTTCCTGCTGACCAGCGATAGCCCGGTGCCGCAGGCCACCCTGCAGGCCTACCTGGATTGCCAGGACCCGGGCGCCATCATCCGCTCAACGGCAATGGACGGGTTGCCTCAACGTATGATCACCAATGAGGTGCTGGGCAGCTTGGAGCGTGCCGGTCCTGCCACCAAGCTCTGGCTGGCGCTGCGCAATGGCCTGGCCTTCCGCAAACACACCGGCGCCAGCCTGTTCGGCCTGTTGAAGTCCGCCCTGGCCATGCAGCGGGACGACGGCCTGACCGCCGCCCAGGCCATCATGGCGGCGAACGCGCCGATGATCATCCAGCGCGCCATGGTCGATGGCAGACCCAGCGAGGGCGTGCTGCCCTCCGGCCAGGTGGCCGGCGTGATCGACTCGCTGCCGAGTTGTGAACAACTGATAACGCAAATTGTGGCCGAGGCCGAAGCGCGGCTGGCCGCGCTGGTCCCGTCGGAGACACCCGCATGAGTACACCGTTTACTACCACCATCAGCGATGGAGTCGCCGTTGTGGTTCTCGATCATCCTCCCGTGAATGCTTTCGACAGCGCAGGCTGGTTTGCCATCGCTCGTGAGCTCGATGCCCTGGGCGTTGACGAATCCGTGCGCGTTATTCTTATCGGCGGCGAGGGCAAGGGCTTCTGCGCCGGCGTCGATATCAAGGAACTGGCCGCCGACAGCTCGAAAATCCTCGACGTGAACCGCGGTAACTACGAAACCTTTCGCGCCATCCATCGAAATCCGAAGCCAGTGATCGTGGCACTGCACGGTTTTGTGCTGGGCGGCGGCATCGGTATGGCGGGTGCCGCCGACATTGTGGTCTGCTCCGACTGCGCCCGCTTTGGCGTTCCGGAAATCGACCGCGGCGCCATGGGCGGCGGTGCCCACCTGCAGCGCCTGTTCCCGGTGCAGAAGGTGCGCTACATGTATTTCACCGGTGAATTCATTGACGCCGAGGAAGCCTATCGACTGGGCGCCATCGAACGCGTGGTACCGCGCGATGTCCTGATGGCGACGGCCCGTGAGATTGCCGACAAAATCGCTGCCAAATCACCGGTGATGGTGCGCATCGCCAAGGAGTCCCTCACCGGCATCGAGGACGGCGACCTCGAAGACAAATACCGCTGGGAGCAGGGCTTCACCTACGAGGCCTACACCCACCCGGATTCCCAGGAAACCCGAGACGCCTTCGTCGAGAAGCGGGATGCCAAGTTCGATGAATGATGCCCTGTTTTCCCGTTTATTCGGTAGATGGTATCGAGTTGGCGGTCGCTGTATGCATGGCCTTTCCAAGACACGCCGTGAACCCGTCCCTGGGGGCTCGGGGCGCGCGTCCATGCGCGCCACGGTCTTGGAAAGGCCATGCATACATCAACCGCCGTCAGGATCCCCGCTATCGAATCTGACGCAAGCGCGCAGGCGGCAAGTCGAACAGGCCGCAGTGTCCCGCACCTCCAATTCAGAGGTGGCACAAGCGGATCGAGCAGTGGGTGGCGACTTTCGAGACCGTATGCGACATGGATGTCGCATCCGAGCCCCCAGGGATGGGTTCACGGTGTGTCTCGAAAGTCGCCACCCACTGATTGAGCCGCGTTCTGGAAATCACGCATGGATTTGACGTTCTCAAAACAACAGTTCGCTTTCCGAATGGAAGCCCGCGAGTGGCTGGAAGCCAATGTGCCGGAAGAGAAGCTGAAGAGCTTCGATACCGAGGATGGCTTCCGGCAGCACCGTGAGTGGGAGGCCAAGCTCAATGAGGGGCGCTGGGGCATGGTGACCTGGCCCGAGGAACTCGGTGGGCGTGGCTGCGACCTGATCGAGTGGCTGGTTTTTGAGGAGGAGTACTACCGGGCCGGGGCGCCGCTGCGGGTGAACCAGAACGGCATCTTCCTGCTGGGGCCCACCCTTATGGAATACGGGACCGAGGCCCAGAAGGCGCGCTTCCTGCCGAAAATGGCGACCGGTGAGGAGATCTGGTGCCAGGGCTGGTCGGAGCCGAACGCGGGTTCCGACATGGCGGCGATTCGCTCGCGGGCGGAGCTCGACGGGGATCACTACGTGATCAACGGCCAGAAGACCTGGTCGACCCGGGCGGTGTGGGCGGACTGGTGTTTTGGGATGTTTCGCACCGATCCCGAATCGGAGCGGCATCGCGGGCTGACCTTTATTCTTGTGCCGCTGGACTCGCCAGGTATCACGGTGCGGCCGATCCCGCAGCTCGATGGCTTGCCGGGTTTCGCGGAGATATTTTTTGACGATGTACGTGTGCCGGTGGACTGTCGCCTGGGCGCGGAGGGCGAGGGCTGGTCGGTGGCGATGGCGACTGCGGGTTTTGAGCGCGGCCTGCTGCTGCGCTCGCCGGCGCGCTTTCAGGAAACCGCGCGGCGGCTGGTGGACCTGTACGCCACCCATCGCGATAGTGCCGACCGCGACCCCGGGGTAAAGGCGGCGGTGATGCAGGCCTGGCTCGATGCCGAGGCCTACTGCCTGACCACCTACCAGACCGCCTGCCGAATGATGGCGGGGGGCAAGATTGGCGCCGAGGCCTCCACCAACAAGATTTTTTGGTCGGAACTGGACCAGGCCATGCACGCCGCCGCCATGAGTATTCTCGGCGCCCGGGCGGAGCTGTGGCCCCATGCACCGGACGCCGGGGATGTCGGCGGCTGGCTCGATGGCTGGCTGTTTGCCCAGTCCGGGCCAATTTATGCGGGAACCAATGAAATCCAGCGCAACATCATCGCTGAACGCATGCTCGGGATGCCGCGCTGATGCACTTTGACTTCACAGAAGACCAGCGATTGTTCCGGGACTCCGTGCGCAATTTCCTGCGCAGCGAGATCACATCGGAGCGGGTCCGCGGGCTGTGGGAGAGTGGCCCCGATACCGCGCTTTGGAGCCAGCTTGTTGAGCTTGGCCTGACCGGTGTGACGGTGCCGGAGGAGCACGGCGGGCTCGGCATGGATGAGCTCGACTTTGTCTTGCTCGCTGAACAGTGCGGCTACGTGGCCCTGCCCGAGCCGCTGGTACACACCGCCCTGGTTGCGGTACCCACGCTAAAGGAAATCGGTGGCGGGCTGGCCGCCACCTGGTTGCCCCGGGTGGCCGCGGGCGACGCCCTGGTGCTGGTCGGCCTGGCCGGCTGGGTGGAGGACGGAGACCGTGCCCAACTGCTGTTGCTGGAGCGGGGCGGGGAACTGCACGCCGTGGATCCCGATGCTGCCGAACTGCGAGCCAATGCATCGGTCGATCCTTCGCGCCGGCTGTTTACCGTCCGCTTCAACAGCGCGGCGGAAGCGATAGCGGGCACTGCTGTCGTCGGCGCCGCGCGTGATCGCGGTGCCCTGGGCGCCGCCGCCCAGTCCCTGGGACTGGCCCAGCGCATGGTCGACATGGCGGTGGCTTATACCGGTGAGCGCAAGCAGTTCGGTAAGCCGGTGGGCTCCTTCCAGGCTGTGAAACACCACATGGCCAACGTCGCGGTGCGGCTGGAGTATGCGCGGGCGCCGGTTTACCGGGCGGCCTGGTCGCTGGCCAATGGCCACCCGCGGGCGGCGCTGCATGTCAGCCAGGCCAAGCTGGCAGCCTGCGAGGCGGCGGCGCTGGCGGCGAAGAATTGCATCCAGGCCCACGGCGCCATGGGCTACACCTGGGAAGTGGACCTGCATATTTACATGAAGAAAGCCTGGGCCCTGGCTGGCGCCTGGGGAGATACCGGTTTTCACAAACAGCGTGTCAGCGACGCGCTATTTGAAGACAAGCTGCCAATCGGCGCCGGCGCGACGTTCTGAGCGCCCATGACCACAGAGGGATTAGTCCATGCCTGAAGCTTACATCGTCGATGCTGCACGCACCCCGACCGGCCGCCGCCGCGGTGGCCTGGCCCACGTACACGCGGCGGACCTCGGCGCCCACGTGCTGAGCGCGCTGGTAGAGCGCAACGCCATTCCCGACAGCGACTACGACGACGTGATGTTCGGCTGCGTGGATACCATCGGACCGCTGGCCGGCGACATTGCCCGCACCTGCTGGCTGGCGGCGGGACTGGCGGAAGAAGTGCCGGGCACCACCATCGACCGCCAGTGCGGCTCGTCGCAGCAGTCGGTGCACTTTGCGGCCCAGGCGGTGATGTCAGGCATCAATGATGTGGTGATCGCCGGCGGCGTGCAGACCATGAGCGCGATACCGATTTCCTCGGCCATGCTGGCGGCGGAACCGCTGGGATTCTCTGACCCGTTCTCGGGCTCCCAGGGCTGGACGGCGCGGTACGGCGACGTGCCGGTGTCGCAGTTCAACTCAGCGCAGATGATTGCCGACAAGTGGGAGATCAGTCGCGAGGCCATGGAAGCTTTTGCCCTGGAATCCCATACCCGGGCGCTGCGTGCCATCGAGGAAGGGCGATTTGATCGCGAGGTCCTGCCGCTGGAGGGTGTGGAGATGGATGAAACGCCGCGCCAGACTTCCATGGAAAAAATGGCGGAGCTGGAACCCCTGGCCGCGGGCGGCACCATTACCGCTGCGGTGTCCTCGCAAACCTGTGACGGCGCCTCTGCCATGCTGATCGTCTCTGAGGAGGCGCTCAAGCGCTACGATCTCACGCCCCGTGCTCGCATCGCCCATATGAGCGTGCGCGCCGCCGACCCGATCTGGATGCTGACGGCGCCCATCCCCGCCACCGAATACGCCATGAAGAAAAGCGGCATGCGGCTCGAGGATATCGACCTGGTGGAAATCAACGAGGCCTTCGCCTCGGTGCCCATGGCCTGGCTGCAGGACACGGCTTACCCGCATGAAAAAACCAATGTTAATGGCGGCGCCATTTCACTGGGTCATCCTCTGGGCGCCACGGGCACCAAGCTGATGACCACCCTGCTGCATGAGCTGGAGCGCACCGGTGGCAAATACGGATTACAAACGATGTGCGAAGGCGGTGGGCAGGCCAACGTTACCATTATTGAAAGACTGTGAGTTGCGGCATCGCAGAATAGGGAGAGTTTTCTGGCATGAGTGGAATTCTTGAAGACCGGGTGGCCTTCATCACCGGCGCAGGCGGTGGTCTCGGTGCTGCCCACGCGCGGGTGATGGCGGCGGAGGGTGCGGCCATTGTGGTCAACGATATCAACCGCGAAGCGGCCCAGGCGGTGGTGGATGAGATCAACGCCGGCGGCGGCCGCGCGGTGGTAAACAGCTCTGACATCACCGACTACGATGACAGCCTTAATGCCGTGAAGCAGGCGTTGGAGGCGTTTGGTGACCTGCACATCGTGGTGAACAATGCCGGCAACAACCGCGACCGCATGTTCGCTTCCATGACGGAGGAGGACTGGGACGCGGTGATAGCGGTGCACCTGAAGGGCCACTTCTGCATCAGCTCCCATGCGGTGCACTACTGGCGCGGACAGTCCAAGGAGGGCAAGGCTGTCGATGCGCGCATCATCAATACGACTTCCAATGCCGGGCTGCAGGGTGCCATCGGCCAGTCCAACTATGCGGCGGCGAAAGCCGGCATTGCCGCGCTGACGCTGAACCAGGCGGCGGAGCTCGGACGCTACGGTATCACCGCGAACTCGATTTGCCCGGTGGCGCGTACCGGCATGACTTCCGCCGTGCCGGAAATGGCGGAGCGCATGAAGAAGCCGGATGACGGCAGTTTTGATCACTATGCGCCGGAGAACGTGTCCTCTGTGATTGCCTGGCTGGCCTCACCGGCGGGCGGCGGGATTACCGGTCGCATCATCGAAGCCGAGGGCGGCCGCATCTGCATCTGCGATGGCTGGCGCACCACCGAGGGGGTCGACCGGGGCGATCACTGGGCGCCGGCGGAAATCGGTGCCGCCATGAAAGAGCTGCTGGCGGCGGAAACCCCGGCTCAGAAAGTCTGGGGTAGCTGAAGACATGGAGTTCCGCTTTACCGACGAGCAGCGCATGATCCGCGATACCGCGGAGGCGTTCCTGTCCGTTGCCTCGGACGGCGAAGCGGTGCGCGCGGCGATGGCTTCTGAACTGGGCTATGACGTCGCGCTGTGGAAGCAGGTGTGCGAGGAACTCTGCTGGCCGGCGCTGCATATTCCCGAAGACTACGGCGGCCTGGGGCTGGGTTACGTGGAGCTGGCGGCCACCATGGAGCAGATGGGCCGCTTCCTGTTCTGTGGGCCCTACTTTTCCACGGTCTGCCTGGCGGTCAACGCCCTGCTGGTGGCCGGCAGTGAATCCCAGAAAGCGACCTGGCTGCCCCGGATCGTCGCCGGTGACACCGCCACGCTGGTGGGAGCCCTGGACACCCCGCTGACCTGGGAAGCTACGGAAAGCGGCTATCGTCTTAGCGGCAGCTGCCGTTATGTGATTGATGGCCACGGCGTCGACTGGATGGTTGTCGCAGCACGGCAGGCACAGGGTGGAGATATCGGCTTGTTTGTCTTGCCGGGCGACGCCGACGGCCTCACCCGGCAATGGCTGCCGACCATGGACCAGACCCGCAAACAGGCTCAGCTCGATTTCGATAGCGTACAGATAGCATCGGCCGATCGGCTCGCCGGCGCGGCGGATGCTGACGCCGCTCTGGCCGCCGTACTCGACCTGGCGGCTGTAGCGTTGGCGGCGGAACAGGTAGGCGGTGCCCAGCAATGCCTGGACAGCACACTGGCCTACGTTCGGGAGCGGGTGCAATTCGGCCGCAGTATTGCCAGCTTCCAGGCCGTGAAGCACAAGGCCGCCGACATGATGGTCAAAGTCGAAGCCGCCCGTTCCGCCTGTTACTACGCCGCCTGTATCGCCCAGGAGTTCCTCGCTGGTGGTCCCATGGGTGAGGAGCTGGCCGAGGCGGCCAGCGTCGCCAAGGCCTGGTGTTCGGACGCGTACCTGTTTAACGCCGGTTGCGGCATTCAATTGCATGGTGGCGTTGGCTTTACCTGGGAATACGATATCCAGCTCTACTTCAAGCGCGCGAAGTCTTCCGAAATCCTGTTGGGGAATGCCGCTGTTCACCGCGAGCGCCTGGCGGCGCAACTGCTGGACTGAGGTGGGGCGATGGAACTGAGATTCAGCATCGAGGACGAGCGCTTCCGCGAAGAGATTGCCGACTGGCTGGCCGACAACCTGACCGGTGAGTTCGCCGCCATTCGCTTTCGTGGCGGGCCCGGCGATGAGCATATGTTTCCGGAGGAGCGCAAAGCCTGGGAACGCCGGCTGGCCGAGGGCGGCTGGACCTGCATAGGCTGGCCCGAAGCCTACGGCGGTCGCGGGGCGAGCATTGAGCAGCAGGTGATCTTCCACGAGGAATACGCCCGCGCCGGTGGTCCGGGACGCATGGGGCATATCGGCGAAACCCTGACCGGTCCCACCCTCATTGCCTTTGGGTCCGATGAGCAGCGCGAGCGCTTCCTGCCCGGCATTCGCGCGGGAGAGGAGTTATGGTGCCAGGGGTACTCGGAGCCTTCCGCCGGCTCCGACCTTGCCAACGTCAAGACCAGGGCGGAGTTCGACGAGACTTCCCAGCAGTGGCGGATCACCGGCCAGAAAGTCTGGACCTCCCTGGCCCACGAGTCGGACTACTGCTTCGTCATTGCCCGCACTGAGCCAGACTCGGCGGGCCACCGCGGCCTGGGCTTTTTCCTGCTGGCCATGGACCAGCCGGGTATCACCGTACGCCCCATCGAGCAGATGACCGGCACCAGTGAATTCAACGAAGTGTTCTTCGACGAGGCCGTCTGCGGCGCCGGCGATATCGTCGGTGCACCAGGGGATGGCTGGAAGGTCGCGATGGGCCTGCTGGGCTTCGAGCGCGGTGTTTCCACCCTCGGCCAGCAGATGTTGTTCCAGAACGAACTCGACGAAATCGTGAGAGAGGCGAAGCGCAATGGCGCCGCCCGCGACCCGATGATTCGCCAGCGCATTGCTGATGCTCACATCGGCCTGAAAATCATGCGCTACAACAGCATGCGCACGCTGTCTGGGAATGCTGACGATGGGTCGCTGCAACCGGAAGCCATGATCTACAAACTGTACTGGTCCACCTGGCACCGCAACCTCGGCAAGCTGGCCATGGACGTGCTCGGGCCGGAAGCGGAAATCTGTGCCGGCGCACCCTATGAGCTTAACCGGCTGCAGAGCCTGTTCCTGTTTTCCCGCGCCGACACGATCTACGGCGGCACCAACCAGGTGCAGCGCAATATCATCGCCGAGCGCGCCCTCAACATGCCCCGCGAGCCGCGGGGGTAGCGCCCCTAAAACCATCTTGCAGGGGCTCCAGGAGAAGACCTATGGCTCTCAAAGAAGCTCCACCCTATGTGCCCGGCCACAACCTGCTGGCGGGAAAGAGTGTGTTGATTACCGCGGCGGCCGGCGCCGGTATCGGCTTCGCCGCCGCCACCCGGGCGGCGGAGGAGGGCGCCCGCGCGGTATTCATCAGTGACATCCACGAAGGTCGCCTGGAAAAGGCGGTCGCGACGCTGAAGTCGGAGACCGGGCTGGAGGCGGTGCACGGCCTGCTCGCCAATGTTACCGACG
>JANQLM010000114.1 GCA_028280635.1 Halieaceae bacterium | reverse complement strand
GCGAAGTCGATGATTTGCTGGCAGGCTACCAGGCGGTATCGGGTAAACGCATAGACCGCGACCACTTGCAGTTCTGGATCGTGTTCGGGTCTTTCTGGTGGTCGGTATGCTGCCTGATCATGGCGGAGAGCTACCGCAGTGGGGAAAACCGCAGCGTTGAGCGCCCGGCCATCGGTCGGCGTGCCTCGGAAGGCCAGGCCGACTGCGTGGCCCTGCTGATACCCGGGACCGTATCGCTGCCCGACCCGTCGCCAGCGGAAGACCCGCTGCCACGGGCAGAGGAGTTGCTGGGCAGCGTGGCCGATTTCCTGGCCTCAGATGTAGCCGGTGAGCTGCCCGGCGCCCGGGCCTACCTGGCGAAGGTGGCGGCCAACTCGGTGGCGATCGCTGCCCGGGAGGTGCGGCTTGCCCCGGCGTTGCTGGCGGCTGAGCGCGAACGGCTCTCGGGGATAGCCGGGCTCGTTGAGCCTACCCGTCGGGCTCTGGCCCGTGCGCTGCGAGAGGGTATGCCACTGGATTCGCCGGGGCTCGCCGAGCATTTGCGGCTCAGCGTCCACGGGCAGTTGGCCATCGATCAACCGGACTACCGGGTGACAGAGGATTCAGGCATCCGGGGTTAGGTGGCTGTTGTTAGAAACGGAATACCAGTTCCGCGCCACGCTGATTGAATTCCCAGTAGAGCTCACCGCTTTTTTTCTCGTTTGACTTGCGGCCCGCGCCAGCACCGTGACGGTATCGAGAGCTTTCCCCAAGATAGATGCGTTCACTGCCGCCGGTGGCCTTGATGCGAGGGTCTCCACGCCGCATATGCTGATGGAACGGCGCCTCGGTAAAAGTGGTGTTGGTGTCCAGGCGAAAGTCTTCCGCGGTGGGCAGCGGGTCGTAGTCCGCGGCCTCGTGGGAATACAGCAGGGGTGCCGCAAATGCCGCGCCGGAGTCCTCGGCGAGCGCAGGCGTCACCGCGAGACTGGCACAGAGTGCCAGCCCGATCATCATTAATCCTGATCGCTGCCGTTGTTGCATTTCCCCGTAATATCCCCGCTGTCAGTCGGCGCCGAATGTTGCGCCCTGAGAACGACGAGTCTATGACGTGGACCTGTGGGAACAAGCCGGGGGCTTGAAAAGCCTGTCTCGTGTCACTGATTTTTGGCGACTTTCAGCTCAAAACGTGAACCAGTTCGCAGGCTCGCGCGAAAAGCGGTTGGGGCACTACCCGGCGGCTTGACAGCCGCCGGGCAGGGAGAGGGTCACTGCTTGAAGACCTTGCCACCCTTCATGACAAAGTCCACGTTCAGCAGTTCATCGATGTCGTCCAGTGGCGATCCCCCGGTGGCGATGATGTCGGCGTGCTTGCCCGCCTCGATGGTGCCAAGGGTATCGCTCATGTCGATCAGGTCGGCGGCATTGACGGTGGCGGCCACGAGGATATCCATCTCGCTCATGCCCGTTTCATGCATCAGCACCGCTTCCATGGCGTTTACCCCGTGAGCGGATACACCGGAGTCCGTCCCGAATGCCACCTTCACTCCGGCCCTGTGGGCTTTCGCGAAGTTGCCCTGCATGGCGGCACCGACTTCAATGGCTTTTTTGGCCTGGGCCGGCGTCAGCACGCCGCCGGATTCCGCCATGCCCGCTACGGTGGCTCCGGCGAGCAGGGTGGGCACCAGGTAGGCGCCGGTACGCTTGAATTCCCTGATGGCCGCCTTGCCGGTATAGGTCCCGTGCTCAATGCTGTCTACACCCGCCTTGAGGGCGGCCACGATACCGGCCTCCTGGTGGGCGTGGCTGGCGACCTTGCGGCCCATGCGATGGGCGGCGCGCACCACCTCTTTCAATTCATCGTCCTCCATCTGCTTGCCGGTACCCGTGGCGCGGTCGGTGAGCACACCGCCGGTGGAGGTAATCTTGATCAGGTCGGCCCCATATTTGATGCGGTTGCGGGTAGCGCGCCGGCAGTCGTAGGGGCCGTCACAGATGGAGTCGTCGGTGAGCAGTTTCATGAATTCGTGGCGGGAGCCGCTGACATCCGCATGGCCGCCGGTGATACCGACGCTGCCGGCAGCGATGATGCGCGGCCCGTCAATCCAACCGCTGTTGATGGCATCGCGCACCGCATAGGTCTGCTGTGCGCGGGAACCCACGTCGCGCACGGTGGTGAACCCGGCCATCATGGTCTTCATGGCGTTGTGGTAACCGAACATCTGGGTCAGCTCGTTGGACCAGCGCAGCTCACGGCTGTCGTTTTGCGGGCTCAGCTCACCCTGCAGGTGCACGTGCATGTCCATCAGGCCGGGCATCACGAAACTGTTGCGCAGGTTGATGACGCTGGCGGCGCCGTACTCGCCGGCATCCCGGTAGCCATCGACCACCGCGCTGATGCGTCCATCGATGACAACCACAGTCTGTTCGCTGCGCGGCGCTTCTCCGGGCACGGCCAGCAGGCTGCCGGCATGGATCAACTGGGTGTCCGCCAGTGCCGGCGCCAGGCCAAGGACCGCCGCCAGGGCGGTAAGGAATCTCAAGGTAGGCTTTAGCATGTGATCTCCTTGTTATTATCTGCGGCAAAGGCCCGACTGCCATGCGACGGGATGAGCCGGCAACACGCCTGACGGTTGCCGCTAGCATAGCAGGGCGATGTATGCTGTGGGCAAACCTTGGGGGGGCAAAACTTGAACCGTAGAAAATTTATGAAGGGCGTGGGGGCAGCGGCAGCCGCCGGGCTTTCCCCCGGTCTGCGCGCCGCGCAACCGCTGTCGGTGCTGGTAATGGGAGGCACCGGCTTTATCGGTCCACACATCGTGCGCGCCCTGCGCGACGCCGGGCATCGCCTGACGCTGTTCAACCGTGGCAAGACCAACCCGGGCCTTTTCCCGGGCCTGGAACTCATCAAGGGTGACCGGCTAACGTCCGACATAGAGCAACTGCAGGGGCGTCGCTGGGACGTGGTGATCGACACGGCGGCCTACCTGCCACGAGCAGTCGATACGCTGATGGCACAGCTCGACCGGGATAGTCTGCAGCAGTATGTGTTTGTGTCGACAATCTCGGTCTATGCGAACTTCGGAACGCCCGATATAGACGAGAGCGCGCCGAAAGAAGTGTTGCCGGAGCCGGAATCCGAGGATGTGAACCAATACTACGGTGCGCTGAAGTTTGCCTGCGAAGAGGCCGCTCGCGGTGCGCTGCCGGGCAGGGTGCTGACGATTCGCCCGGGCATGATTATCGGCCCCGGGGACCCCACGGACCGCTTCACCTACTGGCCGGTGCGGGTCGCCCGGGGTGGCCGGGTGCTGGCGCCGGGCGCGCCCGGCGACACCATTCAGACCATCGACGCCCGTGACCTGGCGGACTGGATCGCCCGCTGCGTGGGTTCCCGCACGGTCGGCGAGTTCAATGCAACCAGCGATACCGGGGTCAGCTTTGGTGAGATGCTGGGTGCCTGCCGGGAGCTGGTGAACCCGGACGCCGAACTGGTCTGGGTGACCCATGATTTCCTACTGGCGCAGGGCGTCAATGAGTGGGTCGACCTGCCGTTCTGGGTCAGTCCCGAGGGTGAACTGCGCGGTGCCTGGACCGTCAATGCCGAACGCGCGACGGTGGCGGGCCTGACCCACCGACCGATTCGCGACACGGTGGCCGACCTGTACACCTGGTGGCAGGCGCAGCCGGCGGAACGCCGCGCCAGCCTGCGGGCCGGCATGTCGGCGGAGCGCGAAGCCGAGGTGCTGGCGGCCTGGGATCAACGCCCGGCGGCCGCAGCAACCGGCTAGCGTCTATACTGCGGGAAAGTCCTGCCCGGGAGCCTCCATGACACTGCTTGTCGGCGACAATATGGTCGTCAGTATCCACTACACCCTGACCGATGAAGAAGGGGCTGTTATAGACAGCTCTGACGGTGCTGAGCCACTCAAGTACCTGCACGGGGCGGGCAATATTATTCCTGGCCTGGAGCGCGCGCTGGTGGGCAAGAGCGCCGGAGAATCCCTCAGCGTCGTGGTGGAGCCCCATTTCGGTTACGGGGAATACCAGGCAGAGTTGCTGCAGGTTGTACCCCGCGCCGCATTTGAGGGGGTGACCACCATTGAGGTGGGCATGGAGTTCACGGCCCAGGCACCGGATGGCACGCAGCGCCGCATTGTGGTGCGTGACATCAGCGGGGACGATATCACCGTGGACGCCAACCACGAACTGGCCGGCGTCGACCTGCACTTTGCCGTCAGCGTGATTGAGGTGCGGGAAGCCAGCGAGGAGGAGGTGGCGCACGGCCAGGCTCGCTAGCTGCTGCTCTCGAGTTTCAAACTTCGATCTTCAGGTCGCTATTTCCCGCATTTCGTCGTGAATCTCTATCGAAACATGCTGCAGGCCAAGTTCGGCCGGTAGCCGGGCCTTGTAGTACTCCGGCGAGCCGGCATTGCGGCTCACCAGCACGGCTATCACCGCGAAGACATCCGGTCCGATGCACCAGATATGGAGGTCAGCTACCCGTGTGTCTTCATCAGTGAGCGCCTCGCTTACCCTGGCATGCAGTGCTGCGGGCGCTTCGCGATCGAGCAGGATGGCGCTGGTGCTCTTCAGAAGCCCGACCGACCAGCGGGTAATCAGCGCGGCTCCCACCAGGCCCATCATAGGGTCCATCCAGGTGGCGCCAAAGTACTTGGCAGCCAACAGCGCGAAGATCGCCAGCAGTGAGGTCAGCGCGTCTGCCACCACGTGCAGGTAGGCTGAGCGCAGGCTGTGGTCGCCGTGGTCGTGGTGGTGATGGTCCCCATGATGATGGTGCTCACCGCCCCCGAGGATGAACACGGATACACCGTTCACCAGCAGGCCAACCACTGACACCAGAATCGCCTCATTGAATGCGATGGGCACCGGCGCCACCAGCCGCCTGAAGCTCTCTATTGCCATGATCAGCGCAAACACGGCGAGCAGGATGGCGCCGGTGAAGCCGGCCAGGGCATTCACCTTGCCGGTACCAAAGCTGTAACGGCGGTCCAGGGCGTGGCGCCTGGCATAGATATAGGCAAATGCGGTGATGCCCAGGGCACTGGTATGAGAAGCCATATGCAGGCCGTCTGCCAGCAGCGCCATGCTGCCGTAGACGATGCCGGCGACAATCTCGACCACCATGGTGATGGCGGTGAGGACAATCACCCACAGCGTCTTGCGCTCCCCGGGCTTGACCGCGTCCTGCCCGAAGGCGTGGGAGTGGGGCTGGTGCTGGGGCATAGGGCTGTTGCTGGAAGCCATGGGTGCATTTAGCCCGCATAGCCCGGTATAGGCAAGCGGGGCTATCGGATATTTCGATCAGATTTTGTTGAGTAATTTGATTTATAGATCAATCGGTTTTCCGTAGGCTACGTACATAGCATCGGAATCCATCTAGCTATTCAAGCAATCAACGAGGTTTATGCAATGGAAAATCGTGAAGGCCAGGCAGTACCCCAGGTCACCTTTAAAACCCGCCAGGGCAGCGACTGGGTCGACCGCGACTCGGGCAGCTACTTCAAGGGCAAGCGGGTTGTGGTGTTCTCCCTGCCGGGCGCTTTTACCCCCACCTGCTCTTCCAGCCACGTGCCGCGCTACAACGAGCTGGCCGAAGTGTTCAAGGCCAATGGCATCGATGACATCGTCTGCGTATCCGTGAACGACGCCTTTGTCATGAACGAGTGGCAGTTGCAGCAGCAGGCCTTCGACGTGACCTTCCTGCCCGACGGCACCGGGGAGTTCACCAGGGGCATGGGTATGCTGGTCAACAAGGACGACCTCGGCTTCGGCCCGCGCTCCTGGCGTTACTCCATGGTGGTCAACGACGGCATCGTAGAGAAGATGTTCATTGAACCCCAGGAGCCCGGCGATCCCTTCCAGGTCTCAGACGCCGACCACATGCTGGAGTATGTTGCTCCGGGCACCCAGGCGCCGCTGGACGTTGCCGTGCTGACACGCCCCGGCTGCCCGCACTGCGAGCGCGCCAAGATCCTGCTGCGCGAGCACGGTTTCGATTATGACGAACTGGAGCTGCTGCGCGACTATCCTCACCGCGCCCTGCGTGCCCTGTCCGGCGGTGACACCTATCCGCAGGTGTTTATCAACGGCGAGCACATCGGCGGCGCAGACGATCTCACTACCTGGCTGCAGCAACGCGCCGCAGCCTGATCCATCCAGGTCATACTCACGCCGCAATCCGGGCGACCGGTTGCGGCGTATTTTTTTCAGTAGCATGCTGGACACTGTATGGCCCCGATCAAGACCTATCCCAACCCACTGGCGACCTTGCGCGAGTTCGCGGCGCCAGTGGAATTCGCCGAGCTGTTCCTGCGCTGGCCGCAACTGGCCTCGGCGCCGCGAGGTGGTGGTGAGCCGGTATTGGTACTGCCGGGATTTGGCGGCGGCGACGGCTCTACGGCGCTGCTGCGCCGCTACCTGCGCTATCTCGGGTACAGGGTGGACGGCTGGGGCCTGGGCACCAACCGCGGTAACGTACAACAGTTGCTGGAACAGCTGTTGGATCTGGTGGCAGCGTCTGCCGCAGGCAGCGGCCAATCCCTGCGACTGGTGGGCTGGAGCCTCGGCGGCTACCTGGCCCGCGAAGTTGCCCGCGACCTGCCGGACTGCGTGGACCGGGTGGTGACCCTCGGCTCACCAGTGGTCGGCGGGCCGCGCTATACCCTGACCGCGCCGATTTATCGCCTCGGCGGCACAGACTTCGACGCCATAGAAGCTGCCATTCGTGATCGAGAAAAAGTGCCTCTCAGGGTTCCGGTGCGCGCCATCTATTCACGCCGCGACGGTATCGTCAGTTGGGAAGCCTGCATCGACCGCGCCAGCAATTGCGTGGAGCACGTGGAAGTCGACGCCAGCCACATTGGCATGGGTGTCAACCCGAGAGTCCTCGACCTGGTGGCCGACGCTCTTTCGCCCGGCACACGGATCGTCCCCAGCCAACCGGCGTAGCGCAACCGAAGTCGCTCAAACAGCAGCGCAAAAACTTTGCCGTGGACAGCGCGAAGCGCAAACGCAGGCAGATTTCCAACACACCCGCAGCTTAATTGCGCTCCGCGAAATGCCCTGTATGCGCAGCGCATGACAGCAGGCGATAACCGACTCGCTGGCGGATCGAAAGTTGGTCAAAGTAAGAGCAAACGACAGAGTGTAATGGTGTCCGAACGGAGCGGACGGCGTAGATGCGAACATGCTCCTCGGTGCGACAAAACACTATATTTATAGCGGTTTTATAAAAAGAGCCGTCCCTGGCTACTTTCTCAAATCCATGAGGAATCAATAGGAGCACGGCCCTTTCGGGCAATCTGCAAGCGTGCATGCCTATTGTCTCTCTTGTACAACTCAGCGCAATTGGACTATCGTTCTACACCATTGGTTTAGTGGTCCGGCGGCGGAAATAATAACAGTGCATGTATTGCTGGTTGACGACCATGAGATGTTTCGTCAGGGAATGCGTTTTCTCCTCAGTGATCTCAACGAAGAGATCAATTTCACCGACGCAGGCGACTGTGAAGAAGCGCTGGTCGTGCTGGAGGATGCAAGCGTGGACCTCGCATTGCTGGACCTGAACATGCCCGGCACTGACGGGCTGACCGCGCTGCAGAAAATCCGCGAGGCCCACCCTGCCGTGCAAATCGCCGTACTGTCGGGTATGGACGATCCGGATATCATTCGTGACGCTATCGACCAGGGCGCGTCGGGCTTCGTGCCCAAGGCATCCAGCTCTGAAGTGCTGGTGGCGGCACTTAAACTGATCCTGGCTGGCGGCGTCTACCTGCCCCAGGCGGCGTTGAATGCCAGCACCGAGCGAGCACCGGTGAGCGACAGCCCACGCACTGATCTGCTGTCAGCGCGCCAGACCGATGTGCTGCTGAAGGCGATTCAGGGTAAGCCCAACAAGGTGATTGCCCGCGAGATGAACATCGCCGAAGGCACGGTGAAGACACACCTGTCGGCGGCCTTCAAGGCACTGGGCGTCCACAACAGGACTGAAGCGGTATTTGCCGCCGCCAAGCTTGGCTTGCAGCCACCCCCTCCCGATCATAGCTGACCTCGATTTTCCAGGCCGCGCCGTCTTCCTGCGCGGTCAGGATAGCGAAGCCGTCGCCCGGCGGCGCAAACTCCGTATACACCTTGCCGCGTATACCGCGCGGTAGTACGAACTCTTCACAGCCCGCCAGGTCGGCACGGCGTGCGTTGGCAAAGGGCAGGGGAGCGTACAGTGCCGAGGCGTGCACCGCCCAGAACGGGAACTCGCTGCCCTCCATCCAGACTTCTGCAATGCAGCCCAGGTGGGCATCGCCATTGATCATCACCAGGTTGCGGACTTTGGAGTCCCTGATGAGTTCCAGCAGTCGCGCCTGGCTGTCCGGGTAGCCTGTCCAACTGTCCGAGTGCATGGCGGCGGCGAACCGCCGGGCTTGCTGACCTTCAGCGTCATAGTGTTCCCGACCAGTGATCGCGCGCCGTTCCTGGGGAAACGGCATGGAGGGACAGACGAGAAATCTGGGGCGATCCAGCGGCTCCTGCTCCAGCCAGGTCTTGAGATCCTGCCACTGGTTGGGACGGTTTTCACCGGGGCGCGCGGCGTCGAACAACATATCCGCCTTGTAGGTGCTGGCACTTGTGCGGTGGCTGCGTTCGCTGCGGCTGTCGAGCATAAAGAAGTCATAGCCCTTGCGCTGGAAGGCATACCACAGGCCGGCGGCCTTGGCGCGGTGCCGGTCGCGCTGGAATACCCGAAAGTAATCCAGCCCGTCCGCATGCCGCTGCCAGTTCTCCGGATCGTTGGGGAGCGGCTCCCAGTTGTCGACGATCTCATGGTCGTCCAGCATCATGCAGGCCGGTACCTCGCGCAGGGCGGCGCGGGCAGCGCTGGATCGATAGAAGCGCTGGTAGGGATGCTGGTAGCGTTCATCCAGCGCTGATGGATCGAATATCCCCGCCGTACTGTCGACGTAGATCTGGTCGCCGGGCAGTACCAGCAGGTCGGGGTGAGGGAAGTCGCTGGCGTAGCAGCCGCTGGCGAGCCTGAAGTAGCTGTTGAAGCCGGGCCACTGGTCGAGTATTCCCGGCGGAAACTGGCAGCTGCCGGCGGCGATCACCAGTTGGTCGCCGTGGCGGTCCGGTAATCGCAGAATGCCGTGCCGCAGGGCATGTGCGCCTTCCATCAGCAGTTCGTGAACCCGCTCCTGCAGGCACTCACTGCCATCACCCAGAGCGGACCGGGCCATGGCGAGCTGTTCGTCGGCGAGCCAGCGGCTATCCGGATCGAGCTCGCGGGCGCCAATGAACTCGTCGATGTTGGCCGGCTCCTTGCCGAACACGGCGTTGTCCAACAGTGGTGATTCGTTGTACACCAGCAGCAACAGTACCCGGTCGTGTCCCGCTGGCGTGTCCGGCCACGCGACGTCCACCCGGCACCAGTTGTAACGGATGTCCTCCGGGTCCAGTGCCTGTAGCTGTATGGCCGGACTGTCATTGCCATTGTCGTAGACCAGCTGATGGCCAAACTGGTGGTCGCGCAGCGGTATTGTCAGCAGCAGCCTGGGCTTTGACAGCGCCGGGTTGACGCCGAAGCTGATCGACAGGCTCTTCGCGTCGCGGTCGTTCGGCGGCACCGACATGACCGGCCCCGACCAGGGTGGCTGCAGTAGCAGTGACCGCGCGGGTGGCACAGGGTCTACGCTGTCGGGATCATCCAGGAAGCTGGCGATCTCAACGAATACTTTCTCCGCGCCGCGCCCGATCAGACTGTCCTGGTGGCCGAAGTCGTCAAACTCCACACTGCGCCAGCTACGCCCGGCGTCTTCACGAAGCAGCCGCTGCAGGCGCCCGAGGGTGCCGCGCCATGACAGGCCGTTGTCGCGACCGTGGACGCTCAGGGTGGGGAAGGTCCAGCAGCTCGCGAGTTGGTCCCGGGACACGTAGATATTGTTGCCGCTGTGGTCTGTGATGGTCTGGTAGCGGGCGAAGTGCAGCACCTGGGTGGCGGTATCGACGCTGAGTGGTCCGAACAGATCGTCGATGTGCTCCAGGGTATGCGGGGCCAGGTTCTTCAGTGAAAAAGTGCGTCCGTAGAGCAGGTCCATGCGATGGCGGGTGCGGGTCCAGGGGGTGCGCTTCCAACGCTCTCGCGGGTTTTCCAGGTCGTACTCCTCATCGCTATAGGGGAGGACGGCGAGAGCGCGGTCCAGCAGCTTGTCGACACTGCCGCCGCTGGGGGCAAACTGGTACTGGTCGAGGGGCAGGAAGTGCTTCAGGTAGCTGAAGGCATAGGCCCGGAATACATTCTCGGGCGCCAGGCAGACCAGGGGGCCCACCTGTGACATCACCAGCCGGTTGATGCGCTGCGGGAGTTTACTGTGCTGCTCCGGGTAGGTGGCGTCCTCGGGCAGGTTCGCAGCCGTCAATACCGCCATGGACAGCATGGCTGAGCCCATGCAGTGAGCGACCACGTCAATCTTTTCGGCGCCGGTGATCTCACACACCTCTTCCACCGCCAGTGGGATGTCCGCATAGGCCAGCTCTTCGAAGCTGAAGTTGCGCCGGCTGGTAGGCATGCCGCAGCTGGAGCGCATGTCGAGAATCCAGACATCGCGACCGCGATGCCACAGGAAGCTCGCCAGGTTGGGATTTACCGCATGATGGGCGAAGGTCGTGCCGCTGGCACTGTAGCCGTGAATCATCAGCACTGGCGGCTGCTGCGAGCTGGCAGCCGGGTAGCGGGTAAGGCGGTAGTCGCCCTCGTGGCTGGACGGTACACCCTCCGGCCGCTCGGCTATTCTGCGGCCGTGGATTTCGAAGTCCGGCAGGCCCGGTACCGCACCCGGCAGGCGCTGCGGCACCCGCGGCAGCGCCGCGTCCGGAGCCCGCAGGCTCAGCAGGTGGGTGTTCAGCAGCAGGCGAAGGAAGTAGGCCGCTAGAGATCCCACTTCCGTGAGCGCCAGCGCCAGGTTTTCCTGTTTGGAAATCCGGAACAGCGGCAGGCCTTTGCGCGCCAGGAACTCCGGCCGCAGCACCAGCCGCGCCGGGCGCTCCTTCACCAGGTGCGGAAAAGCATCGAGATCCACTTCCATCAGTTGGCGCAGCGGGTTGCCGCGCCGCCTGTAGCCGATGCGCTTGTAGCCGTGAATACGTTTGTCCTGTTCCCGGAGCTGCGCCGCCAGCGGTGATGTGGTGCAATTGGTGTCAAGCGTCAGCTCGTATTCGAACAGGCGTATTTCGCCGGCACGGCTCAGATGTTTCAATCCACTCCAGCCGATGCTGCCGGTGTGCGCTGTCTCCTGCCTGTGCTTATCGGTGCAGGGGTCGGCGGGATCCGCCGATTTCAGCGGATGCCGGGACTGGTAGAGATCGCGCCAGCCGCGATTGCCAAAGTACGCGCACAGGGCGCGCCAGGTGCGCTGCAGTACATTGGAACGCTCTCTGGCGAGTATAGTCAGGCTGCCGCGCAGCGGTGCGGTCAGCAGGCTGGCTGCTTCCAGGCGCTGTTCCAGCTCGCGACCCGACAGGCGCTCCTGGTCTATGGCCGTCCAACTGTCGAGATCGAACAGCCGTAGCTGGCTGCGCTTGTGGGTGGCGGCCGAGCGGTCGGCGACGGTGAGGGTGTGCAGGCCGCCGTTCTGGTCCCTGGCGGCGGTGAGTTCGTGCAGGGCCTTGTCCTTGAAGAACAGCGTGAGTTCGGCGATATATTCTCGTTGAACGCCGTCCAGCTTGAGGGTGAGCGGCCCTCGCAGCCGCTCGGCAAACTGCATCTCGGTGCGCTGCCGGTGAGCCGGCGGCGCAATGTGGTCAAAATGAGGCCGTTGACGGAACTGGTCGCCTGTCTCCTCGGTAAGCCCTGTGTAGTTCCAATCCCTGAGCAGATAGGGCATTGCACGTGCACAGAGGGCAGCAATTGTCAGCGCCGGGTTGGTGCCCACCGCCCGCGGCAGGATCGCGCCATCCAGCACCACCAGGTTGTGGTGGACCTCGTCTTCATCTCCCTTGAAGACCTGGCCACAGTGATTGACCACGCCCAGACTGCCGCTGTCTGCCATGGAGCAGCCGCCCAACGGGTGCACAGTCATCAGCGGGCCCCGGGCGCCACCTGAGAGAAACTCCAGGTTGTCGGGCAGCGGCCGCCACAGTGGGTTGGGAATGATGCTTCCGCCGCTGCCGGAGTCCGAGGCCAGCGCCTCGAGCTGGTCAATTTGCGCGGGGAACAGCGACTTGGAGCGCACGCTGGGCCAGTTGATGGTGATCGCGCCGTCGCTGGTGGCGATGAAGTCGTCGCGGAATTCCAGCACGCCGTCTGCGCCGTCGTCACCGATGACCGCGTACACCTGGCTGTGCTGGATGGCCTTGCGATCGACGGACAGTGGATCCGGGTCTGGATGCTTGTTGCCGTGGGTACGCCAATCCACGGTGGCGAGCTGGCGCAGGCTGTTGACAGTGGTGTACAGCTCCTCAAACACCCAGCGCATGGCGCCTGGTACCGCCATGTCTTCAATCACGACCGGGTGGTCCGGATTGGCCGCGCGACAGTCCACCACACCGGTGATCGTCGGGCCCACGCTGCGAGCGTCGAGCGCGTCAGCCTCGTCGGCGACGGCGTTGATCTCAGTCTCCATGTTGTAGCCCACGGCAATCATGTCGCCGTTGCCGGAGAAGCGCTGCCCGAGTTGCCCGGATACTCCAAGGCCGGCGGCTTTGCTGCGCATCAGTATCTCTGTGGAGCCCAGGGCCCCGGCGGCGATGATGACCCGGCGTGCCTTGAGAATGCTTGCACCGTCCTCCTTGGCGGCGATTGTCGGCAGCGTGTGCACTACCTCAATGTTCCAGAACTCACCCGCCGGCGTCACCGTGAGCACGGTGGCACCGGTGACAATGCGCATTCCCTCGCGGCGTCGGGCCCGGGGCAGCAGGTTCAGGTCCAGTGATATCTTGGCGCCCATGTTGCAACCGGTGGCGCAGTCGCCACACAGGGTGCACTGTCGCATGCGGACGCCGGCGTCATTGTCGCCGTCCTGCATGGCCACGGTAATGGCGGCATCGCGGAACTGGGCGTGAGGTGAGCCACTGGCGAGCTTCTTTAGCGCGCTGTGTTTCTTCAGCGGCTTGCGTTGCGCCTGCTCGTGCAGGGCGATGGTGTTGTCGCGGCCGTCCTGGTCGGTGGCGCCCAGTTCCCGTGTCATATCCCGGTAGTGATTCATGATCCCGGTGTCCTCCAGGATCTCCCGGGGCCAGCCGGTCTCAAAGAAGCCGGGGGGCGGGGTTTCCATCACCCCGGCATTGATCAGGCTGCCACCGCCCAGGCCGTTGGCGACCAGGACGTTGTAGTCGTCGTCCACGCGGACATCAAACAAGCCGTCCCTCAGACCCTCGGCTGCGGCGCTGGTGCCGCCCTGCTCGCGCTCCTGTTCGGTATTCCAGGTTCGTGGGGTAGTCGTTCGCAGGTGGCCTGCGAGGCTTGAAACGCTGGCGGGGAACATGCCGGCCAGGTATTCCTTGCCACGTTCCAGCAGGCAGACTTTGAGCGGAACCCCCGCGGCCTGCTCTGCCCAGGCCAGCCGGGAGGCGGCGATCGAGCCACCGTATCCACTGCCAATTATGACAACGTCGAAGTCGGGTTCGGTGTTGTCGTGCGCTCGTTCGGCCAGCTCGGCAATGAGGACTTCCAGTCCTTCCGACAGCCAGGTGGCCGCAGTGATCTCATCGTCCTGCGTACTATCCCCTGTCTGCATCTTCCATGAATCAGGCTCCAATGTGGCAGGCCTTGGATATGGCTTGTTTGAGTGGGTCTACCAGCACCGGTTTTGCCAGTATCGGGACTCCGGCGGCACGGGCCTGTTGCAGGCGGTCAGGGGCGGTATCACCGCTGATGATGATGGCCGGCAGCCCGGGGTAGAGGTGACGCAGCCGATCAATGGTGTTGAGGCCGGTGTCGTGGTCGCGCAGGCGAAAATCCACCAGCGCCAGGTCAGGCTTTTCGGTAGTGGCCATGGACACTGCATCACTGGTATTGCCGGCCACCTGTACGCTGCAACCCAGTACCTCCAGCAGCACTTTCATGCCGTCGCGTACCTGGCTTTCGTCGTCGACCACCAGCACTTTCAATTCGTCCAGGGAGCTGACCTGGCGCTGCGGTTCGCTGGCGGTGGCGGGTATCGAATCGGCGGGGATATTAAGGGTGAAGCGGGTCCCCCAGCCGGGCTCGGACTCCAGCGCCAGCCTGAGGTCCAAAAGCCTCGACAGGCGCTGGACAATAGCGAGGCCCAGCCCCAGGCCCTTGCTGCGATCACGTTCGGGGTTTTCCACCTGGTAGAACTCTTCGAATATGTGTTGCTGGTGATCCTCGGCAATACCGGTGCCGGTGTCGGACACGGTGAGCTCCCAGGTTTCGCCCTCGCGGGCTGCCACCACCTGGATACTGCAGTCGCTGTTGTGGGCGATGGCGTTGGTGAGAAGGTTGCGCAGGATGCGCTCCAGTAGCCCGGGGTCACTGCGCACCACGGCATCCCGCGGGCAGTCCAGGGAGATGGTGATGTCTTTTTCGGCGGCGGGCGCGAGGAATTCCTCATGCAGACGATGCAACAGGTTGTCCAGGCTGAAACGCGTCAGCTTGACCGAGACGATGCCGGCATCCAGCTTGGAGATGTCGAGCAGGGCATCAAGCTGGTAGGCCAGTGCCTTGACGGCGCTGTCGATGTTCTCCGCGATATGCGTGGCCCGGGCATCCAGTTCCCGCATGCCCAGCGCGGCGCTGAAAAGGGACAGGGTGTGAATCGGTTGCCGGAGATCATGGCTGGCGGCGGCCAGGAAGCGGGTTTTGGCATTGCCAGCGGCCTCGGCCTGGGTCAGCGCCTCTTCCAACTGCGCGCGCATTTCAAAAGATTCCTTGAACATGGCGAAGATGCGCCGGGAGACGAAGAACAGGGTGACCATATAGGCAAAGCCGTTGACCGCAATCAGCAATCCCATCACGCCGCCCGGGCCGGCCATGCCGCTCCAGATCCACATACTGAACAGCGGCAGCAGACCCAGGCAGATGTGGGCGAGGGCGAAAGGCATGAAACCCATGGCGGTGACCGTGGAAACCACGCCCATGCCGATAATGAGCATGGACTGCAGCGCCGCCTGGAAGGGCGTAAACAGTGGGAAGAACACCAGCGAGACGCTGTGCAGGATGGTGTTGCAGACATTCACCAACGCCGCGGTGCGCAGGGTGCGATGGGGCTCCAGGTGGCTACGCCGGCGCAGGCTGCGAATAATCAGCACCCGGGCCGCCTGCGCCAGTACCACCAGGCCCAGCCAGCAGCTCCACAACAACACCAGGTCGGGTGCCTGCTGGTAGGCCATGTAGGCGATGATACTCATGGACACCACAACGCTGACGGGTGAGTGAGTCACCTGGGCGGAGAGAAGCCGCAATAGCTCCTCCGCGAGGGCGCTGTCAGTGCTTGAGGTGGTGCGTTTCAAAAGGAGCCGGGCCGCGCAGTTGTCAGATGGCCCAAAGTAGTGCATCCGCCGGTTCCTGCCAATACGTCTTAAGTCGTAGGTGGCAGCCCCCCGGCGCCTAATCTTTGGTTTAGGCCGTCGACTCCGTGCCGGACTGGAAACAGCCGACACAGGCTACGTGAAGCGATAGTATTTGGCGGTCTGGATACCGGAGTCCGCCATGAAGCGCGCGCTTAAGATCATCGCTGTACTATTGCTGGTGCTGCCGCTCGGCTTTGCGGGCTACGTATGGTACCTGTTACAGCCGAAACAGCAGGATCTGCCGCTGCCTGAGACACTGGTCGCGGTAGATGTGCCCGAAGGGATTGCACTGCTGGAGTTTGCTGAGCACCGGGCTGACTACCCGGCACTGTCAGATGCCTACCAGTCCCAGGAACTGGGCAGCTACTGCGGCGTTGCCAGTGGCGCCATGGTATTGAGTGCGCTGGGCACAGCGACCCGCCAGGCGGATTTCTTCACCCGGGAGACGGATGCGGTACGCACCCGTTTCCAGGTTACCTTCGGCGGGATGTCGCTGGGGGAGCTGGCCGGTCTGCTCGCGGCCCGTGGTCTGGTGGCGCAGGCCATGCACGGCGATGAGCTCACGGTGCAGGAGTTTCGCGAAGTCGTGCAACGCAATCTCTCGACAGTCGGTGACTACCTGCTGGTGAACTACCAACGGGAAGCCCTGGGACAGGGACGGGTAGGGCATATCAGCCCCCTGGGGGCTTACAACGCGCAGGCGGATCGGGTGCTGATCATGGACACCGCGGACTACAAGTACCCCTACACCTGGGCACCCCTGGAGATGGTCTACAAGGCCATGCAGGAACACGACAGCGCCTCCGGCCGCGCCCGCGGATTTATCGAAGTATCCAGGTAGTTTCGACGAACTAAACCTTAGTTTAGTACTTCCGTCTAATTGTTTCCCGCCGGAAAACCTTCACACTAGGTCCATACGGTCCAGGTCCGAGGCCGTTTCGAGCAGGGTGACAAGAGCGTTCTGCCGGGGGTTGCGATGAGGTGGTGGGAACGTGAACTGCGCGTTTGGTGGCAGAATCGCAGCGTGAAGTACGCGGTCCTTTTTGTCGTACTGGCGCTGGCGTTGAGCTGATAACAAACGCGTGATAGCGAAGTGAAACATTGAGCGAACAGGTGGCGCAGGGGAGCGTCCCTTGAAGGGTTTCGCTAGGGAAGGCGAAACAGCGGGGGCGGTTAGCGCAAGCGGCCGCCCCCGCATCTATTTGCCCTTAGCCGCCCTCGGCAAGCAGTGCTTCGAATTCATCCACCAGTGAATCCATGACCGCGACGGTGTCCAGCACCGGCTGCGGGGTCGTCATGTCGACACCGGCTCTCTTCAATAGCTCCACCGGGTAGTCACTGCTGCCGGATTTCAGCATCGCCAGAAAGCGGTCGCGGGCCGGCTCCCCCTCGTTGAGAATTTTGCGGGCCATGGCCGTGGCCGCCACAAACGAGGTAGCGTACTGATAGACATAAAAATTGTCGGTGCGCATGAAATGGGGGATTCGGCTCCACTCGCCGTCGTTGAGTGGGTCTGCTTCGATGCTGTCCCCGTAGTAGTCTTCGAAGACCTGGGCGTACAGGGCGTCCAGGTTTTCTCGGGTCAGGGCTTCGCCGTTTTCCACCATGGTATGTGCCTGCAGTTCGAAGTCGGCGAAGCTCGCCTGCCGGTACATCGCCGTGCGGAACTGGCTGAGGTAGCTTTCCAGCAGGAAGAGCTTCTCCTCGCGAGTCCCGGCTTCATCCAGCATCTTCTGGAAGAGGATGGCCTCGTTGGTCATGGATGCCACTTCAGCAATGAAGACGCGGTAACCCGAGTAGACATAGGGCTGGTTGGCGTTGGAGAGGTAGCTGTGAATCGAGTGCCCGTATTCGTGGGCCAGCGTGGAAACATCGCCAAAGTTGCCCTGGTAATTCATTGAGAAGTAGGGCTTGGAACTGTAGGTGCCCCAGGAGTAGGCGCCGCCGCGCTTACCCTTGTTCTCCAGCACGTCCGCCCAGTCTTCCTCGAAACCCTTCCAGTAAATGGCGACATACTCTTCGCCCAGCGGTTCCAGCGCCTCAGCCACCAGGGTCTGGGCGCGCTCCCAGGGGATGTCCTTGTAGGGTGGGTCCGCTATTGGCGCATACGACTCCCAGACCTGCAGGGTGTCCAGCCCCAGGGCTTCGCGCTTCAGGTGCAGATAGCGTTGCAGCGGCGCGACGTTTTCACGCAGGGCTTTCAGCAGGTTGGTATAGACCTCGGACGGTACGCCATTGCCATAGGTGGATGCCTGCATGGCGGAGTCGAAGCCGCGCATACGCGCCTCAAACACCCGACCCTTGACGTGCCCTTCGTAGTTGGCCGCCAGGGTGTTGCCCCATTGTTGGTACCCGGAGAAGAGTGACTTCCAGGCATTCTCGCGGAACACCGGGTCGGGAGAGACAAGCGCATCGCCATAGCGAGACTGGGTCATGGTGAGCGTGTTGCCGGCGCCATCGGTGACATCTTCGAACTGCAGGTCGGCATTGTTGAATGCCGCAAACACGTTGTTGAACTTGCCCAGCGGGTCGCTGGCAGCGGCGAGGATGCGCTCTTCCTTCTCGCTGAGCGTGAAATCGCGCATGCGCAATTGCTCATTGAACCAGTGGGTGTAAGGGCGCAGCTCCGGTGTGCTGTCGATGATGTCTTCCAGCTTCTCGGGGTCGATGGCGAGCAGTTCCGGGCGCAGGAATGCAGAGGCTTCCTCGAAGCGCGCCATGTAGCTGCGGCCGCGCGAAAAGCGCGCGCTGTTGTCGCTGTTGCGCAGATCTTCAAATGACGACAGGCCCGCGTAGACGTAGATGTTGCCGAGCACCTTATAGGTCTCTTCGTAAGCCTCGATGGCTTTCAATAACTGCTTACCACCCCTGTTGAGGGTGCCGCGATACTGCGCCAGGTCTTCCAACAGCGATTCGAAGCGTCGCACATCGGCTTCCCAGGCTTCCTTGTCGGCATACATGTCCGTCAGGTCCCAGCGAAACTCTTCGGGCACGTCGGCGCGTTCCGGTGGGCCGTCATCGGCCTGTAACGGGAGCGGAAGGGCGATGAGGCTGAAGAGCAGGGCGTAGATGAGTTTCATAGGTGTGTCGCGTTCCGGGTCAGGCGAGCTATTGTCCAAAGACCCAAATGCTAGTCAAGCGTCGACGAAACGACAGGCGGCTGCGACGGGGTGAGCCCTTCATGCGATAAACGGCCAAGACCGAAAGTGATGATGCCAGACTGTGATGACCGCCGGGGTAGACGCTGTGGAGAGAGTGCACCCCGGCAATCTGGCCGGGGTGCGGAGGGGCTTATACGCGCTCGATGATCACGGCCGGCGCCATGCCGCCGGCCGCGCACATGGTGACCAAGCCAAACTGCTTGTCGGCGCGTTCCAGTTCGTCAACCATGGTGCCGATGAGGATGGAGCCGGTGGCGCCGATCGGGTGGCCCAGGGCCATGGCGCCGCCATTCACATTGACCTTCTCGCGGTCCAGGTCGAGGTGGCGGATAAAACGCTCGGCGACAACGGAGAAAGCCTCATTGATTTCGAACAGGTCGATATCGTCAAGGGACATGCCGGCCTTGGCCAGCACCTTGCGCGCCGCCGGAACCGGGGCGTTCAGCATCAGGGTGGGGTCGTCACCCATATTGGCCATGGCGACAATACGCGCCCGTGGCTGCCAGCCCTGGGCTTTGGCGTACTCCGGGGAGGCCATCAACACGGCGGCGGCGGCATCCACCACGCCCGAGGAGTTGCCGGCGTGGTGCACGTGGTTGATGTCCAGGTCCGGGAACTTCTTTTTCACCAGGGCACGGAAGGTCGTGCCCGCGTCGTCCAGCGGATAGTCCGCGAGGCGCTCAAAAGAGGGGTCCAGGCCGGCCAGGGATTCCATGGTGGTCTGCGGGCGCGGGAACTGTTCCTGGTCGAGAGCGAGACTGCCATCCGGGTTGTGCACGGGCACCAGGGACTTGTCGAAACGCCCTTCCTTGATGGCGCGGTCGGCATTCTGCTGGGAGACCACGGCCAGCGCGTCCACCGCCTCGCGATCAATGCCCTCGAGGGTGGCAATGGCGTCGCCACAGACACCCTGGTGGGGCTGCGGGTGCATTTCGCGAAGGTCCAGGTTGTCGCTGTCGATAAACGGCGACTGGTCGGCAAAAGCACCGTACAGCGACATCATCTCCGTGCCGCCGCCGATGGTGCAGTCTTCCATGCCAGCCATGATGCTGGTGGCCGCCATGTTCACGGAGGTGATACCGGAGCCGCAGAAACGGTCGAGGGTGACGGCGCTGGAGCGAATGTCGTAACCCGCCGCCAGTGCCGCCATGCGACCGAGGTCGCCTTTCTGGGTGCCGCGCTGGGCGCTGGTGCCCCAGACGATGTCGTCCACCTCCGCGGTATTGAGGTCGTTGCGCTCGGCAATCGCCTTGAGCACGGTGGCACCCAGGTGCTGCGGGTGCAGGTGCGCCAGGGCGCCTTTCTCGGGCTTGCCGATTCCCCGCGGGGTCCGGCAGGCGTCAATAATCCAGGCTTCAGCCATGTCTAGTCTCCACAAAAGGGGCCAGAGCCCCTTTTATCCAGTTGTTAACAGATGCTTATAAACTATTGATAAATAAAGCAATTTAATTTGAATTTGGCAAAGGGGCCCTGCCCCCTTTTTTTGGATCGCCGGTCGCGGCGTTCCGCTGCTTATTTGCCTTTCCAGTTGGGGGCGCGCTTCTCGGCGAAGGCGGTGGCGCCTTCGATGGCGTCTTCGCTGGTGAACACCGGGTTGATGATGTCCTGCTGCTTCGCCCACATATCGCCCTGGGACCAGTCGGACTGTTCCTCGATGACCTGCTTGCTGGCGGCCACGGCCAGCGGGCCATTGGCGGCGATCTTGGCGGCCAGTTCCTTCGCCGCGTCCAGCGCCGTACCGGCGGGCACCACGTGGTTGATCAGGCCCAGTTCATAGGCGCGCTGGGCGCTGATGAAATCACCCGTCAGGGCCAGTTCCATGGCGACCCGGGACGGAATCTGCCGGGGCAGTTTCATCAGGCCACCGGCACCGGCGGCCAGGCCACGCTTGGCTTCGGGAATGCCGAATTTGGAGTCGTCCGCGGCGACAATCATGTCGCAGGAGATGGCCAGTTCCAGGCCACCGGCCAGGGCATAGCCTTCGACAGCGGCAATCAGCGGCTTGCGCGGGCCCTGTTCGGTGAGGCCGGCGAAGCCCCGGCCCTTGACCACGGGGGTCTCCCCGGACACGAAGGCTTTCAGGTCCATGCCGGAGCAGAAGGTGCCGCCGGCGCCGGTCAGGATGGCAACGCGCAGTTCGTCATTGCTGTCCAGTTCGTCCATGGCGGCGGCGACGCCCTCTGCCAGTGCGCGGTTGGCGGCGTTTTTGGCCTCCGGGCGGTTCAGGGTGACAACCAGGACGCCGTTTTCGGCACTGGTCAAAACTTCGTCGGACATTGCGGGTCTCCTCTTATGAAGATGTTGGGGGTTGTCTTTGCTTGCTTATGCGTTGATGGTCGCCACGCCGGCCTCTGCCAGCGGATCGACGGCCGCGGCCTTGGCCGTGGCCTCGGCGCTGGAGGCAGTGCCGATCAAGGCGCGCTTTTTCACGCCCTGCAGGATGGCGGCCAGCCTGAAGAAGCAGAACACCATGTAGAACTTCCAGTTGTCGATGCTGGCGCGACCGGTACGCTCGCAGTACTTCGCGATGTACTCCTCATCGGTGGGCAGGCCGAACGTGGCGCGGTCGACGCCGCCGAGGCCGCTCATGCCCTGCTCCGAGTAGGGCAGGGCCCAGGCCATGCACTGGTAGGACAGGTCCGCCAGCGGGTGACCGAGGGTCGACAGTTCCCAGTCCAGCACCGCGATAATGCGCGGCTCGGTCTTGTGGAACATGACGTTGTCCAGCCGGTAGTCGCCGTGCACCAGGCTGACGACGCCGTCATCGGCGGGCAGATTGGCCGGCAGCCACTCGATGAGGGTTTCCATGTTGGCGTTATGCTCGGTTTCGCTGGCCCGGTACTGCTTGGTCCAGCGGCTGATCTGGCGCTCGAAGTAGTTGCCGGGCCGGCCGAAGTCCGCCAGCCCCACCGCTTCGACATCGACATTGTGCAGGTTGGCGAGGACCCGGTTCATCTCGTCGTAGATGGCAGCGCGCTCTTCATTGCCGTCGACTTCCGGCACCTTGGCGTCCCAGAATACCCGGCCGTCCATATACTCCATGACATAGAACATGGAGCCGATAATGCTGTCGTCCTCGCACAGGCAGTAAGTCTTTGCCACCGGTACGTCGGTATCCGCTAGGGCGCTGATCACCCGGTATTCGCGATCCACCGCGTGGGCGGATTTCAGCAACTCGCCGGGCGGCTTGCGGCGCAGCACGTAGTGCTCGCCGCCGGCGCTCAGTTTGAAGGTGGGGTTGGACTGGCCGCCGGCGAACTTCTCTGCTGTCAGTTCACCGCTGAAGCCAGGGATGTGCTCTTCCAGGTAGTCCTGGAGGCGCGAGGTGTCGAGTGTCTGGGTGCTCATGAATTGCCGTAACGTTGGATGAGTTGTTTACCCAGGGCCATCATGTGGACCTGGTCGGGACCGTCCGCCTGGCGGCACCAGCGGGCGTAATTGTAGGCCTCGGCCATGAAGTAGTCCTGGCACAGGCCGCCGGCGCCGAACACCTGCATGCAGCGGTCAATGACTTTTTGCGCGGTCAGCGGCGTGGCGATCTTGGCCGCGGCGATATAGTCGCGGGCTTCCTTGTTGCCGAGCTTGTCGAGGCGGTCCGCGGTCTTGAGGGTCAGTAGCCGCACCTGCTCGATGTCGCAGAAACTGGTGGCCATGTCCTCGCGAATGCTCTGGTGCTGGGACAGGGTCTTGCCGAAGGTGCTGCGCTGCTCCACCCGCTGGCAGGCCAACTCCAGCGAGCGCTGGGCGGCGCCGATAAGGCGCATGCAGTGGTGCAGGCGGCCCGGCCCGAGGCGACCCTGGGCGATCTCGAAGCCGCGGCCTTCACCCAGCAGCATGTTCTCCGCCGGCACCCTTACATTGTCGAACACCACTTCGGCGTGACCGATGGGGGCATCGTCATAATTGAAGGTCTTCAGGGCGCGTTCGACGATCAGCCCGGGCGTATCCCTGGGCACCAGGATCTGGCTCTGCTGCTTGTGGCGGTTTTCATTGTCCGGGTCCGATTTGCCCATCACGATATAGATTTTGGTGCGCTCATTCATGGCACCGGTGATGAACCACTTGCGTCCGTTGATGACGTATTCATCGCCATCGCGCTCGATGCGGGTTTCAATATTGGTGGCGTCGGAAGAGGCCACCGCCGGCTCGGTCATGGCGTAGGCGGAGCGGATATCGCCGTTCAGCAGCGGCTCCAGCCACTGGGCTTTCTGGGCTTCGGTACCGTACTTCATGAACACTTCCATGTTGCCGGTGTCCGGGGCGTTACAATTGAAGATCTCAGGGGACCAGAGCACTCGACCCATGATTTCCGCCAGCGGCGCATAGTCCAGGTTGGACAGTTCGCCGCCATGGTCCTTGGGTATGAACAGATTCCACAGGCCGGCCTCGCGGGCCTTGTCCTTGAGCTCCTCCATCAGTGGCACGGTGGCCCAGCGGTCTTCGGCGCTGTCCACGTAGTCGTAGTAATCGTGCTCAACCGGGTAGACGTGCTCTTCCATGAAGGCATTGAGGCGCTCAATGTATTGCACGGCCAGCGGGCTGGGTTCGAAGTTCATTAGCTGATGCTCCTTTCAATGCCTTCCCAGTAGGGCTTGCGCAGTTCTTTCTTGAGAATCTTGCCCGACGGGTTGCGGGGCATTTCCGCGATGATCTCGAGCCGCCGAGGAATCTTGTAGCCGGCGATGCGCTCGCGGCAGAACTCTATCATCTCATCTACGGTCAGGACCGCGTCGGGCTTGAGTACCACGAAGGCGAGCAGGGCTTCGCCAAACTTTTCGTCCGGCACGCCGATCACGGCGACATCGGCCACGGCCTGGTGGTGGGCGATGGCGTTCTCCACCTCCACCGGGTAAATGTTCTCTCCGCCGCTGACTACCATGTCCTTGATGCGGTCCTTGAGGTAGATGTAACCCTCTTCATCCATGTAGCCGGCATCGCCGGAGTGCACCCAGCCATCGGTCAGGCTGCTGGCCGTGGCCTCCGGCAAATTGTAGTAGCCGAGCATATTGGTATCGGACTTGATCCAGATCTCGCCGACTTCCCCGCGCGGGCGCTCCTGCCCCTGGAGGTCCATGATCTTGACCTCAGCGCCCACCGAGGGGCGGCCGCAGGACAGCAGCAGTTCGGGCTTGCCGGCCAGGGCGCGCTGGTGGTCCTCCACGGTCAGGTTGACCACGGTGCCGCCGGTTTCGGTCATGCCATACATCTGGATGAAGTCAACGCCGAAGACTTCCATGGCCCGGCGCAGCACCGCCTCGGAAATCGGCGAGGCGCCGTAGAATATCTGCTTGAGGCCCGAGAAGTCCCGGTCTTCTATACCGGGAATCTGCAACACCGCCATGATCATGGCGGGCACCATGAACACGCTGCCCACGGGGTATTGCTCGATGTCTTCCACCACCTTGAGCGGGTCGAATGCCCTGTGGAGCAGTATTTCCGAGCCGGAGTAGGTGGACACCAGGGCCGAACCGGCGCCACCGATATGGAACATGGGGGCGCAGACGATATCGGCACTGCCCGGCGAAGGCCGGTTGGGGAAGAAGGTGGTGTTCATTACGCACTCGGCCACAAAGCTGGCGTGGCTGGTGACGACCCCTTTGGGATTGCCGGTGGTGCCGCTGGTGTAGAGCTGGAAGAAAGCGTCACCGGGCTGCACGTCCACATCGGGCCGATGGATTGGCTGTTCGCCGAGCCAGCTATCCCAGTCGCTACTGTCGGGCAGGCCGCGGGTCAGCAGATAAGAGTCAGCGGGTAGCTCCGGGCGCAGCTTGTCGAGGGTGTCAGTAAATCCCTCGTCCAGCATGATGAGGACTCTGGCCTCAGAGTCGTTGATGATGAAGGCCAGCTCCATCGGCGCCAGCCGATAGTTGAGAGAAACGGTGACCGCGCCGATCTTGCAGGCGGCGAGGAATAGCAGCAGGTGCTCACGGCTGTTCTCGCCGAGGATGCAGACTCGGTCACCCTTGCTGACACCCAGGCTCAGCAGGCCATTGCCGAGCTGGTTGGCAAGGCGGTCGATATCACCATAGCTGCTGGTGTGGCCGTCCTGGGTGACGCAGGGATTGTCAGGGAAATTGCGAGCGTAGTATTCGCTAAAGTGATGAACGAGCATGCGGGCCTACCGGATTTATTCGTTATATAGCGTTCTCGCCGAGCGCCCCGCAGTCTGTGGTGTGAACAGTTGCGGAACAATGACGAACCGGAACAAAAAAATATACAGCAAATGACACCCCGCTGTGCGGCCGAGTCAGCCGGGACCGGCGGCTGCCGAGCAGGCGGGCATCAGGGATAGCTGCCCAGGTACTGCTTGAGGAAGCTGGTTTGCTCTGACAGGGCGCGTTCCGCCATCACCGGATCGTAGATTTTGACCCAGTCTTCATTGCGATCGAAGCCGTGGCCGACATCCCAGTAGGTGATGAAGCGCACCTTGCGGCCCGCATCCGCCTGCCGGGTCGCAATCGCCTCGCAGGGTTTGGGGTCGGTGATCTCATCTTCTTCCGCCAGCAGCATGAGCGTAGGGATTTCCACGTTCCAGCCCTCGCTGAAACCCACACCCCAGCCGCAGTATGGATACCAGGCCACCAGACCCTGCACCCCGGCCAGGTGCTGGCCGGGACTGTCGGACAGGCTGGTGGGAAGTGCGTCTTCCAGGGCGAAGGCTTCCAGCGCCGTCCAGGCGCCGTGGGAATAAGCCACGATGACAATATTCCCAGGGTCCACGGCCGGGTGTTCCCGCACCACCTGCAGCGTGACCAGCAGGTCGCCGACCCGCTCGGCGCCCTGCAGGGCGCGACCGTCGCAGACCTCAGGCCAGTCCAGGCCGCGTGGTGTCATGCTGTCCTGCACCACGGCGACATAGCCGAGTGCCTGGGCAGCGCGAGCCCGGGGCTCGGTGGCCTGGCTGAGACCGCCGCAGCCGTGCAGGAACACCACCGCGGGCGCGCGGCCCTCACGATCGGGCAGGTAGAACTCGATGTTTGGCTCCAGCAATGCGCGCAGCTCCTTGAAGCTGCGCTGCTCGACATGAAGCGCGTCCTTGTAATACCACCATGCGCCGCCGGCACCGAGTACCAGCACCACGCCAAGGGAAAGCAGAAGATAGCCGCCAAAGTTTTTCATAGGTCGCGAATTCTGGACCAGGGACCGCCAGGATGCCAGAGCGCCTGTGAAAGAAATTCGATCATATCTCCCGCCTTGTCAGGCGCTGGCGCAGGCCCCGGATATTGGTACACTCTGCGGCTCTCATAACATAATTACCGAGGAACCCCCGCCGATGTACGCAGAGCTGAAGAACGTCTTCGATACCCTGACCGCCCCCGGCCAGATGTTTGAACTGGGAGAAGTTGAGGTGGCGGGGCAGACACTCAAGGCCTGGAAGAATACCCCCAATTCCCTGCGTGATGTCTGGGCGCTGTCCGCAGGTCACGCCGACAAGGATTACCTGGTCTACCAGGATGAGCGCTGGACCTACGCCGAGGCCCAGGACCAGGTGGCACGAATCGCCAAGTGGCTGACAGACAACGGCGTTGGCCAGCACGACCGGGTGGCCATCGCCATGCGCAATTACCCGGAGTGGATGCTGAGCTACTGGGCGGTCACGGCGATAGGCGCGGTGGCCGTGGGTATGAACGCCTGGTGGGTGGCCGAGGAGATGAAGTACGGCCTGTCGGACTCCACCCCCAGGGCGCTGATCTGCGATCGCGAGCGCCTGGAGCGCTTCAGTGAAATTCGCGATGAGTTTCCCGATATGCTGGTAGCCGCGGTGCGGGTGGACGAAGTGCCGGATTGGGCGCGACCCTGGTCAGAGGTGCTGGCCAGCGAACCAAACCTGCCGGAAGTAGCCATCGATGCCGATGACGACGCCTGTATCTTCTATACCTCCGGCACCACCGGCTTCCCCAAGGGCGCCCAGCTTACGCACCGCGGCTGCTGTAACAACCTGATGAGCCTGATGTTCATCAATATGGCCCAGGCCATGGCGGCAGCGGCTGCCAGGGGTGAGGAGGGCGCCAACCCGCTGGACGGCGGTGCCCCGCCAATTGCGGCCATCGTCGCCACACCGCTGTTTCACGTTACCGCCAATAACTGCCTGGCGCAGACCGTCACCATCGCCGGCGGCAAGCTGGTGCACATGTACAAGTGGGACGCCGGCGAAGCCCTGCGCATTATTGAGCAGGAGAAAATCACCACTTTCACCGGCGTGCCGGTGATGAGCCGGGAGATGATCAATCACCCGGACTTCGAGACCCGCGACACCTCCAGCCTGCAGGCCATGGGCGGCGGTGGCGCCGCGGTCCAGCCGGACCTGGTGGAAAAGATCGACAAGGCCGGCAAGGGCGCCCGGCCCTCCCAGGGTTACGGCATGACAGAGGTGTGCGGGATTATCAGTGCTTCCGCCGGGGACTATTTTGTCGACCGGCCCAATAGCGCCGGCATTGTCATGCCCAACTTCGAGATAAAGATTATCGGCAGCGAGGGCAATGCCCTGCCGCTGGGTGAGGCCGGTGAGGTGGTGGTGCGTGGCGCCCAGGTGATCAAAGGCTACCTCAACCGTCCCGAGGCGACGGCCGAGACCATCGTCGACGGCTGGCTTTACACCGGCGACATCGGCTACCTCGACGAGGACAACTTCGTCTACCTGGTGGATCGCGCCAAGGATATGGTGCTGCGTGGCGGCGAAAACGTGTACTGCTCTGAAGTCGAGACCGCGCTTTACAAGAGTGAAGCCGTGGCCGAGTGCGCGGTGTTCGCGGTGCCGGATGAGCGTCTGGGCGAGGAAGTTGGCGCCGCCATTTTCCCCGCGGAGGGCACGCAGCCAACCGCGGAAGAGATCCGCGAGTTCTGCAATACCAACCTGGCGGCCTTCAAGATTCCACGCTACATCTGGATTCTCAATGAGCCTCTGCCGCGCAATGCCAGTGGCAAGTTCGTGAAAAAGGAGTTACAGCAGGGCCTGGATCTCGCCGACGCTGGCTAGCCTTTTGGGAAAAACGGCGTCCGACTACAAGCCCTTGCGATAGGTGTAGGGCGTCACACCTGTCCACCCCTTGAAAGCCCGTATAAACGCGCTGGATTCCGAGAATCCCGCGCGGTGGGCAATCTCCTCGATACTGAGGCCCTGCTTGCCCAGGAAGTGCAGGGCCACATCTCGCCGCACCTGGCCTTTCAGTTCCGAAAACGACGTGCCCTCTTTGCTCAGGCGTCGCCGCAAGGTCTGTGGATGGACGTCCAGGGTAGCGGCCACGGGTTCCAGCTCCGGCATATTGACCATATCCTTGCGCAGCAACTGTTTCACCCGCGCGGTCCAACTGGCCTGGTCGTACTGCTGGGTCAGCAGCGCCAGGACCGGGTGGCGCAGGAAGCGTGTGAGCGACTGCTCATTCTGGGTGACCGGCATATCCAGCAGGGCCGCTTTCAGCACCATTTCCGTATGAGGTTGCTCGAAGTTGACCGGATTGCCTGCAAACATCGGTCGGTACTGGTCCACGTGGGAAGGGGCGGCCTGGGTAAAGTTGAACGCCTGGGCCGGCAGCAGCTCCGAGGCCAGCCAGCTCATGAAGCGGTGACAGTTGAACAGCGCCAGCTCGGCGGCGTAGCTGTCAATGCCCCGCTGGCCCGGGTCCGGATGCAACCTGACAATGGCACTGTCGCCTTCCACGCTCAGTGTCGGGGTCGCAACCTGCTGGAACAGGCCGAAAAAGCGGCAGTAACGGGCCAGGGCTTTACCCAGGGTCTCGCAGTGAATCACTGCATGGCACATCATCGACCAGGTGCCCAGGGGCAACGGCTGGGCGCCGTATCCCAGGCCCTCGTCGCCCATGGCCAGCATGGTACTTACCTGCAGGTCGGCAAAGCGCTCGATGGAAATGAGCGCATCGTCCTCGTCAAGCAGCCGCGGGGAGATGCGGTTTTGGCGCAACAGCTTTACCGGGTCGAGGCCGTGGGCCACGGCATACTTGAGCACCGCCCTGACGAACACGACCGATATCGAGAGCTGACGCATGAGGTGCTGCTACCGGCAGTCGTGGGCCAGCCAGTCAATGGTCCGCCCGGTCAGCTCAATGCGGCTGTACGAGAAGGAGTGGTCGCCGGGAATCTTGTGATACTGCAGGCGAATCGCCGGGTCGCGAAGATAGGCCTTTACGGTGGGGTCGAACATGGACGGTGGGGGCAGCACCGTATCCTCGGTGCCGGTGATCATGAACACGGACTTGCCGCGCAGACCAGGGCCAAACAAGCGCGTATCCAGGCGCAGAGCCGGTTCCGACAACAGATCCTCGCGCATGTGTGCGCCGTCGAAGTTGCGGAGCATAAACAGGCTGTCGGCATATTCCAGGAAGGCGAGGGCGCTGGGTTCCCCGGCCCGGAAGCCCTCGGCCATCAGGCCCAGGTTGGCTGGCGCCATGGCGCCTACACAGGCCAGCCCGGGGTCGCGGCTGCCGGCCGCCAGTGCCGAATAGCCGCCAAGGGAATGGCCCAGCAGACTGAGGCTGTTGACGTCGACCCGGTAGCGCACGGCGTTCTCACGCAGGAAGTCGACGGCCGCGGCTACGTCCTCCGAGTGCTCGGAGATGCAGTACTCGCCCTCACTGCCCCAGGCGCCGCGGTAGTGGAAAAACATGACGTTGAACCCGGTGCGGCGCATGGCCTGGGCCAGATCGAGGTTTTTCTCATTGCCTGGCAGGCCGTGCAACAGCACTACGGTAGGGTGGGGGCCCAGCCCGTTGGCGAGGTAGAGAATGCCCGAAAGCCGGGAACCCTCGACCTCGAAACTCAACTCCTCGATGGAGGGGGGGAACATTTTGTGGGGCGTGGGGTCCTGGGTCAGCGCCCGGTCCAGGTCGACAGGCCAGGGCGGGTCTGCGGCCAGGCTGGCGCCTGCGCATAGAAGCATAAGAAAGCACAGAGCCCCTCGCATGACACCGTTCCCTGTCAGTTTTATATGAGCGACAACATGCTACCCCTCGCTGTCATTTTGGGTCAATTTATTTGTCCAAGGCCGTCATTGTTGCCCCATGGTGCACTCACCATACTGGTGCGCGCTCAAATTCGGCCACGAGGACAACCATGCTTCCCCGAAATTTCACCGAAGAACAGAACATGTTCCGCGATACCTACCGCAAGTTCCTGGCGGCAGAAATTGTGCCCCATATGGAGCAATGGCGGGAGCAGGGCCGGGTGGACCCCTCCGCCTTCCGCAAGGCCGGTGAGCAGGGCCTGCTGATGATCTGGCCCGACGAGAAGTACGGCGGTATCGGCGAGTACGACTTTCGCTTCGAGCAGATCATCATTGAGGAAACTGCATATGCGCGCTGTGGCGATTGGTACAACAGCCTGCACAGTCGTTTGGTCGGACCCTACTTCACGCGTTTCGGCAGCGATGAGCAGTGCGAACGCTTCCTGCCCAAATGTGTCAGCGGTGAAACCGTTCTCGCCATTGCCATGACCGAGCCCGATGCGGGTTCGGACCTGGCCGGCATGCGCAGCACGGCGGTGGAGCACGACGACCATTGGGTGCTGAACGGCTCCAAAACCTATATTTCCAACGGCATCAATGCCGACGTGGTGATAGTGGCCGCCAAGACCGACCCGGACAACAACCCTCACGCCATGACCCTGTTCATCGTCGAGCGTGGCATGGAAGGTTTCGAGCGCGGCCGCAACCTCAAGAAAATGGGCTGCAAAGCCCAGGACACCGCCGAGTTGTTCTTCAATGACGTCAAGGTACCCAGGGAGAACGTGCTGGGGGAGCCGGGCAAGGGCTTTATCTACCTGATGGAAGGGCTGGCCGAGGAGCGCCTGATCGGTGCTGCCGGTTATCTCGCCTCGGCACAATTGTCCTGGGACCTGACCTCCGACTTTGTGAAGGAGCGCAAGACCTTCGGCAAGCCGCTGGTGGCCTACCAGAACACCCAATTCAAGCTGGCGGAGCTGCGCACTGAGTTGGACCTGGCCCAGAGCTATGTAGACCAGTGCGTGGCGGCCTTCAATGCCGGCCAACTGACAGCGGTGGATGCCGCCAAGGCCAAGCTGGTGACCTCGGAGCTGCAGCTCAAGGCCGCTGATATCGGCGTCCACCTGCACGGCGGGGCCGGCTTCATGGATGAGTACCCGATCTCGCGCCAGTTCACGGATGCCAAGATAGCCCCCATATACGCGGGCACCTCGGAAGTGATGAAAATCATCATCAGTCGCGACTGCCTGGGGGATGACTACACGCCTTTCAACACGCGCAATTTTTAATTGGCGAGCTATCAACGTCGCATAGACTTGCTTTCAACGATTACCAACCGCAATACGCAGGAGAACAACCATGGATTTGCAAGATAAAGTTGCCGTCGTCACCGGCGGAGCCTCGGGCCTCGGCCGCGCCACCGTCAAACGTTTTGTCGCTGCCGGCGCCAAGTGCGCCATCTTCGACATGAACGAAGAGAAAGGTAACGCGCTGGCTGCCGAGCTGGGCGACGGCGTGATCTTCCAGCAGGTGAACGTGGCTGACGAAGAGTCTGTGAAGGCCGGCATTGCCGCCACTTTGGAAGCCTTCGGCGCCATTCACATCAACTGCAACTTCGCCGGTATCGGCAACGCCATCCGCACCATGGGCAAGAACGGCCCCTTCCCGCTGGATGCCTTCCAGATGGTGATCAACGTTAACCTGGTGGGCACCTTCAACGTGCTGCGCCTGTGCGCCGAGCAGATGGGCAAGAACGAACCTTTCAACGATGATGGTGGCCGCGGCGTGATCATCAACACCGCCTCCGTTGCCGCCTATGAAGGCCAGATTGGCCAGGCGGCCTACTCCGCCTCCAAGGGCGGCGTGGTCGGCATGACCCTGCCGATTGCCCGCGACCTGTCGGTCATGGGTATTCGCGTCAACACCATCGTGCCGGGCCTGATTGCGACGCCGCTGATGATGGGCGGCGCCGAAGAGCTGACGCCGGAAATCTGGGAATTCCTCAAGCCGCTGGGCAGCCAGGTGCTGTTCCCGCAGCGTCTCGGCGACCCGGACGAAATTGCCCATACCGCGCAGTACATCGTCGAAAACGATTACGTGAACGGGGAGTGCATCCGCATGGACGGCGGCATCAGAATGCAACCCAAGTAGTAGCGGCCTCGAGAGGGGAACTGGTCTTTTCACTCGATATCCGCGTTGCGAAAGGCGTTTCGGTGCTCATGTATAGGCATATACACTGCGCTCGAAACGCCTTCCACGCCCTGATCTCGAGCTCAGTTCCCCGGGAGTGGGTATCGATAACCTCGTTCCGGCTGGCGCCGGTAAGCAAAGTAAAGAAGGGTTTTATCATCCCTCTCTCACAGCAAAAAGCGAGCTACTTTCTACATTCAGATAGTTGTACAACTGGTTGATATTTAATAATAAATTGCCCTTGGGTTGACCTGCGGGTTGCCCGGACATCAGAAAGAGGAGGGCGCGATGGGTCCCCTGAATGGATACACGGTAATCGAGCTGGCCGGCATCGGACCGGCGCCGATGGGCGGGATGATTCTGGCCGATATGGGTGCTGAGGTGATTCGCATCGAGCGCGCCGGCGCGTTCAGTCCCAAGCTCAGCAAGGATGTCAGCTTCCGCGGCAAGAAATCCGTGGTGCTGAACCTCAAGGATTCGCAGGGCGTTGAGACGTTGCTGCGCATGATCGAGAACGCCGACGTGCTGATCGACCCCTACCGTCCCGGCGTCTGCGAGAAACTGGGCATCGGCCCGGAGGTGTGCCTGGCTCGCAACCCCAAGCTGGTGTTTGCGCGTATGACTGGCTGGGGCCAGGAGGGGCCGCTGGCGAAGGCGGCCGGTCACGACATCAACTACATCAGCATTACCGGCGCCCTCTACGCGGTTGGCCGCGGCGGTGAAAAACCCGTGCCACCGCTGAACATCGTCGGCGATATGGGCGGTGGCGGCATGCTGCTGGTCAATGGCGTACTGGCGGCCCTGCTTGAAGCCCATAACAGCGGCAAGGGCCAGGTGATAGACGCGGCCATGGTGGACGGCGCGGCCCAGCTCATGTGGATGTTCCACGGCTTCCAGGCTCATGGTGGCTGGGACCACAGCCAGCGCGAGGCCAATATGCTGGACGGCGCGGCGCATTTCTACGACAGCTACGAGTGCGCCGACGGCGAGTACGTTTCCATCGGCTCGATCGAGCCCCAGTTCTACGCCCTGCTCATGGAAAAGGCCGGGCTGAACCCCGAAGACTTCGCGGATCAGCACAACAAGGAAAAGTGGCCGCAGTACAAGGCGAAGCTGGCCGACGTGTTCAAAAGCAAGACCCAGGCGGAATGGTGCGACATCATGGAGGGCACTGACGTCTGCTTTGCTCCGGTGCTCACCTTCATGGACGCACCCGGACATCCGGCCAACGTGGCCCGCGAGGTTTACGTGGAGGTGGACGGCATCACCCAGCCAGCACCGGCACCGCGCTTCAGCCGCACCCCGAGCAGTGTGCGCCACGGCGCCCACGAGGTGGGGGAGGACACCGACAACGTGCTCAGTGACATGGGCTTCGAAGCCCAGGAAATTGCCAGCCTCAGGGAGGCCGGCAGCATCGGCTGAGCGGGAGAGGATTTTATGAGCCAATACGAGAATCTGATTGTCGAGCGCGATGGCCCGATCGCCATTGTCAGCTTCAATCGCCCGAAGACACTCAATGCCATCGAAGCGGGTATCCGCCGCGAGATGTTGCTGGCCTTCAACGAGGTCAATGCTGACGACAGCATTCGTGTCGTCATCCTCACCGGCGCGGGGCGGGCCTTCTGCGCCGGAGCTGACCTGACCGAGAAAAATCCCGAGGGATTTGATGTCGAAGTGATGCTCAACACCGAGTACAAGGATGCCATACTGGCCATCACCAACGCTCCCAAACCCTGGATCAGCGCCGTGAACGGCGCCGCCGCGGGAATCGGCAGCGCCTTTGCCATGAACTGCGACCTCACGGTGATGGCAGGCAACGCCTACCTGTACCAGGCCTTTGCCGCCATCAGCCTGATCCCCGACGGCGGCGCTCACTGGCACCTGGTGCAAACCCTGGGTAAAAAGAAAGCCTATGAACTGATTGCTCTCGGCGAGAAACTGAAGGCAGCCGACTGCCTGGCGCTGGGCCTGTGCAACCGGGTGGTGCCCGAGGCCGAGTTGATGTCCGCGGCAAAGGAACTGGCCACCGAGCTGGCAGGCAAGGCGCCCCTGTCACTGCGCTACGCCAAGGAAGCCCTGCATGCCGCTACGGTACAGCCGCTGGACGAGACCATCAGTAACGAGGCTCGCCTGCAAAAAATCTGCATGAACAGTGAAGACGCCCGCGAAGGCGCCGTGGCGTTCCTGCAGAAACGCGCGCCCCAGTTCAAAGGCGCCTGATAATCACCGGAGGAGGTTCACGCCATGAGCGACGTGCTGCTGGTAGAAAAAGACGGTCCCATCGCCACCCTGACACTCAATCGGCCGGAGGTGATGAACGCGCTGTCGCCCGAGTTGCTCTCCGAACTGTGCGGCGCTTTCAAGGCACTGCAGAGGGATCGTGACATCGAGGTAGTCATTCTCACCGGCAGTGGCCGCGCTTTCTGTGCGGGCCTGGACCTGAAGGCCATGGCGGCGCACCCCGGCGGCCTGGACGCCTTCGCAATTCATGGCGACAACGATGTGGCGCGGGCAATGGCAGATTTCGATCGCCCCATCATCGTCGCCGTCAACGGTGTTGCCGCTACGGGCGGCTTTGAGCTGGCGCTGATGGGAGACATTCTTATCGCCTCGCAGGAGGCGCGCTTTGGCGACACCCACTGCCGGGTCGGCCTGGCGCCGGGCTGGGGCCTGTCCCAGAAGCTGGCCCGCATGATCGGGCCCAGCCGCGCCAAGGAAGCCCATTTCACCGGTAACTTCATTTCCGCCCAACAGGCCGCCGACTGGGGGCTTGCCAGCCGCGCGGTGCCGGCGGACGAGTTGCAGGCGGATGCCCGCAAGGTGGCTGAGGACATCGCCTCCTGCGTGCCCGCCACGGTGAAGATCTATAAAAAGCTGGTGGATGACGGCCTGGCTTCAACCCTTGGTGCCGGCATGGAGATGGAAAAACTGGTGATGGGCCACGCCAACAAAGGTGTGAGCGGTGACGAAATCGGCCAGCGGCGTGAAAACGTCCAGGCCCGCGGCAAGCAGCAGGTATAAGCATGGCTCTGAGCAAACGTATCGCCCTGTCCCTGCCGGCGCCCACCGGCAGCGTGGCGGACACGATCGCCATGGCGCGTCGGGCGGAAGCCCTGGGTTACGACGATGTCTGGCTGGCGGATGCCGGCGGCCTGGACGCGTTTACGCTGTCGCCCATGTTGCTGGAGGCCACGGAGAAACTGCGTCTTGGTATCGCCGTGGTACCGGCCTACACCCGCACACCGGCAGTCATGGCCTCCACGCTGGCAGTTTTGCACCAGGCCTATCCCGGACGTTTCGTGCCCGGTTTTGGCACTTCCAGCCATGCCATCATCGAGGGCTGGCACGGCCTGGCGCTGGAGAAGCCATTGACCCGTATGAAGGAAACCGTGGCGCTGCTGCGCACTATGCTGGCCGGCGAGAAAACCGACTTTGCCGGTGACACCCTGCGCAGCAAGGGATACCGGCAGGCGCCCACCGAGGACGCGCCGATCTACCTGGCGGCGCTGCGTTCAAAAATGGTGGAGACGGCGGCGGAAATCTCCGACGGCGTGATCCTTAACCTGTTCCCCCGGGGCGCTCTGGCGAAGATCATGGAGCACGTGGCCATCGGCGCCGAGCGCGGTGGCAAGGACCCGGCCGATGTGGAAATCGTCTGCCGCCACATGGTGGTGGTGAGCGAGGACAAGGCCGCCGGCCGCGATGCCTTCCGGGCCGGTTTCGTCGGCTACTACGCCACGCCGGTCTACAACAAGTTCCTCGAGTGGGCAGGCTATGCCGATGCCGCGGCGGAAATCCGTGCCGGTTGGGCGGCGAAGGACCGCGAGCGCACGGCGGCAGCGCTGCCCGACGAGCTGGTGGACGAAATCGCCGTGATCGGCGGCCCCGACGAATGTCGCGAGTTGATGCGCTGGTACGCCAATGCCGGTATTCATACCAATATCATTTCCTGCATCTACCCGACCCCGGAAGTGCTCTCAGCCACCGTCGACACCTTCGCGGCGGAGAACTTCAGTTTTTGAAACCCCGCGACGCCGCCACCCTGATCATCGTTCGCAACCGGCGCGAAGTGCTGGTGGGGGTGCGCAGTGCCGGCCATGTGTTTATGCCCAACCTGTATGTGTTTCCCGGCGGGCGGGTGGACCCCGGTGACGCCCGGGTACCGTGCCCGGTGTCGCTGACGCCAGACACCGCTAACAAGCTACAGCGCTCAGTGAGCCCGGCCCGGGCCCGGGCGCTGGCGATGACCGCGGTGCGAGAGACCTTCGAGGAAACCGGGCTGGTGCTGGGGCAGCGCCACACGCTCCCCATTCGGACTCGATCACCGCACTGGAAGCCTTTTTTTGAGCTGGGCCTGGTGCCGAGTATCGACAAACTGGAGTACGTGGGCCGCGCCATCACGCCCCCGAACCAGGTGCGGCGCTTCGACGCGCGCTTCTTCATGGTGGATGCGAAGCACATGCAGGGCGAACTGATGGGCAATGGTGAACTGGAAGACCTGCGCTGGGCGCCCCTGGCCTCGGCTCATCGCCTGGCCCTGTCACCGATCACCGAGCTGATGTTGAGTATGCTCAAGCGTCGCATAAGCGGTAAACCCGAGAACCCTCATCAGGTGCCGTTCTTTCGCGAGCTCAACGGCAAGGAGTTGATCGAGTATGAGTGAACCGCTGCTGTTCGATGAGCAGGGCCCGGTGGCCTGGGTCACCCTCAATCGTGGCGATCAGCTCAACACCCTGGCCATGCCCATGGTGGACGGCCTGGTGGACTTTTTTCGCGGACTGGCCGAGCGCCCGGAGATTCGCATCGTGGTGCTGCGTGCCGAAGGGCGGGCGTTTTGTGCCGGCCTGGACCTGGCGGCGGACGGCAGCGGCGCAGAGCCAACGCCGCAGCGCATCTATGCCATGCAGAAGCGCATCGGCAATATCTACCGCGCCATGCGAGCCTGCCCGCAGCCGATTATCGCGCTGGTGCAGGGCGCTGCCTGTGGCGGCGGTTTCAGCCTGGTGCTGGCGGCGGACATCCGCATTGCCGGGGACACAGCAAAGATGAATGCCGCCTATATTCGCGCCGGCTTCAGTGCCTGTGATATGGGCTGCAGCTACTTCCTGCCGCGGCTGGTAGGCCTGTCGGTGGCCTCCGAGTTGATGATGACGGGGCGTTTTATTCACGCTGACCGTGCGCTGGCCACCGGGCTGGTCTCCGAGGTGGTGCCCGATGATGAGCTGGTAGCCGCCGCGCAGCCCTATATTGACGAGATGTTGAAGACCACGCCGATGGGCCTGCGGCTCACCAAGGAGGGTCTTAACCACAGTATCGACGCGCCAGGCCTGGAAGCGGCCATGGCCATGGAAGACCGCCAGCAGAGCCTGGTGGCAATGACCGCGGACTGCGGCGAAGCCCAGCGGGCTTTTTTTGGCAAGCGCGACCCGGAGTACGGGGACCGTTGACTGCCTTCGCAGGCAGTCTGTGCCAGACTCATAAAAAATACAGGTCGGGAACAGGTGCACACTATGGAAGCAGGAACGGCGCTGGAGCGCCTCAAATCGGGCAACGAGCGGTTTGTGACAGGAGCGCTGGCGTCGATGACGGCGCGGGAAACGCCGCCGGCACCGATTGCCATTGTACTGGGCTGCGCGGATTCCAAAGTGCCCCCGGAAATGGTCTTCGACCAGGTGCTGGGCGACCTGTACGTGGTGCGCGTGCTTGGCAATGTGGCGGCACCGGCGCAAATTGCTGAGATAGAGCACGCCGCCCAGGCATTTGGTACCCGCCTGGTAGTGGTACTGGGGCATTCCGGCTGCGACGCAGTCGAAGCCACCCTGGCCCAGTTGCGCCTGCCCGAGGAGGAGCGCGATGCAAGCCTGGCGGCCACCGTGGAGCGCATCCGCCCGGCGGTGGCAGAACTGCTGGAATCGACAATTGCCGACGACAACTCGGCGCTGCTGGCCGCGGCCGTCGAGTCCAATGTACTGGCCGCGGTGGAGCACCTGCTGCACGACTCCGATGTGCTGGAGAGTCACCAGCAGTCCGGCGGGCTGGCTATTGTCGGTGCCGTCTATGACCTGGAAAACGGCAAGGTGAGCTTTTTCGAGTAAATGAACGCTGTTGATGCAGTAGACGAGGAGTAACAGGCCCATTGGCTGAAAAGCATGACAAGCCCCCGCTGCGGCCGGAACTGGCGGCGCTGCAGCAGCGCCTGGCAAACACCGGCGATACGATGCGTGAGGAGGCGGCCGCCCGGCGTCACGCCAAGGGTTATCGAACGGCGCGGGAGAATCTCGCCGATCTGATCGATGCCGACAGTTTTATTGAGTACGGCCAGCTGGCGGTGGCCGCCCAGCGCAACCGCCGGGATTATGAAGACCTGCAGGTCAACACACCGGCGGACGGAGTGATTACCGGGGTCGGTACCATCAATGGCCAGCGCGCCGCCGTTGTGGTGTATGACTACACGGTGCTGGCGGGCACCCAGGGTTACTTCCATCACCACAAGCTGGACAGGCTGTTTGAACTGGCGGAGGAATGGGAGTTGCCGGTAGTCATGTATACCGAAGGTGGCGGCGGGCGCCCCGGCGATACCGACGCAACCGTGTCGGTGGCGGGCCTGCAGGTACAGTCCTTCGTGACCTGGGCGCGGCTTTCCGGCCAGGTACCGCGAATTGCCGTCAACAACGGCTACTGTTTCGCCGGCAATGCGGCTCTGTTTGGCTGCGCTGACATCACGGTGGCGACACGCAAATCGTGGATCGGTATGGCGGGTCCCGCGATGATCGAGGGCGGCGGCCTGGGTGTGCACGAGCCTACTGCGATCGGGCCGATAGAGGTACAGGAGCGCAACGGCACGGTGGATATCGTCGCCGAGGATGAGGCAGACGCGACCCGTATCGCCCGCGAATTGCTCAGTTATTTCCAGGGCCCGGTGGCTGACTGGCAGGTCGCCGACCAGGCCAGCCTGCGCGATGCGGTGCCGGAAGACCGGCGCTGGGGCTACCCGGTACGCCGTATCATCGAAACCATCGCCGATACCGACTCCTTCCTGGAACTGCGCAGGATTTACGGCCGCCCCATCATTACCGGCTTCATGCGGCTGGAGGGGCGCCCGGTCGGCCTGATTGCCAATGACTGCCAGCAGCTCGGCGGTGCGGTGGATGCGGAGAGCGCCGAGAAGGCGGCCCGTTTCCTGCAACTCTGTGATGCCTTTGAGCTGCCCGTAGTGTCGCTGACCGATACCCCCGGGTTTATGGTCGGGCCGGACAGTGAAAAGCAGGCCGCCGTGCGGCGCATGTCCAGCCTGTTCGTCAGCGCCGCCTCAATCACCGTGCCACTGGTCGCTATTTTTCTGCGCAAGGGCTATGGCCTCGGTGCGATGGCCATGACCGGCGGCAGTTTCGCCTCACCGGTCTATGCCGCCGCCTGGCCCACCGGTGAGTTTGGCGGCATGGGCCTGGAGGGCGCCGTGCGCCTGGGCTACCGCAAGGAGCTGGAGGCGGTGCCCGAGGGGCCGGAGCGAGACGCCCTGTTCGAACAACTGGTGGCGAAGATGTACGAGATCGGCAAGGCCACCGAGGCCGCCTCCCACCTGGAGATCGATGCCGTGATCGACCCCGTCGACACCCGTGCGGTGATTATTCGCGCGCTTAATGCGGCGCCCGGGGCGCGCCCCGCCAAGGGCAGCCGTCGCAACTTCGTGGATACCTGGTAAGACCATGGCGGGCGCATTCAAACGTATCGGCCTGGCCAGGGAATGTGAGTCCCCGGAAAACCCGGGCGGCATGGAAAAGCGCGTTGCGCTGGTCCCGGAGGATGTGCGGGCGCTGGTGGAAGCCGGTGCCGAAATCGCCGTCGAGGCTGGCGCCGGGGAGGGCGTGGGTTTTACCGACGAGGAATACCTGGCTGCGGGCGCAGCTATCGAGAGTGCGTCCGAGATTTACCGCAACAAAGATCTGGTGATCAAGTTCAAGGGGCCATCCATGGCCTCCATCCCCGAGATGGCGCCGGGGTGCACCCTGTTCTGCATGGCGCATTTTCACTCCTACCCGGAGCGAGCGGCGCTGCTGGAGCAGCAGCGCATCAACGTGATTGCCATGGAGGAGGTGCTGGAGTCTCCCAAGTCCCAGAGCGACCTGCGCATTCTTGGCCGTCTGGCGATGAACGATGCGCTTACGCCGATCATGGAGGACAACACAATTGGCGGCACCCGTATCCGCGTGTTGCAGTGGTCGCCGCGGCTGGACGCCGCCATCCGCAGGGCTGGTAACCGCGACCCGCGCTCCCTGGACGTGTTGCAGGGGGACTCCCGCTACGAGGAGCTCAACAAGCTGGGCACCGAGGCGCTGTACTTCTATGACAGTGACAGCTTTGCGGACCGGCACGGCCTGTTGCCTCGGCTGCAACAGGACGGCTGCAGGGTCTATGACCTGGCGCGGTTCGAGGCCGAGCGGGGGGAAGAGGCCACCACGGCCTACCGCGCCCAGCACCCACCGCACCCCTTCGGTATGCGCCGCATCCAGTGCCTGCATGAGACCGGCCGCGCCGGGGCCCGATACGGCTTGAAGTTGCTCAGAGACAACAAACCCGGTATCGACCTGCGCAACGCCAGGGTGGTGGTGCTGGGCTACGGCAATGTCGGCCAGGGCGCGATTCACGAGTTGAACGATCAGGGCGTGGGCTGCGTCAACGTGCTGGGGCGGACCCATACCATGCACGGCCGTATCGACTTCTGGCTGCGGGATGCGGACCTGATCGTCAACGGCGCTGAACAGCCCAAAGAGCTGCGCGGCCTCAACTACCTGGTCAGTAACGAACACCTGGACACCCTGGTGCCGGACGGCTCGGTGGTGATCGACCTGGTCGGTGGCAGCCCCACCAACCGTTCGCCGGTGGAGGCGGTGCTGAACTGTACTTTCCTCACCGACCCCCACTTCGTCCACAGCGGTGTCACCGTATCCTCCCTGTGGGGTTGGCCGATGATGGGAATGATGCGTGATACCGCGCTGCGCTATTCCAGCCAGATCCGCGATGTATTGCTGGGCCCGGAGCAACTTGTGGCCGGTCTCGACGACCTGGCCGCCGGCGTCGAGCGCGCACTGGTCTGTGGCCCATTCGAATAAGCTGTAACAGGAGAACTCCATGTCGCTGGATTTTGATTCCGCACGCCTGCCCAATCCCAACCTGACCGAGGAGCACGAGGCCTGGCGCACCCAACTGCGGCGCTTTATTGACGCCGAGATCATGCCCTACGCGGAAGAGTGGGACGAGGCGGGTGACATTCCCATGGCGCTCTGGCCCAAGGCGGCTGAAGTGGGCCTGCTGGGTCTGGGCTACCCGGAGGAGTACGGCGGTGTGCTGGAAGGTATTGATTCCTGGTACGGCTGGATTACCAATGAGGAACTGGCGCGCCACAGCGTGGGTGGCGTCAATGCCAGCCTGATGGTGCACGGTATCGGCCTGCCGCCGGTGATCAACTGGGGGCCGGACTGGATGAAGCAGGAGATCGCGCCACCGGTACTGCGCGGAGAGAAACACATCGCGTTGGGTATCACCGAGCCGGGGGGCGGCTCCGACGTGGCCCAGCTCAAGACCACTGCGGTGCGCGACGGTGATCACTTCATCGTCAACGGCTCCAAGACCTATATCACCGGTGGCATGCGCGCCAACTGGGTGTCCACCGCGGTGCGTACCGGCGGGGAGGGGGCCGCGGGCGTCTCCATGCTGTTGATCCCCACCGACGTCGAAGGCTTCTCCCGCACGCCGCTGGATCGCAAGCAGGGCTGGTGGGCATCCGATACCGCGACCCTGTACTTCGACAATGTGCGGGTACCTGCGGAGAACCTGATCGGTGAAGAGAACAAGGGCTTCCTGGTCATCATGACCAACTTCAACGGCGAACGCATGGCCATGGCAGCCGGCATGGAGGCCCTGGGCCGCGTCTGCCTTGAGGAAGCCGTGGCGTGGGCCCGTGAGCGCAACACCTTTGGCAAACGCCTGGCGGACCACCAGGTGATTCGCCACAAAATCGCCATGATGAAACAGAAGCTGAATGCCACCCAGGCCTATATTCGTAGCTGCTACGAGGCGATCGAGGCCGGCCACCCGGACCCCGGCGATATTGCGCTGCTCAAGGTGCAGGCCAGCGAGACCATGGAATTCTGCGCCCGCGAGGCCATGCAGATTCTCGGCGGGATCGGCTATATGCGCGGCAGCCGGGTAGAACGTATTTATCGTGAAGTGCGGGTCAACGCGATTGGCGGTGGCTCGGAAGAAATCATGCGCGACCTGGCGGCGCGCCAGTACAAGCTATAGGAGGCAGCCCAACGGGCTGAGAAAGGCTTATGACAATGAAGCTCTGGCACTGCCGAGGGGCACGGTCCCTGCGAGCCCTCTGGGCGCTGGAAGAGATGGGGCTGGATTACGACCTGCACGTGATGCCGTTTCCCCCGCGTATCTTTGAGCAGGACTACCTCGGGGTAAACCCTCTGGGAACCATCCCCTTCCTCAAGGACGGCGACACCGAGATGACGGAGTCCAGCGGTATCTGCCTCTACCTGGTGGAGCGCTACCAGCAATGGGATTTCGGCCTCAAGGTGGATCACCCGGAGTATGGCAACTACCTCAACTGGCTGTTTCACTCGGACGCGACGCTGACCTTTCCGCAGACCATTGCCATGCGGTATTTTCACCTCGAGCCCACACCGGAAAAACAGCCGGTAGCGGTAGACTACGGCAAGTGGTTCTATGCGCGCCTGCGCTGGCTCGATGCTCACCTCGAGAATCATGACTGGCTGGTCGACAATCGTTTCACTATGGCTGATATCGCCATTGGCTATGCCCTTTATCTGGCGGATACCCTGAAGCTGGGAGAGGCCTGCGGTCGCGAGTTTAAGCCGCAGACCGCTGACTACCTGGCGCGGCTGCGCGAAAGACCGGCTTTCCAGCGCGCCGATGCCATGGACGCCGATGGCGGCGGCAGCGAAGCCCAGGATTTCATTAAGGAGGACCAGTCATGAACAGTGCTGTAGATGCCCCCTCGCAGAAGGAGCTGGACGACTTCCGCAGCCAGGTTGCCGCCTGGTTGCAAGACAACAAGCCCGCCGACCCCGGGTTCCTGCTGCCGCAGACATTCATGGAGGTGGGTTCCGACCAGCAGCTCGACTTCCTGCGCGAGTGGCAACACAAACTGTGGTCGGCCGGCTATCTGGGTATGGCCTGGCCCAAGGAGTATGGCGGCCAGGGTGTGCCGGCGGTCTTCCAGGTAATTGCCGATGCGGAAATGCGCCGGGCCGCGGTGCCTATTGCTTTCAATGTGATCGGACTGGGCTGGGCCGGCCCACTGATCCTGCACCGCGGTACCGACGAAGAAAAACGGAGGTATCTCAAGAACATCCTCAGTGCCGAGGATATCTGGTGCCAGGGTTTCTCGGAGCCTGACCACGGCTCCGATCTCGGCAACGTGCAGACCCGTGCCGTGCGCGACGGTGACGATTACGTCATCAATGGCACCAAAATCTGGACCACCATGGGCAACTACGCGAAGTACATGATCCTGCTGGCGCGCACCAACCCGGAAGCGGAGCGCAAGTACGACGGCCTGTCCTTTTTCCTGTCGCCCATGGAGGTGGATGGCATCGACCCGCGCCCGATCCAGAAGCTGACCGGAGAATACGGTTTCACCGAGACCTTCTTCACCGATGCCCGCATTCCCGCCAACTGCCTGATGGGCGAGGAGGGTGAGGGCTGGAAAATCGCCATGCAGACCCTGCAGTATGAGCGTGGCGCCGAGGCCGGCGCTGCCGGCGGCCTGATGCAGGTGAGGGTGGTGATCGACGACGTGATCGAGTGCCTCAAGGGCGTGACCCGCGACGGCATGCCCCTGCTGGAGGACCCGGTGATTCGCGATGAGTTGGTGAAGCTGATGATAGAAGAGAAAGCCCAGGGCCTCAGCAACCGTCGGGCCGGTATCCCGGCACTCACCTCCGATTACCCTTTCTCGCTCAATCTGTCGGGCAAGCTGCGCAGCAGCGAGTACGCCCGCCGCATGCGCAAGTTTGCGGTGGCGGCCCAGGGCGGCCACGGTGGGCTCTACGTGGGCGACGCCGACGCACTGGATGCCGGCTTCTGGCAGCGCGCGTACCTCAACAATTTCTCCACCACCATCGGCGGTGGCACCAGCCAGATCCAGGCCAACATCGTGGGCGAGCATGTGCTCGGCCTGCCCAAGTAGAGGATTAGCCGGATGAGCAATGCACTGAGTTTTACTGACGAGCAGGCCATGATCCTCGACAGCGCCCGTGAGTTCTGTCGCGAGAAATCGCCGGTGTCCGCGGTTCGCGCTCTGTTGTCCAGCGAAACGGGCTTTGATTCGGCGACCTGGGAGGAGATGGTGGCACTGGGCTGGCCGGCCCTGGCCATTCCGGAAGACTTCGGCGGCGCCGGCCTTGGTTTTGGCAGCATCGTCCCGATTGCAGAGAGTATGGGCCGCGCGCTGCTGTCCACCCCGCTGTTCAGCGCCACGCTGGCCGCTCAGACCATCCTGCGCGGCGGCAGCAACCGACAGAAAGAGCAGTGGCTGCCGCAGATTGCCGCCGGCACGCCTGCAACGGTGGCGCTGCTGGATGGCGGCGACTGGGGCGCGACCCGCACCACCTGCACCGCCACCCGTGACGGGGACAGCGTCAGCCTGCGCGGCGAGAAATGGTATGTCGCGGATGCCGGCGTGGCTTCCCTGTTTGTGACCTGGTGCGAACTCGATGGTAGCAGCGCGCTGGTCCTGGTCGAGAAAGAGCAGCTCGGGGCCGACGCGATCCAGCCGCACCGACTGCTGGATGAGACCAGGCGCGCCGCCAAGCTTTCGCTGGACGGCGTGAGCGTTCCCGCCGCCAATGTGCTGGAGGCGGGGAACGCCGACGGTGTATTGCGAGACCTGCACCTGTTGGGTGCGCTGCTGGTGGCGGCGGAAGCCACCGGTAGTACCGGCGCCTGCCTGGACACTGTGGTGGACTATCTCAAGACCCGCAAGCAGTTCGGCAAGTTGATCGGTTCCTACCAGGCCCTCAAGCACCCGACGGTGGAGATTCTCTGCGGGCTGGATGCCGCCCGTAGCC
>JANQLM010000104.1 GCA_028280635.1 Halieaceae bacterium | reverse complement strand
TTGTCGTTATCTAATCCTCGGCGAGACAACCTAGTTTATCAACTGTGATAACGATTTTTCGGGGTTTCTAACGCATAACAAACGGGTTAGGCACTACTCCGCTGGTGTCAATCCAAACCGATTTGGTCTGCAAGTATTCGTCGATCGCCTCTCGACCGTTTTCTCGACCCAGACCACTGCGCTTGTATCCACCGAACGGTGCCAGGATGCTGGCAGCTCGATAAGTGTTGATCCAGACCGTGCCTGCTTCCAACTGACTCGACATTCGCAGAGCTTTACCGATATCGTTCGTCCAAACACCGGCGGCCAGCCCATAACGCGAATGGCCGTGCCCATGGGAGCGCATATTGACCGGCATACCGTCGATCCAGGTGGCAAAGTCGGTACCGTGATCCAGATTGAAACCGCGCAGGAACATCTGGTTGGATTTCCCGGAACCGCTATGTTGGGTCACAATCAGGCCCGGCACCGCTTCCAACACGTCACCCGGCCGCAGCAGCGGGCGAATCGCCAGGTCCATCTGCCCGATAACACCCTCAGATGCACTGCGCGCCTCACCGACCAGCACCTGGCGGCGCCCGGTCACGATGGTCTCCTCCATGGTACGGGTTTCCTGGTGGGCGTAAGCCTGCAGGGGTAACAGCAGGAGAGCGATGCGGCGAACCATAAGACGGGTGGGCATTGCCGTGCACTTGCGACTCATAAACTACTCCAATCTGCGCGCTGCTGCAGTGTTGCCGGCTGGCTCGCGAGGTAACGGGACCCTGCGGCCGCAGACAATAGCAGAATTGTGCGTCGCGTATGTAGCGTCACCCTCATCTCGGAATCCAGCGGAGCTGCGCGCAAAGCTCCGCAGCTTCCGCGCGCGGGGCGAAGTGCAGGTGCAGAGCCGCAGTGGCCCGGATCCGGTTGCCAGCCGCCATCATACAGTTATGATATAACGTAGCGTTAACAGCTTGATCCCTGAATTCCTGCCATGCAACACACTGCAATGTCACTCGACGCCCCGGCTGCGCCATCGCCCCACCTGGTGGGAACCGGGCCCGAGGTACTGGAGAGCATCGCTCTCCCCGACATTAACCTCAGCCTCTGGCAACGCCCGGTTGAACTGCACATTGCCCGCGAGGTCGCCGTACTCGCCGCCTCACAGTTGCCGAAGCGGCGTCTTCGGACATCGGCAGACTCGTTCGCGGGCGATGTTACCGCCCTGTTGCGGGAGCGGAGGCTCGATCCCCGGAGCTTCGATCACCTGCTGGCGGACCTTTGCCTGCTGGCAGACCGCTTCTTCACTCTGAGCGGCAATCGCGACACAAGATTCCAGTTGGTGACGACTGACAGCAACAACTGCGGACGCTTTCACGTCGACACCCGGTACCTGCGTATGATCTGTACCTACCAGGGGCCCGCAACCGAGTGGCTGCGCAACGAGCAGGTCGACCGCTTCATGCTGGAGCGCGGCGCGCCAAACCACAAGATCATCCGATTCGGCGAACCCGCCCATTTTGAGCCCTTCTGGGTGGGCATCATGAAAGGAGACCCCGACAGATCCGGCAACGGTCTAGTGCATCGCTCACCGCCGATTGTAGGCACCGGGCAGACACGCGTTCTGTTCTGTCTGGACGCGGAGCCGTAGAGTGGTCGTATACTGCAGTCTTGTACACAATCTTCTACACAATGGAAATTAACCAGGGATCAAGCCATGGCACTGTCTGATTTGCTCAACATTCGGCAACTATTCGGTGGGGACCGAAGCGAACCCGGCCCCGAGGCCTACCGCGAACTGCTGGTGATGGTACTCGCGCGGGCCACCGACGTGGACGCCTACACCGACGCCGCCGAAGTGGAAACCGTGCAAAAAGTACTGCAGGAGTACCTGGGCGAGGAGATCAGCAGTGCAGACGTGCGGGTGGCCTCCAAGTCGGCACTCTATGAAACCGCCCCGCTGGAGAAGTACGTTTCCCGTATTGGCCCGAAACTGCCCAAGGAGCAGCGCATCAGCCTGGTTCAGGCCCTGATCCAGGTGCTGCATGCCGACGACAAGGTGGCCAGTGCGGAGGCCGGCTACTTCAATATGATCTGTGAAGCCCTGCAGCTGAGCTATGCAGAGGTAGCGGGGCTCGGTGCCGAGTAAGGCCTTGCCCGCAAAGCCCGGCGATTCCCGGCTCTCTAGAGCCGGGGCTCTCCTTCTCCGGCTGTTGAGTCCAGGCCTACCCGGTTATGCCTGCGCGCCTGCGGCCTTCTTGATCGGCAGTCTTCAGCGCCCACAGGACGGTTTCGGGTTTCACCTCGGCAGGCTCGTTATGGATCGTCTCGCCCGGTGCGCAAGCCGTGCTGGCTACCAGTTCCAGGTCTTCATCGGTAGGGTCCGGGAGGCCAATGTCGGCCAACGTGGTGGGCAGACCCACCGCCTCGCAAAACCCGTAGACCTCATCGATCAGGTCGCGGCTTTTATCGGTGAGAAACAAAGCCGCAAGCACTCCGATGGCGACCTTCTCGCCGTGCCAATATGCGTGAGTGGCCTCAAGGCTTGTCAGGCCGTTGTGAATAGCATGACAGGCGGCCAGTCCACCGCTCTCGAAACCCAGACCAGACAGTAGAGTGTTAGCCTCAACCACGTGCTCAAGAGCGGGCGTAACACTCTGTGTTTCAACCGCAGCTTTGGCGAGTGGACCATACTCAAGCAGCGTGTCATAGCACAACCGGGCCAGAGAATACGCCGTCATACTCCCCGGTCGCCCGGTCATGTTCGCCGCGCGACGAATGCGGCAGGAGTCTGCCTCAAACCAGGTGGCCAGCGCATCACCCATGCCCGCCACCAGAAATCGCACCGGTGCCGCGGCAATCAACGCCGTGTCTACAACGACCACGTCCGGGTTGCGGGGCAATACCAGGTAGCTTTCGAACACGCCGGCTTCTGAGTAGATTACCGACAGCGCGCTACAGGGCGCGTCCGTAGACGCCAGCGTGGGGACGATGACTACAGGAAGTTTCAGTTCATGCGCGACAGCCTTGGCGGTATCCAGCGCCTTGCCTCCACCTGCACCAACGATGACGTCGCAGGCACCGGAACGGGCACTCGCGGTCAGGCGGTCGATCTCGGCCTCGGAGCACTCGCCGCCAAATTCTTCGAACATCACCGTTCCAGCGTTTGCAAAACCCGCCTCAAGCTGGGTGTGTAGCTCCGAGCGCACAAATGGGTCTTCAATCAACAGTGGGCGAGCGCCAAGTCGTTCGCACTCTTCCCCCAATACGGTGAGAGCATGTGCACCTTGTAGGTAACGTCCAGGAAAAATGGTTGTCGTCAGCATGGTTCTTTTACCTCTTGTAGAAACTCGCTGTGAAAAGACAATCGCCACCCAGGCCACCTTTAGTGGCCTTGGCTGGCTAGCTTCACTCTACTAGTCGCAGAACCCTAATGCATATGCCGACACTGGCATGAAGCAGAATCCCGCATAGTGACAGTATGCGGTACATGTTAAGAGCAGATTGCGCCCTGACAGGCACAACACGCCAGGAGGTATTACAAGGACGTTTCAACCACCCACAACGTCAAGCGTCAGCAGCAGGCGGGATTCCCCAGCCGGCACCGCGGGTGAACGGTGCACCAGACCGGCCTCTTCGTTGCCTTCCCAGAGCTCGCCTTTCAGGAGGGCTACGTCGCCCGCCTCCAGCTGTTGTATGTCAGCTTCCCGGCGGTAGAGTCCGGATTCACTGTCTGGCAGACCATTGCTGCCCCGGCCCAGCCTGGCGCGATCAACGGACGCATGAGGCAGCCATTCGGTAGCGACACCGCAATAGGTGGTGACGAAGCGGCAAGGGACATGGTCGACGTGGAATTTTGGGCACATGGCCTGGGAGAGAGCCGTAAGACGCAGGCCCACCCGCTCAATGCCCAACAGGCAGCACAGCATTTCCACCAACTGGGCGGCATCCTCGCACAGCAATGGCGCCGCTTTACCGCCGAGGGCCTGCTGGATAGCGGGCTGGGCAGCTTCTGGTGACACCGTCATGGAGAGTTCTGGTGGGTAGAGTGAAGCGAGGATCTCTCGCACCTCTTCCACCAGCGGCTCTGGCAACTCGCGCTGCCAGATCACGATATTGGTGTCTTCCTCGTACACATCGGTCAAGACCGTGGGGTCCTGACTCTGACTGGCCCTGCGCTGCTTGCTACGGCCTGCGCGCCCGAAATCCAGCGCCGTTACGCGTCCCGCACTGGCCTGCGTCACGGGCCCGCCTCCCAGGCCGGGAACGGATCTTCCAGGGTGCTCCAATACTCCTTGCCGCGCAGCACCTCGTCTTCGCTCAACAGGCAGTCATCCAGCGCACGCGTGATCTCGTCCTGATCCAGGCCCTGGCCGATAAACACCAACTCCTGGCGCATGTCGCCGAAAGGCTCGACCCACAGTTTCTTGATGGACGCCAGGTACTCCGGGTCCTCGGGCCAGTTCTGCTTGGGCACCGCCGCCCAGAACATCCCGGCAAAACCGTAGCGCGCTATGCCGCCTGCCTGGCTCCACTGCCCGGCAAACTCCGGGCGGGTGGCCAGCCAGAAGTAGCCCTTGGAGCGCAGCAACTTACCGTGGTGCGAGGGGCTGTGGAGGAAATCGTAAAACTTGCGGGGATTGAAGGGGCGCCGGGCGCTGTAGCTGAAGCTGCCGATGCCGTACTCCTCGGTCTCCGGTACATGCTCGCCGCGCATCTCCTTGAGCCAGCCCGGCGCCTGCTGCGCGCGCTGGAAATCGAACAGCCCGGTATCCAGCACCTCGTCCAGGTCCACCTGCCCTTCGGCGATGGGGATGATGCGGGCATAGGTATTGAGGGTTTTCAGAATCGCCGTCAAACGCTGGACGTCCTTAGCCTCGACCAGGTCGGTCTTGCTGATCAGGATGACATCGGCAAACTCCACCTGGTCGACCAGCAGGTCGGCCACGCTGCGCTCGTCTTCCTCACCAAGGGACTCGCCGGTCTCCTGCAGGAATTTCGCTTCCTCGTAGTCTTTCAGGAAGTTGACCGCATCGACCACCGTCACCATGGTGTCCAGGTTGGCGACGTCTGAGAGCGACACGCCCTCTTCATCGGCGAACGTAAAGGTCTCCGCCACCGGCAGCGGCTCGGAGATGCCGGTGGATTCAATCAGCAGGTAGTCAAAGCGGCCGTCCTTCGCGAGCTTGTTAACCTCTTCCAGCAGGTCTTCCCGCAGGGTGCAGCAAATGCAGCCATTGCTCATTTCCACGAGCTTTTCTTCACTGCGGTTCAGGGACACTTCATTCTTGACGATCGCCGAGTCGATATTGATTTCACTCATATCGTTGACGATCACGGCAACTCTCTTGCCCTGCCGGTTGTTGAGCACATGGCTCAACACGGTGGTTTTTCCTGCACCGAGAAAACCGGACAGAACGGTGACGGGGAGCGTGGCTTCGGCATTGGTTTGCATCGGCATGAATACCCTCGAGTAATTTTCTGCAGAATGATACGTTGTATCATATCTATACGATGACAAGAAGGGCTCGAGCATTGAACGGCTTATCCCGCTCACTCGGTTTGCAGCAACCAGCGCTATGGAGGTGAATCACCAGCCTTCGTCGGCCACGGGAGACCCCTGGCTAAAACTGCCTGTTAACAGCTACCGATGAGGCAGGATTAAGGTCATCGCGTGGGTCGGTGAGATGTCCGGCGGGAAAAGCGACGGAAATGACTGCATCTGCAGTATCCAGACAAAGCATGTGGTTATTGTCACCATCCTGCAGATCTCCCAGTGCATAGGGGCTGGATTTGTATGACGCCTGCTCGCCCCCTTTTAAAGTCACGCTGTAGAGCGTGCGCTCAACGTCGTCCGCATCGCGCCCGCCGGGCTTGGTAATACCGCCACTCCAGGTCACTCGTACAATCTGGCTGGTACCTGTCGGGCAGCCACTACCACCTCCAAAGGGGATGCTGGTGCCTGGTTGGTCTAGCGCCCACAGCGTTTCCGGCACAAGCTCGGCCGTCACCAGGGTGGGCCCATCTTCCAGTGGCGTTACAGCTACGCTCGCTCCCTTGAAGTTCACCGTATGATCCAGTGCCAGCACGTTTCCCACAATCTGCACAGTCTTTGGCTGATCATCGGCGCTTCCATACTGGCCGATAAGCAGCACGGTACGTAGCTCGCCTGGGTCATCAGCGGGCGCCAGCGTCAGGCAGGTGACTTCCCCGACCGTGCCAGAAGCGCTCGTGACCTTAAAGTCCCCGGGCTCTAAAGATTTAACGTCAAGCTCGTGGGAAAAAACGACCGGCATGCCATCCTTACCGCCCGCACCTTCACAAGCTACCAAGCTGGCCAGCCCCGGTAGCGCGTCATCCAGACCGAAGAACGCAGACAATAGAGTTGCATGCCGACCACTCGGATCGATCGAGGCAACAACATCCGTGACCGTCGTATCCGTCTGCGAGTAGGCATCCAGGGTCCGCTCATAAGTGATGGCGTAATAAGCATTTCTGAGCCGAGTACTTCGCGTTGCAAGAAAGATCAGCGCGAAAAAGAGCGGCACAAGAACGATCAGTAAGTAGCGTTTCTGCACAATCATTGTTTGTTGTGTCCTTCTATAAACCGCCGGTGCCGAAGGCGCCCTTCCCCACCCCCTCGAAGGCCTTCACCAAAACGTCGCCTGGCGTATTGCTGGCGACGCGCTCGGCCAGGTGGATGGCAATGTTTTCCACCGTGCTGACCTGCGGCACCACAAACACCTGCTCACTGGGCAGGCTGATGACAAAGTCGCCCTGGGCCGCGGTGTAGGCCAGCTTCAGGTGCGGAATGCCCTGGTGCTCAAACTCCTCAACGATATGACTGTCCGTCGCGATATAGATATCAGTGAGGCGGTCCGCCCACAGCGCCTCCAGCTCGGCGTTGCGCTGCCCGTCGATGAGGATTTCGATGCGGGAACGGTGACCGTGAGCTATCCGCTGGCACTGGCCCTGGTGCTTCTGCAGGCCATGGGTGTAATGAAAATAGGCGCCATCAATCGCTTCCGGACGCAGCTTGATGAGCACGTCCTCGACGTTCTCCGGCAGTATGCTCTTCAACTGGATCTGCAAATCCTCGGCGAGCTGCAAAGGGTCCACCGATTCCGCCGCCAGCAGCAGCACCGCATCGCGCGGCGACTCGTGGCGAATCTCGGCGCCCGAACTCAACTGAAAATCTACCGACAGTTGCTCACCGGCAATGCGGGTGCTGCAGGCCGATGAGGCCGCCGGCACCAGCAGGCGGTGATCGGCCTGCGCGTCGATGAACTGCTTGATCTGCTTTTTGACATGGCCGAAGTCGAACACCATGCCCTGTTCATCCAGCTCGCCGGTCAGTTCGATATCCACGATCCAGGATTCACCGACCACACCGCGATCCCGATCCAGGAACGAGAAGTCCATTACCGTCAGATTGTCTACAAATAGCCTGGCCAAGTGCGCCTCAAGTTTTACACCAGCGGCTGAACCGCTGAATTCGTGGGACGCCTATGGTACCAAGGTGGCCAGGCTATAGAAGCCGTGTTTAGAAACTGCCGCTGATGGTGAGCCGCGCGTTGAGCTCCTCGCCGACAGTCGCCTGGTGGGTACTGTGTGAGGTGGGGAAGTACCGTTCATCGAACAGGTTTTCGACGTTGAGCTGCATCCGCAGATTGTTGGACAACTCGTAATAGACCGCCGCATCGACACGGGTGTAGCTGGGCAGCACCGCGGTACCGCCGTCGGTGATCAGCGATTCATCCTGGTAGGTGGCGCCGAGACCAAAGCCCCACTGGCTGTTGAGCTGATACACCCCCCAGATCGAGGCCATGTTTTCAGGCAGTTCGCGGGGCTCGTCACCGCCACCGGTCTCACCGTCGAAATAGCTGTAACCGCCGCGGACATAGAGGCTGTCACCCAACTGGCCTTCGATCTGCACCTCAAAGCCATCCACCTCAAGACCACGCACCTCAAAGTTCTCTCCGGTGTCGTTGTCGATGTCTGCGCGCGTCTGCTCGTTCTCAAAATAGGCCATGGTCAGGCTCAAACCGGATTCGAAGTCCCATTTCATGCCGATCTCCCGGCTCTCGAATTCATCCGGATCCAGGTCGTCGGCATCGCCGTTGATGTTGGCGTACTGCTCGCCACTGCGCGGCAGGAAGGTTTCGCTGTAGCTGGCGTACAGGGAAATGTTCTCCCGGGGTTTGTAGATCAGGCCACCGCGCGGCGTAACTTCGTCGTCATTACGATTGCGGGTTTCGCCGGCCGGCACGTTGAAGACTTCGATATCAAAATTGTCATAACGGGCGCCGACTACCAGGGAGAACTGCTCGGTGAGCGCGATCTCGTCCTGGATAAAGAAGGAGTAAACCTCGAGATCCACCCGGGTGTCGTCATTCAGGTCCACCGTGAAGTCGTTGGTGACCACCTGGCCGGCGGCGTTGACGCCCACCCCATTACGCAGGTTGAGCGGTCGCGAGATGGAGAAGATCTCGTTGTCGTCCTGGGTGCTGTCCCAGAAAGCGTTGTAGCGGTCCTGGTCGGAGGAGGTGTCGATGTACTCTGCCCCGAACAGCAGCGTGTGCCCGACGCTGCCGGTATCGAACTGACCCACCAGGTTGCCGGTGAAAATGAGGTTTTGCCGGTCCGTGGTGTCCAGGTAGCCGTCGAGCGTTACCTCATCCGGCGAATTTTCCTCGTCGTAAGCTGACGCATAGAAGTTCTCGTAGAGCTTGTCGTAGTCGCCGTAGAAGGCGCTGACGTTGCCCTTCACCGCATCGGAGAATTCGTGCTGCAGACTGGCGCGGAACAGGTGCGCCTCCAGGGTCGCGTCGTTCAGTTCGCGGTCCCCGAAGACGATATCGTCAAAGCGCTCGACCGGCTCGCCGTCTGCGCCGGTGACGATGCCGCGATCGATAAACTGGCTGTGGTCGATGTATTCGTAGGAGACATCGAGCACCGTGGAGTCGCCCAACACAAATTTCGCGGTGGGGTTGACGCCCCAGCGCTCACCGTCGGCAAAGTCACGCTCACTGTCCAGGCCTTCGTAGTAGGCATTGAAGCGGAACGCCGAGTCGTCACTAACGGAATAGTTGCTGTCGAACTGCACGTTGTACTCACCGAAGGAATCCATCGACGCGCGGAAGGTGTTGAAGTTGTTGCCCACCACGCCCTTCTTGGTCACCCGGTTGAGAACCCCGCCGGCGCCGCCACGGCCAAACAGCAGGGCGTTGGGGCCGCGCAGGATTTCGATCTGCTCAAGGTTATACAAGGGCCGGAAGTACTGCACGTCGTCCCGGGTACCGTCGATGTAGAAATCAGCGGTGGAACGTATGCCGCGGAACACGATCGCATCGCGGTGCGCCTCGCCCTGGGAGTTGTTGACGCCAGGGGTGTAGTTGATCAGGTCTCCAATAGTCACAAACGCCTGGCGCTGCATCTGCTCCAGGGTAACGATGGAGAGACTCTGGGGCACATCGAGAATCGGGGTAGGCGTATGCAGGGCGTTGACCCGCTCCGACTGCAGGTATTTTCCTCTCACCACCACTTCTTCCTGGGCCGTGTTCTCAGTCGAGGTGGTCTGGGCAAGGGCAATAGCGGGCAATACGGCAGTGCCCAGGGCAGCCAGGTACAGGGAATTACGCTTCATTGTGGGGAATACTCTGGTATTTTTCAGGGGATTCGCACGTTAGTGCAGTTGCAAATGAAAATCAATCTTATTTGCAGGTAAAATTGCCCTGGAACAGTTTACGCACCGGGGCGGGATGGAAATCCCGGGTGCCAACTTGCAGGCCCCTGGAAGACCGGAGTAAAAGGCCTCAGTTATCGAGCATGGGGCTTAGGTGATCAGGCCAGTGCGAGCGGCCCTGGCGCCGGGCCCAGGCCCTAGAACCAGGCGCGAAAACCCGCCACCAGGGCGAACTCCCGGGGGTTGCCGCCCTCACGTTCAACCAGGTCGGCGGTGTCGTTGAAGTCTCCTCCCCAACTGACACCGAGGTAGGGAGCAAACTCGCGGCGAATTTCGTAGCGCAATCGCAGTTCTGCAACGGAATCAAAAAAGCCGCGGCCGATGCCCACCTCCCTGTCGGAAGACGCTGCGACGTTAAGCTCGAGACGCGGTTGCAGGATGAGACGCTGGGTCAGCAGGACGTCGTATTCAAGCTCAAGACGGGCCGTGAGCTTGCCTTCGTCACTCAGGAACAGCGCGGAATCCACCTCGAACCAGTAAGGCGCCAGCCCCTGCGCGCCGAACACCAGGTGGCTGCGACTGGGAGAGGGCTTGAAGTCGTGGCGGATGCCCGCCTGCAGATCCCAGAACGCACTCACCGCCCGGCTGTAGAGAAACTGCAACTCAGCTTCTTCCGTGCCATCCCCATCCACATACTCACCCTCGGTTTTCACCCAGAGCTTGTTCGCGTCCGTGCCCAGCCAGCCCTGGCCCTCCCAGACAAAAGCATCCTCACTGTCCGCCGCGCTGTACTCCATGCGTTCGGCGATCGCCAGGCTGTTTACCTGGTTGCCATGTCCGTCTTTCAGCGCCTCACGTGCCGCAGCCATGGCCTCGGGATCGTAGAATGCGTCGGCCGCGGTCTGGGCGCGCCCTTCTCCCGCACACAGCAGGACTCCGATAACGAGCAGAGTGGCTGACTGCTTCACAGTGGAGCGGGCTCGTCGAGCACCGAGACAACGCGCATCATCCCGGCGTGCATGTGATAGAGCAGGTGGCAGTGAAAAGCCCAGTCGCCGATCGCATCGGCGGTGATATCCACGGACAGCTTTTCCCCGGGTTTTACCACGATAGTGTGCTTGCGCGGTTTGAAGTCGCCCTCGTTGGTGACTACCTCAAAGAACATCCCGTGGAGATGGATCGGGTGCGGCATCATGGTGTCATTGACCAGTGTGAGACGCACTCTCTCACCCTTGTAGAGCTTGATGGGCTCGTCCACCTCGGAAAACTTCAGGCCATCAAAGGACCACATGTAGCGTTCCATGTTGCTCGTCAGGTGCAGTTCGAGCTCGCGCTGGGGCGGACGAACATCGGGATTCTTCTCCCTGGCTTGCAGGTCCGTGTACACCAGTACCCGATGGTCTGCGTCCTGCAGGCCCAGAGGGCGCTCGCTCAATCGGTTGGCCGGGTTCATGGCCAGGCCTACCACACCGGGGCCTTTCGCGTGCTTGTGTTGCTGCCGCTCTGTGCCATTGCCGTGATCCATTCCATGACCCATGGCGGCGTGATCCATGCCGCTATGATCCATGCCGCTATGATCCATGCCGCTTTGGTTCATGCCGCTGTGCTCCCCGTGGTCCATGGCCATGTCTTTCATGGTTAGGGTTGGTCGCGGCCGTAGCGCCGGCACCTCAGCAGACAGGCCTTCTCGCGGTGCCAGCGTGGCGCGGGCATACCCGTAGCGGTCATTGCTCTCAGCCATCAGCGTATAGGCACGATCCCGGGGCTGCACGATGACATCAAAGGTCTCGGCGACACCAATCTGGAACTCGTCAGTTTCAACCGGGGCGACCGGCAGGCCGTCGGCCTGCACGATACTCAGCGGCAGGCCGGGAATCCTGACGTTGAAAATGCTCATTGCAGACGCGTTGATAAACCGAAGCCGAACACGCTCCCCGGAATTGAACAGGCCGGTCCAGTTGTCCTGTGGACCGTGACCATTGATCAGGTAGGTATAGGTAGCGCCGGTAACGTCAGCAATATCCGCGGCGTTCATGCGCATTGCGCCCCACATCAGCCGATCGTCGACGGTGTTGCCGAGGCCTCGCTCGCGACTGTCGCGGAAAAACTCGCCGGCGGTGCGCCGCTGGAAATTGTAGTTATCGGGCATCTTCTTGAGCTTGGCGAAGACGCGATGCGGGTCTTCAAAGGTCCAGTCCGACAGCAGTATCACGTACTCCCGGTCTACAACATCGGGGTCAACACCCTGCGGTTCAATGATGAGAGGCCCGTAGTGGCCGCTCTGCTCCTGCAGGCCTGAGTGACTGTGATACCAGTAGGTGCCCGCCTGCTTCAGCGGAAATTCGTAGACGAAGGTCTCTCCCGGCCTGATGCCCGGGAAGGTCACACCCGGAACACCGTCCATCTGGAAGGGCAGCAGGATGCCGTGCCAGTGAATCGAGGTATCCACCGCCAGCCTGTTGGTGACCCGCAGGGTGACGGTTTCACCCTCGCGCCAGCGCAAAAGCGGCGCGGGCAACTGGCCGTTCACCAGGATGCCCTGCCCGCCGCGTCCGTCGATCGTGCAGGGCGCCTTATCGACGCTGAGATCGAAGACGTTGCCGGACAGTGGCCGAATGCCGCCGAGGTTTGAAGCCGCACCACTGCGTGCCCAGGGTGGGAGGAGCAGATTCAGGCCGAGGGCCGCCGTCGTGAAAGCCCCCTGGCGAAGAAACCGTCGACGGCTCAGATTCAGGTGATCAGCGCTGTACATTGTCCTATACTAAATACCCCCGGGGGGTATACGTCAAGAGGCGGACATGGATCAGGAACGAGACAAAACGCTCAAGCGCCTGGCGCGCATCGAGGGCCAGGTTCGCGGCGTTGTGAGGATGATTGAGTCCGACCGCTACTGCATCGACGTGCTTCAGCAGCTGGGCGCGATACAGTCAGCACTGGCCAGGGTGGAAGACGCGGTTCTCAAAGACCATGCCGCGACCTGCGTGGAGCGGGCCATTGCCTCCGGCGACCCGGAAGACCAGCGCCAGAAGTTCGATGAGTTGGTGGATCTTATTTCCAGAACTAAAAACTAGGCCCTCCTGCTTCGGAGTGCTCCGCCGGGGTCCTCGGGACCCTTCGTCAGACCAGGTCGCTGTAGCGCCGCCGTCCGAGGCGTAGTTCCAGTCGACGCCAGCCGATGATGACAGCCGAAACAGCAAAGGTGAAACCGGTAAGACTCAGAGCAATAACAAGAAGGTCCCAGGCGGGTCGGTTGTAGATAAGAAAACCAAAATCCAGGCTGTGCAGGCCGTAGTAAAGCCAGCGCTGTACACGGGCTCTATATGTCAGCCGGTTGTGCAACTCCCCGCTCTCCAGATCAAGGTGAAACCAGGTGTTGTCACGGTCATTGAACCGCACCCGCAGCGCCGGGAGAGGTCGCCAACGCTGATGATGGGAATAGTAGTAGCTGTCGTAGGCATCGAGCCGCTCAATGGCAGAGACAGAGTAGCCGTCCATCACCGCTCGCAACTGCGCCACACCCCGTTCCTCCCAGTCGGCCCAACCCACGTGCTCAGAGTCGTGGGCCGGGTTCGACAACAAGCGACGCTGGCCGTCGCCGGACACCACGTACTGATAAGGCTGACCTGCCAGCCACTGCCAGACAAGCTCGCGGGCATTTGGATGGTCTCGCATGGCGCGACGCAGAGATGCTGGCGACTCGATCTGGTCCACTGCTTCCGCTACCGTCGGGCTGCCCCGATAAGCCGCGCGATGTTCTCCAAAGGGAACAACATCCGTGAAGAGATTCCAGGGATTCATCGACATCAGGCCGCTGAACATATACGTAGTGAGCGGTATGAGGCAGCACAATCCGAGAACGTGATGCAGCTTCATGCTACCGCGATAGGGTGTGACATGCCGGCCCCGGTAAGGCTTTCTAAGCCGCAGACGCAGGACGCCGATCACACTCCCGGTGAGAATAGACACCAAACCCGTTAGTGAAAGCACCACGATGACCCAGTGCCAGACAGTGGCGTGTCTGCGCAGCTGCACCGGGTAGATCCAGTGGAGGTTTGCCCCCAACCAATTCCAGACTCGCTCTCTGCTCGTGGTGTCGCGAACCACTTCCCCGGTCAGCGAGGAGACATAAAGACGCGTGTCGAGCGCATCATTCAGCGCCAGGAGATGCAAAGGTCGATGCGCATGCAAACTACTGGAAACAGACCACTGGTCCATATCCAGACTCTGCAAGTAGGCAACCCCGGAGGTCTCGATACCCGCCACTTCTGCGTAGACGGATGCAGCTTGCAGCGCATCCGCCGCATCAAATCCCGAGAAGTGTTCACCCGTATCCGCGAACACACCCCATGGAATTCTGTCATTCGTGCGCAGAAGATAGGCGGGACGACCCAGCACAGGGGTAAGTCGGAGCTCGTCTATCACCGAATCACCCGGGACCTGGCGCAGTAACCAGTCCGGCCCGAACCGCAGCGAGCCCGGTTTCAGTGCCGGCAGGCTGGCAAACCGTTCACTGCGGGAAAGCTCCGGAAACCCGACGTACATCATCACGACGCCGGAGAAAAACCACATCGCGACCAGCAGGCACATGCCTATGCCCAACCAGCGGTGGATCAAGTACAGCCAGCGCCGCAGCTTCATTCCCTGGTGCGCGCGATACTCTCGGCCAGGCAATCAGAACGCAAAGTTCACACCGACTTCCACGCTGCGTCCATCACCCAGAATCCATTGGTCACCGTACGGGGCCAGAACAAAATCATCCGTATCGCTCAGGTTTTTGCCTCGCAGAGCAAAGTTGAGGCTTTCCGAGGCCTGCCATTGCAGGGTCGCATCGTACACCGTGTAGTCTGGCAACCTGGCGGTATTGGCATCATTGAGAAAACGCTCTCCCACATAGCGCGCGCCACCGGCGATACTCCAGGCGGCCAGCGGCTGCCAGGTCAACCAGAGATTGGCGGTTTCTTCAGGCACACCGCGGGGCGTATTGCCACTGAAGTCGCTGCCTCTGCTGACGAATTCGTCATACTCCGGGTCCACAAGCGCCATATTAAGCTCAACGCTCAGAACCTCCAGCGGCCGCCAGTACAGCTCGAACTCGACCCCCCGGGAAGACTGCTCTCCAATCTGGCGCTGCACCCCGCCAGGGTCCGCGCTGATCAGGTCAGACTTGGTGATATCGTAGAGCGCTACCGTGTACTGTAGCTGGCCGTCCAGAAGCTGCTGCTTGAAGCCCACCTCCCACTGCTCACCATCCGCCAGGTCGAGATCCGGATTGGTGGCCGTCAGCAAGGACTGGATGGCATCCACCGCCGTGCTGTACTGGACGTAGAGACTGGAATCTTGATTTGGCTTGTACACAGCGCCCAGTCGCCAACTGGTGCCAGAGAAATCCGTGTCAATATTGCCGGCTGCCTGACCATTGCTGCGCGCGCGATCGTCGCGCTCGTAGTCTATTTCGTCGTAACGAATTCCCGCCGCCAGCTGCCAGTTTTCGTTGACCTCCAGGACACCATCAACGAAAACCGCATACTGCAGCGTATCCGTGTCGTAGTCCGGCGTGGTCTCGTCCACTACCCCCTCGGCCCAGGTGCCGGGATCAGGGTTTCGCAGGTCGACGCTGGTCAGGCCGCTGTAGGGTGAGTTGTTAATGTGGGAGAAATCAATCTGGTTGATTTCCATACCTACACTGACACGGCTGTCCATGCCCGCGGCATTAAAATTGAACAGCAGGTCATTGCGGGTACCTATCTGCTCCTGCTCATGAAGGATTTCGAGATAAAACTCGCGATCTACCTGACCCGTTGCTTCCACGTAGGTATAAGACTCCGCATTGCGCCAGTGGCGATCCGCATCGAGGTAGTAGGTATCGCTACGCAATCGCACCATCTCATTGATCTGCCAGTCTACGCGCAGCCTGGGCCAGGTATCCTCGTACTCCACGAGCCCGTCCCTGACGTTGTAGTTGTTCTCGCGAATGTTGTTCGGAACCTCACCGCCGACGAGTGGCGTACCCCAGTACGGCGCCGCATCGGTATCTGCCCAATCCACGCTCAGCGTGAGCTGCAGGTCGTCGGAGACACTCCACAAAAGCGCACCGGTGACCGCTCGACGTTCCTCGTCAGCACGATCTACGTAGCCATCGGTTGTGTGGTAAACCGCGTCGAGCCGGTAGGCGAAGTTTTCGTCGAGCTGGCCGCCCGAACCCACGGCGTAACGCTGCAGGTCAAAGCTTCCGAATGTCACCGCCACCTCGTTGCGAATGGGCTCGAAACGGGGTTTTTTCGGCACATAGTTCACGGTGGCACCGATAGCGCCGACACCATTGATGACAGAGCCGGGGCCCCGCAGCACCTCGATACGCTCCACCGTCCAGGTATCGGCCGGGAAACTGACGGTACCCGCACCCACGTACAAGCGGGTTCCGTCATAGGTGTTTACCACCGAGCCGTGACCGTTGAACCCACGTACCGACGTTGAACTACCGCCATTGCCGGGACTGGCACTGGATGCAAACCCGGTAGCGCGCGTCACGGCGGACAGGGCTGAGAAGTCGCCCTTGACCGCGATGGCGTCCTTGCTCACGATCGAAACACTCGCCGGCAGGTCCATTATTCGCGTGCCGAGTCTGCTGGCCGCGCCGTTTTCCGAGTCCAGAGAGAGGCCTCGTGTTGGGACGGCCCGCCCGGTGACCTCGACAAGTTCCATGCTGCGCTTTTCGTTTTGATCTTCGGCACAGACTTGGATGGGGAGGAGGCAGGAACCCGCGACTAATGCCGCGCAGCTCCCGTGGAAGATCGTTGCTTTCATCGTGACTCCTGGAGTTCTGGCAAGGACAGGGCGCAGGGAAAAGAACATATGTCATTATTGATACGTTATATCATATCATCTGCTTCTCGATTATCTAGCCCCAACCCCGTCATGCATGTTCGCGGTGCCTGTGGGGGCATACAGTGGTTACTGCAACAGCACAAACGCCCGGGACGGACGAGGCATCAGGAGGATTGCGCCCACCGTCAACCGACGCCAACGGCAATTCGCCTCAAAGGCCATGGCTTGCGAATGCGCGACCGGGATAGAGTGCATGGCCAGCAGCCGAAAAGTACCCGCCTGCCCGGGCTGCGCGAACGGGTGGTTCCCGACTGAGCGCCCCGAAAGCTATTTCCTGCGTTTGGACTCTATCTGAAGCAGCCTTTTGCGTAGCTGCTTTTCAAGGATGTTTCTGGCATAGGGCTGCATCGCCTTCCACTTCTGACATTCCTGCCGCGTGCGACCGCAGCCCAGACACCATCCTTTTGGCCCAGTGAAATCACAGACATCGATACAGGGGCTCTTATGTTTCGTCACTGCAACGCACTCACATCTGGCTCGCCTGCTGCCATGTCCTTGTTACTGAACTACACACAATGCTTGGGCAACACCATTTTCAAGCTGCCTGAGCTGACATAGCTCGTCATACAGCCGTTGCTCAAGGTTCTTAAAGTTCAGCGGCAGCGTGCGCTGGCAAATGCTGTAACCCTCTCCAATAGCCTGGTATCCCTTCCAACGCCTGATGCGATCCCCTTCAATCTCCAGAAATCGCTCAATGAATGCAGACTGTTCTGGACAGTCCTCTTCCGCGTGCATACAGATGGGAAACGCTTTCTGTTGTATCTGCGGCTGCTCGATATACGTCTCGAAGTGTATTCCGCCCTGGTTGTGATTGTGCCAGTCTGACTTGTAGAGCTGCAGATACACTCCACGGTTATAGATCTCCCAGTCATCTTCGAACCAGGGCGCCTGTCTCAGCTTTTTTTCGAGATTGCGGAACACACTCTTTACATCTTTCATCGCCTTGAAATCCTCGAATCGCCCCGCACTACTGAAGATTGAGGTCTATGTCTCCCCGGCCCGTTGACAAAGTCGGGCTGTCTACAGCTCTGAGTTCATGCCGCACGCCATACCGTTACACCGCCGCGTGCATCGAGCGCGGCAAGCGCACGTCCATCCGGTCGCCAGTGCACTCCGGCCACGACATCTTCAACAATCGCCGCCCCGATCGGGTCTCCGTGACCCTTTTCGTCGAGGGACCACACAACCACGGCGCCGTCGCGGGCACCCGAAGCCAGGCGCATCCCGCGGCGAGCAAAAGCAAGCACGGTGACAGGCTGGACGTGGAGGTCCAGGTCTCCGGGCCGCGTGCCTTCCGGCCCACGGCCCTGGAAGCTCCACACGGTCACTCTTTCACCGCCGCCTGTAGCCAATAGCGTGCCGGTGGCGTCGAACGCCAGGGCTGAAGGTTTGCCGGGATAGCCTGACATCATGGAGTCCTGTGCCGTGGAGCGGCGCCAGAAGTGAACCGAATTGTCCTGGCTGCCACAGGCAACAATGTCCCCGTCCGGGCTCAATACCATCGACACCAGGGAACCCTTCCACTCCAACTTCTGGCACTGCTTTCCAGTCGACCCTTCAAAGAAGGTCACACGACCGTAGCAGGCGCTGGCAAGCTCCCCAGCATCAGACCAGGCGATGGCGCTGACAGTGCTGGGGTGGTCTTCAGATCGCCAGACTTCTTCGCCCTCACCGCTGTACACGCGAACCTGCCGCGAACACGTCACCGCCAGCCACTCGCCATTCGGGGCCCATGCCACATTCTCTACCCAGCTACCGCCGACATCGATTAACTGTCCTGGCTGATCCTCGGTGCTGTCCCAGATAAGCACGCGCCCGTCCTGCCCGGCCGTCGCAAAGGTGGCGCCATCCGGGTGGACGGCCATAGCGAGCAGGCCGCCTTCGTGGGCGTCCTGCCTGGACCAGGTGTTGGCCCCGGATTTACCGTTGAAGGCATGGATGCCGCCCATGGCATCGCCCACCACCAGTCCATCGCCGCCTCTCACCCAGCCTCCGGCGATGGCGTAGTCGTCGACCATCGCTGACCATCCCACGCGGAGCGCGCCCTGAGGTCCCGGTGGACTCATACCAGACAGGCCTCGAAAGACTGTCGAATATCCTCCTCGTCCAGGTTGCGACCGATGAAGATCAGCTGATTACGTCGCGGTGAGTCACCCCAGGGTCGATCCGGCTTTGCATCAAGTAGCATGTGAACCCCCTGGAACACGTAGCGATTCGGTTCGCCAGCGAAGCTAATGAAACCCTTCATGCGGAAGATGTCCACGCCGCGTTCCTGAAGCAGCCCGCCAAGCCAGGCGTTCAGCAGGTCAGGGTCGACATCCCCTTCTCTCTCGATGGCAATGGAACCCACTTCGTCGTCATGTTCGTGCTGCGCGACCCAGGTGCGCTCAGCCACGTGTTGAATGACCGATCCCTCCGCACTCATCATCCGGAGATCGAACTCTTCCGCGGTGTGCTGGGCATAAAGGCCAACGCTCACAGGGCTGTCAAGCTTGAGAAAAAACGACTTGCGGCCGTCGGCTTGAAGTTGGAGAGACACATGCGCGCCAATGGGAATCTCATCACCGGGCCGCACTGGCTCTGCCGGCTCGGCGTAGCGCCGTACACACCATTCCGCCCCTTCACGGAGCTCCGCGTCATCTCTGCCCTGGGTCGCCCTCACGACGAGTGACATGGTCGGGTCAGGGCCTTCCGCGAGGCTGAGTTCATAGCGTCCCGCCTCCAGCGAGTAGACGCCGGTCCATTCAAAGGGGTATTCGGGCTCAAGGAAGGTGGGGCGACGCACAAGGGCCTCGTCAAGGTTGAAGGCGGAAAGATTGAGGACTGTATCGACGGGGACGTCCGCCTGCTCGCTGCGAACGATTCGCGCCATGCGGTTCATTTCCCGGAGTCGCGCCTCAAGCTGATCCACTGATTCACCGCTGACGAGATCCGTCTTGTTGAGCACCATGACGTCGGCGAACGCGACTTGCTCAGTGCTTTCATCGCTGCGACCTAGCTGCTGGTCGATATGGACGGCATCAACAAGTGTGACGATACCGTCCAGCGAGAACTCCGCGCGTATCTCGTCGTCCATGAAGAAGGTTTGAGCCACCGGACCAGGATCAGCCAGCCCCGTGGTCTCAACCAATACGTAGTCGAACTTGTCACGGCGCTTCATCAGGTTGCCAAGCACACGAATGAGGTCTCCACGGACGGTGCAGCAGATGCACCCGTTCGACATTTCGAAAATCTCTTCGTCCGCATCGATAACGAGCGCCTGGTCGATGCCGACCTCCCCGTACTCGTTCTCAATCACGGCAATGCGCTTGCCGTGCTCTTCACTCAGGATGCGGTTGAGCAGTGTGGTTTTGCCTGAGCCGAGAAAGCCGGTCAGTATCGTCACGGGAACCTTTTGATGCGTGTTCATCTCAGTCTCCTTGGAAAGTTCAGTTGAGTCTTTCTGTTAAACGTTGGAAAAACGGCAAACTGTGCGTCGCAACCCACGCCTTGCACACCGGTTAAGGTCATCAGTGCCAATCGTGCACCTGGACTTGCTCAGCTTGCCGATCAACATGCCCTCACCTCCCCAGCCGCGTCATTCAACGCACCGCTGTCTGCTCAAGCGCGTCCAGCAAGGCGTCGAGATTGTGGCGGAACATTTCCAGGTAGCTAGTCGCAGGCCCCCCGCGTTCGGACAGCGCGTCTGAATACAGGCGCCCACCAATCCGGATACCGGTCTCTTCAGAGATCTGCCGGACGAGCACCGGGCTGGTGATGTTTTCCACAAACAGTGCGGCTGCGGCTTCAGACTGTAGTTGCTCAATCAAAACCGCCAGATCACGTGCCGAGGGCTCACCATCAGTGTCGATGCCCTGGGGCGCGAGAAAAGTGAGATCGTAGGCGTTTGCCAGATACCCGAATGCGTCGTGAGCGGTGACAACAGTGCGGCGATTCGCCGGCAGCGCGGCAATCCTGGCGCGAGCCTCAGCGTCCAGGGCCTGCAGCCTGCCGATGTAGGCTTCGGACTTCGCCGTGATCACGTCGGCGTGTTCCGGCATGACCTTGCCCATCGCACTGGCGATATTGCGGACATAGATTGCACCGTTTGAGAGTGAGTTCCAGGCGTGTGGGTCAGTGACACCATCGATCTCGATAGGGGCGATGCCATGCGTCGCCACATAGACGGCGGCTCGGGTTCCAGACTCCGCGATCAGGGTATCCACCCATGTTTCAAAGCCGAGGCCGTTGAGGAAGATAACGTCGGCCTCAGCCACCGCCCGTGCATCGGCAACGGCGGGTTGATAGATGTGCGCGTCCGCATCTGCGCCAACAATGGTACGTACGCTGGCGAGATCACCGACAACCTCTTCAACCATGTCACCGAGGATCGAAAAGCTGGCGACCACCTTTACCTCCTGTGCCTGGGCTGACAAGGCGATCACCTGGAGCGATGCAATGGTCAGGAGGGTACGAAGTAACTTCAGCAGACTCATCACATCCTCCCGCCCGCAGCGCCCTGGGGCACATTACCGCCTTCCCCGCGGGACGGACTGTAAATCTGGCTCCCGAAACCCAGCGGACCGAGCAGCACCGAGACCAGGAACAGGCAGCCAGCGACCAGGACAATCGCCGGTCCGGACGGGGTTTCGGGAAACAGGAACGACAGGGTTAGACCTACCCAGCAACTCGACAGGGCGAATACCAGGCCGAGCCATAGCTGCCCGGTAATGGTATGCGCCCAGTAGCGTGCCGCAGTCGCGGGAAGAATCATCAGGCCGACGGCCATCAGCGTACCGAGAGTCTTGAAAGCCGCCAGCAGATTCAGCACAAGGAGCAGCATGAACCCCTGTTCGACCAGCCAAGGCCGTCGTGTCTGCGACTCAAAGAACACCGGATCGCAAGTGCTGATGATCAGTGGCCGCAGTAGCACGGCAAAGGAGACCAGCGTCACCGTTGCAACGCTGCCGAGGAGAATCAGCGACGGATCATCGATTCCCAGGATGGAGCCGAAAAGGAAACTCTGTAGGGGCACCGCCGAACCCGCCGCCGACAGGAGAAAAATGCCCAGTGCCAGCGCAATCAGGTAGAGCGAAGCGAGGCTCGCATCGCTGCGTAAAATCGTTCTCCGCGCCAATAGTGACGCCAACGCCGCAACGCCGACACCCGCTATGAGCCCGCCCACCAGAAGCGACGTCACGGACAGACCAGCCAGCGCGAAGCCAATGACGATGCCCGGAGTGATCGCGTGGGCCATGGCTTCCCCAGCCAGGGAAAGCCGACGAAGAACGAGAAAGGCGCCGACCGGTGCGACGGAGAAAGACAAAACTGTCGTCGCCACGAAGGCGCGTTGCATGAACGCGAAGCTCGACATCTCAGCGAAGACCTCAAACACCGCCGTTCACCGGTTTTACTTCCGGTCCGCTGAGCATCCAGGCTGCCTGGCTCACCGAAAAATAACCCTGCGCCACCAGGCGATCCGCCGTGAGCACGCTCTCAACCGTCCCGTATGTTGCTTCCCCATTCCCGAGGAGCAAGACCTTATTGCAGTGGTCGAGCACGGAAGACAGATCGTGGACGACCATAACGACCGCGCGCCCTTCGCTACGCCAGCGTTGAATGATCGACAGCAGATGCTCTTCAGTGCTCTGGTCGACGCCGTCAAACGGCTCATCCAGCAGAATCAGCGGTGAGTCCTGCACCATCACACGTGCGAACAAGGCACGCTGGAGTTGCCCGCCCGACAGTGTGTGGAGCGGCCGATCTGCCAGCGCCTGAATGCCGGCATCTTCAAGCGCCGCGCCTACCCGGCAGCGCTTGGAGCGGTTGAGCCCGGACCATAGGTCGAACCTTTGCCAGGCTCCCATGGAGACCAGATCCCTCACGCGAATCGGGAACCGTCGGTCAAATTCAGCCATCTGCGCGAGATAACCGATTTCGGCTGGGCGACCTCTGGGCCAGTGCAGTTCACCCGACAGCGGCGAGACCAAACCGAGGAGCAACTTTATGAAGGTACTCTTGCCGGAGCCATTCGCACCGAGAACAGCGACCGTTGTGCCGGGTTCAATACTGAAGGACAACTGCCGGAACAGCGTTAACGTGGGGTAGCCCAGAGCGAGATTGTGGATCTGGAGAATAGCTGACATCAGATCACCAGAATGATCGCGAACCACAGGATCATCGAAATACACACTGCGCCTGTAAGCAGACGGCTCGGGCTCAGGTCGGTCAGGCACGGAAACCGACTGGCAGGCGCCTCCGGCACCGGTGCGTGCCTCGAGGTCTTCGTGTCTTGGGAAGCAGCGCCGGAATCAATGCGAAGTCGATGATCGGAGCCACTATCTGCCGCCTCCCTCATGGCGGCACCCGCCCTAGAACGCTCGCACGCAGCGACTTGGGGCGCTTCTCCCTCGCCATGAACCCCTCTGGGCTTTCAATGTAGTAGGCGGCACATTCCAGAATGGCTTCCGCGCTCTCACCCGGACGCTGATCTCCAAACAGGTAGCTCCAGGCCCCTGGAGATGAGAGCGCGATTCCGCAAGGGCGCGGGCACAGACTCAGACACTCTGCCGCTTGCACGTCCACCCTGTCCCTCAGCGGATGGCGGCTGAGGGCCTCCAGGAGTTGCTTGTACAGGATGAAACCTGGGCGGCTCTCGCGCGGTTCGCGCGGAGTCCCCGGAGACCGACAGGATGTGCACACGTGTAGTGTGCATACTGCCATTGCGTTTCGCTCGGGTTCAGGCTCAGCAGCGGTGCGCGTCTGGTTGTGCCCGGAAGGAACCTCATCCACGTCGCACGACCCGATTGCGGAACTCCACAGGTGTATAAATTCTCTCACCGGCGTGAGTGCTATTTCGCAGCGCTAAAGCAATCGGATCTGAAAGAACCTTAAGCAGAGGCTCGCAGACGGAGATTCTCAATCGTGGCATCAGTGTTCTCCGACGAAAGTCAGCCAGCCTTCCAGGGAGCTACCGGATCGCGTCGACCCATAAGCGTCCCGGACGGTCTTGCGTCTTCACACTTAGTGCTTACAGGAGCGAGAAGCCAGGCACCCTCTAACGTGCAAATCTGGCCAGAATCTTCACCTCTGCAAGTGTAGTCTATTAAAGATATGTTATATCATTTCTTTTGTACATGCCCCGGGTCTGTTCGTGTCTGGACGTTTCTCCAGGCACCTGTACGGTGCGAGCGTCGGACGTCCGCTTCTCTGAATCCACATCTGTATTGCGGACGACGTATTTGTTTGACGGCTCGGCACCACCGGCCAAAGGTGCCAGTGCTGTGGATCAACTCCGCCGATGATTTCATCAATCCTCCCGGGCTGGGCAAGCCTGAAGCTCTGGCGGCGCAGATGCCGAAGGCCAGGTTTGTCCTAATTCCGGCGAGTGAACAGACGCGGGGGCACGGCACGCATACCGCCGCTCGCTTCTGGAAAGACGCGCTCGCGACTTTTCTTGCAGAAAATCCCTAGGCGAAACGCCGGGGCGGGCCGCTCCGGCATGCCTGAGCAGGGCCATCCAGGCGCCGCCGGCGGGGCTAGTGATCACCGAAGTGCCGCTCGGTCTGTTCGTAGCGCTCTTGCGCTTCTACAGACATGGTGGCAATCGGCCGTGCCTCGAGTCGGCCCAGCCCGATCTCCTCGCCGGTTTTCTCGCAATAGCCATAGGTGCCCTGGTTGATGCGCTCGAGGGCGGCATCGATTTTGCGCAGCAACTTGCGCTCCCTGTCGCGGGTTTTCAGTTCCAAGCCGAACTCGGTTTCCAAACTCGCCCGGTCGTTTGAATCCGGGAGATTGCCGGCTTCGTCCCGAAGGTGATGGATCGTACGATCCACCTCTTCCATCAGCTCCTTTTTCCAGTTTTCGAGAATCGTCCGAAAGTGCTGGAGCTGAGCGTCGCTCATATATTTTTCGTTTCTCTTGGGCTTATAGGGCGCAACACCATAAATGCTGAGATCGAATGTGCTGGCCTTGCCAGGCGCCCTGGCCGCAGCCTTCTTCTTTGAACCCTCAGTCTTTGCCGGCATCTGGCTCCTCCTCTACCGTCTTGTATACCGCCTTGCCTACCATCCAAGACACCGCGATGCCGCGGACGAACCGCTCGATAGTCGCCAGCTCCCCGCCCCTCTCGGGCGCAGCGTGCCACCAGGTTTGTAAGTGGCTTAAAACCCGCACCGTGTTCATGCAGCCTGGCGGCGGCCTCCCGCACTGAATCAGCACTTGGATATCGCAGTGATAAAATGTAATGTTGTATCGTTTCATTTTGTGGCCACAAGATAAACCACCGCAAAACGCCCCGCTTGCCGCAGTGCGCGCAATTCGCGGTTTCTCATCGCGGCACACTGCGCGCCTGGCGGATAATTGCTAGCTGGCTCCAGTAAGACGCCCGTAACACATGAGGTGCACTCGATCGATGACCGATACCCGCGGCTTCTACTTCCAAAGCTACGAAGAATGGCGCCATGCCATCACGGAGCGTTGCCGGATTGACCTCACACCGGAGTATGCTCGCGCTCGAATCACCGCGCTTCGCAACCCGGGTGATAGCGCTACGCGAGAATTCACTGATCTGTACGGCGATGCCTACCTGCAGCAGGTCATTCAGTGGTTCGAGCAAGCCGAACGGAGCGGCCAATGAAAAATGCCTCGAAAGTGGCTGAATCGCCGATGATTAACTAGCATTGCGGTGTCCCTGAACCCTTGCGCCCGCCGCGGATACGCCAGTGATGGCTTCCACCGGTCACCTACTTCACTACTAACCCAGGTAAAGCTATGCACACAATAATGAAACGCTTGCTTCCCGTCGTTCTCTGCGTCCTGTGTTCCACAGGCTTCGCGCAGACCCTGACCACCGAGCAGATGGAGCAGTTACAGTTCCGTCATATTGGCCCCATTGGCAATCGCCTTATCTCGGTGACCGGTGTCCCTGGTGATCCAATGACCTACTACGTGGGCGCGGCTTCCGGTGGCATCTGGAAGTCCACCGACGGCGGCCTGAACTGGAAGCCGGTGTTTGATGGACAGCGCGTACACTCCATTGGCGCGCTGGCGCTGGCGCCTAGCGAACCAGAGATTGTGTATGCCGGTACCGGCGAGTCCTTTATTCGCTCCAATGTCTCCCTGGGTAATGGTGTTTGGCGATCGACCGATGGCGGCGACAACTGGTCGCATATGGGGCTGGAAAACACCGGGCGCATCAGCCGCATTGTGGTGCATCCCAACAACCCCGATGTGGTCTACGTGGCAGCGCTGGGGCACGGCTACACCCCACAGAAAGAGCGTGGCATCTACAAGAGCACCGACGGCGGTGCCAGTTGGACCCAGGTTCTGCACGTGGATGAGGACACCGGCGCTTCAGACCTGATCATGGATCCTTTCAATCCGCGCATACTGTTCGCGGGTATGTGGTCCCTCGAGATGCGGCCCTGGACCAGGAAAAGCGGCGGGCCGGGCGGTGGCATCTACAAATCTCTCGATGCGGGCGCGACCTGGAATAAGCTGGAAAGCGATGGTCTGCCTGAAGGCGAGGTGGGAAAAATCTCCCTGGCCATGACCGCGGCACAGCAGGGCCGACTCTACGCTCTGATAGAGACCGGCGACGGCATCCCGCTGGATGGAGAAGATACCAATACCGGCGAGCTGTGGCGCTCTGAAGACCGCGGTGAGACGTTCACCCTGGTCAACTCAGACCGCGACCTGTCGGGCCGCGGCGCCTACTACACGCGCAGCACCGCGTCACCGGACAATCCCAACGAAATCTATTTCTTCTCTGCGGCCTATGCGACCAGCATCGATGGCGGCAAAACCACGACCGTCGCCAAGCCCGGAAGCGGCCCCAATTGGGACCACCACGAAATGTGGGTGGACCCGACCAACGGCGACCGGCAAATCGTGGTCGGCGATGGTGGACTGTCGATCAGCCACAACCGTGGCCAATCCTGGCACCGCGTTCAGTTGCCGGTAGCACAGCTCTACCACGTGACTACCGACACGGAAGTGCCCTACAACGTACTGACCAACCGCCAGGATGGGCCTTCCATGAAAGGTCCCAGCCGCAGCCGCAGCCAAACCTTCTTTGGCTCTTTTATTGGCACCGGCCTCTGGCATGACGTGGGCGGCGGCGAGAGCGGGTTCGCCACCGCCGACCCGACGGATCCAAACATTATCTGGTCCAGCGCCTCCGGTTTCGGGGCCCTGGGCGGCGTTGTCGTTCGCTATGATCAGCGCAACGGCCAGTTCCGGCAGGTGGAAGTCTGGCCAGAGCTCACCGCCGGCACGCCCGCCGCAGACGTCAAGTATCGTTTCCAGTGGACCTTCCCACTGCTGATATCACCGCACGACAACAACACGGTGTACGTCGCCAGCCAGTACGTGCACCGCACAAGCAACGGCGGCCAGAGCTGGGAGATCATCAGCCCCGACCTCAGTCTAAACGACGTCAGCAAGCAACAGTTTTCCGGAGGGCTCACCGGCGATAATATCGGCGTGGAGTACGCCAACGTGGTCTACGCCCTCGACGAATCACCCCTAAAGAAGGGCCTGCTGTGGGCTGGCACCAATGACGGCCAGGTACATGTCAGCCAGGATGGTGGCGCAAACTGGGAGAACATCACCAGAAAGATTCCGGGCATGCCCAGCTACGGGGCCGTTCGCAACATAGAAGCCTCCCAGCACAATGAGGGCACCGCTTACCTGACGGTTGATGCCCATGAGATGGGCGACTTCAAGCCCTATGTGTACCGGACCACCAACTATGGGAAGTCCTGGAAAAAGGTCACGGCAGGCATAGAAGACAGCCCCCTGAGTTATGCGCGGATGATCAAGGAAGATCCTATCAACCCCGACCTGCTCTACCTGGGTACGGAAAACGCCCTGTACTTCTCCTTCGACCAGGGCAAGCGCTGGCAGTCGCTGATGACCAACCTGCCCTCCAGCCCGATGTACTGGATGGATATCCCGGAGCACTTCAACGACCTGGTGGTAGGCACCTACGGCCGCGGTATCTGGATTCTGGACGACCTCACCCCCATCCAGCAATTCAATAGTGACGTCGCCTCATCAGAGCTGCATCTTTTCAATCCGAAGGATGCCTACCGCCTGCACCCGGTGTCCGCGGTCATGCAGTTCTTCAAGGAAGCGTCCTTTGGCGATGATCCGCCCGCCGGCACCTCGCTCCACTACTGGCAGTCAGAAGAGATGGAGGAAAAAGTGTCTCTCGTTATCGCCAATGCGGCCGGCGAAACCGTACGCACGATCGAACATGAAGGCACCGTGGGTATGAATCGGGTCTGGTGGGATTTCAAGGAGGATCCAACAACGGAATTGGTACTTCGCACCAGACCAACCTACGCCGACTGGTACCCGATGAAGGACGACGGAACGCGCGAATCCCTGGTCAAGCCACTCTCAATATTGGCAAGTCCGGGCGTCTATTCCGTTACATTGAAGTCCGGTGACTTCGAACAGACCCACAGCTTCGAACTCAAAAAGGATCCCAACTCAACAGGTGGCATCGAGGATATTCGGGAGCAGAAGGCATTGCTCGACAAGATACGGGCTGATTATGAGCAGATGTCCATTGCCGTCAACGAAGCCGAAAGGCTTCGCAGACAGCTTCGGGACCTGATGCCAATGGTGGACGAAGACATGCGCGGCGAACTGGAGGCATTGGATAAGAGCATTACCGGCGTCGAAAACCAGATGCTGCAGCTCAAACACACCGGCAAGGGCCAGGACGTGATACGACTGCCCGGTATGCTGATGGAGAAGCTGGCTTATCTCGCCTCGACGATCGCCATCGCCGATTTCAAACCGGCTGATCAGTACGTCGAAGTCTACGAAAAGCTCCACGCCGAGTGGACTGAGGTCGAGCGAAGCTGGGCCACATTGAAAGACGGCGAAGTGGCCACCATGCGCGAAAAGCTGGTCCAGGTGGGGCCGCTGATCGTCAAGGCGGATTAAGAGGATTAAGAGCAGCGGCGAGTTTTATCAGTCATTGACGATAAACGCGCGTCAACGCCCTGGGGATTGACTCCCAGGGCTGCCCGGTACCGCCGTACATACAGTCAACCTTTCCACTGCATGCCGGGCCAACTCTCTCAGCTTGCGTTTGGAACAGCCGCTCCTTGCACGCAGCGCGATTGTCTGTAGTGTCGCTTGCAGCAACTTCGCTGTGTGGTCAGTTGGGAAATGCTCAGGCAGCTCAGCCTCCCGCTGAGCCCTTTCCAGTCGCTCAGCAAAAGCGCGATCCAGACGGTGGATCATGCCCTGGAGATCAGCGCCAACTTCCGGATGGACAACCGCCTCAGCCGGAGCAGTACAAATCATCAGGCAACCCAGCGGTGGATTGGTCCCGCAGTACACCTCAATCGCCTGGTAGAAAAACGCCCTGAGACCGTCACGCAGGGACGTAGAAGCCTGCAGTGTTTCCCGCAGGCCGTGGTCGAGTTGCCCGCAAAATCTGGCAAGTGCTCTCCGGTAGATTTCATCTTTGTTGCCAAACGCATTGTAGATACTAGGGCGATTCATATTCATCGCAGCCGCAAGATCATCGAGCGATGTGCCGGACAGCCCTCTCTCCAGAAAGAGCTGGATCGCATTGTTCAGAGCCTCATCTTCATTGAACTGCCTGGGCCTTCCTCGTGCCATTTTGTACCTTTTCGCATATATTAATTGACCAGGGCTAATTATATGCGATACGGTACATAATAACGAGGTGACCAGCATGAAAATTGAACTCCCCAAAAGCCCTATCGTCAGCAAACTGGAGGGCTTCCACCTGTTCCACTATGACGCCGCGCCCTGCGCCCAACGCGTGCGTTTTGCCCTGCACGAAAAAGGCATCGCAAGGGGCCGCGAAGTCAGGTTCGACGCGGATGATCCCGGCTCCTGCGCAGGCCAGGACGGGGCCTGGGTGAGCAGGCAGGTGTCGCTGGCGAAGAAAGAGCACCTGACGGCAAGCTACGCCCAGATCCAGCCCAATCTCGTGGTACCCGCTCTTGTGCACAATGGTGATCTGCATATCGAGTCAATGGATATTGTGGCCTACCTTGACGAAGTGCTGGGTGGCCCCAGGCTGATACCAAAGCACGATCCGGCGTTACTGGCTGACGCGCAGGCGTTGACGGATCTAGGCAAATCGCTGCATCGCTCTATCCGGTTCGTGACATTTCGCTGGGGACTCAGAGGCCTTGCGCGGCTCTCCGGCAAGGAAGAACAGCGATTGAAAGAACTGCTGGCGAAGGGAGATGACGCAGAGCAGTTAGCCAGCTTCTATGAAGCGTATGACAAGCAATCGATTCCGGACGCTGCGTACTTCGCGCATTTGGACAAGCTCAATGCTGCGTTTGCCCAACTCGACCGCAGACTGCAGGATGGCAGAGCATTTCTTACCGGGAACGACCTCACCATGGCCGACATCCTATGGGCAATGAAAACCCTTCGCCTTCTGGAGTGTGACTACCCATTCAAGCAGTTGTTTCCAACTTACGCAGAATGGTATAGCAAGGTGTCACGTCGCCGCTCCTTCAGGGAAGGTGTAATGAGCAAACACAAGCTGATGAGCTCGGCGTTTCGCGCTAAAGCGAGCGTGGAACAGGTCCTGGGTATGGGACTAAAAAGAGAGGTCCTGAGGCGAGTCGCCTGAATCCATTGGGATCATGGAGAAGCTGGCTTATCTCGCCTCGACAATCGCCATCGCCGATTTCAAACCGGCTGATCAGTACGTCGAAGTCTACGAAAAGCTCCACGCCGAATGGAGTGAGGTTCAGCAAAGCTGGGTAGCTTTGAAAGACGGCGAAGTGGTCACCATGCGCGAAAAGCTGATCGAAACCGGGCCGTTGATCGTCGGGGCGGATTAACTGCTGTAGACCGTCGGGAACCAACAGAAACAAGACTTAGAGAGGCGCGAGATGATCCCGAGAAACGCCAAGGGATCAGCGCCGCTCGAGTCGAACACACCCACGACTTAGGCAAAGGAGACCCGATTCAGAGCATCCTTTTACGGCAACAGGGCTGTCCCAGGCCCATGTTGTCCTGTTGGGCGGACAAACAACCTTGATTCTCTTTTATATAACTTTTCGTTCCGAATATTCTATTTTACAAATAGTATGCCGATCCCGATACTGCCGCCCGTTCCCATAGAGGCAGTACAAACAATGGCACATGACATCACGACCATACCCGTAGCGCCCGGCGATGGCATCGGGCCAGAAATTACAGAAGCAACCATCCGCATCCTTAAAGCCGCTGATCCGACGTTGGAGTTCATCTATACCACCGTTGGGATGAAGGCCTATGAAAACGGAATCGCAGCCGGAGTCGGCGAGGACACCTGGCAAGCAATCCGCGACTACGGTGTACTTTTGAAAGGCCCCATCACCACACCTCAAGGCGGTGGTTACAAAAGCGTCAACGTGACGCTGCGCAAGACCCTTGGCCTTTACGCGAACATGCGGCCGTGCATCAGCTACCACCCCTACGTCAAGAGCGTCCATCCCGGCATGGACGTGGTGATCATTCGCGAGAATGAAGAAGACACCTATGCGGGTATCGAACATCGCCAGAGCGATGAGGTATACCAGTGCCTGAAGCTGATCACACGGCCTGGCTGTGAACGCATCATTCGCTATGCCTTTGAATACGCCCGCAGCCACAACCGCAAGAAGATCACTTGCATGACCAAAGACAACATCATGAAGATCACCGACGGGTTGTTTCACGATGTGTTTGATGAGATTAGCCAGCAATACCCCGATATCGAAAGCGACCACATGATCATCGATATCGGCGCCGCGCGCATCGCCAGCCGCCCTCACGATTTTGATGTCGTGGTTACGACCAACCTCTATGGAGACATTATCAGCGACATCGCCGCGGAAGTGAGTGGCAGTATTGGGTTGGCGGGCAGTCTCAACCTGGGTGCAGGCGCCGCGATGTTCGAAGCGGTTCACGGCAGCGCACCCGATATCGCTGGCCGGAACGTCGCCAACCCCAGCGGACTGCTTATGAGTGCCATCATGATGATGGTCTATATGGGCAGAGCCGGCATCGCCAACACCATCCACAACGCCTGGTTAAGAACGGTCGAAGATGGGTATCACACTCGCGACATGTTCTCGAGCGAGCTCAGCAAGGATCTGCTTGGTACGCAACAGTTTGCTAACTATGTGATTGAGCGCCTGGGACGAGTGCCGTTGAACCTGCCTCATGCTAACTATCAAAACAACGAGCTGAGCACTCTGCCGGACTATGTCCCCTCACAAGAGAAACGACCAAACAAGCACTGCGTCGGAGTCGACCTGTTCCTAAACTGGGATGACAATCAGCGCGATCCGGAGTCACTCGCTGGCATGCTCAAAGAGGCCGCAAATGACACCAGTTTTGAGCTGAGAATAATCACGAATCGCGGTGTTAAGGTTTACCCGGATGGCAACCCTGAAACCCTGAAAACTGATCACTGGCGATGTCGGTTCCCAAGCCGCGTCGAGGAAGACATCACTCGGGAGATTCCAGGCTTGATGATGCGCGTGAATGAGCAGGGACTGGACATTGTGAAAACCGAGAACCTGTACAGCTTTGATGGTGAACCTGGTTATTCCAAAGCCCAAGGTGAAGGATGAGAAATTGCAAACTCACCGTAGGGTAAAGCCAGCAAATCCGCTCTCGGTATACAATTGGAACTTCACCCTCCAATACCGGGACATCCGATTCGATAGAGGGGCCCGTGTCGAGAGTATGAACCCAGAAAGGTTATGAAGCGGCAATATTGAGCAGTAAATGAGCACTGCAGAGCGTAAAAGCATCGGGTTTGTATCACTGGGCTGCCCCAAGGCCCTGGTAGATTCCGAGCGCATACTCACCCAGCTCAAGCTGGACGGTTATGACATCGTGCCCTCCTACCAGGACGCCGATGTCGTGGTAGTGAACACCTGTGGGTTTATCGATTCCGCCAAGCAGGAATCGCTGGATTCGATTGGTGAGGCACTGCGTGAAAACGGCAAGGTGATTGTTACCGGCTGCATGGGCAAGGATGCCGAGGACATCACTCGCGTACATCCCGATGTGCTGGCCGTGACCGGGCCGCAGGCCTACGAAGAGGTGGTCGGCGCCGTGCATGAGTTTGTGCCCGCGCCCGCGGTGGAGCACAACCCGTTCACGGACCTGGTGCCGCCCCAGGGGGTAAAGCTCACCCCCCGCCACTATGCCTACCTGAAGATTTCCGAAGGCTGCAATCACTCCTGCAGTTTCTGCATTATTCCGGATATGCGCGGCAAGCTGGTGAGCCGGCCGATTGGTGATGTGATGGAAGAAGCGGAGCGGCTGGTGAAGGCCGGCGTGCGTGAGCTGCTGGTGATTTCCCAGGACACTTCGGCCTACGGCGTCGATATCAAGTATCGCACCGGCTTCTGGAACGGCCGCCCCCTGAAAACCCGCATGCAGGAACTGGCGGAAGCGCTGGGGGAATTTGGTATCTGGGTGCGGCTGCACTATGTGTACCCCTACCCCCACGTCGACCATGTGATCCCGCTGATGGCCGAAGGCAAGATCACTCCCTACCTGGATATTCCCTTCCAGCACGGCAGCCCCCGGGTGCTCAAGGCCATGAAGCGGCCGGCCGCTGCCGAGAACACCCTGGAGCGGATTCGCGCCTGGCGCGAGATCTGCCCGGAGATTACCCTCCGCTCCACCTTTATCGTCGGCTTTCCGGGCGAGACTGAGGAAGACTTTGAGGTGCTGCTGGATTTCCTGGAGGAAGCCCAGCTCGACCGGGTGGGCTGCTTCCAATACTCCCCCGTCGATGGCGCCGCCGCCAACGAACTACCCGGGCATGTCCCCACCGAGGTGATGCAGGACCGCTGGGAGCGGTTCATGGCCACCCAGCAGGCCATCAGCACCCGGAAGCTTCAGGACAAGATCGGCAGCACCCAGGAAATCCTGATCGACAGCGTGGATGGGGAAGGCGCTGTTGGCCGCACCCACGCCGATGCACCGGAGATCGACGGGCTGGTGCACCTGGCGGGGATTACCGATCTCACGCCGGGAGATTTTGTCGAAGCGGAGATCAGCGGCGCCGACGAGTACGACCTCTACGTGTAGTCATTCCAGCGTCCACTTTTTATCACTCCCGCGTCCGCTCTCTGTCGTTCCCGCGCGGGCGGGGATGATAAGCGTACTCGCAGGGATCACAAACCTGCCCGAGCAGGTACCAGTGCCGATTCAGCCAGCGCCTACGATTCGGCCAGCCATGATGCCAGTCAAGATGGCAAGGTAGTTGCCCACCGCGTAACCAATCAACGCCATCAGGATAGCCACAGGTACCAGTGTGGGCCGGTGGTAGGCAGCCACCACCGGCGCCGAGGCGGCGCCACCGATATTGGCGGCTGAGGCAATCGCCGCACTGTGCACGTCCACCTTGAAAATATACGAGCCCGCCAGGCAAAAGGCGCCGTGGATGGCAATCCAGATGAAGGCACCCAGCACAAACCAGGGCGCCTGCGACAGGCCCTCAAGTGAAGCGCGCGCGCCCATGCCGGCGACAAATACATACATGATCGCCATGGCAATATTCTGGGAACCCGGGATGTTCCGCGCCGGGCTGACGGACAGCAACAGGCTGAGGGTTGTCACCAGCAGGATGACCCAGGTCGATGTGGACAACACACTCTCGATCACCGGCAACATCGGCGCCAGCAGGTAAGACAGCCAGGTGACACCCATCGCCAGGCAGGCGAGGTTGAGGTAGTCACGCATGGTGACCGGCCGCTCCTCCACGTGCAGTTCCACCGCCGCGGCTTCCATCTTGGCGATGCGATCCTCGGGCACCCGCGCCCAGGCGTTGAATTTCTCCGCGAAGGCACGGGAGCTCAACAGGATGGGCAGCCACACCACGTACACCAGGTTGTCCGCCAGCACGGCGAGGCCGACGTGTTCCGGCTCACCTTCCAGTGCGAGGTGCGCGGCCGCCATATTGCCGGTGCCGCCGATCCAACTGCCCGCCAGTGTGCCAAAGGCCTTCCAGGCATCCGGCTGCAGAAAGCCGTGCACCAGCCAGTAGGAAAACACGCCGCCGACCACCACGCCGGCTGTACCCATCAGCATCACCGCGACGCCACCGCCCATGACCCTGACCGCCGCGGGCACATTGACAGACAGCAGCATAAGGCTGATTGCGATCGGCAGGGCAAACTCGCGCATGCCGCCGTAGACCGGCGAGCCGTTAACCAGGATTTTTTTGTCCATGCCAAACAGCACATCGGTGTTGCTGAGGAAAATTGGCGTTGAGTAGATGAAAATCAGTGGCGGGATAAAGTCGAATACCTTCCACCGGGTGCGCTGCTCGACGAAGAACCAGAAGGCAGCGATGGCCATCAGGGTGAACATCACTCCGGCGCTGGATTGAATCATCTCTATCTATCCCCTCGATTGTTATTGTTGTGCGCGCCAGTGTGCGGGCAGCAGCAGAGTGCCGCAAGCGTTGTATTGTCTCCGGCCTCCGAGATTATACTTGCCGCTTGAATCTACAGGGCACGGAGCACTTTCTCCAGCGGCCAGCCACTGACCAAAGAAAACAGCAAATGAACCTGCTTCTGTTCCGCGACAGTGACCGCATCGGCGCCGATCGCATCCGCCTGACCGACCACCGCCTGCAACACCTGCGCGAAGTGATTGACGCCAACGAGGGCGACAGCCTGCGCGTGGGAGAGATCAACGGCCGTATGGGTGAGGCGGAACTGGTAAAGCTGGCCCCGGAGGAAGCGGTGCTCGACGTCGACCTGTCCAGCGACCCGCCTGCCAAGCTGCCACTCACCCTGGTGCTGGCCCTGCCCCGGCCCAAGATGCTGCGGCGCATCCTGCGCATGGTGGCGGAGCTGGGCGTGGAGTCACTGCACCTGGTCAATAGCTACCGGGTCGAGAAGAGCTACTGGCAAACGCCGGTACTGGACCCTGCAGTGGTGGAGGATTACTTCCTGGAAGGGCTGAGCCAGTCGCGCGATACCGTGTTGCCTGCCATCGCCATGCACAAGCGCTTCAAACCCTTTGTCGAAGACGAATTGCCCGGCCTGCTGGAGGGCCGCCAGGGCTTGCTGGCCCACCCCGGCAACTATCCCCCCTGCCCGCGCAGCGGCGGCCAACCCACCCTGCTGGTGATCGGACCCGAGGGCGGCTTTATCCCCTATGAGGTGGAAAAGCTGGAAGCCACAGGCTGCGAGACGGTAAGCCTGGGGCCGCGCATCCTGCGCGTGGAAAACGCCGTGATCGCGCTGGTTGCCCAGTTGTCCTGACTATCGAGTAGCTGGATTCAGGGTTCCAGGCCCAATTGCTTGCGCACCTGCTCCAGCAGGTCGGGGCCCTGCCGCTGCACCCAACGGTAATTGACCTGGACCACCGGTCGCGACAGGGCCAGCAACTCCTCGATATCGGCGGGGCTACCGTTAACGACCAGTTCAGCTCCCGACGCTTCGATGGTCTCCGACAGTTCCCGGCGCTGCCTATCGGAATAACCCATGGCCGGAAGCACATTGTCGAGGTGGAGGTTAGCGGCGAAGGTATCGCGAATGCTGCCCACCGCAAAGGACCTTGGGTCGACAATCTCGGCCACACCATACTGCCCCGCCGCCATGTAACCGGCGCCATGACTCATGCCGCCGTGGGTTACCGTCGGCCCGTCCTCCACCACAATCACTCGCTTGCCCTCAAGCTGGCCAGGCTCAGCCACGCTGAGCTCCAGGTCTGACTGCACCAGCGCGGCTTCCGGATTGTACTGCTGCTGTAGGGACTCGATCATCGCAATGTCTTCCGCGGATGCGTTGGCGACCTTGTTGATGACCAGCAGGTCGGCGCTGCGGAAGTTGGTTTCCCCGGGGTAGTACTCCAGGCCATGGCCGGCGCGCAGGGCATCGCAGACCACGATGGTCATGTCGGGCTCGAAAAAGGGGAAATCATTGTTGCCGCCATCCCAGAGAATGACCCGGGCTTCCTGCTCTGCCGCGCGCAGCACCGCCGCGTAGTCGACACCGGCGTAGATCACCAGGCCCTGGCGGAGGTAGGGCTCATATTCTTCCCGCTCCTCGATGGTGCATTGCTGTTCATCCAGGTCGGCGGCGTTTGCGAAGCGCTGCACCGCCTGGGCTTCGAGGTTGCCGTAGGGCATCGGGTGACGCACGGTCACCACCGGGATGCCGGCGTCAGTGAGCCGCCGGGCCAGAAACTGGGTGAGTGGGCTCTTGCCCGCCCCGGTACGGGTCGCGGTGATGGCCACCACCGGCACCTGTGACTTGAGCGCGGTCTGGCCAGGCCCCAGCAGAACGAAGCTGGCGCCCGCCGCCTGCACGCGCGCTGCCAGGTGCATCACGGCCTGGTGTGACAGGTCGCTGTAGGCAAAAAACACGAACTCCGCGCCGAACTCGGCGATCAGGGACTCCAGTTCGTTTTCATCGTGAATCGGTATATCCGCGCTGTAGTGCTCACCGGCCAGCTCGCGGGGGAAACTGCGGGCATCGATAAACGGTATCTGGGTGGCCGTGAAGGCACAGACGTGGAATTCCGGGTGCTGCTGGAAAAAGGTCCGGAAGTTGTGAAAATCCCTGCCGGCAGCGCCCATAATGATGCAGTTAAACATCGCCCTCCGCCTCAACGAGGGTGCCGGCAGCGCCGCGCAGGGCGGGCGCGAGATCCTCTGGCTGGCAGATGACCGCCCGCCTGCCCGTGCTGCGTACATACTGGATGGCAGCAGCTACCTTGGGGCCCATGCTGCCCGCCGGGAAATGGCCTGCAGCGGCCAGCGCCTCCAGTTCCGCGGGCCCAGTGTCGCGCAACAGTCGCTGTGATGGCCGACCAAAATCCTTGTATACACCCGCCACCCCGGTGACCAGCACCAAACCATCCGCGTCCAGCTCGGTGGCCAGTAGCGCTGTCGCCAGGTCCTTGTCGACCACCGCCTCCACGCCGCTGAGCTTGCCTTCAGTCTCCACCACCGGGATTCCGCCGCCACCGGCGGCCACCACCACAATGCCCAGTTCCAGCATGGCCCGCACAACGTCCGCCTCAATCACCTGCAGCGGCCGCGGCGACGCCACCACCCGGCGACCGCGCCCGCTGTCGTCATAGACGAGCGGCAATCCCGCAGTCGCCAGCAAGGCCGCCTGTTCTGCGTCAAACCAGGGGCCTACCGGTTTGCAGGGATTGGAAAACCCCGGGTCCTCGCTATCCACCCGCACCTGGGTGAGCACCGTTGCAACCGGCCGGCGGCCGCCGGTGAGGTTGTGCACGGTTTGCTGTAAGACGTAACCGATCTCCCCCTCGGATTCCGCCACGCAGACTTCCAGCGGCAGCCGGTAGGCCTTGCCGAGGGCCTCTTCCACCCGGGTCAGGATATACCCGACCTGCGGGCCATTGCCGTGGGTAATCAGCAGCTGCGTGTCGCTATCGACAATCGCCGCCAGTGGCGCCAGGGCCGCCGCGGCAAAACTGAACTGGCCCGACATGGTGAAGTCCTCACCCTCGCGGGCGAAAGCATTGCCACCGAGACTGATGACCAGGGGTTTCGACATGAGGCACCCTCCTGGACAGGCAGTGTAGTGCCGCAAGGGTGAAAGGCGCTAATCCAGGCGCCGGTCAGAATTCGTAGCGCAGCTCCGCCCCATACATCAGCGGGTTGGCGGCGTTGAATCCGCCAATACCGGCGGAGTCGACAATGGCGGTGCCGCCGACGATGTAGTCCTCATCGGTCAGGTTGGTGCCGTACAGGGCCCCGCTCCACTTGCCGTCCTTGGATACCCAGTTGATGCGGGCCGACAGGTCGAACTGCTCGTCTTCCAGCCACAGGCCGCTGGCGCAGCTGGAGGCGTCAAAACAGTACTCCACGTCTTCCTTGAGGCTGGTCTGGATGCGCGGCATCACCAGGCCGATGGGCGAATCCCAGGTGTACTGGATGGCGAGGAAGTACGTCGCCTCCGGCAGCCGCGGCAGGTTTTCGCCGGAGCGGTCGTTGGGACAGGAATCAATCTGCAGCAGGGTCAGGTCAAAGCGCTCACAGCCCTCATCGACGGGCTGGCCGGGGTCGCCCACTGTCAGCAGGACGTCGTCGAACTCATCCACGTCGCCGTCGTTCCAGCTGGCGTTGAAGGTCACCATCCAGTTGGGTGAGGGAATCCAGACGGTTTCCAGCTCCAGGCCCATGATGGTGGACTCAGCCGCGTTCAGGGTAGCCGGCGCCGGGCTCAACAGCTCCGGGTTCACCACCACGGTGGTGAGCTGGCGGTTCTTGTAGTCGGAGTGGAACGCCGCCGCATTGACGCGGAGTTGACGATCAAACAGGTCCAGCTTGATACCCAGCTCCCAGTTCTCCACCTCTTCCGGTTTGAAGGTCTCCAACTCGCCGGTGGGCGCCTCGGACAGGCCGCCGGACAGGAAGCCCTCGCTGTAGGTCAGGTACACCGAACCGGTGTCGATCCAGTCACCCGGGTCCAGCAGGTACTGGATGCTGCCCATGAAGGTGGTGTCGTCGTCGGTGGTCTTGCCGGTGTCCACGTCGCTGAACTCAAAGTCGAAGTTGGGGTTGTACTCGAACACGCTGCGGTCCACCGAGTAGACGCCGTTAAACAGCTCTGTCACCTGGCCACCATTGGCATCGAGAGTCGATGCCGCCGGTGTCAGGATAGTGCGGGTCAGTTCGCGCTCTTCGTCCGTGTAGCGAACCCCCAGGGTCGAGCGCCACTTGTCGGTCCAGGCCCATTCAAGCTGGGCGAAGACAGCCCAGGCCTCATTGTCGGTTTCCCGGGCATCGGATTGCGCGTTCAGGGAAAACAGGCCGCCAATGGCGGGATCGTAGGGGCCCAACAGGGCCGTCTGCTGCTGGCCGTCAGTTTCTTCACTAAAATAGAACACACCGGCCACGTAGGTCAGGCGATCATCTGAGGCGGTGCCGGTGAGCTGGAACTCCTGGCTGAACTGGTCGGTATCCCGCTTGTTGCCTGCCGGGTGGGTGAACTGGGTGCGGTGCAGCCACTGCAGCGCAGTATGGTCAAGGTCATCGTCCTGGCCTGCCAGGGTATTGCGGTAGGCGGTGATGCTCTTGATCGTCAGGTTATCGGTGACTTCCCATTCAGCGGTGAGCGAGGCCATCTCGGTTTCGGCCTCGTAGGTGCCGTCCAGATCAGAGATCACCTCGTTGGCATTGCCTGCATCGATATTGTCCTGGCAGAAGTCATTGAGGGTGCGACCGGTCGAGGGGATAACACCGGTAATATCAAACAGCGCCGCCTGCCAGCCCTGCACATCCGGCACCAACACACACTTCTGCGGCCGGGTGGTCTGCTCGGTATCGGTGTAATTGAGATTCAGGTCCAGGGTCAGGTTGTCCGTCGCCAGCCAGCGAAACTGGGCGATGGCGTTGATGCGATCCTCGTCCATGAAGTCGTCGTCGAGGAACTTGTTGTCGACGAAACCGTCTCTGCTCACCGTAGACAGCGAGAAGCGCGACCAGAAGGTATCGGTAATCGGCACATTCAGCACGCCCGCCACGTCCAGGCGGTCGTAGTTGCCGACCCGCGTTTCAATCATGCCCTCAACCGATTCAGTCGGCCGGTTAGTGGTAAACACCAGCGCTCCACCCGTGGTGTTCTTGCCGAACAGTGTGCCCTGGGGGCCGCGCAGTACCTGCACCGATTCGATATCCACCAGGTCCAGCAGCGCGCCATCCGGACGGCCGATGTAGACCTCGTCGATATAGATGCCCACCCCGGAGTCGATGTTGACCTCGGTGTTGCGCTGGCCGACGCCGCGGATGTAGATGTTGGCCAGCGGCGCAGTGCCGTTGGCGGCGTGCACGTCAATATTGGGGGCGATCTCGTTGAGCTGTCTCAGGTTGCGAATACCGGCATCACGCAGGGCACCGGAACTGAGCGCGGTGACCGCCACCGGGGTTTCCTGCAGGCTCTCCTGGCGGCGCCGGGCGGTCACAAATACCTCCTCCAGCACCCGCAATTCTTCGGCGTTGATGGAGGTGGGCACAGTGGGCAGAGAGGTGCAGGCGAACGCCAGGGCGAGGGCGCGCTTTGTGGGCTTCGGGTGATACATCAGACAACCCCTTACATTGCTTATCGTTATCGTTGTGGTGCTGTAGTTCCCTGCAACTGAGCATATAGCAGGCTCACCACTGCGCAAGTAGGGGATTACGACTGGCTAAACCACGGGGTGTTTTTTCACCTGGCCGCTTGACATCGTCGGGCCAGGCGAAAAACCACTGTCTTTTATGGCGCTAGATAGAATTGCGCCCCGCGCGGAGTGACGCCAAGGCAAGGAGCAGGGACAGCGCCAGCAGATAGGCCATACCCGTGACTGCGCCGGCTCCGACCGGCAATGTCTCCGGATCAAACGGTGTTATCTGGTCGTACTCCTGCAGTGAGATGCGATTACGTGAGATCACCGCCGGGCCAACGAGCTCACTGATCTCCGCGAGCCTGGTGCCGGCACTGTCCAGAAAGTGGCGACTGGCGGCGGCATCTGCCTGCGCCAGCCGGTACAGAGCCCGCTGGGCCAGCAACGCCGGCGAGAGATACTGCAGGGCCGACAATCCCGCCTCGCGCGCCTCTGCGGCTGCCCGAAAGTCAGCCACCGTGGGCGCCGTGTACTCGCGCACCCGCTCGTTGGCCAGGAAGGTGCCCCGGTAGTACCCCGGCACCTCCTCATCGCCCACCGACAGGTCCGGATGATCTGCCAGGAAACCCTCGGTCAGTGCCGCAGTCTGGCGCGCGGCTTCCGCCTCCGCGATCCGTGCCACGGACAGGTGCGCCAGCTTTGAAGGCGGCGGGTTAAGCGCCTGCACGGCGGAATCCACCACTGCGGGAATGGCAAAGATCAGTACCAGCCAGCAAGCCAACAGGCGCGCGGCCACGGCTTCGGCCTGCCGCGAGGCCGCCACCAGGCAGAAGATCAGCGCGAACCAGAAGACCATGTATGACATACAGACGCCGGTCCACAGCAAATACTCGGACGCGGCCGCCTCCGCAAACAGGAAACCAACCAGCAGCACCAGCAGTACCAGGCCACACAGCAAACCATTACGCAGCAGCAGGCGCGCATAAATCACCTGCCGCAAACTGACGGCGTTGGACAACACCAGGCGCGCGCGACCGCTGGTCAGGTCCGAGGCGACCACGTCGAATGACAGCGCGATCATCAGCACCGGCAGTACCACGATCAGGAAGAACGCGAAATCAAAACGCCCCAGCGAAAGGATCAACGGATTATCGAACTCATAGCGCTCGACCATGGAAATCTCGTTGCGCCAGGCGCCGAGGGTCAGGCGCGACGGCATGATGTCGCGATACCCTATCGCCAGATGAGTAAGCTCGCCGGGCTCATGGCTCGCCGCCTGCCGCACGTCCATGGGCCTGGCGTCGTAGGGTGTCGACTCGGCTTTGCCACTCTCTATGTCGGCCAGGGCAGTACGCCAGCCCTGCATGCGTTCCTCAATCTGCGTCTCGTGAAGTGCCTGCCCCGCAAGGTAGGCCTGCTTCCAATGCAGTCCGGACCAGACGGCATAAAGCGAGGACAGCAGGGCAACGGCGAATACCAGGCGACTGGCCAGGGAACGGCGCAGCCGCAACCATTCCAGCTTCATCAGGATAGTGGTCATCGTACACGCTCCATGTCGCCCGCCCGGGCGACTGCGGTTCTGGCAAACAGGAAAGCGGCGCCCAGCCAGGCTAGCAGTGCGATCACATCCCAGAGGTAGCGGCCGGCAAAACGCGACAGCGGTGGCAGGGAGCCGTGGAAATCGGCGATCTCCTCCCAGAATGCAGGGTCACTCTGGTAGCTGTAGCCTGCGTCTCCGGCGTTGAGCATCATGTCATCATTCATCTGTTTGATGATCTCCTGCCGGTGCAGTTCGGCCTCTTCGGTAAAGGCCAAATGATGCGCGCGATCAGTTCCGGCCAGGCCGGCGGACAGCCGCGCCACCGCCAGGGTCGGAGAGATGATCGAGAGCGTGGACAGGGTCCGCTCCTGTGCCGCGTGCACCCCGTTCAGCTCACGGTAGACCTTGGCGTACAGCGGGTCGGCGTACTCTTCGCTGAATTGAAGCTCGTATGCCGCGTAGTCGATGGGCAGATCCTCTACTGTGGCAACACCATACTCATCCATTGCCCGCTGCCGAGCGGACTCTCGCAGCTCTTCGCTGTCCCAGAAAGCCATACCGATTTCCCCCAGGGAATTGGCAATCTCCGTGGCGTCGGGCTGAGGGGTGCGGGCCAGCGCCAGGTCACCGGCCAGTCGCGGTACCAGCACCACGAACACAAACCAGAAGGCGAACAGCGCAATCGCCGCACTGCGCCGATGCGGGCTGAGGGCCGAGACACCAATCGCCACCAGGCAGAACGACAGCAGGTAAAGACCGTAGACCGCCACCAGGCAGAGCGTTCGCAACAACGGGTCCGGCTGATGGGTGTCGACATCCGTAGCCATCACTGCCAGCACCGAGAGGGCGACCAGTGGCAACAGGATCAACAGCAGCAAACGCAGTGCAGCCAGCAGCTTGCCGGCAAACACGGCACCGGCTGTGACACCGGTCCCCAGCAACTGTCGCAGGGTGCCGTCTTCCCGCTCCCCGGCGTAGCTGGGGAACAGCGCAAGCGCGATCAACAACGGCACCAGCGCCTGCAGCACCCAGGCCGGACTCAGGCTCTCGAAAGTTGAAGAGGCCCCGGCCGACTCCGCATAACGGAAGGTCGCGGGGTTACGCCGGTGCGCTTCCATCCACACGGCGAGGCCGGCGTAGTCGACCGTGCCGGGATCGAAGCTCGCCAGCGCAGGCAAAGGCTTGAAGGCGTAGCGAGAGAAATGGGCCGCGGAGTGCGGATTCCTGGCACCCTGCCCCAGCCACACCTCGCGGTCGGCCGCCAGCGCGCTGCCTCGTTCGCGGTCGAAGCTGGCGGTGCGCTCCGCTCCGATCAGCACAGCGCCCAGCATGACCAACACCACGGCGACGAACACCGCCATGACACGCCGATTCCGGAAAACAAGCTGCAGGTCCTTGCCCGCAATCTGCCGAGCGATCATGCTGCTTTCCCCGCGGCATCGTGCATATGCGCCAGATAAATCTCCTCCAGTTCGCTGGCGCTGACCGAAGAAGCATGGACAATCTCAACCAACTCCCCGGCTTTGAGAATGCCCAGTCGGTGACCGACTTCCCGAGCCCGGAATAGGTCGTGGGTCACCATCAGGATGGCGACGTCCCGGGCATTCATATTGCGCAGCAGCTCGCAGAAGTCATTGGCGGCCTTCGGGTCCAGGCCGGACATCGGCTCGTCCAGCAGCAACACCTGGGCGCGCTTGGCCAGCGCGATGGCAATGCCCACCTTCTGCCGCATGCCTTTGGAATAGGTCACCGCCCGCTGGTGAAAGGCATCCTGCTGCAATCCAGCCGCCTCGAGCCCAGAGATCAGGTCGGATTCGCTGACGTCGGTTCCACCCAGGCTGGCGAAGAACTTGAGATTCTCGAATCCGGTCAACTCCGGATACAGCGCCACCTGTTCGGGAATGTAGGCCGTCAGAGCCCTCGCCGCCTCCGGTTCTTCCGCAACGTCCTTGCCGCAAACCAGCGCGCTGCCGGCGCTCGGCGGCAGGAAGCCGAGGAACAGGTTAATGGTGGTGGTTTTGCCTGCACCGTTAGCGCCGAGAAAACAGAAGGTTTCCCTCGCCGGTACCGTGAAGGACAGATCGTTGAGGGCCGTCGTGTTGCCGAACCGCTTGGTCAGGTTTCGCGCTTCAATCATTGCTGGTCTCCGCTCGCGTCCCGGCACACGGTGTTAGCGCCACCTGTGGCCGGTGCTGGTCATCATTGCGCCCGAAACGGCGCATCCCGTGGAATTGCTGCAGTGCCTGGGCACCTTGATGGTTTCCAGGTGAAATTAGCGCGGCTCGATGCCTCGCGTTTACGCCGGAAAATCAGTAGCGGGGCGGCGCCCTTGAGCGGAGAATGCAGATAGAGAGCTTTCGTAGTCGGAGCGTATGTGGATTTCCGAAGGATTGTGCCGCGCGGGGCAGCGCGGGCAGGCTTATCGCGAGTGAGGGCAAAGCCGCCGATCCCACGTAGGCTGAACACTCACAAACGGGCTGTTCGCAGTGATGGGCTTGCGCCTTTTCAATGGCGGGTGAGGTGGCCAGCAACGCAAGGATGCACACCATGGGCCGCAGCACCCCCGCCCACCTGGGCGGTCTTATATGAGCTGGACGTGCATAATGCCACTTGTTATTCATACGCGCTCAATAGAGTGGAACGCTAAAATGATACAGTATATCATTGTCAGACATATGCAACGCGTTTTGGTTCCTGTTATCAACACCGACCGGCGGAAGACGTCCGGAAGGCCTGTTATGAAATTTCTGATGGCCGCCCTGCTGCTCTCACTGGCAGCGAGCCGCGCAGCGGTAGCTAACGAGCTCGGCGATTATGGAGCCGGCCAGGACAGTCATGTTCACGGCGCCGCAACGCTGCAGATCGTGCTGGAGGGCTCAACACTTGAAGTGAAGCTGAGCTCCCCAGCCGTAAACCTGCTGGGGTTTGAAGGACCGGCCAACAGTGCCGAGAAGCGCGCCAGCGTGGCGGCCACGCGCCGGACGCTGGAGCAACCGGCCGGCCTGTTCCTTGTACCGGGTGCTGGGTGCCAGTTGCGCGCCGGCGGTCTCAGCATCAACGGTTTGCCTGAGCTGCACGGCGACGCGGATCACGACGCAGATGGACATCGCGATGAAGGCGATCATCATGACAGCGGCCATCACGGCGAAGACCACCATGATGACGACCATCGCGGCGAAGACCATCATGATGACGACCATCACGGCGAAGACCATCATGATGAAGACCGTCATGACAAGGACCACCATGACGGGGAACATCACGATGATGAGCACACCGACATTGTGGCCAACTACCAGTATCACTGCAGCAAGCCGGATGCCGCTGCAGCGATGAACCTGCCCCTGCTCAGTGAGTTTCCAGGCATCGAAAAGCTGAATACACAGTGGGTAGTGTCCGCCAAGCAAGGCGCAAGCACCTTGGTCCAGGGCCAACAGACTCTCAGATTCAGGTAAGCACCCATGCAGGACATCAGCCAGACTCTCCAACAAGCCGAAGCAAACTGTGATGCCCATGGCGTACGCCTGACCACAAAGCGCAAACGGGTCCTGGCCTGCCTGCTAGAATCCGGCAGGGCACAGTCAGCTTACGAGCTCATTGACAGTGTGAAGCAGACCTACGGCGACAATATGCAACCCACCACCATGTATCGCATGCTGGATTTCCTGGTGTCCGAAAACCTGGTTCACAAGCTGCAACTGGCAAACAAATACGTCGCCTGCTCCCACATTACCTGCGATACCTGTGGGCATAGCCACTCTGTCCCGCAGTTCCTGATCTGCAATACCTGCAATCGGGTGGATGAGGTACGCATCGATAGTGAATTGATAGAGCAGCTGACCAAAAACGTAGACCGGGCGGGCTACACGCTGATGAGCCCGCAGGTCGAACTTCACTGCCTCTGCGGCGACTGTGCCGCAACTGCCGCCTAGCCAACAATCAACTGACACGGAAATAGTCATGGAACGCCAACCATTCCCGGCGACCGGTGCCAATGATAACGCAGAGCCAGGTCAACGCCTGCAAACCCGGGCCGATGTGGTCGCCATCGGTCTGTCAGTGGGCTGCCTGTTGCACTGCCTGGCGCTACCGCTGGCACTGGCCCTGTTACCGACTCTACCGATTGGCTGGCTCAGCGATGAGCAGTTTCATCGCTGGCTGTTGGTCGCCATCCTGCCCACCAGCGTGGTCGCCCTGTTTATGGGATGCCGCAGGCACCAGCACTTCAATGTGATCACCATAGGCATGACAGGCCTTGCGGTGCTGGTACTGGCCGCCATCTTCGGCCACGATGTACTCGGGGAGACTGGGGAAAAAGCTGTGACCTCGGTGGGCGCCGTGATCATCGCGACGAGCCACATCCTCAACCAGCGCTACTGCCGGCAATCTGCCTGCCATTGCTGACGCACGTCGCCTAACCCTATGGCGCAGCCGATTCCTACCAATATCATTACCGGCTTCCTCGGCGTCGGTAAGACCACCGCCATCCAGCACCTGCTAGCACAGAAGCCGGCTGAAGAGCGCTGGGCGATCCTGGTCAACGAATTCGGGGAAGTCGGTATCGACGGCAGCCTGATGGCGGGCAGCAGCAGTGAAAACCAGGGCGTTTTCATCCGCGAAGTCCCGGGCGGCTGCATGTGCTGCACGGCGGGATTACCGATGCAGATTGCACTCAATATGCTGCTGGCACGCGCCAAACCACAGCGACTACTGATCGAACCCACCGGGCTCGGTCACCCAAAAGAGGTACTGGCGAGCCTGGCGGCCCCTCACTACCGGGAGCTGATTGACCTGCGCGTGACCCTGACCCTGGTCGATGCCCGCCAGGTCCGCCGTGGCGACCTGCTGGAACACCAGACCTTCCGGGAACAGTTGGCCGTATCCGATGTGATTGTGGCCAGCAAGTCAGACCTCTACCAGGCTGAAGACTTGCCGGCGCTGCAGGATTTCCTTGCAACGTCTGAAGCCTTGCAGGGAAGGACATTGTATCCCGTCGAACATGGGGCGCTGGAACTGGACTGGCTGACGCCTCCGACCCGCCTGGATCTCACCGGGCTTCCGCCCGCGCCTGCCGGTACCGGCGGCGAGGACGCTGAGCCGACGGATCCAGAGCTTCCTGAAGAGGGTTACCTGTGTATGGTAAACCAGGGTGAGGGCTTTCACAGCCGGGGCTGGGTTTTCAGTCACAGCTGGGTGTTCGATGTGGAGAAATTGCTGGCCGTGGTGAACGACATCAACGCCGACCGTGCCAAAGGCGTATTTATTACCAATCGCGGTGTGGCGGCCTTCAACAAATCAGGCGACGTGTTGACCCAGTTCGAGTTGGACGAGTGCCTGGATAGCCGCATGGAGTGCATAGGTCGCAGCGAACAGGCCCTAAGCAACCTGGAAAGTGCCCTGCTCGACTGCGTTATCGCCCGCTAGCCAGGCCTGTTACTCAAACGGTTCGAGGCGATCTACAGCCATATAGTATGCGGACCGGGCAACTTCGTTCTCCGTCAGCGTAGTTGCCAGCTTTCCTTCCAGCCAGAACGGGTTGTAGATACTCGCCAGTTCCAGCCCATCCGCAAACTCGGCGTAAACGATCTGGTTGGGTGGCGGGGGCGGCATATGCAGGCAGGCACCGAAATACGGCACCAGGAAGAACTTGGTCACCCGCTCATCTTCGCCAAACTCAAGAGGAACAATAAAACCCGGGAGGCGAATAGCCGCACCGTCCAGTGACTCCACGACGCGGGTAGATACCAGCGCCTCCTCCCAGCGCCCACCGGCGAGTTCATTTTCTGCCGCAGACAGTTGGCTTGCCAGCACATCTTCCTCGGATCCGTCGACGATTTCATCGATGTACTGTGGCGGGTTCATTAGCGCGTCGAGGTCTTCCTGGGGCAGCAGGTCGATCCACTCCAGTTCTTGGTAAGCTCCGGCCACCCGCCCCTCATCAGCAGCCAGGGCCGCAGGCGCAATTCCGGCGGCGGCAAACAACAGTAGCAGTGCGAGAACAAGGCGCACCGGCGCGGCGCGATAAATTGAGGCGTAGAACAAAACGGACTCCGGCTGGGGCTGTACACTGGAATTCGATGCTTTATATCATAACTAGTTCAACCCACCCACCGGCCCTTAGGAGTTCCCCCTGGTCGTCGCCGTCAAGAACCTGCGCTTTCAATACCACCGAGACGGCGCCCCCCTGCTTGATATCCCGGCCTGGTCTGTAGCCGCGGGGGAGCGCGTGTTCCTGCAGGGCCCTTCCGGGTCCGGCAAATCTACCCTGCTCAACCTGCTGGCAGGCGTGTTGCTGCCCAGCGCCGGTGAGATCGAAATCCTCGGCAGGCGGCTGGACCAAATGAGTGGGAGCCAGCGGGATCGCTGGCGCGCTCGGGCCATCGGCGTGGTGTTCCAGCAATTCAACCTGATTCCCTACCTGAACGCGGTGAACAATATCCACCTTGCCGCCCATTTCGGTCCGCAGCGGGTCGCGAGCGATGCCGCCGAAGCACTGCTGCGCGCGCTGAATATCGAAGAACCTATGTTTCACCGCCCCACCTCGCAGTTGAGTATTGGCCAGCAGCAGCGCGTGGCCATCGCCCGCGCCCTGGTGAATCACCCCGCCCTGCTGATCGCTGACGAACCCACCTCATCGCTGGATGCGCGCAACCGGGACCAGTTCATGGAGTTGCTGCTGGAGCAGGCTGAAGCCAGCGACACGGCGGTGGTTTTTGTCAGCCACGACCCCGGCTTGGCCGAGTACTTTCCCCGGGTCGAAGCGCTGACGTCTCTTAACGAGGCCGCGGGCGCTCAACAGGCCACGGGCGCTCAACGATCCGCGGGCGGCCACTGATGTTCCTGCGACTGGCCGGCCAGAGCCTGTGGAGCCGACGTGGCTCTGTGGCGCTGACCTTCCTGGCGATCACCGTCAGTGTTTTTGTGCTTCTGGGTATCGAAAAGGTTCGCGAGCAGACCCGGGCCAGCTTCAGCAGCACCATCGCCGGCACCGACCTGGTGGTGGGGGCGCGCACCGGCGATATCAACCTGCTGCTCTACTCGGTATTCCGGCTGGGCACGCCCACCAACAACATCGGCTGGAAGAGTTACCAGGACATCCTCGGCGCGCCAGAAGTCGCCTGGGCCATCCCGCTGTCGCTGGGGGATTCCCACCGCGGCTACCGGGTGGTCGGCACCAACCACAGCTACTTCGAGCATTACCGCTACGGGCAGGACCAGCCGCTCAGGCTGGCCAGCGGCAAGGCCTTTGAATCCACCTTCGACGTGGTGCTGGGCAGCACCGTGGCCAAGACGCTCAACTACGGACTGGGAGACAAGCTGGTGCTGGCCCACGGCCTGGGGCAGACCTCCTTCAGCGAGCATACACAGACGCCGTTTGCGGTGAGCGGCATACTGGCACCCACCGGCACACCGGTAGACAACACGCTGCACATCAGCCTCACCGGCCTCGAAGCCATGCACGTGGGCTGGAACGAGGGCGTGAACCTCCGGGCAAACGTCGGCAATGCGCAGCAACTGGAAGAGGCTGAGCTGGTCCCCGACAGCATCACCGCGGTGCTGGTGGGGCTCAACTCCAAGCTGGCAACCTTCGGGTTCCAGCGCGCGATCAACAACTACCGGCGCGAGCCGCTGCTAGCCATCCTGCCCGGCGTTACCCTCACCCAGCTTTGGGAGACCATGGGCGCCGCGGAGCAGGCCCTGCGGCTGATCTCGGTGCTGGTGCTGGTGGCCTCGTTGCTGGGCCTGGCGGCCATGCTGCTGGCGTCGATCCGGGAACGGCAGCGGGAAATCGCAGTCATGCGGGCCATGGGCGCCTCACCGCGCTATCTGCTGGCCCTGATCGAGGCAGAGGCCATGCTGATCACGTTGGCGGGCTGCCTGGTGGCCACCGTGTCTCTGGAACTACTGACACTGTTGGCCGGCCAACTGATCGGCGACCAGACCGGACTGCGGATCGCCCCGGCCCTGCCGACGGCCATCCAGCTTGGCTATCTGCTGATGATTGTTTTTGGGGCAATGGTACTGAGCCTGATACCCGCGATCGCCGCTTATCGCCAGGCCCTGCACCAGTCCCTGGCCTGACGCGAGCCGACCCTCAGGCCGACACCACACCCACCGGGCAGGACACACCGGTGCCGCCCAGGCCACAGTAACCTCCGGGGTTCTTGGCCAGGTACTGCTGGTGGTAGTCCTCGGCGTAGTAAAACTCCCCGGCCGGGACGATCTCCGTGGTGATATCGCCGTAGCCCGCCTGCGCCAGCACCGGCTGGAAGGCGGTCTTTGAAGCCTCAGCAGCCTTAGCCTGGGCCTCGCTGAAAGTGTAGATACCCGACCGGTACTGGGTGCCCATGTCATTGCCCTGGCGCATGCCCTGGGTGGGGTCGTGACCCTCCCAGAAGGTCTTCAGCAGTTGCTCGTAGCTGATGACCGCGGGATCGTAGATCACCAGCACCACTTCATTGTGGCCGGTCTGGCCGCTGCAGACTTCCTGGTAGGTGGGATTGGGCGTGATGCCGGCGGCGTAACCCACCGCGGTGGTGTATACCCCTTCCAGTTGCCAGAACATGCGCTCCACGCCCCAGAAGCAGCCCATGCCGAACACAGCCTGCCCATAGCCATCGGGAAACGGCGGCTTGAGCGGGTTACCGTTCACGAAGTGCTGGGCGGGTACCAGCATCTCTGTATCGCGCCCGGGCAGCGCGCTGTCAGCGGTCGGCATCAGGTGTTTCCTGCGAATATCAAAAAGGCCCATGGCGGTACTCCTGCTCCCGTAAATCATCTGGTCGGTCTGGGTGGTACGTGATTGTAAGGCATCCAGACCGTCGCTTTGACCGCCGCTGCATTGATTTGCTCCCGAACGGAATCCGCATCGATGTCATCCCCGGCGAACTTTCCTGTCATGCAATTGTCAAAGAGAATCGATATATTTCATCTACTTACGCCGATAATTTAATTGGCGTCTAAGGTAAAACTGTGGCAAATTCAGGCCATGAATGAAGTTTCTGGCGTGTATGGCCAGCGGAAATGTTAGCGGTTGATCGCTTTGCCGACCGCAAGAGCGGAGAGCAAAGCGGTAGCAACTGTAGCGAAGAAGCAGCCACACCCGGGTGGGCAGCGCCCACCGGTGAGCTCTCACCGGCGTAGGTCGAATCTTAGGCCGAATAGAGAGCCACGCCTCCCAAAGAACAAGGCGGTAACAAGAAAGATGCAAGAAGCCCAAACCTTTAATATGCACGAGTTCTCCAGTCGCAAGCTGTGGGAAATGGTCAGCGCCGACAGCGCCGAGCAGGACGCCTCCCCGGAGGAGCTGCTGGCCGCGGTACGCGAGCTGGCCCATCGTCGCCACTACCTGACCGAACTGGAACAGATCGGCAAGCTCAAGCCGCAGAACCCGTAAACGCCCAGAACCCCGCTTGGCCAAACCGCCTAAAGTCCGGTCCTCCGCCGGCGAGATCGACAAGTTCCTGACCCGCAGCAAGACGCTGGCCGAACGCGCGGCCGGCGGGGCCCGCCTGCTGTTCGCCATAGACGCCACCGCCAGCCGCCAACCCACCTGGGATCGCGCCTGCCAGTTACAGGGCGAGATGTTCCTGGCCACCCAGAACCTTGGCGGACTGGCAGTTCAGCTCGCCTACTTCCGCGGCCTGGGGGAACTGCGCGCCACCCGCTGGTTCCTGGACGAACACGCCCTGCTCAGGCAGATGAACCGGGTACAGTGTGAGGGCGGCATGACGCAGATCGAACGCCTGCTGAACCACTGCCTGCGCGAGCATCGCGAGACGCCGGTCAGGGCCGTGGTGTTCATCGGCGATGCCTGTGAGGAAAACCCCGACCGCCTGGCCGTCAAAGCCGGTGAACTGGGGATCGCCGGCCTGCCCCTGTTCATGTTCCAGGAAGGGGGCGACCCGCTGGTGGAGGGCGTCTTCAAGCAGCTCGCCGGCCTCAGCGGCGGCGCCTGGGCCCGCTTTGACCACGCCAGCCCTCACCAACTGGCGGCACTGCTCGGCGCCGTGGCGCGCTTTGCCGCCGCTGGCAAGTCGGCGATGCTGGAGCATGGCGGTGGGGATGGTGGGAGCGCTAAACTGCTGCTGGACCAACTCAAGTAGGAGCCACCGTGGCCCGCCTTATCCTGTTACTGGCCATCGGCCTGGCCGTGTGGATTGTCTACCAGCGCATCAAGGCCATGCCGCCCCAGCAGCGCAAACCGGCCTATCTCAAGCTGGGCATCGGCCTGCTGGTGGTCGTGGTGGTAGTTGGCGTGGTGTCCGGGCGCATGCACTGGTTGAGCGCGGCCATTACCGGCGCCCTGGTCGGCGCCATCCGCCTGCTGCCGGTGCTGGCGCAGCTTTTTCCCATCTTCCAGCGAATCCGCCGCCAGGGCGGTGGTCCGGGCGGCCCCAGCCGCTCCGAGGTGGAAACCGCCATCCTGAAAATGGTGCTGGATCATGAGTCTGGCGATCTCAGCGGCAAAGTGCTGGCCGGGGAGTTTGCCGGCCGCAGCCTGGACAGTCTGGACCAGGCGGACCTGGATTCACTGCTGGCCTTCTGCCGGGGCCAGGACCTGGATTCCGCCCGGCTGCTGGAGAGCTACCTGCAGCGCCGCTTTGGCGCCGATTGGGGCGGTGACTACACCCCGCCGTCTGACGGCGGCAGTGACATGAGCACCAGCGAGGCCCTGGCCATCCTCGGCCTGGAGGAAGGCGCCGACAAAAAGGCCATTGTCGATGCCCACCGCAAGCTAATGCAGAAACTGCACCCGGACCGGGGCGGCAATGACTACCTGGCCGCCAAGCTCAACCAGGCGAAAGATACGCTGCTCGGCTGATTGGCGGGCAGGTCGCTTGGATGCGCGCGGGCTTGGCGCTACACTGCGCGCCGTCTGACCGCACCGGAGATAAGAGCAGCACCATGAGTGACGTTTTCGTAGTTCGCAACCAGCTTGGCCAGTACTGGGGCAAAAAGAAGCGTTGGGTGGATGGCACCAAGCCGCGCGCCGTCGCCCACTTCAAGCACGAGGACGAGGGCCTGAACCAACTGGTGGAACTGTCTTCCAGGGACATAGAGCTGCGCGGTGAGGTGGCCGGCGTAGCGCTGGATGAGCGTGGTGTGCCGGTGGTGGAGCCCAGCGAACACCTGATCCCGCAGGAAGAGGACCTGCTCACCGAAGCCGCCTCCGGGGAGGAAGGCGCAGCGGAAGCTGATGGCGACGAAACGCCCGCTGCGAGCGACGAGGACACATCCCCCAGCCCTTGAAACTTTCTCCATACGCCGCATATCCAATGCTATGACGCCCGTACCGCGGGCCTGCAATGAGGTGAACTGAGATGCGTATCCTGCTGTTCCTGGCCACCAACCTGGCGGTGGTTTTTGTACTCGGCATTGTGCTGAGCCTGCTGGGCTTCGACCAGTTGATGGCCGCCAACGGGGTGGGCATCAACACCACCGGGATGCTGTTCTTCTGCGCCATCTTCGGCTTTGGCGGCTCGCTGGTATCGCTGTTCATCTCCAAATGGATGGCCAAGCGCGGCACCGGCACCCAGATCATTGACCAGCCACGCAATGAGAGCGAGCGCTGGCTGGTGGATACGGTGGCGGAGCTGGCCCGCGACGCCGGCATCGGCATGCCCGAGGTTGGAGTGTTCCCCAGCCAGGTGTCCAACGCCTTTGCCACCGGCTGGAACCGCAACGACGCCCTGGTCGCCGTGAGCCAGGGCCTGCTGCAGCGCTTCAGTAAAGACGAAATTCGCGCCGTGCTGGCCCATGAGATCGGCCACGTGGCCAACGGCGACATGGTGACCCTGACCATGATCCAGGGTGTGGTGAACACCTTCGTACTGTTCTTCTCTCGGGTGATCGGCCACACCGTGGACCGGGTGGTGTTCAAGAACGAACGCGGCTTCGGGCCGGGCTACTGGATTGGCACCATCGTCGCCCAGATTGTGCTCAGCATCTTCGCTTCCATGATCGTCATGTGGTTCTCGCGCTGGCGCGAGTTCCGGGCCGATGCCGCCGGTGCCCGCCTGGCGGGCAGTGCCGCCATGATTGGCGCCCTGCAGCGCCTGCAGGCCGAGCAGGGCCAACCCCAGGACCTGCCCGGCGAGCTGACAGCCTTCGGCATCAGCGAGCAGTTGAAGGAAGGCGCGGCAAAGCTGCTGATGTCGCACCCGCCGCTGCCGGAACGGATAGCCGCGCTGCAGCGCGGCTGAGCTCTACCCGCTGATCCAGCTCCGCAGCAGGCCGCTGGCCTAAGCTAATAAGCTTGACTTAATAGATAGTCAGACATCGGCTGCACATTCAGGCAGTCGAAGTCGATAAAGCGGGCACAGCTCTCGATCATCCTGCCGAGCTGGGCCTGCAACTCTTCGTCAGTGTCGACATTGTAGAAAGCGTGTGGCGAATCCAGCGCCGCTTCCGGAAAACTCTCTTCAACGATGGCGTGAATTACGGGTGCGCCGTCCGTGAGGGTGCGCACCACCACGTTCTGGCGGTAGGCAAAGGTCGACTGGGTATCGATGGCGATGGGCGTATGGCTGCCCTGCCAGATATCCAGCCACTCCCGCTCGGCGAGCTTCTGCGGGCGCGCCAGGAACACCACCTGGGTCCAGCCGCCCATGCGCTGGCGCACTGACTGCTCGTGCACCAGCGGCGCCGACTCGGTGACCAGGTAGGCGTGGAAATGGTCGCAGCGCTGCGCGATCAGATCCTCCAGCGGCTGCCGGTAAATATTGCTGTTGAGCCAGACCGAGAGCATGGCGTCCGCCGCGGGGCAGAGTTTGGCCTGGGCCAGATTCTCACCGGCGGACACATCGCTGTCGGCCACTGCCAGGCGCAGGCCGCGGGCACCCGCCGCCATCAAGCTCGGCGCCAGCGCCAGCAGCTCTTCCCGCAGCTCATCCGCCTCCTGCCCGGGACGCTTCCAGAGTGGGTAGAGGATCTTCTCCATGGCGGCTGACTCAGGGCACCGGGTAAGGGGGTGAAATGGTGGCGGCATTATCCATGCGCAGCTCCGCACCATTGACGAACCAGGACTCATCCGAGGCCAGGTAGACCACCATATTCGCTATATCCACGGGCTCACACATGGAGCCGTCGGTGCCCATGGCGTCCACTTCCTCCTGGGTGGCGGTGTCCTTGCCGGTGGCCACTTTCACCACCATCGGCGTCTTCACCCCGTCCGGATGAATCGAATTGCAGCGGATGCCGTTCTTGCGTTCGCGGCAGTAGAGCGCAACGCTCTTGGTGAGTGCCGCCACCGCACCTTTGCTGGCGCTGTAGGCGGCGATGTAAGACATACCCTGCAAAGCCGCCACCGAGGACATATTGATAACCGAGCCACCGTTGCCGCTGGCCTCGATGACCGGCAGCGCGTGTTTGCAGCCCAGGAACACGCCTTCACTGTTGACCGCAAAGATTTTTCGCCAACTGCTCAAGTCGGTATCCACGGGATTCCCCATGGCCATGAGACCGGCGTTGTTGACCAGGATGTCCAGTCTCCCGAACTGTTCGACGGCACGGGCCACCACAGCCTGCCAGTTGGCCTCATCGGCCACATCGTGGCGCATGAAGATGGCTGCCTCACCGATCTGGTCGGCCACCGCCTGGCCATCGACCTCGTTGAGATCGGTCAGCACCACCCGGGCGCCCTCCTCCGCCAGGCGGATGGCGTCGGCACGACCCATGCCGCTGGCCGCCCCGGTAACGATAGCCACTTTGTCCTGCACGCGCCCCATTGAAATACTCCTCGATCGTCACTACCTGGTGTTATTGAGTGCTGGTTTTTATAGGGTACCCGGCGCGCCGGACTGCGTCGGGACTGGCAAAAGCTATCACCGCGAGTATGCTAGCATCCACATTTTTAAGGGACGCGATACGCAATGACTGAGCCCGGTTCAAACTCTCGACTCGTTAGCCTGCTGTACCGGGCAGGTATTGTCTGCCTGATTCTCATGCCGCTGGCCGTATTGGCCGTGCGCCTTGGCGTGCACTTCCGCATCGGCCTGCTGCTGTTCGCCGCCAGCGGCCTGCTGGCCGGCGTGGTGATCGTACTGCTTATCATTGCCAGCATGCTGCCAGCCTCGCGCGACGGTCGCGGGCAGGTATTGCTGAAAACGCTGCCCGCGGTACCGCCGGTACTGCTGCTAAGCGCCATCCTCAGCACGGGCGGGCAGTACCCTCCAATCCATGACATCACCACAGACACCGAGGATCCGCCCCTGTTTGACGCCGGTGTGGATTACCGGGGCGAAGGCTCCAACCCCATCGATATCAAGCCGGATGTGATCGCCAAGCAGAAAGAGTTCTACACCGACCTGGACAGCATCATGTCCGAGCTGCCGCCCCAGACCGCGTTTGAGCGCGCCGCCAGCATCGCTGAAGAAATGGGTTGGGACATCTACAACAGCGACCCCACCAATGGCCTGATCGAGGCGGAGTACACCTCTTTCTGGTTCGGCTTCAAGGACGACATAGTGATTCGTATTCGTCGTTCCAATGGTGGCAGCGAGGTCGACCTGCGCTCAGTATCCCGAGTGGGTGTCAGTGACCTGGGCGCCAACGCAGCCAGAATCAGGGCATTCACCGAGCGCTTCTAATGTTGAGTCGCCTGCTCGCCGCCTGCTGCTTGCTGATTGCCGCGGCGACTTCCGCGCAGCCTGCGGAAACGCCGGACTACCTGAGCTTCAAAACCGAGGACGAAGCCAACTCCACGGAAATCTACCGCGGCGCCAGCCCCGCGGTGGTGCACGTTACCAACGTGGCGCTGCAACGCAATTTCTTCAGCCGCAACGTGATGGAGGTGCCCCAGGGCGCTGGCTCGGGCTTCGTCTGGGACCGCAATGGCCTGGTGGTCACCAATTTCCACGTCATTGCGCGCGCCAATCGCATCATGGTGGAACTGCAGGACGGCAGCGACTGGGAGGCCACGGTGATCGGCGTGGCGCCGGAGAAGGACCTGGCGGTGCTGCGTATCGAAGCGCCGGAAGACAAACTGTTCCCGCTGCCCATTGGAGACTCCACGGAACTGGAGATTGGCCGCAAGGTGCTGGCCATCGGCAACCCCTTCGGTCTCGACACTACGCTGACCACCGGCGTGGTCAGCGCCCTCGGCCGTGAAATTCGCGCCCCCAACAACCGGGTGATTCGCAACGTGATCCAGACCGACGCGGCGATAAACCCGGGCAACTCCGGCGGCCCCTTGCTGAATTCCCTGGGCCAACTGATCGGTGTCAATACCGCCATCTACAGCCCATCCGGCGCCAGTGCCGGTATCGGCTTTGCGATCCCGGTGAATACGGTCAGGGAAGTGGTGCCGCAATTGATCAGCTTCGGCCGCCTGTACCGCCCGGTGATTGGGATCGAGCTCGCCAGCGATCGCTGGGCGCGGCGCTACCGCATCGACGGCGTGCCGGTGGTGCGCACCTTCCCGGGGCTGCCGGCCGACAAGGCCGGTATTCGCGGCGCCTGGCGCAACAACCGGGGCGAGTGGATGCTGGGTGATGTGATTGTCGGCCTGGACGGCGAACCGGTGAAGTCCAGCGACGATTACCTTAGCTTTATGGAACAGCGGAAACCCGGCGACCGGGTGACCGTGACCACGCGCCGGGACGGCAAGGAGCGTGATTTCAGGATCGAGCTGGCAGAGCCTCAATAAAGCGCTTGATGCGCAGCACCGCCTGCTTGATCACCGGCCGCGGTTGGGCCAGCCCCACTCGCACACAGTTCTTCGCCGACGGCCCGAACGCATCCCCGGGCACCACCGATACCAATTCGGCATCCAGCAAGGCCCGGGCGAATTCACGGCCGTCCATACCGGTGCCGTCCACATCGCACATCACGAACATGCCGGCTTTTGGTCGGTGACAGTGAATGCCGTTGAGCTTTTCCAGTTTTTCCACCACGTAGTCGGCGCGTTCGGCATAGTCCTGGCGCATGCTGGCGACATATTCCTGGTCGTTCTCCAGGGCAAAAGCGCTGGCGTCCTGGATGAACTGCGGGCAGCCAAACAGGGTGGCGCCGGCGTGGGCGCCCAGGCGCTCGATAAGGTTCTGCGGGGCCACCACCCAACCAATTCTCCAGCCGCTCATGGCGTGGGATTTTGACAGGCCGTCGACCATCACCACGTTGTCCAGGTACTCGCTACTGGCGCGCAGGGAGCGGTGGCGCCCGGAATAGGTGAACATGGAATACACCTCGTCACAGACCAGCCATAGCTTGCGCTCCCGGCAGAAGGCCGCCAGCTCGGCGAGCTCCCGACGCCCGATAAGGCTGCCGGTGGGGTTGCCGGGGGTGTTGATGAACACTACCCGGGTACGTTCGGTCACCGCCGCCTTCACCGCTTCCAGGTCCAGCTTGAAATCCTGCTCCACGAGCAGCGGCACCGAGACGATTTTCGCGTCAATCGCCGCCATGATAGACGGGTAGCCAACATACATGGGCTCCGGTATCACCACCTCGTCGCCCGGGTCCAGCAGGCAGCTCATCACCGAGTAGATGGCATTGGTCGCCCCGGGAAAGATCGCTACCTCTGCCGGGCTACAGGGGTGTTTCGAGGTGGCGGTTTCCAGGTCTGCGACAGCACGGCGCAGCTTCATTTCACCCAGTGCCGGCGAGTAGTGGGTGCGGCCAACCCGCAGGTGCGACACGGCGTTGTCAATAATCGGCTCCGGGGTGCGGAAATCCGGGTCACCCACGCACAGCAGGATCACATCCTCGCCGTTGTTCTTCATGGCCACGGCGCGGTCGTGGGTTTCCCAGGCGCCGTGATCCTGGTGGGTCAGGCGCTCGATTTGCTGGCTGAAGCGGGCTTCGAACATGCGGTCAAGGCTTCCGAAAAAAGGCCGCTAGCATAGCGCAACCGCATGGCACGCGCACCATCACAGTGCACGATTAACGCTTCAGGACAGGGTGCCACCGTCCACGCGGATATCCTCGCCGTTGATGTGGCGCCCGTCCTCGGAGGCCAGCATGGCGATCACGCCCGCCACCACCTCCGGCCCCTTGGGGCCGTCCAGTGAGCTGATGCGGATGAGTTGCTCGCGCCCGGGCATATCGGGCATGGCGGGCGCCCGGGTCATGGGCGTCTGGATGTCACCCGGGCAGACGCAGTTGGCACGTATACCCTCTTTCGCGTACTCCACGGCAATGGAGCGGGTCAGGGCCAGCACCGCGCCTTTGCTGGCAGCGTAGGCCGCCCCCCAGTGCAGGCCCGCGAGCCCCGCGGTGGAAGAGGCGTTGACTATGCTGCCGCCGGTCTCCCTGAGCTGTGGAATAGCGGCGCGGTTCATGAAAAAAGTCCCGTTGAGGTTGATAGCCAACAGCTGCGACCAGCTTTCGGTACTGGTTTCGTGGAAGCGCTCGAAGCGCAGAATGCCGGCCATGTGCACCAGGGCATAGAGGCTGCCGAGCTGCTCGACACAGGCCTGCACGCAGGCCTCCGCCTGGGCCTCGTCACTGACATCACAGGCATGGGCCACCGCGCCATTGCCGATGTCTTCCACCGTCGCCCGGGCGGCATCGAGGTCGAGGTCGGCGCAGAACACCGCGGCCCCCTCTTCCGCCAGTCGCCGCGCCGTCGCCTGGCCTATACCGCTGCCGGCGCCGGTTACCAGCGCCACCCTGTCCTCAAACCGCTGCATAGTCCACTCCCGGCGGATCGTGTGTTTATTCTCGCCATCCGCCGATCACGGCAAGGCTGAGCGAATCGCGCTCGCCACCGTAAAAGCCCGTGAGAACGTCGGCGAACACGTCTCCGGAGCATACCGCATCAAACAGGGTCATCGAGGAACGTAGTTTAAGAGCATCGACCACACCGAAAATCTGTTCAGGTGCGGTGCCACCGTGCTCGAGCAACAGCGCGCAGCAGCGGCGCAGGCGGCTGCCCAGTTCCGGGTGGGCCAGGAAAGCGCGGGCTTCCTCAGTAGAGTATATGGCATAGCGCCGGGCGCTAGCGCTGTGACCCAGTCCCACTACCTGCGGAAACACAAACCACATCCAGTGACTGGTCTTGCGGCCGGCCTGCAGTTCCGCCATGGCCTGTTCGATAACGCCGTCCTGGGCCCACAGGAAACGCTGCAGGTCGACAGCCTCAGCCACTGCTGTCCCCGCGGTCAAACACCGCGTGTTCACCCAGCTCCTGCCCCGCCAGGCCATCACGCAAGACCCGCTGATAGAAGCCCCGCAGGGTGTCGTCGCCGTACTCGGGCGTGGCATCGGCGTCATAGCTGCCACTGCCCTCGTCCCATACCAACATCGATTCGGTCGCGTAGTAGTGGCCGATACGGGCAAACTCCGCGCGCTCCCGCGCCGAACGGCTCAGCCGGCCGAACAGCTCCAGTAGCCCAGCCACGCGCAGCAGGAACCCGGGGGGAATCTTCCGGAAGCGCGGTCGCCTGCCCAGCAGTTCGAACAGCATCTCCCCTTGCTGGCGCGGTGTCAGGGCCGGGCCCGGACCGCCGATGGGCACCACCACGTTGTGGCGTGCAGGGTCCTCAATACAGCCAACGATAAAGCGTGCCAGGTCGGCCTCTGAAATCGGCTTGCAGGCAGTCAGCTCACCGTCGCCGAACACCATGAAGGCCTTGCCGCGCTTGACGCGCTCCACCTGCCCGGCGAGCGACTTGAAGAAGGCGGTGGGTCGCACAATGCTGTAGTGCAGACCACTGTCGATCAGGAGCTGTTCAAAATCCAGCTTGGCCCGCTGGAAGGCCAGTCGCGGCTTCTGCACACAGATCGCCGACAAAAGAATGAAGTGCGCCTCACAGGCGCGGGCTTTCTCGAGCAGGTTGAGGTTGGCATCGCGATCAACGCGGCGAGCGTCGTCCGGCGCTCCGCTGCGGCTGGCAATGCAGGAGATGACCACATCGAAGTGCTCTCCGCGCAGGCCCCTGCGCAGCGATGCGGTATCGCAGACATCAGCGGTGCGCAGCTCGGCACCCGCGAGGCAGCTTTGCACACTGGGGTCCGCCACCATACGCCGTACCAGAGCCACCGTGTCATAGCCCTGGGCAAGCAGTTCACGAACTACCGCACGACCGATATAGCCGGTGGCCCCCGCCACCAGGGCACGTCTAACGCCGCTCAAATCCCAGCTCAGCCAGTCGTGCTGCGATGTCCGGTGCCGCAGTCGCGGGGTTCACATTTCGATCAATGGCCAGAATCTTGCCGTTGGCATCAAGGTAGAAATTAACGCGAAAGGCAAATCGGTCCTGGTGCAGCACACCGTATGCTGATGCAACGGACTTGTCGGCATCGCTGAGCAACGGGAAATTTGCCTTCATTGCTGAAGCAAATCGCTTGTTCTCTTCCAGCGGATCGACACTCGCCATGAAGTATCGAACGTTGTAGGCACTGATCAAATGGCCTTCTTCGGCAAATGATTTGCATTCCAGGGTACAGCCGCTGGTGAAGGCCCTTGGGTACCAGGCCAATACGACACCGCCTCCTTCCTCCAGGCTCGCGAGCACGTCGCTGAGCCGGTAGGTATTGCCATCGGATGCAGCGAGCTCAAAATCCGGCGCGCTATCACCCGCAGTGAGCGCACTGGTCGCAGCAACGGCAAATGCTGCACAAGCAGTCAGCCAGAGGAAAAACACAGACCGACTGATAACACCCAGCTTCCACATGCGAACTACCTCCTACCTCAAAAACCTCAGTACCAAGACAGTAACGTATGCGCCCGTGCTTCTCAAAACTGCAATACCGTCTGGGTAAGCTCCGATGAGTTGTGTGGAACTCTGGTCTACACTCTTCCTATTGGGACACAGCAAGTCATCCACGAAACCTAGTTTGTAAAAGGAATTATCATGCCTACTGATTTCCCGCGAGTCCTGCCATCGAAGGCTCTCGCCCGTGTAGCCATGCTCCTGGTGTACTCCTGGGCGCAATCGGCCCTGGCACAGGATGCCCTGCCAGTACCGGTGTTTCAGCCCACGGTTAAAGAGATCGTTGAGTACGATGAGTACGCCGGCAGGTTTGAAGCCGTTAAACGTGTCGATGTAAGGGCACGCGTCTCCGGCTATCTGGATCGGGTCGCTTTCAAGGAAGGCCAGATCGTTGCAGCCGGTGACCTTCTCTACGTGATTGATCAGCGCCCGTTCCGCATCTCGTTGGAAGCGGCGGAAGCGGCCCTCGCTGAAGCCCAGGCAAACAGAGATCTCGCGTCTATTGAAGCCAGGCGGTCCCGCGACCTTATCCAGCGGAACGCCATAGCCCAGGACGTTGCAGACGCCAATGAGCAGGCGTTGCTGGCCTCCGTCGCGCGGGTGTCACTGGCTCAGGCGCAGGTAGCCGAAGCGCAGCTCAATCTTGACTACACTGAAGTCCGAGCACCGTTCCCGGGACGCGTCGGCGAACAATTGGTAGACGAGGGCAACCTGGTGTCGGGTGGTATCGATAGCGCCACGCTGCTCACGACGATCATCCAGGAAGACCCGCTGTATTTCGTGTTTGAAGTCAGCGAGCAGGACTTCCTTCGCTACGCGAGACTGAACGAGAGTGGTGGTCGACCCACCTCGCGGACCACGCCGAACGCTGTCGCCGTGCGGCTTATTGATGAAGACGATTACCTGCATCACGGGGTCATGGACTTCGTCGACAACGAACTGGACCCCACATCCGGCACCCTGGAGGGCCGGGCGGTTTTTGCCAACCCCAACGGCTTTATTCAACCCGGCACATTCGGCCGTGTCAGACTGCAGGGCAGCGGGCTGTACAGGGCGATACTGATTCCGGACAGCGCCGTTCAATTCGACCAGTCCCGGCAGTTTGTGTTTACCGTGCAACCCGACGGCACCGTGGGCCGTATCTGGATTGAGCCCGGCCCCATTGTGGAGGGCCTGCGCGTTGTGCGTGAGGGTCTGGACGGCGATGAACAACTGATTGGCGGAAACTATCACCGCCTGCGTATCGGAATGCCTGTCAGCGCCAGCGCTGCCGAGTAACGGGGGTCAGCATGTCGTTCACGCATTTCTTTATTGAGCGGCCTATTTTTGCGGCCGTGGTATCGATACTGATAACCCTGATCGGCACGATTTCCTATTTCTCTCTGCCGATAACGCAATACCCGGAGATCGCTCCTCCAACCATCCAGGTAACCGCCAGCTACCCGGGTGCCAGCGCGGAAGTGGTCGCGGATACGGTGGCAACGCCACTTGAACAGGAAATCAACGGCGTTGAGAACATGCTCTACATGCTGTCCCAGTCGACGGGCGACGGCAACGTCACAATTTCTGTGACATTCGAACTGGGTACGGATCTGGACGTTGCACAGGTCCTGGTGCAGAACCGGGTCGCCATCGCGGAACCCCGGCTCCCGGAAGCGGTGCGTCGCCTCGGCGTTGTTACGCAGAAGAGTTCTCCCGACTTGATGATGGTCATCAACCTGTTTTCACCAGATGACACCTACGACCAGTTGTACATAGCAAACTACGCCACGCTCCAGGTCCGTGATCGACTGGCGCGCATTAACGGCGTGGGCCAGATCCTCCTGTTTGGCGCCAGCGAGTATGCGATGCGCATTTGGCTCGACCCGGACCTGGTGAACGCGGTAGACCTGACGCCCGCGGAAGTCGTGCGCTCGCTGCGTGCGCAGAACATCCAGGTCTCTGCCGGCACCATGAACCAGGCACCTGCGGACAATCCGAATGCCTTCGAAATTGGTATTCAGACTCAGGGCCGCCTGGAGAGTCCCGAAGAATTCGAAAACATCGTCGTACGCGCCTCAGCAGAAGGTCGTATCGTCAGGCTGAAGGACGTTGCTCGCGTGGAACTGGGCGCGCAGAGCTACACCAGCCGCGGATACCTTGCCGGACAACCAGCCATTGCGCTGCCAATCTTCCAGACGCCGGGAACCAATGCGCTGGAAACGGCCCGAGAATTGCAACGCACGATGGCAGAGATGTCAGAGAGCTTTCCACCCGGGCTGGAGTACGCCATCGTCTACAACCCCACGGAGTTCATCCAGGAGTCCGTCTCCGCGGTCGTGCAGACAATATTTGAGGCGGTAGCCCTTGTAGTGCTCGTCATCATTCTCTTTCTGCAGACCTGGCGGGCTTCACTCATTCCGATTATCGCGATCCCGGTATCGCTGGTGGGAACCTTCGCCGTCATGCTCGGCCTGGGCTTCAGTCTCAACAACCTGACCCTGTTCGGGCTGGTCCTGGCTATCGGCATCGTCGTGGATGATGCCATTGTGGTCGTTGAGAACGTCGAGCGTCACATGCGCGACGGCATGGCACCGCGTGAAGCGGCACATCTCACCATGGACGAGGTCGGCAACGCACTGGTGGCGCTGGGGCTGGTGCTGGTCGCCGTGTTCGTACCGGCTGCATTTGTTCCGGGAATCACCGGGCAGTTTTACCAGCAGTTCGCGCTGACCATTGCAACAGCGACAATGATCTCCGTGCTGGTATCTCTGACGCTGAGCCCTGCACTGTGCGCACTTTTGCTGAAGCCGCACGACAACGGCGGGGACGCCGCCCAACCCAATGGTTTCTTCAGGGGTTTTAACCGCGCATTGGACGGACTGTCTGGTCGCTATGGTGCTCTCACCAGTCGCCTGGTACGTCGTGCGGCCCTGGTCATGGTGGCGTATGTCGGATTGCTTGGCCTGACCGGCTTCCAGTTCCAGCAGGTGCCCGGTGGCTTCATCCCCGATCAGGACCAGGGTTATGCCATTGTTTCCATTGAGCTGCCCCCCGGCGCCGAACTGGATCGAACGGATGCAGTCGTAAAGGAAGTGACAGACCGTCTGCTTGCCATCGATGGTATTGTGAACGCAGTAGGTTTCAGCGGCTTCTCCGGTGCCACGTTCACCAACGCGCCAAACTCAGCCACGATCTTCCCTACCTTCGCGCCCTTCGGCGAGCGCCCCCCAATTCAGGAACTGGTCGACCAGATGTGGGGCGTAAGCGCCGGCATGGATGACGCCTTTGTCCTGGTGATACAACCTCCCCCCGTGCGAGGTATCGGCAATGCTGGCGGTTTCCGCCTGATGATTGAAGACAGGCTCGGACGCGGCCTGCCACTGCTTGAGCAAGCCACTGCCGAACTGACCCAGGCGGCAAACGCGAGCGAGGGTATTACCCAGGCGTTCACCCTGTTCAACAACAGAACTCCACAGCTCTATCTGGACATCGACAGGGAACGGGCGGAGCGGCTCCAGGTGCCGGTCAGCGATGTATTCGAGACCGTAGAAATCTACTTCGGCTCCGCCTTCGTGAATGACTTTAATTACCTGGGCAGAACGTTTCGCGTGACCGCCCAGGCGGATTCGCCCTACCGGCGTTCACCCGAAGACCTCCTGAGCCTTTTCACGCGCAATGCCTTTGACGAGCAGGTTCCCCTGGGTTCGGTTGCATCGGCGGAACACCGCACCGGGCCCTACAGGGTCATGCGCTACAACCTGTATCCCGCGGCCTCTGTTTACGGCGGTACCCTGCCCGGCACCAGCAGCGGTGAAGCCATCGCCACGATGGAGGCTCTCGCTGACGCGCAGCTCCCCAATGGTCTCGCTTACGAGTGGACGGAGCTTGCGTACCAACAGAAACTGGCGGGAAATACCGGTGTGGTCGTATTCGTCTTTTCCATCATATTTGTTTTCCTGCTCCTTGCGGCCCAGTATGAAAGTCTCACATTGCCACTGGCCATCGTCCTCATCGTCCCCATGTGCATGCTGTTTGCCATGTTCGGCGTTTGGGTAACCGGCCTGGACAACAACATCCTGGTGCAGGTGGGTCTTATTGTGCTGGTGGGGCTCGCCGCCAAGAACGCCATCCTGATCGTCGAATTTGCAAAGCAGGAAGAGGATGCCGGCAGCGACAGGTTTGCTGCCGCCATCAGTGCCGCGCGGCTTCGGCTGCGGCCCATCCTGATGACGTCCATGGCGTTTATTCTCGGCGTTATTCCCCTGGTCATCGCCCAGGGTCCCGGCGCAGAAATGCGTCAGGCGCTGGGCATCACGGTATTCTCGGGGATGCTGGGCGTTACCCTGTTCGGGCTGCTGTTCACGCCGGTGTTCTACGTTCTCTGCCGAGCACTCGGCCGTCGCCGAGCGGAGCCAAAAGCCGAAACCAGCCCGGTTGACTAGTCGCGCCAGGCCTTGGGGTCGATGTCGAGGTCCGACCACTGGGCCGGGTCGAGCTGCGGCACCTCCACCTGGCTGCGCTGGGTATCAAAGTCCTTGAGCAGGCGGAAGGCGGTAGGCACCAGCAAGCCGACGGCCAGCAGGTTCACCACACCACACAAAGCCATGGTCAGGTCGATAAAGCCAAACACGGTACCCAGGTCCTGTAGCGAGCCCCACATCACCAGTACCAACACCAGCACCCGGAATACCCTGAACAGGGTCTGGTTCTCCTCGCTAAAGTAGTTGAGGCTGTTCTCACCGAGGTAGTAGTTGTACATGATGGAACTGAAGGCAAACAGCAGCAGGGCCACGCTGACAAAGCCTTCACCCCAGCTTCCCACATGGTTGCCCATGGCCGCCTGGGTCAGCGCCACGCCGTTCACGCCGGCCGCACCGGGCTGGTAGGCATCAGACAAAAGAATAATGACCGCCGTGCAGCTACACAGGATCAAGGTGTCGATGAAGACACTCAGTGACTGCACCATGCCCTGGTGGGCCGGGTGCGGCACATAGGCCACCGCGGCGACATTGGGCGCGCTGCCCAGGCCCGCCTCGTTGCTGAACAGGCCGCGCTTCACGCCCTGCATCACCACCGCCGCGAAGCCGCCGCCCACCAGTTGTTCGAAGCCCAGCGCCGACTTGACGATATGGGCGATCGCCCCCGGCACTTCGCTGATATTGGTCGCCAGCACAAACAGCGCCACCAGCACATAGCCCGCCGCCATGATCGGCACCACGAACTCCGCGACGTGGGCGATGCGCTTGATACCGCCAAAAATAGTGATGCCCACCATCACCGTAAGGGCAGCGCCGGTCATCCACACCGGAACACCGAAGGAGGCCTCCATGGAGGTGGCGACGATGAAAGACTGCACGGCATTAAAGCCGAAACCGAAGGTAACCAGCAGCAGGATGGAGTAAACCACCGCCATACCCGGCCGCTTGAGGCCGTGTTTCATGTAATAGGCCGGACCGCCGCGGTATGTGCCATCCGGCTCGGCGCGCTTGAAGAGCTGGGCCAGCGAGCACTCAAAGAAACTGGTGGCCATGCCCATCAGGCCAATCAGCCACATCCAGAACACCGCACCCGGACCGCCCAGGGTGATGGCCACGGCCACACCGGCGATGTTGCCGCCCCCCACCCGGCCGGCCACGCTGACCACCAGTGCCTGGAAAGACGACAGGTGTCCTTCTTTTTCGTGAATGCCGCGACGCAGGGAGCCAAACATGGCACCAAAGAAACGGAACTGCACAAAGCGCGAGGCCACCGTAAACCAGACACCCAGGCCCACCAGCAGCACAATCAGCACATAGCTCCAGAGAAACTCAGTAATGGTGTGCAGCATCGCCTTACTCGCTTACGCCGAAGTAGAAGATAATGGCGACGGCCGGCGGCACCACGTAGCGAATCAGTATCAGCCACAGCTTGAACAGCAGCGGGTGGGAAAATTCAAGTTCCTCCGTGCTGGCCTGCCGGGATACGAACCAGCCCACAAACACCGCGATCAACAGGCCACCCAGTGGCAGCAGGATCTGGTTGGAGAAAAAGTCGAGCACGTCATTGATGGTGCGCCCCGCCATCTTGAACTCGCCCAGCAGGTTGTAGGACAGTGCGCTGAACACGCTGAGCACGGCAACGCTTCCCACCACCGTGAGCGCACTGGTGTGACGGGCAAAACCGTGATGGTCTTCCATCCAGGCGGTCACCGATTCGATCAGGCCTACCATGGAGGTGATGCCCGCCACCGACAGCAACAGGAAGAAGGCCACACTGAAAAAGTAACCGCCCGGCATTTGCGCAAAGGCCACCGGCAGAGTCTGGAAGATAAGCCCCGCGCCGGCCGCCGGGTCGAGACCATTGCTGAACACCGCCGGAAAGATCACCAGGCCGGCCAGCAGGGCCACCATGGTATCGGCAATGACGATGATCAGCACCGAACCGGGAATGGAAACCGACTTCGGCAGATAGGCGCCAAAGGTCATCATGCCACCCATGGCGACACCGATAGAGAAGAACGCCTGCCCCACCGCGATCAGGAACACTTCGGGTTTGATGCGGCTGAAGTCCGGCTCGAACAGCCAGACGACGGCCTCCTTCATGCCGCCGGCAAACACGTTGTACACAGCCAGCAGGGCCAGCAGCCCGAACAGCACCGGCATCAGGATAGTCACCGCGCGCTCGATACCACCCTGCACACCGGAGTATATGATGTAGCCGGTGATGGCGAGACCGATCAGGGTCCAGACCAGCATGCCGGTGGGGTCTGCCAGCACCGCGGCGAACTCCGCCTCGGCGACTCCGTTGTCATAGCCGGTGAAGCCAGTGCTGATGGCTTTGAACAGGTACCACAGCACCCAGCCCACCACGACCGCATAGACTATCTCGATGGTGAATGCCGCCAGCAGGCCCATATGCCCGACGAGTTGCCAGCCCTTATGCCGGCCCTCCGCGGTGGCGACATTGCGCATGGCCAGTGGCGGGCTCATTTTGCCGCGGCGCCCAACAAACAGTTCGGCAATCAGGATCGGCACGCCGATGCCGAAAACACAGCCGAGGTAAACAAGGACGAAGGCTGAACCTCCGTTCTCCCCCGCAACATAGGGGAAGCGCCAGATATTGCCCAGGCCGACCGCAAAGCCAACCGAGGCCATAAGAAATGCCCACCGCGAGGACCAGTTTTCGTGGCTGCCACCTGACAGGGCCATATTATTATTCTCCGGAGTATTACGCGCTGAGAGTAGCGCGTAAGTGGTGTTCGAGTCTAAGGAGTGGCAGGGCCGGAGTCACATTTCAACGCAGTGCGACTCCGGCCCCCGGCATCAAAGAGAGCCGTCCATGCGCTCGACGATGGTGCCGTTGGCGGTGCCGCCGCCTTCACAGATAGCCAGCAGGCCATACTGCTTGCCGGAGCGGTGCAGTTCGTGCACCAGGGTAGTCATCAGCTTGGCGCCTGTACCACCCAGTGGGTGGCCGAGGGCCTGGGCGCCGCCGTTCACGTTGAGCTTGTCGATATCTGCGCAGGTGCCCTTGACCCAGGCCATGGGCACGGAACCGAAGGCTTCGTTGACTTCGAACAGGTCGATGTCATCGAGCTTCATGTCGGCCTTCTGCAGGACTTTCTCGGTCGCCTTGATCGGGCCTTCCAGCATGATCACCGGGTCGGTACCGACCACGGACATGGCGACGATCTTCGCCATCGGCTTGAGGCCGTACTTCTCTACCGCTTCGCGGTTGGCCACCAGCACGGCAGAGGCGCCGTCGCAGATCTGCGAGGCCATGGCCGCGGTAATAGTGCCGCCTTCCTGCAGCGGCTCCAGGCCACGGATGGCATCCAGGGTGGCGTCCATGCGGATGCCTTCGTCCTGGGTGTGCATCTCCAGGCTGCCGTCTTCCAGCTCGACTTCGATCGGAACAATTTCCTTCTCGAAGCGATTCTCTTCCACCGCCTGCTTGGCTTTCACGTGGGAAGAGAAGGCAAATTCCTCGAGCTCCTCCTTGCTGATGCTGTACTTCTCCACCAGCATCTCCGCGCCGGTGAACTGGGAAAACTGTACGCCGGGATAGCGCTTCATGATCTCTTCGCCGTAGGGCGTGCCGTGATCCGCCTTGTAGCCATCGATAATGCTGGCGCCGATGGGCACCTGTGTCATGCTTTCCACGCCGCCGGCGATGACCAGGTCCTGGGTGCCGGACATCACTGCCTGGGCGGCGAAGTGGATGGCCTGCTGGCCGGAGCCGCACTGGCGGTCGACGCTGGTGCCGGGCACGCTCTCACCCAGCACCGACGAGATGCAGACATTGCGCGCCACATTGCTGCTCTGGGCGCCCACCTGGCTCACGCAGCCGAAGATCAGGTCATCCACCGTTTCCGGGTCGATGCCGGTGCGCTCCACCAGGGCGTCAACCACCTTGGCGCCGAGATCGATCGGGTGAACTTTGGACAGGCGGCCCTTCTTGCGGCCACCGGCGCTGCGTACTGCGCCACAGATATAGGCTTCACTCATGCTGCTTTCTCTCCTGCAGGTTGAATGGGTTGGGTGGCCTGGTGCAGCCAGGCCAGCTCGTCGCCTTGCAGATGCGGCGACAGCTTGTCACGCACACTGGCGTGATAATCGTTGAGCCAGCGGATTTCTTCCGCCGTCATCAGTGCAGACTCCACCAGGCGCAGGTCGAAAGGCGCCAGGGTAATGGCTTCAAATTCGTACATGGTGCGACCGTCGTCGCTGTCGATCGCCGCCTCGCGCACCACCACCAGATTCTCGCAGCGAATGCCGTAGGCGCCGTCCTTGTAGTAGCCGGGCTCATTGCTCAGCACCATACCGGGCTTCAGCGCCACGTCGCTGGCGGCTTTGGCAATACGCTGGGGACCCTCGTGCACACTGAGAAAAGCGCCGACGCCATGGCCGGTGCCGTGGTCGTAATCCAGGCCCTCGCGCCACAGGAACATACGCGCCAGCACGTCGAGGTGCGTGCCGGTGGTGCCCTCCGGGAAGCGCACCTGGTCGAGGGCAATATGGCCCTTCAGTACCAGGGTAAAGCGCTCGCGCACCTCCCGACCGGGGTCGCCGATGGCCACCGTGCGGGTGATATCCGTGGTGCCGTCCAGGTACTGGCCGCCGCTGTCTACCAGGTACACCGAATCGATCACCAGGCGGGTTTCTTCCGGAGCGTTCAGGTAGTGGTAGTGCGGCAGGGCGGCATTGCCGGCGGCCGCGGAAATCGTGTCGAAGCTCACTTCCTGGAAGCGCACCTGCGCGGCCCGGAAGCTCAGCAGCTTGTCAGACAGTTCCGCCTCCGTGTGCAGGCGACCGGCGGCCACCTCAGCATCCAGCCAGGCCAGGAACTTGACCTCGGCCACGCCGTCGCGAACATGGGCGTCGCGCATGCCCTGCACTTCCACCTCGTTCTTGCAGGCCTTGGGCATCAGCACCGGGTCATCGGCAGCCAGTAGGGTAGCGCCGGCGCGCTCCAGCTCCAACTGGCACCAGGCGTTGGCGGTGACCGGGTCGGCGAGGACAGTCTCCCCGGCCAGCGTCTTGAACGCGGCCGGCGCCTCGGCCTCAGGTAATACAGTGACACCCTCCCCGACATGTGCGGCAAAACCGTCGGGAATCTTGTCGGGATTGGTGAAGAAATCCAGTCGCCCATCGCTGTGCAGCAGGGCGAAGCCCAGCACCAGCGGCAGGGAGGGAATATCGCGGCCGCGAATATTCAGCAGCCAGGCGACGCTGTCAGCGGCAAAGATCAGCGCGGCCGCCGCGCCCTCCTCGCGGACGGCCGCGGCAATATCCGCGCGTTTCTCGGTGCTGCCGCGGCCGGTGAAGTCCTCGTCCAGCAGCATGGCCTTATGGATCTCGGGTACCGGCCGGCCTTGCCAGCACAGGTCCACCAGGTTATCGCCGGTTTCCTGCAGCTCAATGCCCTGCTTTTCCAGCAGCTTCCCGGCAGCGCGCGCCCAGTGGAGGCTGTGCATGCGCGAGTCGTAGCCCACCTTGCTGCCCGCCTCGAGCTGGCTGGCCAGCCATTTCACATGGGGGGTTTCCACCGAGTGATGCAGCTCGAACAGGTCCTGGTCCACCTGCTGGCGTACCTGCACGGTATAGCGGCCATCGGTGAACACCGCGGCGCGCTCGGCCATGATGATGGCCACGCCGGCGGAGCCGGTGAAGTCGCTGGCCCAATACAGGCGCTCGTTCTCCGGGGGCAGGTACTCGCCCAGGTACTCGTCAGCGCGCGGCACGATCAGGGCGTCGAGCCCGCGCTCCGCCATAACGCCGCGCAGCCGCGCCAGGCGTTCCCCTATGTGCTCCATGCTTCGTCCTCGAAAATGTCGGTGACCTGTGAATACCAGTCCACGCCCTCGGCATCGCGCTGGCGCTGCACCAGCCGCCGGCCCATCAGGCAGTTGAGGTGGGCCAGGGTTTCGCCGATGGCGAGCTGGATGGAATTGTCGTCGATGGTGCGCTTGAACAGGGCAGAGAAACAGTCCACGGCGCGGCGCGGCTCCGCCAGGTGCTCCCAGAGCCGGTCCAGGTCGCGCTCGTGGCCTTCGATAATCTGGGTCAGCCGCACGTGCAGGCCATAAAAAGGCGCCTCGTGGGCCGGCAACACCAGCACGTCGTCGGGCACGGTCTCGCGAATCTTGGCGCTGGACAGCAGCCAGTCCCGCAGGTTGTCACCATTGGGCTCGGTGGGAAACACGCTGACATTGGGGGTGATACGCGGCAGCACCTGGTCGCCGGAAATCAGCAGCTTCAGCGCCGGGCAGTAGAGGGCAATATGCTCCGGCGAATGCCCACTGCCGGGGACCAGTTGCCAGTAGCGGTCGTCGATACGCAGGGTGTCGCCGCCGCGAATGCGCCGGTAACCGTCCGGCAGGCGATGCACGGCGCGGCCGAAGCCGCCGAAGCGCTTCACGTAATCGGATAACTGCTGCTCGTTGAATCCCGCGGCGCGGTAGAAGCCGATACCCGCCTCCGGCGCGTCGCGGCCGGTGTCGCTGACCAGTGAGCGGCACATGAGGAACTCGGCCCGGGACATCCACAGCTCGCAGCCAAAGCGCTCGCAGAGCCAACCGGCCAGGCCGACGTGATCCGGGTGCATATGGGTACAGATGACCCGGGTGACCGGCTCGCCGCCCATGAAGCCCTCGAACAGCGCCTCCCACTGCTCGCGAGCGGAATCCAGCGCCAGGCAGGTATCGACAATCGCCCAGCCCTCGCCGTCCCGCAGCAGCCAGAGGTTGATATGGTCCAGGGACATGGGCATGGAAAACCGCACCCAGTAAACGCCTTCCGCCACCTTGACGGGTTCACCACGTCCCGGGTCGGCCTTGCGGCCCCAGGGGTAGCTGAGACCCCGTACTGTCTCCTGGGCTTTTTCCAAGGGAGGGATTTCCTGCTGCAACAAAACAGCCGCGCAGTATACTACGCGGCTGTACAGATAGGGTACTTGGCGGGCTGATCCGCCGGCCGCACACTAAACCAAAACTGAAGCACAGCCAGAACACCGGGAGACACCATGGCCAAACGCGTATACCTCTTCAACGAGGGCAGCAAGGACGATCGCGAACTGCTGGGCGGCAAGGGGGCCAACCTCTGCGAAATGACCAGCCTGGGCCTGCCAGTCCCCTTTGGCTTTATCATCACCACCCCCACCTGCCGGGAATTCTTCGACAGCGGCAACAAGCTGCCCAGCCAGCTGGAATCCGAGTACCGGGTGGCGCTGGCCCTGGTGGAGGAGCAGATGGGTGGGCGCTTCGGCGACCCGGAGAACCCCCTGCTGTTCTCGGTGCGCTCCGGCGCGCCGGTGTCCATGCCCGGCATGATGAACACGATTCTCAACCTGGGCATGAACGACGAGATTGTCGAGGGCCTGGCCCGCAGGACCGGTAACCCGCGCTTTGCCTACGATTCCTACCGTCGCTTCATCCAGATGTATGCAGATGTGGTGCTGGGCACCGAGGACGAGTGTTTTGAGGAGGTGATCGCCGCCCGCAAGGCAGAGACCGGCAAGACTCTGGACACCGAGCTGGACGCCGACGACTGGAAAGCCGTGGTGGCCCGCTTCAAGGAACTGGTGGACTTTCCCCAGGACCCGCACACCCAGCTCAAGGCCGCGGTGGAGGCGGTTTTCCTGTCCTGGCACACCCCCCGCGCCATCGTCTACCGGGAGATGAACAATATCGACGAGGACCTGGGCACCGCGGTCTGCGTGCAGGCCATGGTGTTCGGCAACTACGGCGAAACCTCCGGCTCCGGGGTTGCCTTCACCCGCAACCCTTCCACCGGCGAGGACGCCTTCTTCGGCGAGTACCTGATCAACGCCGCCGGTGAAGACGTGGTGGCCGGCATCCGCACCCCCAAGCCCATCACCGCCCTGCACGAGGCCATGCCAGAGGTCTACGACCAGTTGTTCGAGACCCAGGCCCTGCTGGAGCGGCACTACCGCGACATGCAGGACCTGGAGTTCACAGTACAGGAAGGCCGCCTGTACATGCTGCAGACCCGCAGCGGCAAGCGCACCGGCCGCGCCTCGGTAAAGATCGCCGTAGACATGGTCAACGAGGGCCTGATTACCGAGAAGGAAGCCCTGCTGCGAGTATCGCCGGAGCACGTTGAATCGTTTCTGCATCCCATGGTGGACCCGGCCGCCAAGCAGGACATTGTTGCCAAAGGCCTGCCTGCCAGCCCCGGCGGCGCCACTGGCCAAGTAGTGTTTTCCGCGGATGAGGCGGTACAGGTCTCCAGGGACGGCACAGCCGTGGTACTGGTGCGCCGTGAGACCACCCCGGAAGATATCCACGGCATGAAGGTCGCCGAGGGCATTCTCACCGAGCTGGGTGGCATGACCTCACACGCCGCCGTGGTGGCGCGCGGCATGGGCGTCTGCGCTATCACCGGCTGCGAAACCCTGACCCTCGACTACCAGGCCGGCACCGTCACCACCGACGACGGTGTGGTGATCAAGCGCGGCGACACCATCACCCTGGACGGATCCACCGGTGAAGTAATGCTGGGTGATATTCCCAAGACCGAGGCTTCCTCCTCCGAAGACTTCCAGACCCTGCTGGCCTGGGCCGACAAGCACCGCAAGCTGAAGGTGCGGGCCAATGCCGAGACCCCGGAGGACGCCGCCAAGGCACGCGAACTGGGCGCCGAGGGCATTGGCCTGTGCCGCACCGAGCACATGTTCTTCGAGGCTGATCGCATCGACCATATGCGCGGCATGATCCTGGCGGAAACCAAGGAACAGCGCAGCGCCTACCTGGAAAAATTGCTGGAGTTCCAGCGCGCCGACATGCTCGCGCTGTTCGAAGTAATGGACGGCCTGCCGGTGACCGTGCGCCTGCTGGACCCGCCGCTGCACGAGTTCCTGCCCCATGACGAGGAGGATATGGCGAGCCTGTCGGAGCGCATCGGCGTCCCCGTGGACGTGATTCGCGAGCGCACCCACGGTCTGCAGGAAGTGAATCCCATGCTCGGCTTCCGCGGCTGCCGCCTGTCCATCGTGTTCCCGGAGATTACCGAGATGCAAGCGACGGCGATTATCACCGCCGCCATTGAAGCCAAGGAGAAGGGCCTCAATCCGCTGCCGGAGATCATGATCCCGCTGGTGGTGAACGTGCGGGAGATTCGCCGCATCACCGAGGTGATCGAGAAGAGCATCCTTGAGGCCATGGCGGAGAAAAAGGCATCCGTGCCCTACAAGGTGGGCACCATGATGGAGACTCCGCGTGCCTGCCTGGGCGCCAAGCGTCTGGCGCCGGCGGTGGAATTCATGAGCTTCGGCACCAACGACCTCACCCAGATGACCTACGGCTTCTCCCGGGATGATATCGGCAAGTTCATCGGCGAATACCTGAACCGCAAGATTGTCGACTCCGACCCCTTCGTCTCACTCGACGTACGCGCTGTCGGTCGATTGATGAAGATCGCCATCGAGGACAGCAAGATCGGCCAGAAAGGCATCAAGTACGGCATCTGCGGCGAGCACGGCGGCGATCCGAAGTCGATCACCTTCTGCCATGAACTGGGCCTGGATTACGTGAGCTGTTCCCCTTACCGGGTGCCGATCGCGCGCATCGCCGCCGCCCAGGCCAACGTGCTGGAGCCTGTCCCTGAATAACAGCGCCTGAGTACCCAGCCATTGTCAGGCCGGTGTGACTATCCGAGCGTCATACGCAGGGCGTAGAAGGCCAGCGCAAACAGGCAGACGTTGGAGCACATGAAGATCAGGAAGCGCACTGGAACGGTGTTCACCAGTACCTGCCACAGGCTGTGGACGATGCGGAAGCCGGTATAGCCCCAGGCCCACCAGATTGCCGCGTCCGGCGCGCCGGTAATGGCGAGGATCGCCACCAGCGGATAGAAAATTGTGGGCTGTTCCATCAGGTGGTTGTAGTTATGGGCCACCCAGTTCACACGCGGCGGCATGCTTGATTCGATATCGGGATAGCGGCCGCCAGGCGGCGCTACCGTCAGGTCCACACCGGCGGCCTTGAAGGCCGGAAAGCGCGTCGCCATTACCCACACCATCATCACCAGGGACCAGGCCACCAACACGGCGGCGGGTGCAAGTATCTGGGTGTTGATCATCAGGTTCATTATTGTCTCCTCAGTTAAAGCGGATGCGCGCCCGGTGAGCGACTAGTCCAGCACCGGTACCTTGCCCACCACCACCAGGGTGGTGAGTGCCAGGGCCAGCAGAACAAGCACCGGCGTTGTCGGCGAAAACCGCACGGGCTCGCCGTAGGCCAGCGGCAGCAGGGTCGCCGCCAGCACCAGCCAGAACGGCAGCACCACGATGGCCAGCATTATCCGCGCCGGCGGTTTGATGGGAACAGTTTTCAAGCAACACACCCTCGGTATTTTGTACGGCAGCCTGGCATCCGCTCCGCGGCCCGCCCAAAGACGCCGATTACAGCGTCAGTTTGAACAGCGGCAGATCGCGGCCCGCGACACTGTCAGACGGGCGGGTACCCACCTGCACGGCGCCGGCGGCCCGATAAAACGCCACGGCGTGCGGATCGCCCTGTATCCAGAGTGTCCTGCCACCCCCGGCACGGGCCCTGTCCAGAGCATGCTCCATGAGTTGGCGACCGACACCCTTCCCAATATGCGCCGGCTCGACAAACAGCGCTTCCAGTTCGAACTGCTCATCGTCGAGCTGCGCCAGACAGTAAAAACCCCGCGGTTCGCCCTCCATTTCGACCAGACAGAAGCTCAGCTGTTCTGCCTGCAGGTCGGCTTCGCTTATCGTCAGCTCCGCCCGGCAGGCGGCCATGAAATCCTCGGAATAACCCCAGTGGGCCTTGGAACGCATCGCCAGTTCGGTCAGCAGACCGGCCTCCTCCAGCCGCGGCGGCCGCAACACGGGTCAGTCTTCCTGCAGGGTAAACAACTGGGTGTTCCCGCCCTTGGCCACCACGTTGTCGGTGCGAGTTTTCTCGGTGGCAAAGCGCAGCAGGTAGTGTGGTCCGCCGGCTTTGGGGCCGGTGCCGGACAGGCCCTGGCCGCCAAAGGGATTCACCCCGACCACGGCGCCGACCATGTTGCGATTGACGTAGGTATTGCCGACCCGGGTGCCCCGGAACACCTCGCGGGCAAAGCCATCAATGCGGCTGTGCACGCCGAGGGTGAGGCCAAAGCCCGAGGCGTTGATCTGTTCCAGCACTGGCGCAACATCGCTGCCGCGATAGCGAATCACGTGCAGGACGGGGCCGAACACCTCTTCAGGTAGCTGAGCCAGGGACGCGATTTCCCAGGCCTGGGGCGGGAAGTAGTAGCCTTCCGGCAGATCTTTGTTTAACTCGCACTTCGCCAGCAGCGTCGCTTCGCGGCCCATGCGCGCCACGTGCTGTTCCAGGCGCTGGCGCGCGTCCAGGTCGATCACGGGGCCAATGTCGGTGGACAGCGCCGCCGGGTCGCCTACCACCAGTTCCCGCATCGCCCCTCTCAGCATCTCGATGACACCGTCGGCGATGTCTTCCTGCAGAAACATCACCCGCAGGGCGGAGCAGCGCTGTCCGGCGCTCTGGAAGGCCGAGGTCACCACATCGTCCACCACCTGTTCCGGCAGGGCCGTGGCATCGACGATCATGGCGTTGAGACCGCCGGTTTCGGCGATCAGCGGAACGATGGCGCCGGCGCGTTCCGCCAGTTGGCGATTGATCAGCTTGGCGGTGGCGGTGCTGCCGGTAAAAGCAACGCCGCTGATGCGCTCGTCCGCCACCAGGGCGCCGCCCACCCGGGCGCCGTCGCCCGGCAGGAAGTGCAGCACAGCGCCGGGCACGCCGGCTTCGTGCAACAGCTTCACGGCGCGGGCGCCGATCAGCGGCGTCTGCTCGGCGGGTTTGGCAATCACGCAGTTGCCTGCCGCCAGGGCCGCTGCCACCTGGCCGGTGAAAATCGCCAGCGGAAAGTTCCAGGGGCTGATACACAGAAAGGTGCCGCGCCCGTGCAGGCTCAACTCATTCACTTCTCCGGTAGGGCCCGGCAGCGCGCTGACGGTGAAATGTGACCGCGCCTGCTGGGCATAGTAGCGCAGGAAATCCACCGCCTCGCGCACTTCCGAGAGGGCATCGTCCACGCTGCGCCCGGCTTCCGCGGTGATAATGCCCATCAGCGCGGCGCAGTCCCGCTCCATCAGCTCCGCCGCCCGGTCGAGGCAGGCAGCGCGGCGTTCTGCGCCCCAGGCATCCCAGCCGGGTTGGGCGGCAGTGGCCGCCGCCAGCGCTGCCACCACGGCCCCGTGGTCAGCTTCCAGGACCGACCCTACCGCCTTGCCGTGGTCTGCCGGGTTGAGCACCGGCCGGCCGTCACCAGGCTGCCAGTTGCCGTTCACGATCGGTGCGGCGCGCAGCGGCGCTGCAACCGCCTCGGCCATGCTCTTGAGTATCGGCGGCACCTGCAGGGCATCGTGCAGGTCTGCGCCGCGGGCGTTCAGCCAGGGCAGCGCCTGGTCTGCATAAATGTCCCTGGGCCTGTGAATCTTCGGGTGCCGTCGCAAGGGCTGGGCTTCGGTCAGCTCCACCGGATCCTGGATCAGCTCGGCGGGGGATACCTTGGCGTCCATGAAGCGGTTCACGAAAGAACTGTTGGCGCCGTTTTCCAGCAGGCGCCGCACCAGGTAGGGCAGCAGGTCCTTGTGATTGCCCACCGGGGCGTAAACCCGCACCCGGGTCCCGGGGCTGTCATCCAGCAACTGGTCAAACAGCAGGCCACCCATGCCATGCAGACGCTGGAACTCGAATTCCCTGCCGTCGGCGGTGAGCGCCTGGATCAGCGCCACCGAGTGGGCGTTGTGGGTGGCGAACTGTGGATAGATGGCATCCTGAGCGGACAGCAGGCGCTCCGCGCAGACCTGGTAGCACAGATCGCTGTGGCACTTGCGCGTGTAAACCGGGTAATCCTCGAGGCCCTGTTCCTGGGCATGCTTGACCTCCCCGTCCCAGTAGGCGCCCTTCACCAGCCGCACCATGAAACGGCGGCCGGTGTCCCGTGCCAGGGCGATCAGCCAGTCGGCGGTCGCCGGCGCACGCTTCTGGTAAGCCTGCAGTACGAAGCCAAGTCCACCCCAGTCACCCAGCGCCTTGTCGCGGGCCAGGGCTTCCAGCAGGTCCAGGGAAATATCCAGCCGGTCGTATTCCTCGGCGTCGATATTGAAGCCCATATTGGCCTGCTTGCATTGCAGCGCCAGCTCGCGGACCTTCGGCAACAGTTCCGCCATGACGCGCTTTTTCTGGCGAAATTCGTAGCGTGGGTGCAGCGCGGAGAGCTTTACGGAAATGCCGTTGGCGTCCGCCACGGATTCGCCCCCCGGGTTGGCCGCGATGGCGCGGATGGCCGCCGAGTAGTCGGCGAAGTAGCGCTCGGCGTCGGCGCGGGTGCGCGCACCCTCCCCCAACATGTCGAAGGAGAAGCGCGTACCGGGGCGGTTTCCCACCACGCCTTTCCTGAGCGCCTCGTCGATGGTGCGGCCCAGAACGTATTGGCTACCCATGATGCGCATGGCCTGCAGTACCGCCTGGCGCACCACAGGTTCTCCCAGCGAGCTCACGAGTTTGCGCATCCAGCCGGCGGTGTCGCCGGTGATATCCTCGTCCAGGCGCACGATACGTCCGGTGAGCATCAGGCCCCAGACCGAGGCGTTCACGAAGCTGGAGGTGGACTTGCCCTTGTGGGCGCCCCAGTCCCCCGATTGGATCTTCTCGGCGATCAGCCGGTCGGCGGTGTCCTCGTCGGGGACCCGCAGCAGAGCCTCGGCCAGGCACATAAGGGCGATGCCCTCCCGGTTGGACAGGCCAAACTCCTGCAGGAAGGCATCCAGGGTGCCGGCTTCATCGCTGCGCGCGCGGCAGTGTTCCACCAGCGCCACCGCGCGGGCCGTAATCCCAGCGCGCTGCTCGGCATTGAGCTGGCTGGCGGCCAGCAGGCCGTCAACGATGGTCCTCTCATCCGCGCAGGCGTGCTCGCGCAAGCGCTGGCGCAGATCATCCAGTTCAGCCAAAACGTTCCTCCGGGTGCGAACGACTATTGCGCCCCCGGTACAGCTTCCACAGACCGATCAGGGAGGCGCCAATCCAGAACAGCTCGATCACAAAGCTCGCCAGGTTGAAGGTATAGCACAGGCTGATCAGCAGGAAGATTGCCCCGAACAGGTTCATCAGGTTGTAGGTCAGGCTGCGGCTATGCACTTTTTCAAGCTGCAGCAGGTAGTAGGCCAACACCACCAGCCCGGTGCCGGTCATGCCGATGATATCGGTTACCAGCGTATCCACGGTTTACTCTTCAAGTAGGTCAAAATCGCTTTTGCTGATGCCGCAGTCCGGGCACTCCCAGTCCTCAGGGATATCTTCCCAGCGCGTGCCGGCGGGAATGCCGTCATCGGGCAGGCCCTCGGCCTCATCGTAGATAAAGCCACAGACCACGCACTCGTACTTCCTGTAAGCCGTTTCGTTCATGTCATGCTCCCTGGGACGCCCGGCTGGCGTCAGAACTCGGAATTAAACTTGAGTCGGTAGCCACCGTCCACCGGTTCCGCCATCAGTTGCAGGGCCCGGGACAGCTCCTGGTCGATGGGCTTGGCGCTGGTGAGACTGGCGTCCACCGCGTATTCGCGGCCCGTCACCTCCAGTCCGCCATCAATGCGGATCGGCCCCGACAGGGTCTTCACACGGGCCTTGCCCGTGGCCGGGGCCGGCACCTCAAAATCCAGCTCGTAGTCGCCCAGCGGCTGGGAGCCGCGGACTCCGCGCCAGAATGCCTGGCGCCAGACCAGCTTGCCGCGACCTTCCGCGGGCACGCCGTCGGCAATCTTGAGCTGCGGCGATTCCAGGGTCAGCACCCCGCGCAGGTTGACGGGCATGAATTGCTTGATGACGCTGGCCGACACACTGACCCGCAGGCCGCGCAACAGTACATCACCCGAGGGGTACAGGCGGACATTGGCCTGGATACTCTGCTGGCCCCACTCGGACTGGACATCCAGGGTGGGCATCAACGCCAACAGGTAGAGCTGTGAGAGACTCCAGCGCGTGCGGCCGAGCTGCATCCAGCCCTCCGGCGTGGCAATCGCCGCGTTGCTGGCGGCACCTTCCCACAGAGTGCCCGAGAAACCGGACAGGCGCAGCTGGCTTTCCGGCACCAGGTAACCCACCAGTCGCGCGGGGGCGGTCGACACCAAGACAAGCAGGAACAACAGCGCCAGGGCGCCGCCCAGGGCAATCCTCCGCATCAGCCCGCGCCCAGTCGAATCGTGGCTTTTACCACGCCGCCGCGGTCGCCCTGGTTGATGGCCACTTCCTTGACGGCAATACCCTCGCCGTACTCAATGCGGTAGAGCCAGCGCAGCAGCTCCGCGAAGCCCACGTTTTCGAAGCGTATCTGGGTCTCGCCGCGCGAGTTGGGCGAGATTCGCGTGGGCCGGATGCCCACGTCTGCCGTGGAGGCATTGATAAGCTGGTTCATGTTGCGGTTGGCGCGCGGGCTGCCGCTGGACTTGAGCTGTTTCAGCTCGCTGGCCATGGCCTGCACCCGCGATAGTTTTTCCTCGGTGACCACATTGCGCTGGGCCATGTCGTCGCGCATGCCGGCCAGCGGCTTCAACACCAGCATAAACATCACGTACAGCGCCAGCACCACCGCCACCGCCAGCAGATAGGCCTGCTCACGGGCGTTGAACTTGCGGTACCAGCTTAGGATGGCATCCAGGTTCATCACTTCTCACTCACCTTTAGGCGAGCCCTGACGAGGTTCCCCTGCACGTTGCTGTTCTCGGTGACCGCGTCCATGCCCTGCTCAACCAGCGCGGCACGAATCGCCTCCACCGCATTGAAATCCGGGGCCACCAGGTTGATGCGCACGTCACCCAGCTTGTCATTGAAATTGATGCTCGCCACCTGGGCGCCCTGCTGCCTGGCGACCACGCCGCCGATGCGGTCCATCAGGCTGACAAAGCTGACCGCCTGGCTGCCGCCGCGCAGGTCATCAAGCTGGCGCTTGAGCTGGCGTTCCGGGTCAACCACGGCTCCGCGGGGCACCACCTGGCGGTAGGCGCTTTCGATCTGCTGCCTGAGCTGCAGGTTTTCTTTTTCCAGGTGGCTGTAGCTGGCGTAGGTTGAGCCTACCTGCAGGAGGAAGGCGGCGCCGAAAACACCGGCCACCAGGCGCCATTGGCGCCACCACTGTTCGATGGGCAGGTTGGCGCCGTAGTCGCCCTGGCGCAGGTTGAGGGGCTGGCGCTCCTCTTCCGCCAGCATCAGGGCGGCGGCAAAATTGCCGGTGCGCCACTGCATGCGCTCGCGCATCCAGCCCGGCAGCAGTTCCGTATCCTCCGCCTGGTCCAGGCCATAGACAATGACGCTGTCGGCGGTATCCTCGGGCAGCGTCGCCAGCATGGCGGACGCCAGCGCACGTTCCGCGGTAAAGCCCTCATTGGCGCCGCTGCGCACCACCAGCTGCCCGGCCTCAATGACAATACACAGCTCCCCGGCTTGCCAGGGCAGCAATAGTGGCTCCGGCACCCACTGGGCCGCGGACGGCAGCGCCACCATCAAGTCCTGCCAACGCTGCATTGCCTCATGGGTACAGGCAGCCACGCCCAGTTCAAGCGTGTCCAACTCCCGCGAGGCAAAGTGCAGATTCTCGACGTCGCCGGCGAAATCGTCTTCCAGCATATAGGGCAGGGACTTGGCGATGTGACGCTTCTCCGCAGCGCTGATGCTGACTTCCCGCAGGCTGACATCGCCGCCGGGTACCGCGAACAGCACCGGTGCGCGGCGAGCATTGGCCAGGGCAATCAGCTGTGCGCGCTCGCTTTCAGCTTCCAGCGGGCGCGGTTGGTCGCTGGACCCGGGCGGGTACCAGACCAGTGTGTTGTCCAGCAGACGGATGACGGCAGATTCGCGCAAGAGCTCTCCAGGCTTTTAGTCAGGCGTGCTTGGGCAGCTTAACCGTGATGATCAATACGCACCGCTGCTGCGGAGCAGGGTTTTCACCTGCCCGCCCTGGCGGTGGAGTACACTGTAAAGCGTCGACCTACGGTCAGCAACTTCCACCTGCCCGGTGTAGAGGAAGTAATCAGTTTTCTCGGCGAGCCCGTTTCTATCCACCTGCAGGTTGGCCAGCACGGGACTGCTGAGCAGGGCCTGCACGCTCTCGAAACCCTCCTCTCCCCGCAGGGCCACCAGTGCCTCCCCTTCGCCGGCCGACAGCGGTTGCAGCTGGTCGTCAGCATTCAGAGTACGCAGCACCTGGGCCGGGGCAGTCTGGATATTGAGCGAGCCGTCACCCCACACCGTCACAAAAGGCTCGATGGCCAGATACAGCTCCGGCGTCATGTAGGCCACCAGCCGCAGCTCGCTGACGCTGCGGAACTGGCGGTTGCCGGTGCGATAGGAGGGTTCGAAGTCGATGTAGTAACTGTCCTCCGCTCCGAAATCCGTGGGCGTTGTATTGGTGTCTATCCAGTCCCGGACCGCCTCGAGAATGAGCCGGGCGTCCTGTTCGCTGACCTGGGGTTCTTCGAAGGACTGCAGCAGACGCAGGAAGCGGCGCTGCGGCGTTGTGAAGGCCTCCACCCCGTCAATTGTCACGCCGGTGCCCGCACCGTCTCCATCGTCGTTACCGGCATTGGCATCGACGCCGAGATTGTTGATGTACAGGCGTCCGGACAGGTCTTCGATGCTGCCGGACAGCATGCCGCCGTTGTCCAGCGCATAGGGCACCACCGGTTGGGCCCATAGCTCGGTCAGGTCGTCACGCTCGCGGCCGGCCTCGGTGTCGGCCTGCTCGTCCTGGATCAGGGCCAGCTTGGCGAGATCCTCCCCGCCCCGCAGGTAGGCATAGGATTCGCTGGCGACGAACACATTGGAGCTGCGCTTCATGAACAACATGAACTCACTGCTCATGGCTACCACAAATGCGGCGGCCAGGGAGAACACCAACAGCGCGATCACCAGGGCCACGCCCTGCTGTCGGCGCGGTCGTGGCGATGCGCCGGGGTGGCTAGAACGGTGCCTGCGGCATTTCATAAAGCCACCTCACTTCCCCCCAGTCCTCCAGTACCAGCCGCACCTCGACGGCCTCGGGCAGGGTATTGATACCCTGCCCACCCTCCAGCCCCCAGGCCTCCGGCCAGTTGTCGGTGACCAGCTCGTTATTGACGGGCAGTTCGATGCCCTGGGCCAGGAAACGGAACTCCATCTCATTCACGTCTTCCAGCAGGGCGACGCGTTGGGGCTCGGTTTCATTGGTGCGGTCGAGCACCTGGAACTGCTCCCGGTAGAGGGTGGTGTCCTCCAGCACGTACCGCACCCGCTGCATATGGCTGCGGCGGCGTCCAAGCGTGTTGAACCAGCCGACACGGGTAAAGGCCAGGGTCTTTTCAACCCGTTCGCCACCTACCAGGGCCGGCACCACGGCGCCGAACTCATTGCGCACCGGGCGATCCACAAAATGCGATAAATCACGGCTCAACAGTCCCCAGGCGCGGTTGATCTCGGAGATGCGCTGTCCCTCGGTGCGCAGCGAGTCGGCACTGTTGAGCGCGGCGCTCAGGCCGGCATAGGCCATGACCGCGACGATCGCGGTGATGGCCATCGCCAGCAACACCTCGATCAGGGTGAACCCCGCCGCCCTTCGAATCATGATCAGGCATCGCCCCCGGGCACGTTGGCGGCGTAGATGAAGCCAACGAGGGTGTAGGCCGGGGTATCGCGCAGGTTTTCCTCCCTGGCAACCGTGATTTCCAGGCGGAAGAAGTCCGGCACTTCGGTGGGAACGCTCTGCATCCAGTAGAACCACTCGCGGTCGGCCATGTCTGCCACGCCGCGACGCTCGCCGCGGAAAAAGTTGCCGTTTCGATTAAGCTGCAGCCGCACCTCCGCCATCTTGTTGGTCGCCACCCACTGGGCCATCGACTTTTCGCGCAGGTAGCTGGTGGTATCCACCTGCTGGTAGAGCGCTTTGAGCATGGCCGGCAGGGCGAGGCCCACTACCATCAGCGCGACCATCACCTCTACCAGGGTAAAGCCGCGGTTATTCCTCATCCTCATCCTCGATGCCGCGACGGCGCATCTCAAAGCGCCCCAGCAGGTCCCACTCCAACTCCCACAGCACATCGCCGGTGCCGACATCCACCCAGGTCATCAGCCCGGGAATGGCCTCGCCGCTGGCGAAGAAAATAATCTGCGGCGCCGGCGGCAGGGTTTCGTCGTTCTCGCTCTGGCGAGCCAGCAGCTCGGTGTCACCCTCCTCGATCTCCAGGACCACCTCCACATCCGGCGGCAACTGCCGGCGGCCGAACACATCCTGCTCGAAGGGTGCTGTGCGCCAGACGTTGCCGGCGCGCTGCAGCCATTCGTAGCTGTAGACCGTGACATCGCCCGCGCTGTCCAGGCCCACCAGCACGCCCATATCGGTGCCGTTGAGCTCGGCTTCGCTCATGGCGTAGCCGGCGATGTCGACAAACTGGTTGGCCGCGCCGTCTATGCGGTAGTTGCGATCACCGGAGCTCAGTGACACCGCGGCGATCGACACGATCATGCCCACCACGGTCAGGGCCAGCAGCAGTTCCAGCAGGGTGAAACCGCACTGACGGAAGCGCCGCCTATCGGTCCAGATCGTCGCCATCCCAGTTACCGAGGTCGGCGTTCTGGTTCTCACCGCCGGTGAGGCCATCGGCGCCCAGTGAGTACAGGTCGAAATCACCGTTGTCGCCGGGGCTCAGGTACAGGTAGGGCCGGCCCCAGGGGTCCATGGGAAGGCGCTCCAGGTAACCACCGTCCTTGAAATTGCGGGGAATCGGGTCGAGCCCCGAGGGCGCGACCAAGGCCTCGAGGCCCTGCTCGGTGCTGGGGTAGTTGAAGTTGTCGAGCCGGTACAGCTTGAGGGCGGTCTCGATGTTGGCGAAATCCGCGTACACCTTCTGCACCCGTGCCTCGTCGGCCCGGTTGAGCACCGTGGGGGCTACCACGCTGACCAGCAGGCCCAGAATCACCAGCACTACCAGGATCTCTACCAGGCTGAATCCGTTTTGCTGCTTCATTCAATTCACCATCGTGTTCAAGTCAAATATCGGTTGCATGACACCAAATACAATACAGGTGACCAGAACGGCCATCAGGATCAGCATTACCGGTGTCAACAGGGACATCAGGGCGCCCAGTACCATCTCGAGTTCGCGCTCCTGGTTGAGGGCGGAGCGTTCGAGCATGGTTTCCAGTTCACCGGAGGCCTCGCCGCTGGCGACCATGTGCACCATCATCGGGGGAAACTCGCCGCTCTGCTGCATGGCACGATTGAGGCTTGAGCCCTCCTGCACCATCTCCGCCACCACGTTGCTGGACTCGCGCAGCACCCGGTTGTTAAGCACCTCACCGGCGATGCGCAGGGATTCCAGCAGCGGTACGCCGCTGGCCATAAGAATACTCAGCGTCGAGGCGAAGCGGGCGGTGTCCACCGCGCGCAGGATGCCGGAGATACCGGGCACGTAGAGCAGGGCTCGGTGCCACGCGGTTTTGCGGCGCTCGTTCTTCAGCAGCTGGCGTACGCCGGCCACCAGGGCGACGACGCCGGCCACCATCCAGCCCAGGTAATTCTGGAAAAAGTCACTGGTGATGATCAGCGCCCGGGTCAGAACCGGCAGTTCCTTGTTGGAATGGGAGAACAGGCTCACCAGTTCAGGTACCACGCTGGTCATCAGGAAAGACACCACGCCCACCCCTACCACCACCAGCAGGATGGGGTAAATCATGGCCTGCTTGAGCTGTTGCGAGGTGTACTGCCGCTGTTCCGTGTAGTCCGCGAGTTGCTCAAGCACCGGACCGAGGAAGCCAGCGGTTTCGCCGGCCTTCACCATGGCCCGGTACATCTCGTTGAAGACGTTGGGGAATTCACCCATGGCATAGGCCAGGGTGTGACCCTCGGCGACGCGAGAGCGCACCTGCAGCAGCAGGCCCTTGAGTCGCTGTTTCTTGGTCTGCTCGGCTACCGCCTGCAGGCATTCATCAATGGGCAGGTTGGACTGCACCAGGGTGGCGAGCTGCCGGGTCACCAGGGACAGCTCCGCGGCCTTGACCCGGGGCGCAAACAGCTTGCCCATGCCCGACGAGGGCGCGGCCGCGACCCGGCGATTGGCCTCGGAGACCTCGACCGGTTTCAGGTGCTGGGCGCGCAGCGAAGAACGGATCTGCCGCTCGGAATCCCCTTCCAGGATTCCCTTCTGCAGCTTGCCGTCGGCATCCAGTGCGCGGTAACGATAGGCAGTCATGGCTTACCCGGCGGTGGTGACGCGCATCACCTCTTCCATGCTGGTTTCACCGGCCAGCACCCGGCGCTGGCCATCACCCAGCATGCCCGGGGCCCGCTGTCGGGCCAGTTTTCCCATCTCCATTTCACTGGCATTTTCGTGGATCAGGCTGCGCATGGCATCGTCGACTTCGATCAGCTCGTAGATGCCGGTGCGGCCGCGGTAGCCGGTGAAATTACAGCGCTCGCAGCCCTTCGGTCGATAGATGGTTTCACCGCTGCCCGCCGGCAGGCCCAGCCACTCAGCCTCGGCATCGGTGACCTGGTGCTCTTCCCGGCAGTCCTTGCAGAGCAGGCGCACCAGGCGCTGGGCCATCACTCCGATCAGTGAAGACGACAGCAGGAAAGGTTCGATGCCCATATCCTGCAGGCGGGTGACGGCGCCGATGGCGGTATTGGTGTGCAGGGTGGACAGCACCAGGTGGCCGGTGAGGGAGGCCTGCACGGCAATTTCCGCCGTCTCCAGGTCGCGGATTTCCCCCACCATCACCACATCCGGGTCCTGGCGCAGGATGGCGCGCAGCCCGCGGGCGAATGTCATTTCCACCTTGGCGTTGACCTGGGTCTGCCCGACCCCCGGCAGCATGTATTCGATGGGGTCCTCGATGGTGAGGATGTTGCGGGTGGACTCGTTGATATGGGTGAGCCCCGCGTACAGGGTGGTGGTCTTGCCGGAGCCGGTGGGCCCGGTCACCAGGATAATACCGTGGGCACTGTGCAGGCCGCGCTCGTAGTCCCTGCGCACCTGCTCGTTCATATTGAGCTGGTCGAGCTGTAGCTGGCCCGCCTGCTTGTCCAGCAGTCGCAGCACCACCCGCTCACCGTGGGCCGAGGGGATGGTGGACATGCGGATATCCACGGCGTGCCCGGCCAGGCGCACGGAAATGCGGCCGTCCTGGGGCACGCGCTTCTCGGCGATATCCAGCTTCGCCATCACCTTCAGGCGCGACACCAACAGCGGCGCCAGCATACGTTTCGGCGACAGCACTTCGGAGAGCACGCCGTCGATGCGAAAGCGCACCGAGAGACGGTCCTCAAAGGTCTCGATATGAATATCCGAGGCCTGCTCGCGCACCGCCTGGGAGAGGATGGCGTTGATCAGGCGAATAATCGGGGCGTCGTCCTCGGCGTCCATCAGGTCGCCGATCTCCGGAATCTCGTCCGCCAGGCGCGTCAGGTCGACGTCGGTGGACAGATCCTCCGCCACCTGGGAGGCCTCGTTGTTATCGCGCTGGTAGAGCTGGGTCAGGCGGCGCTGGAACTGGTCCTCGCCAAGCTGTTCAAGGGCAAAGGGTCCGCCCAGGTAGCGTCTCAGTTCGGCCAGCAGCGGAACGGTTAACGGGCCCTGGTGGAGAATGGTGGGCACCTCGCCATCCTGCAGCAGGATGCCGTGCTGCTTGGCGAAGGTGAACGGCAGGGAACGAATGCTCTCTTCCATCAGCCTGCCCCGTTGTCAGTGCTCTCCGGCGCCGTGGACGATTCCTTGATTTCCTCGAGCTGCTTAATCTGCTCTTCCCACTCGGGCAGGATCGGCACTTCGGAGTCATCCTTGAATTCCACGCCGGCATCAATACGCATCTGCTGCTGGGCGCGGATGTACTTGTATTTCTGGGCAGTGGCCCCCTCCAGCGCCTTGTCGTCGCGGATGATGGTGGGCTTGATGAACACCATCAGGTTGGACTGGGTCACGGTAGCGGCGTCCTGGCGAAACAGCCTGCCCAGGAAAGGTATATCGCCGAGGAAGGGAATCTTCTGCGTCTGGTCCTGCAGTTCGTCCTCAATCAGGCCGCCCAGCACCACCGTGCGCCCGTCACCGGCCAGCACCTTGGTTTCCACCCGGCGCTCATTGGTGATCAGGTCCGAGGCCAGCAGCTGGCTGCCGCCGATCACACTGGAGACCTCCTGGGAAATATCCAACTGTACCAGGTCACCCTCGTTGACATGGGGCGTCACAGTCAGGGTAATGCCCACGTTCTGCCGTTCGATGGTCTGGAAGGGGTTGTTCGGCTGGTTCTGGGCGCCGGTATTGGTGAAGGAGCCGGTAACGAAGGGCACTTCCTGACCGACGGTGATAAAGGCTTCCTGGTTGTCCAGGGTCAGCAGGCTCGGTGTAGACAGAATATTGGCATTGGTCTCGGTGCTGAGTGCACTGAGAATGACAGCGATATCCAGGCTTTCATCGAGCTGGCCCCAACCCAGTGACAGGCCCGGCGTGCCCGCCAGGGCGGACAGGAAGGCCTCGCGATCGAACTCGTCCCCCAGCCCGCCATCGCTGGAGTCATCGTCATCGCCACCCGGGTTGGCGATGGCATTGGCAATACCACTGGCCCGGTTGCTTTCGCCGGAAATGATATTGCTGCCGAAAGAGCCACTGTCGTCGCGGAACAGCCACTGCACACCGAGGTCATCACCGTCGATGATCTCGAGCTCGGCAATAATGGCCTCCACCAGCACCTGGGCGCGGCGAATATCCAGCCGCTGGATGACCGCCTCGATGGATTGCATCTCATCGGCGTCGGCGGTCACGATCAGGGCGTTGGTGCCCTCGTCCGCCTCGATGGTGGCGCTGGAGTCGTTGCGGCGGCGGTTGTTGCCCTCTTCCGGATCCAGCCTGCTGATGTTCTGCATCACCCGGGTCAGGACTTCCGCAATTGCGACGGCGTCGGCGTACTCCAGGTAAATCACTTTGACATTGCCGCTCTGCTCCAGCGGCGTGTCGAGGTAGCCGATCAGCTTGCGCATGCGGGTTCGCTCCAACTCGTCGCCGCTGACAATAACGCTGTTGGTGCGCTTGTCCGCCACCAGCAGGATTTCCGGATCGGCGCCGCCGGCCTGCTTGGCCTCGGTCTTGGCGAGTTCCAGCAGCATGCGCACCACGTCCTCGGCCACGGCGTACTCGAGGTTGATGATCTCGGTCTCCTGCACGGCACTCTGGTCCATGCCTTCGATAATGCCGCGGATACGCTCGATATTCGCCGCCGTGTCGCTGATGATAATGGCGTTGGACGGCGCATAGGCGGCCATATGGGCCTGCTGCGGCACCAGCGGCCGCAGCACCGGGATCAGCTTGGCGGCCGAGATGTTCTCAAGGCGGATGACGGCGGTGACGTATTCATCACTGGCACGAAGCGCCTCACTCTCCACCCTGACCGGCGCAGAGCGGGCATCCTTGGACTGAATGACACGCACCACATTGCCGCTGCGCACCGCCGTATAACCCTGCACATCGAGAATCGCCAGGAACAGGTCGTAGAGATCACTGCTGGAAACCGGGTTTGGTGACACTACCTTTACGGTGCCCTTTACCTTGGGATCAACCACGATGGTCGTTTCGGTGACCTTCGCAACGAACTGGATCAGTTCCTGGATATCCGTCTCTTTCAGGTTGACGGTCCACTCCTGTGCCGTTGCCGGCGCGGCAGACAAGAACAGGCACAGCAGTACCGCGGGCAGCGGCAGCCTGGTTAGAATTCCCATGAATGAGTCACTGGTCAAAAAGGTTTCCCATACTATTTCCGGATTGTGACAGCTCTGTTACGGGAAGTCCCTAGTCGGGCCAGCCGCTAACGTCGTTCGCCGTTGGGGTCGCCCAGCCCCACTACCAGCGTCACTTCCGATCCGCCTCGCAGTACGTCGAAGCTGGCCTCATTGGCAGTCCGCATCACCCGGTAGAGCTCCATGGCCTTGCCCGGGTCGCTGAGTTTGATGCCATTCACGCCGGTAACAATGTCGTTGGCCTCAAAACCCATGGCGGCGAACTGCTCGCGATCGCGACCGGCACTGACCCGGTAACCCTTGAGCTGGCCATCCTCACGCACCGCCGCGATATTGACCACCTGGGCCAGGGATTGGGGATTGTTGTAGAGGCGGCGCCGGTAGTTCTCCGCCATCTCGGTAACGTCTTCACTGCCGCGGCGGTCCAGGCGACGAAGGCTGTTGTCAGCCGGGGCGGCCACCGTGGAGGTCTGCGGCGCGGCGCTGCCCGGCGTGACCTTGAAGGCGTCCTTGTCGAACAGCAGCAACAGTTCGTACTTGCCGGCGTTGTCGATCACCACCCGGTCCGGGAGGATCTTGGCCAGCTTGACGCGGTTGTTAATCGGCAGCTCATCGCCCACCGCGTACTGGTCCTGCTTTTTCTTGGCTTCGATGATGGCGCGGGCCAGCGCCGGGTCCGAGGAGTCGAGCACACCCTGCAACTTGAGCGCCAGCCGCGTTTCCTTGGCGTTGTCCTCTATGCCCGCCAATCCATCCTGCTGACGCTGTAGCTGTGCGGCGATCTCGGCCTCCTGCTGGGCTATGCGGGCCAGTTCCTCGGGGGAGGTCGATGCGCTGCCAAACAGGTTCCAGCTCGCCATCTGATCGATATTGATCGGCTTGCGGCCGGACTGCACCGCCGCTTCCACCAGCGGGTTGATCACTGTGCCGGGCGCGGGCGGTGCCGCCGGTGCAGGCACCAGGCTCCACACCAGGCCCACCAGCGCAAACACCACCCACACCGCTGCCAGGCCGAGCAGGCCCTGCTTGATGCGGCGCTGGATTGCCGGATTGGAAAGAACTTGAAGCTGGACGGCGAGCTGTTGCCCGATTTCGTCCAGTTTGGTGCCGGCCGCGGCCAGCCGTTCGGCGTTCACTGTCAGTCACACGTGAAGGGTCAATGCGGCGATTATAGGGTTGGGGTGTGTAATAGAAAACCCGGCGGTGTTAAGAGATGTAAACTGCGATTCAGGCCCGGGCCGGGGGTTCGTCCAGGTCCCGCAACACCCCCGGGTCCTCCACCGCCACTATCCGCAGGCAGTCCGGGTGCCGGTTGAGCAGCATACGACCGCCCCGGTCCCCATCCAGGGCTTCAAGCTCCGGGTAAAAACGCCGCCCAAACCCCACCGGATTGCCCGGTTTGCCCCGATAGCTGGGCTGCACAATGGCATCACTATCCAGCGTCCGTGCCAGCACCGCCAGGGTCGCGGGTTGCACCCAGGCCATATCACCCAGCACCACCAGCAGGCCATCCCAGTCGTGGCAGGCCTTGACTCCCGCGGCCAGCGTCGCGCCCATGCCATCCGCCGCCCTCATGCATTCAATGAATTCGAGTCCGGGCAGGGCCAGCATCAATGGAATAGCGCCATCACCCGGCCGCAGGCACACCCGGCAGGGCAGGTCCGCCGCCTGCACCGCCTCCACCGTACGCAGCAGCAGGGCCTTGCCGTCCACGCTGTACAGACGCTTGTCGCTGCCAAACCGGCGAGACCGACCCGCCGCCAGCACCAGGGCGCCGTTCATGGGCTGGCGCGGCGCAGCTGGGTGAGCTCCGCGAGAATCGCGATGGCAATCTCCATCGGGGTCTTACTGCCGATAGGCAGCCCTACCGGCGCATGCAGCCTGGCGAGCTGGGATTCTCCAAGACCCAATGCCCTGAGCCGCTCCAGCCGCTTCCCGGTGGTGCGCACGGATCCCAGCGCGCCGATGTAGAACAGCTCGTGCTCCAGTGCTTCCATCAATGCCATGTCATCGATGCGGGGATCGTGGGTCAGGGTCAGCACAATGCTGTCGCGGTCGGTGGCATGGGCGCGCACGGCGTCATCCGGCATCCCGCCGATGCGCTGCACCGCCTCACCCTCCCAGCGGGCCAGCACGTCCGCCCGCGGGTCATTGATCAACACCTGGTAGTCCATGGCCGAGGCCAGGCGCGACAGGGTTTCCGACAGCGCCCCGGCGCCGATCAGCAGCATCCGGTAACGCGGCCCGAAAGTGACGGTCACCCCGTCATCATCCCGCTCCAGGGGGGCATAGGCCGAGGCCGGCTGCAGCTCGCTGGCACCCTCCACCAGCCTGACCCGGCGCGCCAGGTAGCGGCGTTCAGACACCGCCTGCAGCAGTGCCTGCAGGTCCGGCAGGGCGTCGGCTGACAGCGGTTCCAGCAGGATTTCCAGGCGGCCGCCGCAGGGCAGTCCCAGGCGCTCGTTTTCCTCCGCACTGACCCCGTATTCCAGGTACTGGACGGCGTCCAGCTCGCCGGCCACCAACCGCTCTACCAGGTCGTCTTCCACACAGCCACCGGACAGGGAACCCGCGGTTTCCCCGGCGTCGTTACAGGCGAACAGCGAACCCACCGGCCGCGGCGACGAGCCAATGGTAGCGATGATGGTGCACAGCCAGGCCCGGTCTCCGCGCTGGAGCCAGGAGACCAGGTGTTCCATAACCTGTTGATCGACGCTGTGCATGCCCGCCTCGTGTTGCTAGCGACTAGGGCCGCAGTATACTCGGGGGCGACCGCCGTTCAGGAGAAAAAATAATGACGTCACTTGCCCGCGCTCTGGCCCTGTTGGCTGCCCTTTTCTTCACCCAGGTGTCGACCCAGGCCGCGGCCGAGGACAGCAGCTCCCGCATGGTGGACAGCGCCATCGGCTCCGCCGCCAGCAACTACAGCGCCATCGCCCGCGACATCTGGGAGTACGCCGAAGTCGGCTACCAGGAAGTGAAATCCAGTGCGCGCCTGCGCGGCGCCCTGGAGGCGGCGGGCTTCGAGGTAGAGACCGGGTTGGCCGATATTCCCACCTCCTTCGTTGCCAGCTACGGCAAGGGCGAACCGGTGATCGGAATCCTCGCCGAATTCGACGCCCTGCCCGGCGTGTCGCAAATGGACGTACCGGAGCGTATGCCGGTACCCGGCGGCACTGCCGGCCATGCCTGCGGACATCACCTGTTCGGCACCGGTTCGGTGGCGGCGGCCATTACCGCCAAGGAATGGCTGGAAGACACCGGTAGCCAGGGCACCATTCGCCTGTACGGCACCCCGGCCGAGGAAGGCGGCTCCGGCAAGGTGTACATGGTGCGCGCCGGCCTGTTTGACGATGTCGACACCGTGATTCACTGGCACGCCAGCGACCGCAACAGCGCCCTGCCCGGTACCACCCTGGCGAACCGCTCTGCCAAGTTTCGCTTCTATGGCAAGGCGTCCCACGCCGCCGCCGCGCCGGAGCGCGGCCGCTCGGCGCTGGACGGGGTGGAAGCCATGAACATGATGGTCAACATGATGCGCGAGCACGTGCCCAGCAGCACCCGCATCCACCACGTTATCACACGTGGCGGCAACGCCCCCAACGTGGTGCCGGAGTTCGCAGAAGTGTTCTACTACGTGCGCGCCCCCAGCCCCGACGACATCCTGCCGATCTGGGAGTGGGTGGAAAACGCCGCCGACGGCGCCGCCATCGGCACCCAGACCCAGGTGGAGTGGGAAATCATCCACGGCAACTACAACATCCTGCCCAATGTCACCCTGGCCCGGGTCATGCACGAGAGCCTGGCGACCTTCGGCGGCATCGAGTACGACCGCGAGGAGCAGCGCTTTGCGGAAACCCTGGTGGCCACCTATAACGGCAAGCCGCCGCGCTCGCTGGGCAGCCAGCAGCAGATTGCGCCGTGGACCGAGGAAATCCAGCGCAGCTCAGGCTCTTCCGATGTGGGTGACGTGAGCTGGATGGCGCCGACCGTGGGACTGAACACCGCGACCTGGGTGCCGGGCACCGCGGCTCACAGCTGGCAGGCGGTCGCCGCCGGTGGTACCAGCATCGGCAGCAAGGGTATGCTGCTGGCGGCGCGCAGCATGGCACTGACCGCCATCCGTCTTTATGAGAATCCAACGCTGGTGGCTCAGGCCCAGGAGGAGTGGCTGGAGTTGAGGGGCGGTAAGCGCATCAACTACAAGCCCCTGCTGGGTGACCGCGACCCGCCGCTGGATTACCGCAAGTAGGGGAACACCCGCTAGTCTCTTGACCCCCAGCGCCTGTAGAGTTGGTGCGCCAGCTCGAACTGGTCAAACACCCGTCCCACCGTGTGGTCGATGATATCGTCGATGGTTTCCGGGTCGTGATAAAAGGCCGGTACCGGCGGCAGTATAATGGCACCCGCTTCGGCTGCCTGCACCTGCAGGCGCAGGTGTCCCAGGTGTAGCGGCGTCTCCCGCACCACCAGCACCAGTCGGCGGCTTTCCTTGAGTATCACATCAGCGGCACGCACCACGAGGTTGTCAGCGTAGCTGTTGGCAATACCGGACAGCGTCTTGATGCTGCAGGGCATTACCATCATGCCGGCGGTCCTGAAGGAGCCGGAGGCGATACTGGCGGCGAGGTTGCTGTCGCTGTGGCAGACATCCGCCAACGCCTTGACCTCGTCGACGGAATAGCGGGTTTCGACAGCCAGGTTGGTCACGGCGCCGTCGGACAGGATCAGGTGGCTCTCCACATCGTCCAGGGCGCGCAGCGCTTCCAGGGCGCGCACACCGTACACCACGCCCGAGGCGCCGGTAATGGCAACGATGATTTTCTGGCTCATCGAAGGGTTCTCATGCTGCGGTCAGCGTGGCAGTGTACCGGGCTGTGGTTGCCAGACCCAGCGGCGTATGCCCCGGGGGTACTCACCTACCCACCAGTGCAATCATCACCCCGGCGGCCACTGCAGAGCCGATCACCCCCGCCACGTTGGGGCCCATGGCATGCATCAGCAGGAAGTTCTGTGGGTTTGCCTCGAGGCCCAGGCGGTTCGAGACCCGCGCGGCCATGGGTACCGCGGATACGCCGGCGGAGCCGATCAGCGGGTTGATGGGGGTAGAGCCGATACGGTTCATCAGCTTGGCGATCAGCACGCCGCTGGCAGTGCCAATGCAGAAGGCCACCACCCCCAGCCCGAGGATGCCCAGGGTGTTGAGGTCCAGGAATTTATCCGCCACCAACTTCGAACCCACCGACAGGCCCAGGAAAATTGTGGTGATATTGATGAGCGCGTTCTTGGCGGTATCGCTGAGCCGGTCCACCACACCGCACTCGTTCATCAGGTTACCCAGGCAGAACATGCCCAGCAGCGGCGCCGCGTCCGGTAACAGCAGCGCCACCAGCACCAGCAACAAGAGAGGAAACAGAATCTTCTCGGTGCGACCCACCGGCCGCAGTTGCACCATCTCGATGCGGCGCTCTTCCTCGCTGGTGAGCGCCTTCATGATGGGCGGCTGGATCAGCGGCACCAGTGCCATATAGGAATAGGCAGCCACCGCGATCGGGCCCAGCAGGTCCGGCGCCAGGATACTGGAAACATAGATGGCGGTCGGGCCATCAGCCCCGCCGATAATGCCGATGGCGGCGGCATCGGCGAGGCTGTAATCCATCAGTCCGACATGGCTGAGCCCCACCGCCCCCAGCACCGTGGCAAAAATGCCGAACTGGGCCGCCGCACCGAGGAACAGGGTGCGGGGATTGGCCAGCAATGGCCCGAAGTCGGTCATCGCCCCTACCCCCATGAATATCACCAGTGGCGCCACGCCGCTGGCAATTGCCACTGTGTAAAAGGTGTAGAGCATGCCGTCACCAAAGCCCGCCGCGGCCACCAGTTGCTGTGCGGTCAGCCGGGCGGCGGGCGTGGCCTCCTGCAGTGCCGCCAGCAAGGCTTTGCCCGAAACCCCGACCTCCGCGCCAAGCAGCTTCGCCAGCTCGGACAACAGGGCCGGGTCACCGGCGATGACTGCGCGCTCAAAGGCGGGCAACGCCAGGCCGGCGGCAGGTATGTTGGCGAGAATGCCGCCGAAGCCGATGGGCACCAGCAGCAGGGGTTCAAAGTTGCGAACAATGGCCAGGTACAACAGGACAAAGCCGACCAGGAGCATCACCACCTGTCCGGCCTGTAGCTGGGCCAGGCCCGAAGACGACCACAGGTTATAGAGATTCTCCATCGGGCAGCCCGATCAGCCCAGGGTCAGCAGGGTATCGCCCACGGCGACCTTATCGCCCTCCGCGACCTGCACCTCACCCACCGTGCCGGCGCTGGGGGCCCGCACTTCGGTTTCCATCTTCATCGCTTCGAGGATAACGATCACGTCACCCTCGTTGACATGATCACCGGGTTTGACCGTGACCTTAAAAATATTGCCCGCCAGCGGCGCCGGAACCGGCTGGCCTTCAACCGGTGCGGTGGCGGGCGCGGGCTCTGCCACTGCGACGCTCTCGACCTGGCCGCCGTCGGCCACTTCCACCACATAGGCTTTGCCTTCGACCGTGACGGTGTAGACCGCCGCGCCGGTGCTGGCAGCGGCAGGTGCGGGCGCAGGGGCCGGGGCCGGCGGCGACTCGGTACCCGGCGCCGGTTCAAAGGCATCCGGGTTGCCGCGGTTTTCCAGGAATTTCAGGCCGATTTGCGGAAACAGCGCATAAGTCAGCACATCGTCAATCTTGTTATCGCCGGCCGCCAGGGCGATGCCCTTCTCTCCGGCGAGGGCATCGAGCTCCGCGGTGAGCCTGCCCAGCTCAGGTTCCAGCAGGTCCGCCGGGCGGCAGGTGATCGGTTCCGCGCCCTCCAGCACCCGCGCCTGCAAGTCGGCGTTCACCGCTGCGGGGGTGGCGCCGTACTCACCCTTCAGCACACCGGCGGTCTCCCGCGAGATGGACTTGAAGCGCTCGCCGGTAAGCACATTGATTACCGCCTGGGTGCCGACGATCTGCGAAGTCGGCGTTACCAGCGGGATGTAACCCAGGTCTTCCCGCACCCGCGGGATTTCTTCCAGCACCTCGTCCAGCTTGTCGGTGGCGCCCTGTTCGCGGAGTTGGTTTTCCATGTTGGTGAGCATGCCGCCGGGCACCTGGGCCACCAGGATGCGGCTGTCGACGCCGCGCAGGGCGCCCTCGAACTTTGCGTACTTTTTGCGCACCACCCGGAAGTAGGCGGCGATTTCTTCCAGCAACCCGATATCCAGGCCGGTGTCGCGATCGGTACCTTCGAGGATGGCCACCACGGTCTCGGTAGGTGAATGGCCGTAGGTCATGGACATGGAGGAGATCGAGGTATCGACATTGTCGATGCCCGCCTCCACGCACTTGACGATGGTCGAGGTAGACAGCCCGGTGGTGGCGTGGCACTGCATGTGAATGGGAATATCACAGGACTGCTTGAGGCGGGTCACCAGCTCATAGCCGTCATACGGGCGCAGCAGGCCCGCCATGTCCTTGATGGCAATGGAGTCCGCACCCATGTCCTCGATGCGCTTGCCCTGCTCCACCCAGGTGTCGATGGTGTGCACGGGGCTCAGCGTGTAGGCAATGGTGCCCTGGGCGTGCCTGCCCACCTGCTTGACCGCGGCCAGCGCGCGCTCGATGTTGCGCATGTCGTTCATGGCGTCGAACACCCTGAATACGTCCACACCGTTGATGGCCGCGCGCTCGACGAACTTGTCCACCACGTCATCGGCGTAGTGCCGGTAGCCGAGAATGTTCTGGCCACGGAACAGCATCTGCTGCTGGGTATTGGGCATGGCCTTCTTGAGTTCTCGAATGCGCTCCCAGGGGTCTTCACCCAGGTAGCGGATACAGGCATCGAAGGTGGCGCCGCCCCAGGATTCAAGCGACCAGAAACCCACCTGGTCGAGTTTCTCCGCGATAGGTAGCATGTCTTCCAGGCGTACCCGTGTGGCCAACAGTGACTGCGACGCGTCGCGCAGGACAACGTCGGTAATGCCCAGTTTCTGGCTCATGAATTCTGTTCCCGTTTTTGCTGCGAGAGTGGTGCTTGTGACAAGCGATGCTGGTGCACGGCGGCGGCGATCACCGCCAGCAGGGTGGCGTCAGTGACAGGCTCAGCCGCAGCCCTGGCGGCAGCGGGAGCAGGTGGCGCCGGCGGTGCGGGAAAGTACTTCGCCACGAAAGCGGACATTCCCGAGGTCACGAACACCAGCAGGGTCAGGAACACGACCACGGTGCCCATGCCAAACAGCGTGAGTTCCAAACCCTGTGAGATCAGATCTTTTTCCATTACCTGCCAGCTTACCTTGGACCGACTGCCCCTGGACCGACTGCGCTTGGACCGACTGCCCTTGCACCGACTGCAGTAAAGCCGCGCCGCGGTGGCCCTGTGAATACCGGGTACTGAGTATAAACCCTGCCGGCCGCGGTATCAGGACCAGGCCGTGGGAATCACCGCGTCAATCAGCACCGGGCCGCGCTGGGCCATAGCGGCACCAAAGCGCTCATTGAACTCGTCCGCCGAGGTCACCTGCCAGGCGGTCACGCCCATGCCGGTCGCCATGGCGGCGAAGTCCATATCCGGCTTGCCCACATCCAGCATGCTCGCCGCCTTCGGTCCCGGCACGCCGCCGCGCGCGCCGGTGCGAGTAAACTCCAGCTCGAGGATGGAGTACTTGCGGTTGTTGAAAATCACCACGGTGATATCGAGATTCTCCCGCGCCATGGTCCACAGCGCGGAGATCGTGTACATGGCGGAGCCATCACCTTCGAGGCAAATCACCTTCCGCTCCGGGCAGGCCAGGGCCGCGCCGACGGCGTTGGGCAGGCCGAAGCCTATACTGCCGCCGGTCTGGTTGAGCCAGTCGTGGTGTCGCGCGGTCTCCGAGTAGACCGTGCAGGGAATGCCGCTGGTAATACCCTCATCCACCACAATTGCGTTCTCGGGCATGAAGTGGGCGAAGGCGGCACCCACCGCATTGACGTCGAGTTCGGCGCCAGTGACCAGCTCCGGCAGTTGCAGTGCGTGGCGGTCGGGTTCGGCATCACTCCCACCCACCGCAGCGAGCAGGTCTTCCAGGCAGGCGGTGAAGTCGTCACCGGGTACCGCAAGCTGCAACTCCTCGCAGCCCTCCGGGGCGATCACGCTGGGCAGGTTCGGGTAGGCGAAAAAAGACACCGGGGATTTGCAGCCCAACAGGATTAGCTGCTCCACGTCCTTGATATGGTCCAGGGCCAGTTCCGCCAGGTAGGGCAGGCGCTCGATCTTGGCGCGACCGGCCCCACGGGCAATGCGTGGCGGGAAAGTGTCGGTGCCCACCCGGGCACCGGTGGCCTGCTTGAGCTTGCCAAGCAGTTCGGAGTCGGCCGCCGTGACCTCCGCGCCGCCCATCATAATCATGGTGTTGCGGCCATTGCCCAGCCACTCAACGGCCTTGGCTATCTCCTCCGCGGGCACCCGCCGCGGCGCCGGCAGCGGCTGCGCCCGGGTCGCGCCGTCGGGGTTGTCGCCCCAGGACACGTCCGCCGGCAGCACCAGCGTGGCGACGCGGTGCCTGCCCGCCTCTTCCACCGCGCGGGCACCATCCGCGGCGATGCTGCCAGGGCTGTCCGCGGTATGCACCCAGTGCGAGACAGGCCAGGCGATGCCCTCAATATCCGAGGTCAGGGGCGCATCGTACTGCAGGTGGTAGGTGGCGTGATCACCGATGATATTGACCATCGGCTGGTTACCTTTCTTGGCGTTGTGCACATTGGCGAGGGCGTTGCCGAGACCCGGTCCCAGGTGCAACAGCGTCGAGGCCGGCTTGCGCGCCATGCGGGCGTAGCCGTCGGCGGCGCCACTGACCACCCCCTCAAACAGGCACAGCACACAGCGCATACCGTCGACTTCATCCAGGGCGGCAACAAAGTGCATCTCAGAGGTGCCCGGGTTGGTGAAACAGATGTCCACATCGCTGTCGACCAGGGTCTTGATCAGGCTTTCCGCACCATTCATGGCAGTGTCAGTTCCTCTTTGTGGTTGTTGCAGTCATTTACACGCCAGGGGCGTTTGTCAATTCAGGGCGCGCGCACTGCGCTGGAGGCATCCCGCGCCGACTTGAACTCGGTGCCCTCGTTCCAGTTGGGCCAGTCACGCCCCGCCGCCAGCTCGGTGGCAATATCATGGAACAGCAGCACGTTCTCGGCGGCGCCGCTCAGGTCCCAGTCCGGCGAGTATTCGTCACTGGGCTTGTGATAGTCGTTGATCACATAGTTGTCGAGCTGGCGCTGGCCCCAGTCACTGCCGTGCTCAAGGCTGTCGACGCCACGGGTAAGATATAGCGCCGGTACGCCGAAACGGGCGAAGTTGAAGTGATCGGAGCGGTAGTAGTAGCCCTTCTCCGGGTTGGGTTCCTGCACCAGCACCCGGCCCTGGCGATCGGCCGCCACCGCCAGCAGGTTCTCCAGTTCGCTGTTGCCAAAACCCACCACCGCAACATCCCGGGTACGGCCGTCGACGCCGCCGTAGATGTTGTCCATATTGAGATTGGCCACGGTGGTCTCCAGCGCATGGGGCGGGTTCTCCACATACCACTCCGCACCCAGCAGACCCGCCTCCTCCGCAGTCACCGCCAGGAACAGCAGCGAGCGCTGCCCTACCCCCGCATTGCTATGCAGCCTGGCCAGGGCCAGCAGCGCCGCTACACCGGAGGCGTTGTCGCTGGCACCGTTATAGATCTGGTCGCCCTCGCCCTCCTTGGTGCCCAGGTGATCCCAGTGGGCGCTGTAGACGATGTGCTCCTCGGGAAACGCCGTGCCTGGCAGGCGCGCCATGACGTTGCGGCTCCGGGCGCTGCTCAGGGTATTGGACAGTTGCGCAGACAGGCTGAGGTCTGCCAGCGGCACGGCCTGGAAGCCGGGGGTGGCGGCGGCCGCCTTGAGGGCGTCGAAGTCGGCACCGGCAGCGCTGAACAGGTCCCGCGCCACGGACTCGGTAATCCAGCCCTCGGCCGCCACCCGGTCGACGTTCCGGTTATCCGCGGTCAGGCCGATTTGCGGGCCGGACCAGCTATTGCGCACCACATCCCAGCCATAGGCGGCCGGCGCCGTCTGATGCACGATGAGTGCCGCCGCCGCGCCGCGCCGCGCGGCCTCTTCAAACTTGTAGGTCCAGCGGCCGTAATAGGTCATGGTATTTCCGTTGAATACCGTGGGGTCCTGGGTGGCAAAGCCGGGATCATTGATCAACACCACCACGGTCTTGCCGCTGACATCGAGATCGCCGTAGTCGTCCCAGTCGCGCTCCGGCGCGGTAATCCCATAACCCACAAACACCAGCTCCGAATCAGCGACCGCGACCTGCTCCAGCTGGCGCTGGGTAAACACCACCATCTCCTCGGCGTAGACCAGGTCTCGTTCAACGTCTTTGCCACGAATCGACAGCACGGTAGCCGGATCGGTGGTGACGGAGGTGATAGGCACGTCCTGGACCCAGCTATCGCCGTTGCCGGGCTCGAGACCCAGGGCCTCGAACTGCTCCACCAGGTAGGCGACGGTCAGCTCTTCTCCCGCGGTCCCGGGCGCACGACCACCGAAGGCATCGGAGCCCAACACCTCGGTGTGGGTATGCAGATCGGCTTCCACCTGGCTGCGCTGGGTGTCCAGCAGGCTCGCCTGCTCAGGGACCGCAACCACTGCCTCGGGTGGTGGTTCGCTCGGCGAACAGGCAGCGAGAACAGTCAACACCGCCGGCAACACGGGCCAGCCGGCACGCAGGGAGGGGAATCGCATGGAAATCACCGGTTATTCTGATGGCCGGATTCTAGCACTCCCGGAAATTTACGCGCCACGACCCGCCGCCATCCGTATAATGCTGCGACAACAATAATTCCCGGATCAGCTTCATGAGCGACATTGCGATTACCTCCGCTGGCGATGCAGCGGACGAATTCCTGGGCCACCCGCGTGGCCTCTACGTGTGCTTTGCCACCGAGATGTGGGAACGCTTCTCCTTCTACGGCATGAAATACCTGCTGTTGCTGTATCTCACCAAATACCACCTGTTCACCGACAGCATGGGACTCGACGTGCTCGGCGGCTATGCCGCGCTGGTCTACGCCATGCCCGTGATCGGCGGGCTTTTGGCGGACCGCTACCTCGGCATGCGCAAGGCAGTGGTGTTCGGTGGCCTGTGTCTGGTGGCCGGCCACCTGGGCATGGCGTTCGAGGGCCAGGCGGCCAGCATGGAGCAGGGCCAGGTGGTGCGCGACGAGCTCGCCCTGCAGGTGTTCTATTTCTCGCTGGCGCTGATCGTGGTCGGCGTGGGTTTCCTGAAGCCGAATATCTCCACCATCGTCGGCCAGCTCTACGGCGAAGACGATCCGCGCCGTGACTCCGGCTTCACCATCTTCTATATGGGCATCAACATAGGCTCCTTTACCGCTACCCTGCTGTGCGGCTACCTGGGTGAAACCTATGGCTGGGCCTACGGCTTCGGCGCCGCCGGTATAGGCATGCTGTTCGGCCTGGTGACCTTCCTGCGCGGCCAGAAATACCTGCATGGCCATGCGGAGCCCCATGAGCCTGAGCTGCTGAAGCAGCCGGGGCTCGGTCCGCTCAACAAGGAAATCACCATCTACCTGGGAGCCCTGGTGGCGGTGTTCGCCGTCTGGCAGATGCTGCAGTTCCATGCCGTAGTGGAGATGACGCTGAATACGCTGGCGCTGGCAGTGCTGGCGGGCCTGGCCTGGTTCCTGACCCAGCGTTGCAACAAGGTAGAGCGCGAGCGCATGTTTGTACTGATCGTGCTGACCATGTCCACCGTGGTGTTCTGGGCCCTGTTCGAGCAGAGCGCCGCCTCCATGACCCTTTATGCGGACCGGGTACTGGATCGCAACCTGCTGGGCGTGGAACTGACCGCCGCCCAGTTCGGCTCCATGAATGCCTTCTTCATCTTTACCCTGGCGCCGGTGTTCGCCTGGCTGTGGACCAGCCTGGCCCGGCACAATCTTGAGCCCACCACGCCGGTGAAGTTCGCCCTCGGTATCGCCCAGGCAGGCCTGGGTTTTGGGGCCCTGGTGCTGGGCGCGACCATGCCGGACGAAAGTGGCCGGGTGGCGGCGATCTGGTTGGTGCTGGCCTATATGCTACACACCACCGGCGAACTGTGTCTGTCCCCGGTCGGCCTGTCCGCAGTGACCAAGCTGGCGGTGCCCAGCGTGGTCGGCGTGATGATGGGCGCCTGGTTCCTGGCGACCGCCTACTCGGAGTTCGTGGCCGCGCAGATCGCCAAGCTGGCGGCCGTGCCCACGGAAGGCGGCGCCATCGCCGACGTGTCAGCGGCGCTGGCGAGTTACACGGCGCTGTTCAACGACCTCATGTGGTTAGGCCTGGCGGTGGGCGGCATTGTGCTGCTGCTGTCACCCCTGCTCAAGAAGCTCATGCACGGCGTTCACTAAACGCCACCCGTCCAGGACTAAACCATGGCCGAAACAACACGCGATTTCGATATCGTGCTCTACGGCGCCACCGGCTTTACCGGCAAGCTGGCGGCGGAATACCTGCTCAACAAATACGGGGTGGACGGCGAGTTGCGCTGGGCCATGGCCGGCCGCAGTCTCCGCAAGCTGGAGCAGGTGCGCGACGAACTGCAGAACGGTGACATCCCCCTGCTGACCGCAGATTCCGACGAGGAGTCCTCACTGCAGGCGATGGTAGAGCAGGCCAAAGTCATCTGCACCACGGTAGGCCCCTACGCCCTGTACGGCTCCAAGCTGGTCGCCGCCTGTGTGGCCGCCGGCACCCACTACTGCGATCTCACCGGCGAGACCCAGTGGATGCGCCGGATGATAGACGCCCACCAGGCCACCGCCGAGGCGTCGGGTGCGCGCATCGTGCACACCTGTGGCTTTGACAGTATTCCCTCAGACCTGGGCGTGCTGTTCCTGCAAAACGCCATGCAGGCAAAACACGGCGTACCCGCGCAGCACGTTAAATACCGTGTGGTGGAAGCCAAAGGCGAATTCAGCGGCGGCACCGTGGCCAGCCTGATCAACGTGATGGAAGAAGCGGTGCGGGACAGGTCGCTGCGGCAACTGCTGGCAGACCCCTACGCGCTGAACCCGGCGGGCAGCATCACCGGCCAAGACGTCAACGACCAGACTGTGGCCATCTACGACGAGGATTTCGAACGCTGGACCCTGCCCTTCGTAATGGCCGCCATCAACACCCGCGTGGTACGCCGCAGCAACGCGCTACTGAATCAGCAATATGGCGAGGACTTCCGCTACGACGAGGCGATGCTGGCACCGAAAGGCATGGGCGCAACAAAAGCCAAACTCGCCGCCGGCGCCATGACCGCCGGAACGGCCGCACTGGCCTTCGGCCCGCTGCGAGCTATCGCCAAACAGTTTCTGCCCAAACCCGGCGAAGGTCCCAGTCGGGACGTGCGCGAAAACGGCTTTTACGAGATCCTGCTACACGGCAGGCACCCGGACGATGCCTCCCGGGACATGGTGGCAAGGGTCAGCGGCGACATGGACCCGGGCTACGGCTCCACCTCCAAGATGCTGGCGGAATCCGCGGTATGCCTGGCGCTGGATGAGCTGAGCTGCGGCGGCGGTTTCTGGACCCCGGCCAGCGCCATGGGTGAAACCCTCATCGCCCGCCTGCAGGAGCACGCCGGCCTGACTTTCGACATCGTCGAAGGCTAGCGGACCGCGCCTTCTCTCGGTTCCGACCATTGGCCGGTGCTGGTGGCCCCACACTGGTGGCACACCCACAGCAGTTCCCGGCGCATAAACAGAGTGCAGGCCAACGCCATCATCAGTGTTGCCGGCACCGCCAGGATGGGCCGCGGCGGGCTCAGCATCATCAGGTAGATACCCGCTGCCAGTAAAAGCGTTGCCAGCACCAGCAGGGGTAAGCCCGCGGCCCGCCGATGGGCTGGTCGCATGGCGCCCTGGCAGTGAGGGCAGCGCAGTGTCTGATGATCAGTCATGTACCGCTCCTGACATTCATTCCCTAGGCAAATACTAGGTGGGCAAGGTCACGCCGTCTGTAGCGCAAAGGAGCTAGGCCAAAGGTTTAGTTGCGTATGGGAGAAGTGGTGCTGGAAAGAGGCGGCGAACAGGGCAGCCTTCCGTCGAAGGCCTGTACTGACATATCGCGGAGTGGATGTGAATTCCCGCTATATCGGTGACACATTGAGCTTCCGTTTCAAGGGTAACTTGAACTGGGGAAGCCGCATGACAAAAGCATAGCAGGCCCGGCAAGGGCGCCCCCAACCGATCAAGGAAGCAACAAAACGCCCAGGTCTTCGAAAAACACGTCTATCTGGTTATTCAAGTAAAGAGAGTACGCGATCCCAATACCCCCATCCTTGAGCACAGTCGCCTGATACCCCTGGGTAATATTCTGGCCCAGCTTGGTCAGTTGGAGGTCGGGAATTGTTGGGTCGACCGGCACCCCGTACAAGCCCAAGTAACCCTCTTCGGTGCCGCCACCCAGGAACAACTGGGTGCCAAACTTATTCTGGACCAGTTGCGGTTCAATGCCCTCAACGACCCAGTCATAGACAACCGAGAACAGGACCTCCCAGTCGGTGCCATTGTTGGAGGCCATGACCCTTAGTCTGTCGTCAGTGCGGGACGAGTAGGCCATCACCAGTGAACCACCCTCCGTCTGCAGCAATTCCGATCCAAACTGCGCATCCTCGCCACCTGCAACCAGGAATGGGTCAGACCAGGTGACGAAATCTTCGGTTGTTCGCAAGAATACATCCCTGTCGCTACGACCCGGAGGGGTGAACTCATAGCTCAGCATGAATCCGCCGCTACTAAGCTCAATCAACGAGTTTGGCTTCAGGTACCACTCAAAGCACTCTTCCTCACCGCACTGGCCAGGCACGAAGTCGCTTTCAGCGAAATAGTCGTATTCACTCCAGTTGCTGCCGTCCTCGGAACGGTAGACACACTGGGACGGGTAGCACTGCATCATCACAATAAGCTCACCGGTCGAGGTCTCTATCATCTCCGCCCACAGGGTTGAGTAGGGCAGTTCGTGAGAAGTCTCCCAGGTAGCCCCGCCGTCGCGTGATCGGCGTATGAAGGTCTGACGGGTATTGTTGGTGGGGGTTTGTGTGACTTCGCTCTCAAGAATCAGTAGATCACCGTTCTCACGTTGCAGCATGGCTTCGATGAAATTCATCTTGGTGCTATTGGTCACATAGGCGCCGGGAGCCGGATCGAGCGAACGTGAACAGTCGACGCCGTCATCACAGGCGACTTCAAAGTACACCGTGCTGGAGCGATCGCCTGGCGGCACCTCGCCACACTGTGCTGTGAAGTCGGCACAACCCATCCCGACCCAGATACGAAAGCTGCCGGCATAGTCGGGAGCGGGGAAGCTGAGCTTGTACTCCTGGCGCGCGTAATCATATTCCCCTGGAAACTCTTCGGACTCCAGGAAGCCAATCATCGGTTGGTTGGGGTTCTGCTGATCATAGACCTGCGGCATCAGGCGCCAACGACCTTCGGGAGCATGGGGCTCGCCGGTCGGACTTACGCCGCTGATCCAGATATCGATATTTTCACCAGGTTCATAGGTGGTCTTGCTGGAATAGCCGGTAGTGACGTCCTGGTCGTCGGGAACGCCGTCCCTGTCGGCATCTGGCTTCCCGCCAAGTGCGTGGTAGGCGCGCTTGAACAGGTAATCGCCGGGCTCGGCAATCACGCTGGAATCTGTCAGTGCTTCCCTGAGACCTTCCAGGGAGGAGCGATCATGCAGGTACCCTGCGCTTGCGGCTGTCAGCTCGGACCACCTGAGAATATCCTCATAGTCGACACCACCGTCCCCATCCACGTCAGAAACCGCGCGCTCGGCCACGTTGTCCAGCGCAGCCATTACTTCCTCATCGCTCAAGCGGTGCAGATCTGGCGCTACCCATTGCCACGCCGCCTCGGTGAGCGCACTGATACGTCCGCCGGGTACCGCCTTTAGCTGCGCCCCGGTCATGATGGCGTGGAGCGGTTCCGCAAGGGGTAGGGGCTCGGTATCTGGCCGGCCATTGCCGTCAGAATCTTCATCACTGCCGTGGCGGGCTATGACCAGGTAAAGCGTGTCGTCTTCGAGGTTGCCAGTGTCAATGTCGGCGCTGGTGCCCAGTATCAGCATCTTCCAGGCATGACCCAGTGCGGACCACGTTTCAGAGCCAAATAATTGCTCCATGCCGGGCCTGTCGGTGGTGGTGCCGCTGAGCAATACCAGATCCTGGTTCCGTAGCTCGACGATCTCTATGGAAGCGTCACTGACCGGACCACGCAGCTCGACATAAAGGCAGCCGCCTAACAGCGCAACCAGGGGAAGAATAAGGAGTGTTCGAAATATGGAAGACATCGCGTGCAAATCCCGCACTACCGCTATACCGCTCAAGTCATCTTTTTAGCCTGAACGTGTTGGGTAAGCAAGCTTTGAGCCGCACAGGGCGTGTCGAGAATTGTGGCCGCAGTTCCCGATACTCAACACTCCCCTAAAGACTTGTGCTTTAAAGTCGACACAATGAGAAACAATACTTGGAAGTACCGTGAGGCAGCCTTCATGGATTTGTGGACTGGCTGGATTCTCCTTCGCCGGCCTCTGCCGTCGCAGGAACGTTTGCATGTGCGGAAACATCGACAACAATGTAGCCCATGGGTAGCCCACTTGAGTCTTTTTGGGGTCTGGCAGGTGGGATTAACTGAGGTTTGAGTTATCGATTTGAGCTGCCCGATTAGGGGTCATGGAACCCACAGGAGAGATTTGGTGCCGGAAAGAGGAGTCGAACCTCCGACCTTCGCATTACGAATTGTTCGCTGCTATCACGTAAACTATTGATTTTATTGATTTTTTATTTTGAAGTGAACAATAAGTTTAGGGGTGTTTTAGCGAGTTTGGTGGTGTTTAGAACAATGGCGCATCATGCCACTTCACGCGGCTTGCTCTTCTGATTCACCCATCATCATCAGGTAGTGCTCGATGTGGTTGCTAACCTCAAAAATCGCTCGAAACACACGAAGGTACGCCTCAACCGTTACGTCATCCACAGCAACATATAGATCATCATCGACTAGGTGGGAGCCTGCATTGACCCACTGAAACAGAGACTGACAGATCAATCGGTCGTGACCCTCAAACCTATCGCAGTAAGTTCTCGGGTCCACGCCACCAAAGAACTTAAAGTAGTTCTCCAGGATTCTTCTTAGGGTATTTTGAATTGTCTGACTAGATACTTGCTCTGGATTCCTTATCTCCGCCCAAAGCAGTTGGTAGGAGGTTTTTATCGGATTCTCATCACATGCTACTACCCGGGTTTCCCCATCAAACTTTCTCAATAGCCAGAAAGTTTCCCAATTCATCGGCTGCTCTCGATTGCGTCTTTTGTTGAACGTAACCTCCCGATGAAAGTAAACATTGTGCGTGAGTACAAATACTTGCCGGATCATATCCTCGTCCGACCTCGCGAGATCAAAGATTCTTTGTATCAAGCTGCTAACCAAGAAGAGTATGTCACTATCAAGGCTGGAGATGGGGTCATCAAAAACGACAACTCTGCTTTCCGTCACAGTTCCACTCGACTCACCGCCCTGGAGAAAGTGGTAGAAGTACAGAAACGTAATAAAAGTCTTCTCTCCTTCGCTTAGCGTCTCTCTCGCGTCACTACCGTCAGAGCGAACGAGCTTGTAGTAAGGGCCATCACCTGCTGCATCTAGGCGAAAACTCTGAAATCCAAAAGAAGATAGTATTGAGTTCACCTCGTGCATGGTCTGCTCAATTCCAGTTCGCAGACCTTCTTGTTCCTGAATCTCTCGTTCAATTTCTCGGAGTCGTCCCTGCTTGGTTTGGATCGCCTGCTGCAGGGAATCAATAGCACTTAACACCGCTGCTCGCTCACGTCTGTACGCTTCTATTGCGTCGCCAAGCTCAATAGTTACTACGAATTTCCAGATTTGCTGCCTAAGGGTGAACTCCTCTAATGTGCGATTCTCTACCAGTGCGTTGTGGTCCTGAATCGCTCGGTTCGCGCTCCGAACAACATCATTCACTTGGGAAAGGGTTTCTAGCACAGAGACAAGTTCAATCTGTGAACTTAACTCTCGAGCTTTTCTCTCAAGAAGTTCATTGTTCTGCGCAAAGACTGCTTTGAGGGTTTCAAGGAGTTGACTAAGCCTCACGGTGTCTAGGAACTGAGGCGACTCTTCTAGCGTGCGCGTTATGGCTGAGCAGACGTGATCAGCTTGCTCCGAGTACTCAGAAACCAGCTGACCAAGAGCATGCTTGTCGGAGTCGTATGAGCCATCAAAGTACTCACCTAAGCTGACCTCAAGCTCCTCATCGATTGTCCTTTGACAGAATGGACATAGACCTTCGCTCTGTGAAAGATAACCACGCCCACGCTGCACCCAGTCACTATTCCCCAGCTTATTTATCAGGCCGGCTATATCGACATCTTCCCTACCGACGATTGGCTTGGAAAGCAGACTGTTGTTCTGAAGGTCTGTGAGTAAGGCATCATCAAGCTCTTCAATCATCGAAAGTTGCACCGATTCACTGTCAAAAACTGTTGATGCTCTCTCGACTAAATCGGTCAGCTCCAGTAGTTCAGCCGTATTCTCCTCGTCGTGACGCAGAACCTCATCTCTAAATCTCGCCGAGGATCCGCGATTTGGCTCAAATGCTGCCCTAAATACCTCGTCGTGCTTGGTCTTGATAGTCCAACACTTGTCCTTGAATGCATTGTCTAGCTGCGTCAGTTCCTGCTGTTTACCCGTGGTACCAACTTCGCTACCGTCGAGCTGATTCATGCAGGACAGCAGATCATCAGATACTGATGTCTGCTCCGAGTTAAGACTCTCTATCTGCCGGGTCGCCTCAACATTCTCTCTCCCCAGGGTGAAGACGCCAGGGAGACCCGCTACTTGGTTAAAGTTTTGCTCTACAAAATCTTTGTTATAAACGACGGTCTTCAAAGGAGAGGCCGTGCTCCAAGTGAGAGTGCACTCAGCGTAGTTTTCAGGACGATCTATCAGTCGACTGATCGTGGTCTTTCCGGTCGCGTTTGAGCCGTAGACAAAATTGACCGTTTTTAGATCAGCAAGTGTTTGGGCATTCGGCCCATAGCTGGCGCAATTCCGGAGCAGAATACTGGTGATCATATCTACTACCTACTGTTCATCCCTAAACAGATCAAGAGTAGAACAATTCCAGAATGAGCGGTGGCGACCCAAATCAAGGTAGCTCAAAAGACTAATCCGAGTTGGAAAAACACCTAGGCCGGCTCATCGCCAGTGAGACGCCCTAACAACACCTATTAGGGCCACCTCGTGTGTTCAACGGCGCGGCCTGAAGAGCATCACGCGAGCAAATCCAGTCCGTCAGGATATTTTGCATCGAACTTAGCCTTCTCTGCGTCCCTGTGCTTAACGATACCAGGGAGCGCGAGAGCGTAAATGAAGCCTTTCTCTGTCTGCGAGATGCCTATCAATATCCAACCTGTGTAGAGCTTCTTGTTTGCTGTTGTTTTGCTACGCGTTTCGAATACGCGCTTGGTTAGGGAAAGGTCGTACGAATCCACCACTGGAATACCCCTTTGAAAAAGGGTCGATTCTATAGACAGACTGGTCCAGGAAAACACCAAAACCGGCGACGAAATTTGGCAGTTTAATTCGGCTCAGACGACAAGCCATTGTTTTAAAAAGAATATCGCGAAAATACCTGAAATCAACGACAAAAAATCGACGAAGTGAACAATACTCTGGAGTGGACGCTAACCTGGGAGGCCGCGTGATTGGTGCCGGAAAGAGGAGTCGAACCTCCGACCTTCGCATTACGAATGCGCTGCTCTACCAACTGAGCTATTCCGGCATAGCGGGGCCTCGAGAGGGCGGGAAGTCTACCCCCCAACCCCTTGTCGCGCAAGGTTTTGCCCGTTAAATTGGCGCCGTGGAAACCTACAACATCAGCTTCAGCGGCGAGACCCTGCCAGGGTGCCACCCCGACGCCGCAAGAAGCCGCCTGGCCCACTACTTCCACTTCGAATCCGACGCCGACGTCGAGCGTTTCTTCAGCGGTGAGAAAGTCATTCTCAAGCGCAACCTGGATCGCGATACCGCCGTTGGCACCTACCAGGACCTGCGCCGGCTCGGCATTGTGGTGAAGATCGAGAAGGTGGACCCGGCCGAGGCCGCCGAGGAGCAGCGCAGGCAACAGCAGCGTGAGGCGGCCCGCCAGCAGCGAGCCGAGCAGGAACGCCAGGCCGCGCTGCAGCAGAAAGTGCAGCAGGCGCGCGAACAGGCCGAACAGGAAGCCGCCCGCCAGCGGGCGCTCAAGACCAGGGCCCAGAAGCCATCCACCGGGGTACCACCGCAGCCGAACCAGAAGGCAGCGCCGGCGGCTGTCCAGGCGCGCAAGCAAGCCGCGGCAAAGCCGGCGCCCAGTCAGCCGGGCAAAGACGACATCCGTCAAAAGAAGTTGGCCCAGGCGCGAGCGGCCCGGCAGAAAGCCGTGCAACAGCAGGCAACCGGAACGTCGGCGGCGAAGCAGGCCCCCGCCGGCCAACCCACCGCGCAGGCAAACAAGTCACGACCGGCAGGGCAACGCCCCGCCCCTAAAGCGCCGACTCCGGCCCCACGCGCAACCAACAGCACCCCGCGCCGCCGGCGCCAGCCCGGCGCGCCCAACCTCTTCGATTTACGGCTCTCCGAAGGGGCCCTCAAGGAGGCCAGGACTGAGGAAGAGCAACACTTCACCGGCGCTCCCATGCTGGGGGCAGCGATCCTGCTGGCGGCATTTTTGCTGGTGGGGCTGCGCTTCTGGATCGGCAGTTTCGATACGCCTGCCAGCGGACTGGGTGGTGTGGCGGTCGACGGGTCAGGACGCCCGGCGGTGATAGTCAACGACCAGTTGCTCTTCCACGACCGGGCCGGCAACCCGGGCGAGCTGAAGGACCTGTCCGCCATTGCCTTATCCCCAGCCACACCCATCGCGTTTCTCGCCGGCAGTGACTTTCTGCAACTGCGCCCACCACAGGGCCAGGATCTGCCAGCCTGGCTGCGCGACCTGTTGGACGTGGAGTCGCAACCGGGCAGGCTGCTGCACTGCAGTGGCCGGGAACAGAGCTGCAAACCCTTCCTGCAGCCGTTGGACGAAGCCGCGTTTACGGTCAACCGTGACGCTGGCTACGTGCTGATCGCGGACGTCCCGACCAACCGGCTGATGAAGTACGACCTGGAAGGGAACGCGTTGGCGGCGCACCCGATTGCTCTCACCGGGCCGGTACACCTGGGGCTGCAGGATGGGGTGCTATACCTCACCCAGGGTAACTCCGACGTGGTGAAGGCGCTGCGTACCGACACCGGGGCTTTCGGAGAGCAACTGGGCCTCTATACCCTCAGCGTCATCGGCGCCCAGGCCACCGGCCATATCTTCCCCGGCGCCCTGACCTGGCTGGGGGATAGTTGGTGGGTAATCATGCAAAGCCGCGACAGGTCCACCACCGGACTGTATCGCTTCGATACCGAGTGGCAGCCACTGGGCGCCGTGACGCTGCCCGAAGGCGCGCGCCCCGACCAACCGGTACCCTGGGGTGAAAAGCTGCTGGTGCCGGATGCCAGCCAGGGCATGGTGTACCGGATCGCCGCGGACGGTACCCCCGAGCGGCCCTTCAGCCAGGAGACCATCAACCAGGCGCTGGTAGAACGCAGCGCGGCGCTGGAGCAGTCCGCCTCCCTGCAGGCGGTGATCATGCTGATGCTGTTCTTCGCGGCCCTGGGCCTGTTTACCTATGGGGCGGTGAAGTCCCTGCAGGGCAAGATTTACCAGGCGATAAACGATACCGACGAGAAAGCCTTCGATATCGAGAACGACGCCATCAACTGGCTGGACCCCGGCCGCGACGCCCGCGCTTTATTGCGCCGTGCCGGCTTTGGCCTGGGTGCGCTGGCGTTTCTGCTGCTGGCCATGGCGGTGCTGCTAAAGCCCGGCCTAGGCGTGACCGTGGCCGTGCTGGTGGCGCTGGCGGGCATCGGCGGCTATGGCTACGCCATCTATCAATCCTGGGGTTGCCACCTGGGCCGGCTTGGTGACCAACTGGTCGTGGTAGACCACAAGAGCACTTACCGGGTCGGGCGCGGCCCGCGCATCCAGTACGTCAACAACTACGTGATGATCGAGGACGTGATCGTCTACCTGGGTAACCCTCTGCTGCCGCAGTTTGCCCATGAGCCCCTGCAGCAGGAGTTCGAGCCTATCGTCACCCGCGGTATCAAGGTCGACCGCACCACACTGCGCCTGAAACTGATCAACAGCCGACACCCCATGTTCTATGGCAGCGCGGGACTGGCCTTCTCGCTGGCGGCAGCACTGATCATCCTGTTGCTGGCCTGAGCCGGCCGCGGCAAATGGGGTATCCTTGAAGCATGAGTCGCGAACACAAACCCCATGTCGGTTTTTTTGTTTCCTGCCTGGCTGACCTGTTCCGCCCCTCGGTGGCCTTCAGCGCCATCGAGCTGCTGGAGGCGGCGGGCTGCCAGGTGGAAGTCCCCGAGACGCAGACCTGCTGTGGCCAGCCCGGCTACAACAGCGGCGCAGTAGACGATGCCAGGCCGTTGGCGCATCGGGTGATCGAGGCCTTTGCCGGCTTCCCCTACGTGGTCGTGCCTTCAGGCTCCTGTGCCGGCATGATCAAGCACCACTACCCGAAGCTGCTGGCCGAGTACCCCGAGTGGCATGCCCGCGCCACCGATCTCGCCCAGCGCACCTGGGAGATCACCAGCTTCCTGGTGGAAGTGATGGACTACGCACCCACCGTCTCACCGCTGCAGGGCCGCAAGGTCACCTATCACGACAGTTGCGCCGGCCTGCGGGAGCTGGGCATCAAGCAACAGCCTCGCAAGCTGCTGGCACGCGCCGGTGTGGAGCTGGCGGAAATGCAGGCTACGGAAGTCTGCTGCGGCTTCGGCGGCACATTTTGCGCAAAAATGCCCGACCTGTCGGAGAAGATGGTTGACGACAAGCTCAACAACGCGCTCGATACCGGCGCCGGCGTCTTGCTGGGCGGCGACCTGGGCTGCCTGATGAATATTGCCGGGCGCGCCCGGCGCCGCGACAGCCAGTTGGAAGTGCGCCACGTCGTGGAAGTGCTGGCAGACGAATTGACCGGCCCCGCCATCGGCGAGGGCGAGCGATGAAGCAGACCAGCGAGCATTTCCAGGACAGCGCCCGGGTGGCGCTGGCGCGCACCGAGGCGCGTGAGCGCATGGACCTCCTCGGCCTGTTCATGCCCGCCATGCGCGACGCGGCGGTGGCAGAGGTGGATTTCGAGGCCCTGCGCGAGCACGTCAAGCGCGTCAAAGACCACACCCTGGACAACCTGGAACACTACCTGCGCCAGTTCGAAGAGCAGGTGGTGATGAACGGCGGTCACGTGCACTGGGCGCGGGACGCATCAGAGCTCAACGCCACGGTACTGGATATCTGCCGCGCCGCCGAGGCGCGCCGGGTCGGCAAGGGCAAGTCCATGATCACCGAGGAGACCGGCCTTACCGAGCACCTGGAGAAGGCCGGCCTGCACGTCACCGAGACGGACCTGGGTGAATACATTGTGCAGATCGCCGGCGAGCCCCCCAGCCATATTGTCGGTCCGGCCTTCCACAAATCCGAGCAGGAAATCCGCGAGCTGTTCCTGGACCGGCACAAGCTGGGCCGGCGCCAGTTGGAAGACCCACCGGCCATGGTCGCGGAGGCCCGTGAAGTCCTGCGCGAACGGTTCCTGACAGCGGATGTGGGCATCATCGGCAGCAACGCGCTGATCGCGGAAACCGGCCAGACCCTGCTGGTGACCAACGAGGGCAATGGTGACCTGGTGTCCACCCTGCCGAAAGTCCACATCGTCTGCGCCTCCATCGAAAAGCTGATGCCGCGCCCGGAAGACGCGCTCGCCCAGATTCGCCTGCTGGCGCGCTCGGCCATCGGCACTGCCGTCACCGCCTATACCAGCTTTTACTCCGGCCCCAGGCGCGCCGGAGACCTGGACGGTCCCGAGCAGTATCACGTCATCCTGCTGGACAACCGCCGCACCGAGATCCTCGGCAGCAACTACCAGGATATGCTGGCCTGCATGCGCTGTGGCGCCTGCCTGACCCATTGCCCGGTCTACATCGGCGCCGGCGGCCATGCCTACGGCTGGGTGTACCCGGGGCCGATGGGCTCGGTACTGACGCCGCTGCTGACCGACCTGGAACAGGCCAGCGAATTACCCAACGCCTGCACCGGCTGCGGCCGTTGCGAAGAGGTGTGCCCGGCGGGTATTCCACTACCCGACCTGCTGCGCGACCTGCGCGCCGACGAAACCCGCGCCAAAATCACTCCCGCGCGCTGGCGCTGGGGCATGAAACTGCACGGCTGGCTGGCACGCGTGCCGAGCCTGTACCAGGCCTTCACTGGCGCCGCCATTGCCGTACTCAGCCGCCTGGGCCGACGCCGCGGCGGTTTCCGCAGCCTGCCGCTAGCGGCCGGCTGGACCCAGGTGCGGGACTTCCCCGCCCCCCAGGGCGACAGCTTCATGCGCCAGTGGAAACGCCGCAAAAAGGAGGCCGGGCATGACTGACGGCGACGCCGGGATTCTTGATGCCGTGCGGCGGCGCCAGTACGGCGATGCCGATGCCGAGCGCATCGCCGAGGACCTGGCCGCGCTGGGTCGCGCGCCGATTACGCCGCTGGATGAGGAAGATATGCTGGAGCACTTCCTCACCCGTCTGCAGGTCAACAAGGTGGATCTCGAGGTGGCCGCCAGCAAGCCCGAGGCGGTCAGGCGCATCGCGCGCTTTATCTATGGGGAATACAACTCACACCGGGTGGTGGCCGGCAACGACCGACGTCTCGCCGCCCTGCCCTGGCGTGACGGCGGTGTGCTGGTGCGCTTCGGAGCGGCGGCCCCCGAGGACCCGGTCAGCATCAGCTACGCCCGCTTCGGCATCGCCGAGACGGGCTCGGTGGTGCTGTACTGCAACCGAGACAACCCGGCCGCCAACAACTGGCTGACCCGCGATCATATCGTCATCCTGGAATCTCGCGACCTGGTGGCCAGCCTGGAGGATGCCTGGACCGGCATCCGCGCCGACAGCGACGAACAGGGCCTGCCGCGGGGCGTGACCGTGGTGTCCGGGCCTTCCGGCACCGGCGATATCGTCGGGCACCTGGTGAAAGGCGCCCACGGCCCGCTGCGGCTGAGAATTATCTACCTGGGGCATGTGCCGGAGGAACTGCTGGTTCGCACCGGCTTTGAGTCTACTCCGCTGTAAACAGCTCTTCGAGGAAGTTCGCCAGCGACTGCCAGGAACGGCGGTCGGCACCCTCGTGGTAGACCGTGCCAAAGTCGGGGTCATTGGCATCGGGATTGGTAAAGGCGTGCAGCGCACCGCCGTGGCCATGTAGCTGCCAGTCGGCGCCGGCAGCGTCCATCTCTTCGGCAAAAGCCACCACCTGGTCCGGCGGCACCATCGGGTCTGCCCAGCCGTGTTCCACCAGCACCTTGGCGCGGATCGCATTGCCGGTGGCTTTTTCCGGCGCGCCAAGAATGCCGTGGAAACTACAGACCCCGGCCAGCGGCAGGTCGATGCGCGCCATATCCAACACGCAGAGGCCGCCAAAGCAGTAGCCGATCGCCGCCATGCGGCGGGCGTCGATTTCCGGCTGGCCCTGGGCGATTTCCACAATGGCAGCCTGGCGGCGATGCAACAGGTCGCGGTCATTGGTGAAGCGGTTCATCAGCTCGAAGGCCTGTTCGGTGGTCTCGGCGATCACGCCCTTGCCGAACAGGTCCAGGGCAAAACCCACGTAGCCCAGCTTGGCGAGTTCGATGGCGCGGCCACACTCGAATTCCTCGCGGCCACGGAAGGCGTGCGACACCAGCACCGCGGGCTTGGGCTCCGACTGCATCTCGTCCCAGGCCATGAATGCCTCCAGCACTTCTCCCTCGTGCGTGTATTCCACCAGCCGGGTTTGAATAGCCATATCGTTACTCCATGCGTGTCCTTGTGGGGTCCGGGTATCTTCCGTATGTTTTGGAGCGCTTGCAACGGATTCGGAGGATTTATGCACCTGGCTTTCAGCTCCATGAATACCCTGGCCGACCCACCGCCCCCGGAGCTGGCCCGGGCTCTGGAGCAGCGCGGCTTCGAATCCCTCTGGTATGGCGAACACAGCCACATCCCCTGCTCCCGCAGGACTCCTTACCCGCCCGGCGGTGAGCTGCCGGCGCCCTACAGCAGGATGATGGATCCCTACCTGTCACTGATGGCGGCGGCGGCCGCCACCACCACTCTCAAGCTTGGTACCGGCATCGCCCTGCTGATGGAACGCGACATCTTCTCCCAGGCCAAGACCATCGCCACCCTGGACCGGCTCTCCGACGGCCGGGTGCTGATCGGCACCGGGGTGGGCTGGAACGAGGAAGAGTTCAGCAATGTCAGTCCCTACCCTTTCAACAAGCGCTACGCGGTGTTGCGGGAAACGGTGGCTGCCACCCGCGCCCTGTGGACCGATGAGCAGGCCGAGTTCCACGGCGACTATATTGACTTCGACCCGGTCTGGGCCGACCCCAAGCCGCTGCAAACCGGCGGTCCGAAAATCTATATGGGGGCCATGGGTCCGCTGGGTATCAAGCATGCCGCCCAGTGGGCAGATGGCTGGTACCCGGTGGACATCGGCCTGCCGGATGCCGACCAGGCTGTGACCGACTTCAGGAAATTGGTGGCGGAATGCGGCCGCGACCCCGGGCAGGTAGCAATTAACATCCAGATTATGGACACTTCAGACCTCGATAAGCTGAAACGCTACCGGGACCTCGGCGTCGAGCGCGCCACCGTGGGCGTGGCCGTCGATATGTGGGACAAGCCGGACCAGGTGATGCCCATGATCGACCGCTTCGCCATGCTGATCCCGGAGCTGAGTGACTAGCATCAAGAGGATAAACACCATGACCCGACTGCTGAGCACCCTGTTCTGCGCCCTGCTACTGGCCCAGCCCGCGTTGGCCGACAAGAACGACGAGAAGCGCGCCAAGATCAACAAAGAAGCCCAGGCCACACTGGAGCGCCTCTACAAGGAGCAGCCGGAAACCCGCGAAATGATTCGTAAATCCGAGGGTTACGGGGTGTTCTCAAACATCGGAGTCAACGTGATCTTCCTGTCTGGCGGCGGCGGCAACGGCGTAGTGGTAGATAACAAGTCCGGCACCCGCACCTATATGAACATGGGCTCTGCCGGAGTCGGCATCGGTCTGGGCGTCAAGGATTTCCGCGGTGTGTTTATCTTCCACAGCCGCAAGGCCCTGGAGAATTTCGTGGAATACGGCTGGGACTTCTCGGGTCAGGCCGACGCCGCCGCCAAGAGCAGCGACAAGGGTGGTGAGGGCAGCGTAGCCGGCACCGTGGTCAATGGGGCCTCGATCTACCAGCTCACCGAGAGCGGGCTGGCCCTGCAGGCCACGCTGCAGGGCACCAAGTACTGGAAGAGCAAGAAGCTCAACACCTACGAGTAAGCCCGGGAGGCTGGCTGGGTCAGCCCCGCGTACAGCACTACCAGCCGACAGATACCGATAGGAACCAGATGTCGTAGGTGCTGTACTCGCCGACCAGGCCGGCCACCGGCAGCGCATCAGCAGCTTCAATGCGGGCATCGCCATAGTCGGCATACACCAGGCTGGTACTGATCACCTTGCCGTCATCTCTCAAGTAGTCGGCGCCTATGGCGTAGCGCCATTGCTCGTCGATTGGCATATCGGCGCGGTTGAACTCGTCTTCCACCGGGCTGTCGTCGTAGGAAATGCCTGAACGCAAGGTCCAGCGCTTGTTATAGCTGTAGTCAAAGCCGACAGCGTAGTGGTAGGTATCCTCCCAATTGCGTGGCAGTACAGCGCCATTGCTCTCGGTGGACAGCAGCACCTCGTCCATCTCGCTCCAGTTGTCCCAGCCCCAGGTGAGGTAACCCGTCCAGCGTCCATTAATCACGTGGCTCAGGCCCACCCGGGCCTGGGTCGCCAGGGTCAATTCGGTGTTCACGCCCACGGAACCCAGGAATGCGGCCTCGACGTTGCCGTCGTACTCGAACTCGTAGTTTGAGCTGATGCGGCCGCCGATGTGAGTGCGCGGTGAAAACTCGTAGGCGAAGCTACCGATCAGCGCGACCTGCACGTCATCGCCGTCAATTTCCGCCTTGCCTTCATCGGGCTGCGGACTGCCGGGAATCTGCGGTATGGCCACGTCCAGTTCCAGCTCCGAGTACATCACCGGGACCGACAGCCCGAGAGACAGCTTGTCGGTGACCCTGAAGCCCACCGACGGCACCACGCCCAGCACTGCCATCGACACTTCCTGGGCCTGGAAGCGGCCGGCCCAGTCATTGTCGTAGTCGGCAGCCAGGCCGGTCAGAATCAGGCCGCCGATGCCGAAGGTCACGCGGTCGTTGTAAGGTCGAGTGTAAAAAGCGCTGATTGAGGGGAGCGGGTCGCCGGCATCGCCGCCATCGCCGTCGCCGTTAACAATGCCGCTTTGCTCAACGTCGAACTCCAGGGTTGGCATCAGCACGCCGCCGGCCACCATGACCTGGGAACCTTCGTGGCGAGTCATGGCCGCCGGATTGAAGAAAGCATCAGAGGCGTTACCAGTACCGGCCGCCTCACCGGCCGCCGCCCGCCCCATGGTGGGCTGGTTGAATTCACTCAGCCACAGGCCACCGGCGGTCGCCGGCAGGGCCTGGACGCCCGCCAGGGCGACGGCGCTGGCAATCAGTCTGGGTTTCATCGACTCACACTCCTGACAGTCTTATTGTTCAGAAATCATACCGTCGCACTCGCCCGGATCGCTATCAAAAAACCGCTAATCTTCAAGACAAACGGACACCAGGGGTATGGCTACACCCCACTATTGACTGGCTTAATAAAGAAAAGACCCCGCCAGCGGGCGGGGCCAAGGGGGAAGGACAGGGGGGTTATTGCTAGCAGCGAGACCGGGGCTGGAAAGCCCCGGCGAGAAAGCGGACGCTATTCACCCTCATCGTCGTCTTCATCATCTTCATCTTCATCGTCGTCTTCATCTTCATCATCGTCGTCGTCATCTTCGTCGTCCTCATCCTCGTCATCCCTGTCTTTCCTGCGCCTGTCGTCATCCTGCTCGACCTTCAGGGAGACCAGGATCGGGTCGTGATCACTGGCGCGCTGGCTGGTCTCGGCAAACTCGACGTTGACGTGGACGATATCGACCTTGAAGCGATCATCCAACGCGTCGCTGAGCAGAATGTGATCCAGGGATTGGGAGTTACCCTGGAAGATGAAGGTGTAACGCTCTTTCTTTCTGATTCTATTGGTCGTGTTGGTGAGTCGCGCGCCGAGGATGTCCTGCACCGGTGAGACAAACTCAAACTCATTGAAATCACCCAGTACCACGACGTTGGCATCCTGATCCTCGTCGAGTATCGCATCCACGTATTCGGCCACCGCGGTGGCCTGGCGCTGGCGCTCGTCCAGGGAGCCGTTGACCGTGAGGTCTTCCTGGCGCTGGTCGAAGGGCTGCTCGATGCCGAGGATGGGCGCGCTGCCACCTTTTGAAGACAGGTGGTTGTTCACCACGGTGACTTCGGCACCGTTAAACTCGAAGACTCCGGCCAGCGGGATACGGCTGCCTTCAAAGGGATTATCGCGCGGCGTGGGGTCACCGAAATCAAACAGCGGCTCCACGTCGCCGACGATGGACACCCTGTCGGGATTGAACAGGAAAGCCACGCGAATGTTGCCGCCCGGCTGACCGCCCACCACCTTGTCGGCAAGATTGGGGGTGTCGCGGAACTCGTACAGCGGCCCGCCGGCACCGACGATGGCGTCCACCAGCATCTGCAGCGTCATGTCTGCACTGGTTTCACCATCGTCGGCGGAGCCGCTGTTGTCCTGGATCTCCTGCAGGCCGATGATGTCCGGGCTGCCCAGGTGGTTGACGATCTGCGCGGCGATGGTATCGAAGCGCCCGTTGGCCACGTCGGTGTCACCGTCGGCGTCATTGGGATCGAGGTTCAGGACATTGTAGGTCGCCACCGTCAGCCGCCTGCGCCGGGGCTTGATGCGGGTGACTTCCGGCTCGAGGGTCGAAGCCACAAGGTTCTCGCTGTTGAACTCCGTGGGGTACACCTCGAAGTTGCCAAAGCCGTAGCCGACCACGCCGGTCACGTCTCCCAGGCTGGCACCCACGTCCACCAGCGGGAAATCGAAGTTGAAGATGCCCGAATCCTCGTCGATCTGGATTTTCTCGGGATTGAAGTCCCGGGGAGAGATGTTGAGCGTGCCGCGCCTGCTGATACCGCTGGCAAATTCGCCGGCATCACCCACCGTGAAGATCTCGCCGAAGCGGTTGGTGTTGGAAATCGCCAGCGCATCCGGCACGGTGACGCGCATGGCCTCCAGCGACTCAAAGAAGTCTATGCCATCGCGCTCCGGCTGGAAGCGGGCGAAAGCGTCGTTGTCGATATTCCTGCGGGGAGGAATACGGCCGGCCTCGCCCAATACCACCGGGGTTGGCAGAGGTACATCCGTGTCGAGGGTAGTCAGTACGGAAACGCCGGAAATCTGGGTAGTGGAGAGGTTGCGCGTGGCAACACCGCCCGGCGTGAACTCAGACACGGTGCCACGAACTTCCACCAGGTCGCCCACCGACGGGCGGCCGCCACCGAACACCACGATGGCGTCAGAGGTGGCGATATTGTCGTCGCCATTCGGGTCCTGGATGTAGAAGCTGGAGCTATCTACTGCCGTCACCACACCCTCGGTGCGTACCTCTTCGCCCAGCAGGGGCGAGGTATGGGCCTCACCCTGGATGTCCATGATCGAGGTGAAGCCGATGGGCTCCAGCGTCGGTGCCTCTCCGGAGCCCTGGGGCGTGCCGGTCAACTGGAAATCGTTGAAATCCTGGAACTGCGCGAGGTTGCCATCAGTCGTCTCGGCGTCGCGCAGGAAACCGGCCGGCAGGAAGGAGCCATCAGGACCCACCGCGGGAATCGTGGGTGTTATCAAAACGCCTGCATTGTTGGCCGCATCGTTGGAGCCATCGCGACTGCCATCGGTGACAAAGACTGCTTCCACCAGGTTGCCGCTGTCGTCTTCCAGGACCAGCGTGTAGGAACTGTTCTCGATCGCGTTAGCGGGCAGCTCAAAGTCCACCTCAGGGTCCGTGAGGCCGTAGCTACCCCTGGCAAGCTCGTTGGCAAACAGGTAGTAGCCGCCGGCATTGATGAAGGTGCCAGTGGGGATTACATAGGGGCTGGCGCCGTCCGTCGAGCCGAAATTGGAGGCGGTCTGGTCGCCGCTCTCATAGAGAATGACCTGCCAGCCACCGATATCAATGGCGGCGCTGCCGGTGTTGTACAGTTCGATGAACTCGCTGTCAGGGCCGGTGGTGCTACCCAGCACCTCGTTGACAACCACCTGGGCCGATGCGGGACCCGCCTGTAGCAAGCCGACAGCCGCCAGCAGGCCTCCCGCGAGCAGGGTTTTCTTGGTTTTGAGCATTGCGGTGCACTCCAGTGAGCATTTTTGATGTGGGAACCCTCCCACAGTAAAAAGAGTGCTTTACCCCGCCATGATGGCGATGCGACGTGCAGATGAAAGCTTTGCGACAGACATGTTGCCCGTTCACCGGCCGAGGCTGGCAGAACGCGTTTCTTGACCGGATTGTTACCCCTGGCCAGTACTGCTAGCTGCCGCCCGGCACGCTGCCCGGGAAAGCCACCTCGTGCAGGCCTGGCGCGCGTGACAGCAGCCATGTGCCTGCTATAGTCCAGACACTGCCTCGTAACACAATGAAATCACGGGAGAATCTCATGCGACTGCTGACCTTGATTGCGTGCACCCTGCTGGCTGTTGCCACCGCCCTGCCCCTGCAGGCCGCCGAGGGCACTGTGCTGATTACCGGCGCCAACCGCGGCATCGGCCTGGCCCTGGCCCGGGAATTCACCGAGGCCGGTTTCGACGTTATCGGCACCGCCCGCAAGCCCGGTAAGGCCAGGGAGCTGAAGGCCACCGGCGCCCGGGTGGTACAACTGGACGTGACCGACCCCACCAGCGTTGCCGCCATGGCGGAGACGCTGGACGGTGTGGCCATCGATATCGTGATCAACAATGCCGGGGTTGCCCTGGACCGCGGCCGCGAACTGGCCGACCTCGATATGGCATCCATCGAGCGCACCCTGGAGGTCAACACCATGGGGCCGATCCGGGTGATGTCGGCCCTCTATCCCAACGTCAAGGCCAGTGATCGCAAGGTATTCGCCAACATCAGCAGCATGATGGGCAGCATGGAGATGAACACCTGGGGATGCTGCCTGGGCTACCGGGCCAGCAAGGCGGCCCTTAACAGCGCCAGCAAGACTCTGGCGGCGGATTTCGGCAAGGAAGGCCTGACCTTCGTGGTGTTCCACCCCGGCTATGTGCAAACCGATATGAATGAGGGCAAGGGCAATATCACCCCCGCCCAAAGCGCCGCTGGCCTGACCCGGGTGATTGCCGGGCTCAATGCCGACGACAACGGCAAGTTCTACGACTGGGAAGGTAAGGAACTGCCCTGGTAACCACCGCGCCAGGCCCGCTCAGCGGAAGCTGGCGATTTCCTCCAGGGATTTCTTCAACGTGGCTGCGCGCGGGATCATGGCGTCGGCTGCCGGGTGCCCGACCACCAGCAGGATGTAGGGCCGCTCGTTGCCGGGGCGGCCGAGAATCTGGTTGAGAAACTTCATGGGGTTGGGCGTGTGGGTCAGTGTGGCCAACCCGGCTTCGTGCAGGGCATTGATCAAGAAGCCGGTGGCGATGCCCACGGATTCCGCAGTGTAGTAGTTCTTGCGCTTTGAGCCATCCTCGTTCACGCCGTAACGCTCCACGAAAATAGCGATCAGCCAGGGGGCAATCTCCAGAAACGGCTTGTCGGCGTCGGTGCCCAGGTCCTTGAGGTCGTCCAGCCACTCGTCCCCGGCCTTGCCGCCGTAGAACTCGCGTTCCTCTTTCTCCGCAGCCAGGCGAATCTGCCGCTTGATGGCCGGGTCGCTCACGCAGGCAAAATGCCAGGGCTGGTGGTTGGCGCCCGACGGCGCCGTGCCGGCGGCCCGCAGGCAGGTCTCGATCACGTCGAGCGATACCGGCGTATCACTGAAATGGCGCACCGAGTGGCGCTGGCGGATGGAGGCATAATAAGCCTCGGCGCGCGCCACCGAGTCCTCTGCCGACAGCATCGGACGGGCGGGCAGCGGGATGGGGTCGTAGTTATAGTCCATGGCGGTATTCCAGCGGCGCCCTATTGCCGGGCGGCAATCCAGCGGTCGATTTTCTCCTCCAGCACTACCAGCGGCATGGAGCCATCCTCAATCACTTCCACGTGAAACTCACGCAAGTCGAACCTGTCACCCAGGCTGTCCTCCGCCCGCTTGCGCAGTTCGCGGATTTTCAGCTCGCCGTGCTTGTAAGCAGTGGCCTGGGCCGGATAGGTGATATAGCGGTTCACCTCGGCGATCACATTGGCCTCGGCCAGCCCGGTGTTGTCGAGCATGTAGTCGATGGCCTGCTGGCGGGTCCAGCCCTTGGCGTGCATGCCGGTGTCCACCACCAGCCGCGCGGCCCGCCAGGCTTCGTAGACCATGCGGCCGAAGCGCTCGTAGGGGGTTTTGTACATGCCCATCTCCTCGCCGAGCAGCTCGGCGTAGAGGCCCCAGCCCTCGCCGAAGGCGTGGAAGTAGTAGACCCGGCGCCAGTCCGGCAGATTCGGGTTCTCGGCCTGGAATGCCAGCTGCAGGTGATGGCCCGGTACAGCCTCGTGCAGGCTCAGGGCGGGCAACTCGTAGAGTGGGCGCTCTTCGAGCTTGTAGGTATTGATGAAGTACTGTCCGGCGCGGGTGCCGTCGATGGCGCCTGGCTGGTAATAGGCGGTGGTGGTATTGGGAGCCTCCTGAGCGGGAATCACACTGAGGCCGTAGGGCATGCTGGGCAGTTTGGCGAAGTAGCGCGGCAGGATGCCGTCGATGGATTTGGTAATCCAGCCGATGCGGTGCAGGTAGGCCTCTTCACTGCTGGCGTAGAACCTGGGATCGCTGCGCAGGAATGCCAGGAAGGCCTTGAAATCCCCCTCGAAGCCAACTTCGTCGATGACCGCCTGCATGTCAGCGCGGATGCGCGCCATCTCCGACAGGCCGAGAGCGTGTACCGTTTCGGCATCGGTATCCAGGCTGGTGAAGAAACTCAGCAGGTGATCGTAGAGCTCGCGCCCGCCCGGCACCGAGGACAGCGCTACCTCAGGGCGACAGGCGGGCAGGTAGTCCTGTTCCCAGAACTTCGCAAAACGACGGTAGGCCGGCAATACGATGGTGTCGATGCGCGCCACGGCCTCTTCCCGCAGCACCCTGACCTGCTCCGCGCTGAGCTCGGCAGGCATATTGACAAAGGGCGCGTAGAACACAGACTCCTCGGCACTGTCTGCCAGGTAGCCTAGAATGCTCACCTCATAGCCCTCCAGGGTTTCGCAGGGCTGGGTGTAGCCGTTCTCGATGGCCCGGTCGAGCAAGGCGATGTTCTGCTCGGCATAGGCCTCGAAAGCCTGGAAACGGGCCAGCAGGTGCTGGTAGTCCGCCAGGCTGGCGCGGGGCATGGCCGCGATCATCGCCGGGAAACCGGTATGCCAGCCGCCCATGGTGGTGATAGACAGGTAGCGCTGCCTGGACGCCAGGGTCTTGCGCTCCTTCTCCAGCATCCAGGTGAAGGTGGCGTGGTTCACCCGTCCATCTTCGCTCAGGCTCTCCATATCGAATTCGTAAAGCTCCGCCAGCACGTCCGTCATCCTGCCGAGGCGCGCATCAAAGGCGGCGTCGCTGAGGTCGTCGAGCTGATCCGGGTGAACATCGCTGCCGAAGAAGGCCACTGACAGGGACTGGCTGTTGCTGTACCAGTCCCAGTAGTTATTCATCAGTCTAAACAGCTCAGCGTCGCTGGCACGGCTGGCCGGCACAACAGTGAACGTGAGCAGGAGTGCGGCCAGCGCGCTTTTCAGGGAGGATATGGACATGAAGTCTCCAGGTTTTTCAGGGCGGTACCCATACACCGTGACGGCCCGGATTATACAGCCTCACAAGGGCCCGGCGACGCGCGGCAGAATCGCGGGATACTTGTCTCAGAACAAGGACAGGCCAACGCCGGTGGGCCAGCATAGGGTATGAAGCGAATCGTCCTGATTGGCTCCGGCAAGGTCGGCACCACAATTTGTGAGTTGCTGCTGGCCTCCGGTGACTATCACATCACGCTGCTGGACAGCTCCGAAGCGCAGCTAGCCCGGGTGCCGGAGCATGCCCGCCTCAGCAAGCAGTGCCTGGCAGTGTCAGACGCCAACGCCCTGGCCGCTGCGCTGGACGGCCAGTTTGCGGTGCTCAGCGCCGGGCCCTTCCATATCACACCCGCGGTGGCGGAGGCTGCGAAAACAGCCGCTGTCCACTACCTGGACCTGACCGAAGACATCGCCAGCACCCGGCGGGTCTGGGCGCTGGCCGAAGCCGCCGACAGCGCTTTCATCCCCCAGTGCGGCCTGGCGCCGGGTTTTATCTCCATTGTCGCCCACTGGCTGTGCGAGAAATTCGACACCCTCGACACAGTGCGCATGCGGGTCGGCGCCCTGCCCCGCTATCCCACCAATTCCCTGCTCTACAACCTGACCTGGAGCACCGAGGGCCTGATCAACGAGTACTGCGAGCAGTGCGAGGCGATCATGGACGGCGAGAGGGTCACCCTGCCCGCACTGACCCAACGCAAATACTTCAGCCTGGACGGCACCCGCTACGAGAGCTTCAACACCTCCGGTGGCCAGGGCTCGCTGGCTGACAGCCTGGCAGGTCGGGTCAACAATCTCAGCTACCAGACCATCCGCTACCCGGGCCACCTGGATATCATGCGCACCCTGCTGCTGGACCTGAAGCTGTCCGAGCGCCGGGACCTGCTGAAAGACATTATGGAATACGCCATACCTGCCACCTTCCAGGACGTGGTGCTGATCTTCGCCACCGTCAGCGGCATGCGCGATGGCCAGTTGCAACAGGAAACCTATGTCAACAAGGTCTACGGCCGGGCCGAGGACGGCATCCAGCGTTCGGCCATCCAGCTCACCACAGCCAGCGCCATCTGTGCCATGCTCGACCTGCTGGCGGAAGGCAAGCTGCCGAGCCGAGGACTGGTGCGCCAGGAGCAGGTGGTCCTGGAGGATTTCCTGGCCAACCGCTTCGGCCGCATATTTACCCCGGAATCTGCCCGGCAGTTTGCCGTTACTGAAGAATAGGAACCCCCATGAATCCATCCATGGCCCATTTGCTGCCGGACGTGTTCGAACAGCTCAATCTTGCCGGCGTCAGCGGCGAACTCGCCGTGCACTCCCCCGTGGATGGCTCCCTGCTGGGGAGTGCACCGCTGGATACCGCGGCCGACCTGGAGGCAAAGATCACCGCCGCCGGTGTGGCGTTTCGCGCCTGGCGAGAAGTGCCCGCGCCCCGCCGCGGCGAACTTGTGCGCTTGTTCGGCGAGGAGCTTCGCGCCAACAAGCAGGCCCTGGGCACCCTGGTGACCATGGAATGCGGCAAGCTGCTGCAGGAAGGCCTGGGCGAGGTACAGGAGATGATCGACATCTGCGACTTTGCCGTCGGCCTGTCCCGGCAGCTCTACGGCCTGACCATGCCCTCGGAGCGGCCCGGCCACACCATGCGCGAGACCTGGCAACCGCTGGGGCCGGTGGCAGTCATTTCCGCCTTCAATTTCCCGGTGGCGGTGTGGGCCTGGAATACCGCCATAGCACTGGTCTGTGGCGACCCGGTGATCTGGAAACCCTCGGAAAAGACGCCCCTGACCGCCATCGCCTGCACCGAACTGCTGCGCCGCGCCGCGGCCCGCTTTGGCGATGCCCCGGACGACCTGGCACACCTGGCGATCGGCGGTGCCGATATCGGCGAGGCGCTGGTGCGCCACCCGGGGGTTGCCCTGGTCAGCGCCACCGGCTCCACCCGCATGGGCAGGGCCGTCGGCCCGCTGGTCGCGGAGCGTTTTGGCCGCTGCCTGCTGGAACTGGGCGGCAACAACGCCATGATTGTTACTCCCTCGGCAGACCTGGATATGGCCGTGCGCGCCATCCTGTTCTCCGCCGTAGGCACCACCGGCCAGCGCTGCACCACCCTGCGCCGCCTGCTGGTGCACCGTGACGTGCACGCCGAACTGATGGCGCGCCTGCATAAGGTCTATGCCCAGATTCCCATCGGCAACCCCCTGGAAGACGGCGTACTGGCGGGACCATTGATCGATGAAGCCGCCTACGATGCCATGCAGGTGCTGCTGGACTCCCTGCGCGATGCAGGCCGCCCCGTGACGGGCGGCGAACGCATCGAGATAACAGGCTGTGAAGGCGGGTACTACGTGCAACCGGCGCTGGTGGAAACGGACACCCAGGACGCCCTGGTCCGCACCGAGACCTTTGCGCCGGTGCTCTACGTGCTGCAATACCACAACCTGGACCAGGCGATCGCCCTGCACAACGACGTGCCCCAGGGGCTGTCATCCTGCATATTCACCCGCAATGTGCTGGAGGCGGAGACCTTCCTGTCCGCCGCCGGCAGCGACTGCGGCATTGCCAACGTCAACATCGGGCCCAGCGGCGCGGAGATTGGTGGCGCCTTCGGCGGCGAGAAGGAAACCGGCGGCGGCCGGGAGTCCGGCTCGGATGCCTGGAAAGCCTATATGCGCCGCCAGACGGTCACAGTGAACTACAGCTCTGAGTTACCCCTGGCCCAGGGCATTGAGTTCAGCAGCGGCGAATAAACAGGTCTGGCGACAGGGGTCCCCCCTGGCGCGGGGGCTTTTCTCAGAACAGCGTGTAGATGAACGGTGCGACGGCTGAGCCTGGCGCAAATACGATCAGCACGCCAAACAGGAGCAGGACGACCAGGAGCGGCGTCAGCCACAGCTTCTTGCGCTCGCGCATAAAGCCCCAGAGATCGCCCAATAGCTCAAACATCAGTAAGGTTTCTCCACCTGGTCGCGAGCAGAGACCTTGCTCTCTACTCGATAGCTGCCGGCCGCCCTATCCAGCTTACGCCGCATGGGGTCATGGCCGAGCATCCTCATCACTAGCCCCATCGGGGCGACAAAAATAAAGAACACCACGGCCAATATCAAGGTATTGACGACCTTGCCAACAGCCAGGGCAATGCGCATCCAGGAGCGATACACCAGTCGCAGCGAATCCGGTGCAATGCTTGCCCAGGCAACAAACACCGCCCCCACGAGGAACCACTCGTAGACGGGCAGGCGATCGAGGCCCCACAGCCATGGAACCAGCAGGCCGAAGCCACCCGCCAGGAAGCCGCCCAGCATCCAGCCAAACTGGCGCAGGCCCCTGCGATCCAACTCAGGTATCGACGCATCAGCCATGAGTAATGACGCTGCCCCCTGGATCAATCCAGCTCAAATTCTTTCTCCCAATCCTGTTGCTCGTCCCATGCCGGTTGATCGTGCTTACTCAACAGGAAATCTTCGATGACCAGGTAGTCCATGCCAGTGCGCATAAAACATCGGTAGGCGTCTTCCGGAGTATTCACGATGGGCTCTCCGCGCACATTGAAGGAGGTGTTGACCAATACGCCGCAGCCGGTCTGGTTCTCGAAGGCCTCCAGCAGCTTGTACATGCGCGGGTTGGTCTGTTCGTGAACGGTTTGCAGGCGCGCAGAATAGTCGACGTGCGTTACCGCCGGCAAATCTGAGCGGGGGATGTTCAGCTTGTCGATCCCGAACATCCCCTGCTGGTCTGCTGTCATCGCCAGCCGCCGCTCTTCCCGGACCGGCGCTACCAGCAGCATGTAGGGACTGGGACCGGTGTGCTGGAAATACTCACTCACCTGCTCAGCCCGCACTAGCGGCGCGAATGGCCGAAAGGACTCCCTGAACTTGATCTTCAGGTTCATGACCGACTGCATGGCGGTATTGCGTGCATCACCCAGTATGGACCTGGCGCCCAGGGCCCGGGGGCCGAACTCCATGCGACCTTGCATCCAGCCCACCACCTTGCCGTCATCAAGCAGTCTGGCCAGCAAAGGCAGCAGCTCATCGTCATTCAGGCGCTGATAGTGCGCACCGAAGTTATCAAGAGACGAAGCAATCTCTTCACCGGTATAAGAGCAGCCCAGATACGCGCCACGCATGCTGTCGTCGGCCACAGGTGTACGCGGCTGCTCGAGGTACTCGTGCCAGATTGACAGCGCAGCCCCCAGGGCCCCGCCGGCATCTCCCGCCGCCGGTTGAATCCACATATCCTCAAACACGCCAGACCGCAGCAACTTGCCGTTGGCGACGCAGTTCAGCGCCACACCTCCTGCCAGGCAAAGATGGCTCACATCGAGTTCTTTGCGAACCGTGCCAGCCAGGCGCATGACGATGTCTTCCGTAACCGCCTGTATGGAGGCGGCGATGTCCATTTCTCGCTGTGTCAGCTCGGACTCCGGCTGCCTTGGGTCGGCGCCGAACAGATCGTGGAAGCGGTGGCTGGTCATCGTCAATCCGGTGGCGTAATTGAAGTAGGACATATCCAGCCGAAACGTGCCGTCTTCTTTCAGGTCCAGCAGCTTGTCGCGAATCAGGTCGACGAAGCGAGGTTTACCGTAGGGCGCCAGGCCCATGAGTTTGTACTCACCCGAATTCACCTTGAACCCGGTGTAGTAGGTGAAGGCCGAATAGAGCAGGCCCAGGGAATGAGGAAAATGCATCTCCCATTGGGGAATAAGGGCATTGGCTTCACCCAACCAGACCGAGCTTGAAGCCCACTCCCCCACGCCATCCAGGCACATCACGCCCGCCCGTTCAAACGGGCTGGGGAAAAAAGCGGAGGCGGCATGAGCCTTGTGGTGTTCGGTGAACAGCAGGCTGGGGAGCTCGTCCACCCTGCAGCTACCCAGTTCCGCCAGCTCTTTTTTCAACACGGCTTTCAGATACAGCTTTTCTTTCAGCCACACGGGCATGGACGCCAGGAACGAGCGAAAACCGCGCGGCGCGTAGGCCAGATAAGTTTCCAGCAGGCGCTCAAACTTGATCAGGGGTTTGTCGTAAAAGACGATGTGATCCACATCGGTCAGGGAAACACCCGCTTCGCGAAGGCAGTAGGCGGCCGCATTGTGAGGAAAGGCGGCATCGTGCTTGCGTCGCGTAAAGCGTTCCTCCTGGGCGGCAGCCACGATATCGCCATCACGGATCAACGCCGCCGCGCTGTCGTGGTAGTAGGCCGATATCCCCAAAATATGAACCAAAACTGTTTCCCCGGTAGATTCAGCGCCCCACCATAATGCCGTGCAGGACACGAGTAAACCCGGGCAAGCAAGCGCTTCCCGGGGCGCTGTGCTGAATGCCGCCGGACAAAGTGTTAGGCTGGCGAGCTCTTCTTCGACGGACCCAACACCGGCAGTCACAGGCTCATGGCAGAGTTAACCTACGACCGCTTGCAGCGGCTGACCAGCTTCCTGCTGGTGTTGGTGCTGACCTTCTTTGCAAGCACGGTCGCAATGGCTGTATATCTCTATGTACAGCACAGCAAACTGGACGGGATGCGGGCTGGACTGCTGTCACAGTTGGAATTGCAGGCGGAACTCCTGGGGGGCAGCGAATCCGACCGCGCAGTCTATCCCCACGCCGCTCGCAACATCAGCTATGTGATCAATCCCTACCTGGACAAAGTCAGCTGGCACGCCGGACCTGACGGCGGCTATGCCGTCAATTCACTGGGCCTGCGTGGCCCCGAACCCGGCCCCAAAGCGGAAGGCGTCACCCGCGTCGTCCTGCTCGGTGACTCGGTGTTGTTCGGCTTCAAGATCGCGGACCAACACACTGTGGCAGCCCAGTTGGACAAACTGGCATCAGACAAGTTCGGCACTGATCGCTTCGAATTCATCACGGTTGCCCTGCCCGGCTGGAACACCCGGGATCAGGCCGCCTTCCTGGAGCATCACCTGGAAAGTCTCGCGCCCGATGTGCTGGTCTGGAGCCTGCTGCGAAACGATATCTGGGATTCGGCGGGACCCGTACCGCCCGGGGTGCTCGGTCGCTTTGCCGGGCCTCAAAAGACCGGTGCCGCGCCTTTCTGGGGACCCAACGATACCCTCAGGGACCTGCAGATGCCGGCGGTGCGTGCGCGTTGGCAGCAGAATCTGCAACTCATAGAAGCATCCAGCGAGCGCTATCAGCTACCCGTTGTACTGCTCTGGTGGGGTTCTGCCAGGGCGGGCTCGTTGTTCTGGCGCACCCATCCGCGGGCCTTTCTAGACCCACTGCTGAGCGACACCGGGTTCTCCCTGCCGGTGGTACACCTGCCGCGCGAATTACAGCGCGACACGGCGCGGTGGTGCATCAACGACAACGACTGCCATCCCGCACCTTGGGCAACCGAGCGCGTGGCTATTGGCCTGCTGGCGCAGCTGGCAAGCCAGGGCATTGTGCCGATGCCGGAATGGACAGCGGCTGAAGCCACCGTCGTTGCTGCGTTCGCTGATGCCGAAGCCGACAGCGCATCGACAGCGGATACGGAACAGCATCACACGCTGCGCGCGGAAGCACTGCCCGGCGAGTTCCGCTGGGAGGGTGGGCCACCGCATGCCGGTATCCTGTTCGGGGTCACCGGAAACCGACTTCAACAACAGGGAACGCTCTACCTGAGCACACCTCGGTCACAGGCTGGCCACCTGCGCGTAAATCTGACACCGGGCTCACCCGGACCTGACACTCAGCGTACCGTCAGGTTTATCGTGAAGAGCCGGGCAGGTGCAGTCGAGGAAAGCACGCTGCCAGTGGGCAGCCAACCCCTTAGCTTACGCCTGCCACTGCCAGCCAGTGACGACCCGGTTTACGAGATTGCCTGGCTATTCAACTACGCCGAATGTGAAGGCCCATCCGAATGCTACGCGGCGCGACTGGATAGCATCCAGTTCGAATAGCCGCAATGAGTGCCGTTACTGCCGGGCGATAATGCGGCCCTCGTGTTTGCGCAGGTTGACCGGGTAGGCACTCTGCTGGGCCAGGCCGGTGACGCGATCGTAGCGCTCGTGAGCCGGGATCAGGGCCTGCACATTGATGCCCTTCTCCTCCACCGGGCGGTCGTCACCGGGGTCACCCCAGCCGTGGGCGATACCCAGGGTACCGCTGGCCACATCGTCGGAGGCCTCGAGAATCCCTTCCTGCTGGCCGAAGCCTGAGTCAACGATCACACACTCACCGTCGGTAAAGCCGTGGGCGGCGAGATCGTCGCGGGAGATCAGCACCGGGTTGTAGGGCCGCTTTTTCTCGGCACGCGGTAAATTATGGCCGGTGGTGCAGTACACCTCGGGCATGCGGTAGGTAATGGCGCGAAACTGGAAGTCCTTCTCCGGGCTGTAGCTGCCGGCCACCGGCATGGGCTCGGCGCGCACCTCGCGCAGTTCCGTCATCGGCTCCGGGTTGCCCACGGCGATACGCCGGTCGGCGTGGCCGATCATATTGGGAATCACCCCGCCCACTTCGGTCTCGCGGTCACCGTAGAGCTTGCCGCTGGGATTCTCCTTGAGGTCCTCGAAGGGCGTGCGCGAATTGGCGTTCAGCGCCTGCATGATCTCCTCCGCATCGGGCTTGCGGTCTTCCGGCAGGCCCGGAACCGCCGCTCGAATGCCGAGCCGCTCGCCAACTTCCCAGAAGAAATCCCACTCCTCAATGGTGCCTGCCGGAGGTTCGACCAGCTTGTCGGTGTACTGCATGAAGGGTTGCGGGTAGAACATATTCATCATGTGCGGGATGTCACTGCGCTCGAAGGGGTGCTTCACCGCCATCAGGTAATCGGCGTAGCGTGCGGTGGCCGATTCGAACAGGTCCAGGCACACCAGCAGGTCCAGGCTCTTGAGCGCCTCCACCGTGCGCTCGGTATTGCTGAACACCAGCGCCGGGTTGCCGCCGTTGACGATCAGCGCCCTTACCTGCCCCTCGCCGGGTGTGAGAATCTCGTCGGTCAGCGTATTGGTGGGCATCTCGTTGTAGCCGAACAGTCCGGACATGCCGCGAATGCCGCGAATGCGTGACACTTCACCACTGAAGGTGGGAATCGGCAGCGGCCCCATATTCTCCGGCAGCGGCTGTGACAAAGCGCCGGTAATACGGGTCATGCCGCCGCGGCGGTCGTAACGGCCACAAATGGCATTGATCACCCACACCAGGAACACGCACAGGTTCTGGTGGGCGGCCATGTGCAGCCCGGTACCGGTCTGGGCCGCGCCGCTGCCGGCGGTGGCGAAGACTCTGGCACCTTCAACAATGGTGTCTTTCGGCACCGTGGTGCGCGCCGCGGCGTAGTCAAGATCGAAGTCGGCGACCGCGGCCTTCAGTTCTTCAAATCCGGAGCAGTAGGACGCTACATACTCCTTGTCATGCCACTCGTTGTCGATGATCACCTTGATCATGGCCGCCAGCAGGGTGGCATCCTCGCCCGGCTTCACCTGCAGGTGCACATCGGCACGGCGCGCCACATCGCACTTGCGCGGGTCGATCACCACCAGCTTCATACCGCGCTTCAGGGTGTTTTTAAGGCGCGTCGATGGGTTCGACTGGGGCATGGTCCACAGGTGCGACACAGTCGGGTTGGTGGCCACGTACATGGCCACCTCGGAGTTCTCGATGTCCGGTGAGCCAAAGGGCATGGGTGCGCCAAACAGCCAGCCGGTGGCAATTGACAGTGCCGGGGAATCGATAGTGTAGGAGGTGTACATGCCTCGGGAACCCAGGGCCTCCAGCCACTTGCCCACGAACCATGGCCCGCCGGCCGCCGTGCGGTGGCCGCCGCAGCCGCTGTAAACCGCAACAGAGTGCGGACCGTGCTCTGCGATAATGGCGCGCAGACGCTCACCAATTTCGTCCAGGGCCTGGGTGGTGTCTATCGGCTGTAGCTGTCCCTCTACCCGCTTCTGGCAGGCGGTGAAACGCTCGGGGTGGTTGATGCGGTCGACTTCACTGCGACCCTTGGGGCAGGTGTAGCCCTCGGAGATGGGATTGTCGTGGTCACCGCGGACATCAACGACTTTACCGTCATCCACATCCACTTCCATGCCACAGAACACGTGACAGAACCGGCAGAAGGTTTTCTTCGTCTCGACAGCCATTGTTGTTATCTCCCCGGCCGTGGCCCGGCCGTTTTGTCATCGACGTTTTACACCGAAAAGGCTCAGAGCAAATAACCTAGCAAAGGAGTCGGGTAAAAACAATCAGAACTGACTGTATTTTACTTGACATTATGTAATGATCATTCCATTATTTCTGCCTTCCATCCCGGAATCCACGGTGCATGCCCAGACCCGTCCAGATCGATCGTCGCCAGGCTTTCCGCGCCGCCCGCGAGCAGTTCTGGCGCTGTGGCTACACGGCCACCTCCATGCAGCAGTTGCTAAGCGTCACCGGTATGGGCGCCGGCAGCTTTTACGCCGCCTTCGGCAGCAAGGCGGCCCTGTTCGAAGCGCTGATCGACGATTATGCCCGCTGGTCCGCCGCCCGGTTCGACAGCGTGCGCGAGCAGCACCGCGGCTTTGCTGCCATCACGGCCTTCCTCGACGACACCCTGGTCAATCTCTCCGACGAAGACCGCCGAAAGGGTTGCCTGCTGGTGAACAGCGCCCTGGAGTTTGATGGCGCCCAGCCGGAGCTGCACACCCTGGTGACCGCCCCGCTGGAATCCCTGCAGCAGTCCTTCGAGGCGTGCCTCGCAGAAGCCTTCGAGGACGGGAAGTTGCAGCCCGGTATAGCACCGGCCGACGCGGCGGGATTGGTGATGACATTGGTGCAGGGGCTGCGGGTAGAGAGCCGCCGCGGCCTGAGCCGCGACCAGGCAAGGCAGCGCATCCAGTTGCTGATTTCTGCCCTGGCTCAGGAAGAACACTAATTGCCAATCAGGAGGACAAAGCCTTGAATGTCACCAGCGAAACCAGTGACGGGATTGCACTGATCCAGTGGGACGACGGCAAAAAGAACGCCATCACCCTGGATGCCGCCAGGGAAATACTCGCCGCCCTCGAAAGCGCTCGCAGCGAGGCCAGGGCCATCGTGCTGGCCGGCCGCCCCGGCGCCTTCTGCGCGGGCTTTGACATGGCCGTGATGACCGGCGATGACGCCCAGGCCATGCACGCCCTGGCCAATACCGGCGGCCGCATCGTCCACACCCTGTTCGGCACCGATAAGCCCACGGTGGCAGCCTGCACGGGCCACGCCTTCACCGTGGGCGCCCTGTGGCTGCTGGCCTGCGACACCCGCATCGGCGAGGCCGGGGACTACAAGTTCGGCATGACCGAAACCGCGGTGGGCGTGCCCCTGACCCCCTGGAGCATGGAGCCCCTGAAAGCTCGCCTCGCCCCCACCTACTTTGTGCCGGTGGTGGCCCAGTCAAAGATCCTCGATCCTGGCGGCGCGGTGGCCGCGGGCTTCCTCGACGAGGTCGTGCCGGCCGGCGAGGCCGTCGAGCGCGCCCTCGTCATTGCCGACAAACTGGCGCAACTGCCGTCGAAGGCCTACGGTATGAACAAACTCATGGCACGGCGCGAGGCCCTGGACATCATGGCCGCCGACCTCGCCGCCTGACGCCCAGCCCTACTCTCACAGGAGACTTCCCAATGTCACTATCTCTCTACGACACCACCGTCGCCAGCTTCCTGCAGGCCCTGGGCGGCGTAAGCAATGTCATGGCCAAGGGCGAAGCGCATGCCGAAGCCGGCCACTTCACCCTCGAGGAAATGGTCGGCTACAAGCTGCGAGCGGATATGGCGCCTTTCAGCTTCCAGGTGATTTCGGTCTGGCACCACTCCGAGAACGCCATCAAGGGCATGCAGGCAGGTGAGTTTGCGCCTCCGCCCAAGATGGAAGATATGGACTACCAGAAGTGCAAGGACCTGGTGGCCGGCGCCATTGAATTCCTGCAGGCCCAGGACGCCGATTCCATCAACGCCCTGGCTGACAATCCCCTGGTGTTCCGTGTCGGCGGCAACGAGATCCCCTTCAAGGTCAGCGATTTCGCCATGTCCTTCTCGCTGCCCAACTTCTACTTCCACGCGGCCACCCTCTACGACATGCTGCGCATCCACGGCGTGCCGCTGGGCAAGATGGACTACCTCGGCCAGCTGCGCGTAGGAGGCGCCTGAGCCGTGGCACTGGAGCTGTGGACCTATGCCACCCCCAATGGCTGGAAGGTCACCATCATGCTGGAGGAACTGATCGAAGCCGGCATCGAGCTGCCGGAATTCAAGGTCGTGCCGGTGGAGATCATGAAGGGCGACCAGTTCTCCGAGGCGTTCACAGCCATCAATCCCAACCAGAAAATTCCCGGCCTGGTGGATGGCGACCAGACCCTGATGGAAAGCTGCGCCATCCTCCTGTACCTGGCGGAGAAGTTCCCCTCCCCCCTGCTGCCCCGGGACGAATCCCGCTGGGATGTCATTCAGTGGCTGATGTGGCAGGCCGCCAACGTCGGCCCGGTTTTCGGCAACAAGCTGAGCTACACCCGGTACATGGACGATGTGCCTGCGGAGCAGAAGGTCCACCCCCTGGAGCGTTTTAACAACGAGGCCCAGCGCCTGCTGCGGGTGATGGACAGGCAACTGCAGGGCCGCGACTACCTGTGCGGTGAGCAGTTCACCATCGCAGATATCGCCTGCTACCCGTGGGTGCGAGGCTGGAAGTGGAGCAAGATCGACATCACCGGCCATGCCAATGTAGTAGCCTGGGTGGACCGGGTCCGGGCCCGGCCGGCGGTAGAACGCGGACTGGCCTACGGCTTCGACGCCGACCAGATCGACCAGTGGAGCGAGGAAACCAAGCGGCGCTACGCAGCGGGCGGTGCGTCGATTGCTTCCAACGACAGTATTGCCCGCAAGTGATTAGCCGCCTCTATCTTCCCTGAGCGCCAGGCGGCGAATTTTGCCGGCTTCGTTGCGGGGCAGCTTGTCAACAATCTCGATGGTGCGCGGCACCTTGTAACGCGCCAGCTCCTTCAGGCACATGGCCGTCAGCTCGTCCACGTCCGGCGGCAGGTCGCCGTCGCGGGGCTCGACGATGGCGTGCACACGGCGCCCCAGGTCGTCGTCCACCAGCCCCACGACCGCCACATCCTGCACGGTGGGATGGCTGCTAATCACCGCTTCCACCTCCGCCGGGAAGACATTGGCGCCGCCGGAGATAATCATATCGGTGCGGCGGTCAGCCAGGTAGAGGTAACCCTCTTCGTCGACGTAGCCGAGGTCGCCGACGCTGACAAAGCCGTCACCCACGGTTTCCAGCGCCTTGGCGCCCAGGTACTGGTAGCCCGCGCCGCCATCACCAAAGCGCGAGAATATCTCCCCCACCTCACCCGGTGGCAGCACATTGCGGTCTTCATCGACGATACGAAACTCGGTGAGCACGCCGCGGCCGACACTGCCGGGGTGCTCGAGCCACTCCGCTCCGTCGATCACGGTAATACCGGTGGCCTCGGTGGCCGCCCACAGCTCCAGCACCGTCTCGGCGCCAAACAGTTCGATACAGCCGCGCTTGGCCCAGTCCGGGCAGGCTGCAGCGTAGTGCCACAGCAGCCGCACCGAGCCCAGGTCGCGGTGCTGTACCTCGGGTTCGCGCAGCATGCGCTGCATCATGGTCGGCACCAGGTTCAGCGCAGTCGGTCGATACTCCTCGATCAGGTCGAGCATGCGCGCCGCGTTAAAGCGTTCATTGATGAGAATGCGCCCACCGTGAAACAGCATCACCTGGGTGAAGAAGAACGGCCCGTTGTGGTACAGCGGCCCAGGCGAGTACTGCAGGTCAGAAGGCAGGAAGCGCAACAGCTTGGCGGTGGGATGTTCCCCTTCGGGAAACTGGAATGGACCGGGGGTCACGATCAGCTTCGGTTTGCCGGTGGAGCCACCGGAGCCCAGCGCCTTGATGGGATTGGGCACACCCGCCTGCGGCGGGGTGTCGGGGTAAGCATCCAGCGCCTGCATGTCGGCGCGACTGATGGCGTCCAGGTCTGGCACATCCCCGATGATGCAGCGCGGTGTCGCCAGGGCCAGCAGGCCGTCGCGTTCTTCCGGCGGCATGCTGTAGCTGACCGGCATCGGGGTGCCACCCGCCTTGTAGGCAGCCAGCGTGGCAACCAGGTGTTCCACACAGTTGGGCAGTATCACCGCCACGAAATCCCCGGGGCCGACACCGCCCTCCAGCAGCTTATGGGCCAGGCGATTGGCCCAGCGGTCAAACTGTTGCCGGGTCAGGGTGTCCGCGCCGCCGTCTTCCCGGGCGCAGATGACCACGACCTCATCCGGTGCGCGCTGGGCGAAGACATGCGCGGCGGCGCCCGCGGTAAGTAATTCGCTCATGGTCTATTCGGACAGCGCATAGATCACATCCACGTAGGCTTTTTCGATCTCGGCCAGCCCGGCGATGTTGCTGCCCTCATTCGGCTCGATGATGAAGTACTCGTTGGGTGCGTGGGCGCCGCCGCCATGGCCGAGCCCCGCCGGCAGCATGGGCAGGCCGAGGCGCTCGGTGAACTGATAGAACGGCGCACTGCCGAAGATGCGCGGGTTCACCGTGGGCGGCTCGCCGTACTTGTTGGCCACCTGAATCACCGACTGCACAAGATCGGTATCTACCGAGGTCTGTGCAGCGGGGTAGCCCCCCAGCATACGCAGCTCGATGTCTTCATAGCCCTGGGCGTCGAGGTGGGCGCGAATCTTGGCAAGCTGTTTGTCAGGGTCCTGGCCGTAGGGCATGCGGGTATCGATCTTGGCGGTGGCCGTATGCGGCAGGATGGTCTTGGTGCCGGGGCCGGTGTATCCGCCCCAGATGCCGTCGATGTTCAGCGACGGTGTGTAGATGGCCTCGACAATGGCATCGCGGCCGGTCATGCCATCGATCCAGTGATCGACATCGTACAGGCCCAGGCGCATTTCATCGTTCCAGCTTGTGGCGAGACCGTTGATCAGGGTCTGCTCCTCCTCGGTGGGCGGGCGGACGTCGTCATAGAAGCCCGGCACCAGCACCGTATTGCCATCCTCGCTCACCAGCGTGGACAGGGCCTTCACCAGCCGCCACACAGGCGAGTCGACAATGACCTTGTTGGAACCGTGAATCTCTGCAGTCCTGGGGCCACCCCAGTCGCCGCCGGTGGCCTGGGCCTCAAAGTAGACGATGCCCTTCACACCCAGCATCAGCGTGGTCCTGCCCGCCAGGTTCTGGCCGGACATGGGGAACAACACACCGTCGGCGGTCTTCAGGCGCTCTTCATACTGATCGACAATCTGCGGGTAGTTTGGCGAGCCGAGCTCTTCCTCACCCTCAGCGGTAATCATCAGGTTGACCGGCAGCTTGCCCTCGGTGGCGATGATGGACTGCAGGGCATTCAGGAAAGCACGCTGGGGGCCCTTCTGGTTGGTGGCGCCCCGCGCCATGATCGCCCTGCCCGCCTTGTGCTGGACGATATTGGCCTCGAAGGGTGGTGACAGCCAGTCCTCCGGGTCCACCGGCTGCACGTCGTACATCATGTACACCGCCAGGGTCTTGTCGGCGCCGGCATCGTAATAGCCCCAGACACCCGGGTGGCCGTCAGTCTCTACCAGTTCAGCTTCCTGGAAACCGAGGTCGATAAAGTCCTGCCGCACCAGTTCGGCCATGTCCCGCACGCCGATGTTCTGGGCGCTGACCGAGGGCTGCTGTAACCACCGCTGCAGCTCGGCAACGTGGAACTCGATATGCTCGTCGATGTAGTCATACACCGCATCGTGGGAGCCGGTATAGGCAGGAATATCCGCGGCGCTGAACACCGCCTCTGTCGTAATCTCATAGCGTGGGCGCTCGACCGCCGCGCTCACCACCGGTGCTGCGCCGGGCGCCGGCGTGCTGCTCTCCTGGGCACAACCCAACAGGGCGACGAGGGGGATGAGGATGAGGGCCTTCAGCGGATGCTCGAAACAGGAGCGGTATGGCATAGTGTGCGTTCCTTGAATGGACGATCAACGCGCTAGATTAACCGAAAGCGTCCGCTCAGTGACAAGCCCCATGCCACACCGGTGAGGCGAAGGGTCTAGATAGACATCACAATGCGCCCGGTGATGGCGTTGGCGCGCATAGCATCAAAGATGCCGTTGATGTTGTCCAGGCTGTCCATGCTGAAATGCGCGCCTACCTTGCCCTCAGCCGCAAAACCCAGCGCTTCCTGCAGATCCAGCCGGGTGCCCACGATGGAGCCGCGTATCGTCTTGCGGCACAGCACCGCATCAAAAATGGGCAGCGGGAAATCACCGGGCGGCAGCCCGCACAGGCTCATGGTGCCGCCGCGTGCCAGCATGCCCACACCCTGTGAAAACGATGCATTTCCAACAGCGGTCACCAACACACCCTCCGCTCCACCGCCCGCCTGAACCTCTGCCACGACATCCGTATTCGCAGCATTGAGCGCGACATCTGCGCCCAGTTCGCGCGCCAGCTCCAGCTTTGCGTCATCGATATCCACGGCGATGACGTGCATCCCCATGGCACGGGCGTACTGCACCGCGAGGTGACCGAGCCCGCCAATACCCGACACGACTACCGTCTGCCCGGGTTTTACCTCGGTCTCCTTGAGGCCCTTGTAAACCGTAACTCCCGCGCAAAGAATGGGGGCGGCGGGCGCGAAGTCGAGCCGATCGGGCAGATGGCCGACAAAGTTCGGGTCCGCAAGCACATACTCGGCAAAACCGCCGTTTACGCTGTAGCCGGTATTCTCCTGAGATTCACAGAGCGTTTCCCAGCCTCCTACACAGTGCCGGCAGTGCCCACAGGCGGAGTGCAACCAGGGCATGCCCACCCGGTCGCCTTCTTTGACCGCGGTGACGCCTGCACCCACTTCCGCCACCACCCCGACACCTTCATGTCCCGGAATAAACGGCGGCTCGGGCTTGACCGGCCAGTCTCCCTGCACGGCGTGCAGGTCGGTGTGACAGACACCGCTGGCCTCGACTTTGACTACGATTTTTCCAGGGGATACTTCGGGTTTTTCGACTTCAGACACATCCAGCGGCTCACCGAATGCACGTGCAACTGCAGCTTTCATCTTCATGACAAGTACCTCCAACGCGCATGAACAATGTCCAGTTACGGTACCAGACCAAAATGCTACCGCGCCTTGATCGGTGTCAGGAGACTAGCGACGGATACCAGGCGATTCGACGGCCAGCCCGCGGGCACGCCAAGCCAGGTACAACTCCAGGCTGATGTAGATCTCGGACCCGGACTCGTGGGGTTCGGCGCGCACGCCCACATCGCAATCACGAATGCGACGGTGAAGGGAGCCGAAAGTCTGCCACTCCAGGCGGTAGGCGGGCCAGGCGTTGGGCTGGCCCTGGCTGATGGTGTCACCGCGCAGCTTCCCGCCCCAGTTGTCATCGTGGCACTGGTTGCAGGCGAGGTTGAGCTGGCCGCGGCGCTGAAAGTAATAAGCCCTGCCCTGCTCAAAAAAAGGCGCTGCATCGCCATCAACCGCGACCGTCAGGGGCCGGCCCTGTGACAGGTTTGCCACGTAGGCGGTCAGCGCCAGCAGCTCATCGGATTCGTAGGCCAGCGGCGGCAGCTCCTGGTGGTGCTGGCGACAGAGATTGATGCGGGCTTCCAGGTTGAGCAGTGCTCCCGCGACTGCGTCGTACTGTGGATAACGAGCCGCGGCGCCCGCCAGCGCATCGGCCTGGTGGCAGCTACTGCAGACTTTGTCGCCGTCGTTAAACAACTCCCCGCCCCGCTCGACCCACAGGTAACCCGGATTGGCAAAGCCATCCGCCTGCAGGGCGCGGGTTTCCGCAGTGAGGAACACGCTACCGGATCGCACGGCCTCGGCGGGAAGGTCCGACTGATCGACAAAGCTGCGCGTGTCGGCGAGCGCAGCCGATGCCACGACCAGCAACAGCGCGGGCAGCCGACGCCTCACACCACCTCCAGTTCCACCGACTCGGAATACACCTGCCCGTCCTGGCCTACCCAGCGAAACTCCAGGGTGCCTGACTCGACCGCCACCGTGTAAAACGTCAGGAAGGGGTCGGCGGCAATGGCCCGGAAGAACTCGCCGGCGAAGACTTTTTCGCCGTTGTAGATGCACTCAAAGCGCTGGAGGATGTTTTCGGGGATCTGCTTGCCGTAGGGGTCGCGCCGGTAACCGGTTTCCATGGGGTGGCGGATCAGGGCCTTGAGCTCCATGACTTCGCCACGGCTGGCTTGTTTCGGGGCGGCGATGCGAATCGTGGTACTCATACTCTTGCCCCTACTGGATGATGCAGGCCGCCAGCGTGACGATGCTGAAGGTCTCGGTCGACCACAGGGAGCCGTCGCTGAGTTCGGCAATGGCGCGAATCTTCTGGGAGCCGCCCATGCGGATACGGGTCTGGATGCGGGCGCGCCCCGCCCGCAGGCCCAATTCGAAGCGGGCGATATTCGGCTGCGGGTTTTCCTCGGCGAATAGCAGAATACGGGTAACGTGATCCTCAGCCGTCATCGGGCTCTCCACCTCGACGCTGAGGGGCACTGAGTAGCCATTCTCGGATATCGGCGGAATCTCCAGCGTCACGCGACCGGGGAGGATCGGGCGGTTGCCGAACAGGCCCGCCACCTCCAGGTCAACCTCTCCGGGCGTGGCCACCGCCACCGGCACCAGCGCCACGCCCAGCAGGGCCGCGCCGCGAGCCAGGAATTCACGCCGCTGCAGACTCTCAGCCACCGGACTGCTCCAGAGTGGCGAGCCAGGCCACCAGGTGCTCAATCTGCTCGGCGCTCAACACGGTTTGCCCGCGGTAATCAGTCGCTACCTGCTCAAGCCCCGCGCTGCGGTAATAAGGCGGCATAATGGTATCCGGGTTGAGCCGTGAGGCATCGACAACGCGCAGGCGAATCTGCGCGGCGCTGAGGCGCGAGCCCACACCGGTCAGGTCGGGGCCCAGGTTCCCCTGGAAGGGCGCGTCCAGGCCCTGCACCTGGTGGCACAATACGCAGTGTCCGGCCTCGCGCTCGACAAAGATGCGTTCGCCCTGTTGCGGGCTGCCAGCGACCTGAGCCAGCGGCGGCAGGCTATCTGACGCCCACACAAGCCGGCCGAACAGCAAAAACACGCATGTTGCCATGCGGGCCATCTACAGGAAGGCCTCTCGCGTGATGGCGCGGAACCAGTCGGCGGCCTGCTCGCCCTCACGCTGCTGGAATACGGGTGGCGCCCCCATCGGGCTGACCCCACCGGCGCCCGGAACACTGATAAAGACTCCATCCGCATTGTTGTATACGCCGGATACGGAAATTGCCGACTCCGGCGTCGTGTAGGAGTAGCAGGTGTTGGCGAGGGTGGTGGGCTCAGGCGCCAGCCCCGCCAGCAGGCGCGCCACCTGGATGGCGCAGACCTTGGCCTGCTGGTTGGCGGAAAAGGCACTCTTGGGCATGGGCGCGGCGATGGTGGCATCACCGATCACGTGCACACCCGGCACCAGGGCGGATTCGAAGCTGGTGGCATCGATGGGACACCAACCGCTGGCATCCACGGTGCCAGCCCGTTCGGCGATGCGCCCGGCGCGCTGCGGCGGTATTACGTTGATGACATCCCCGCGCTCGGTATCGAAATCCGTGTGCAATTCCATGGCACGCGCATCGGCGCGAATCACCCCGCCGAAATTGGAGGCGCTGCGCCATTCGATCATATCGCCATAGTGTTGACGCCAGGCGGCCTGGAACAGGCCCTGCTTGGAGAAAGCGTCATTACTATCGAGGATAATCAACTTCGCCCGCGGTTTGTGCCGCTTGAGGTAGCCCGCTATCAGGCTGGCGCGCTCATAGGGCCCCGGTGGGCAACGGAACGGCGCCGCAGTCACCGACATCAGCACCACGCCGCCCTCGGGCATGGCGAGCAGTTGCTCGCGCAGCAGCAGGGTTTGCTTGCCCGCCTTCCAGGCGTGAGGCATACGCACCGCCGCATTCGGGTCATAACCTTCCAGTGCGCCCCAGTGCAGATCAATACCCGGTGACAGGATTAACCGGTCGTAGCTGAGGCCAGTGCTGTTGTCGAGCGTAACAGTCCGGGTGACAGCATCCACATTGGTGGCGCGCGCCCTCACAACTTCGATGCCTTCGGCGGCCAGCGCGGAGTAGGCAAAGGTCTGTGCCTCGATCTCGCGCACACCAGCCAGCACCAGGTTGCTGAAGGGACAGGCCACGTAGTGGCGCGAAGCTTCCACCAAGGTAATGCTGGCGGCCGGCAGCAGCCGTGCCAGGGAACGCGCTGCGGTCGCACCGCCAAAGCCACCGCCCACCACAACAATACGGGCCTTCGCGGTTCGCGCCAGGCTTGCCGGCGACAGCAGTGCGCCAAGACCCAGAGTAGAAAGCGTGGCCAGCAAACGGCGCCGTGACAGGCGAGCGCTCACGCTTCAGTCACCCAGCGTCCGGGCGATCAGCCCGATCTGCTCATCGCTGTAACCGCGCGCCATGCGGTGCATGGCGGACCCGCCCCCAGCATCATCCCGGTAAGCCAGTAGTTTGGCTTCAAGCTCTGTTGCAGGCATTCCCGTCAGGCCCGTAATGGCCTGGCCACCTTCAGCGTGACAGCCGGAACAACTGGCAGTCAGCAGCGCCGCCTGGTCAATGCCAGTGGGCCCGGTGGCCACCCCGCCGCAGCCCGCGAGCCACGGCAGGAAAGCAATGAGCAAAGCCTGCCAGCGCAACAGGTCTCAGGCCTTGAGCTGCTCTTTCAGCGGCAGGCTGCGCACCCGCTTGCCGGTGGCGGCGTAGATTGCGTTCATCACCGCCGGAGCTGCCACGCCGATGGTGGGCTCACCCACACCGCCATAGAAACCGCCCGAGGGCATGAGGATGGTCTCCACCTTGGGCATGTCCTTGATGCGCATGGACGGGTAGGTGTGGAAGTTCTGCTGCTCCACCACCCCCTGGTCGAAGGTGATCTCCTGGTACAGCAGGGCCGACAGACCGTAGACGAAGGAGCCTTCCACCTGGGCCTCGATCTGCTGCGGGTTGACCGCGGTGCCGCAGTCGGTGGCGGCAACAATGCGGTCGATCTTCACATCGCCATTGCCGCTGACCGTGACATCGGCGCAGGCCGCCACGTAGCTGCCGAAGCCATAAGTCACCGCCAGGCCGCGGTGCTTGCCGTCTTTCTGCCCCCAGCCGGAGCGTTCGGCCACGGCTTTGAGCACGGCCGCACCTTTGGGGTTTTTACCCATATGCGCGAGCCGGAACTCCAGCGGGTCACGCACCGCCGCCGCAGCCAGCTCGTCCATGAAGCACTCCATGTAGATGGCATTCTGGTTCATGTTGACGCCGCGCCAGAAGCCCGGGCGAATCGGCGGGTTGCGCATGGCGTGGTCGACCAGCAGGTTTTCAAAGTCGTAACTGATCACGTGATCTTCCATGTTCGGCGCAACACCCTGTTTGAACAGCGACTGGAACACCAGCCGGTCCATACCGTCCTGCAATGCCTGTGGTGCCAGGCCGGCGAGGATGGACTGCCCGGAAATCCGCAGGTGCAACCCGGTCAGCTTGCCGTCGGCATCGAGGCTGCCGCGCATCTTCGCCATGGTGGTGGGGTGGAAGAAGCCATGCTTCTGGTCCTCTTCCCGCGACCACTGCAGCTTGATGGGCGTACCCGGAAAGGCCTTGGCCACCTCGACCACCTGGTGGACATAGTCGGGCCGACCGCGACGACCAAAGCCGCCGCCGAGAATGGTCTTGTAGACCTCGCACTGCTCGATGGGCAGGCCGGAGGCCTCCGAGGCACCGGCCAGCGCCGCTTCTCCGTCCTGGGTGGGGCACCAGACATCGCATTTGTCTTTGGTCAACACCGCGGTGGCGTTCATCGGCTCCATTGGCGCGTGGTTCTGTGAGGGCACCTTGTAAACCGCCTCTACTACCCGGTCCGCCGCGGCGAAGGCAGCGCCGATATCGCCGCCCGCGTTGCCGATAAAGGCCTCGTCCGCGTCCAGGCCATCTTCCAGTAACTCGGTCAGTGCCGCGTCATCAAAATCCGCGTTGGGGCCGAGATCCCACTCAATCGGTAATTTCTCCAGGGCCTTATTGGCCTGCCACCAGGTGTCGGCCACCACCGCCACACCGCTGGTGCCGAGGGCGGTTTCCACCTTCACCACGCCGCGCACGCCGGGCATGTCCCTGACGGCGACCTCGTCGTAGCTCACCAGCTTGCCACCCATTACCGGGCAATCCTTGATGCTGGCCAGCAACATACCGTCGAGCTGGATATCGGCACCGTAGACCAGCTTGCCGGTGAGCTTGTCAGCGGTATCCAGGCGCTTGAGCGGCTGGCCCGCCACTTTCCACTCGGATTCCTGCTTGAGCCTGACCTCAGTGGGCGGCGCCAGCTTGCCGGCGGCGTCGGCGACCTTGCCGAAGCTGGTCTTGCGGCGCGAGCCCTTGTGATAGATCACGCTGTTCTCCGCGTAGCATTCAGCGGCCGGCACGCCCCACTTCTGGGCTGCCGCTTCGATCAACATCATGCGGGCGGCAGCACCGCCTTCACGCATGTACTGCTGGCTGCCACGCAGGCCGAAGCTGCCGCCGGTAGAGAACGGACCCCAGACCCGCTCCCGCGCCAGGCTCTGCCCCGGCGTCGGGAACTCCCAGGTGACCTTTTCCCAGTCGCATTCCAGTTCCTCGGCCACCAGCTGGGCGAGGCCGGTCAGCGTGCCCTGACCCATCTCGGAGCGGGCGACTCGCACGGTGACAGTGTCGTCCGGGGCGATCACCACCCAGGCGTTGACCTCGTCGAGGTGTCCGTCGGCTGAGGCCTTGCCCGCCGGCAGGATGCCCAGAGACAGGCCGGCGCCGGCCACGGAGGCGCCGACAATGAACCTGCGGCGGGAGACATTGATGCCGTTTACCAGATCATTCATGACGCACCCCCTCAAGACTTCTTGGCAGCGAGGTGAATACCCTCGCGCACCCGTTGGAACGTGCCGCAGCGGCAGATATTGGTGATCTGCGCGTCGATTTGTTCGTCGCTGGGGTTGGGCATGTCATTGAGCATACCCGCCACCGCCATGATCATGCCGGGCTGGCAGTAGCCGCACTGAGGCGTATCCAGCTCCGCCCAGGCCTGCTGCACCGGGTGATCGCCGTTCTCGGAGAGACCTTCGATAGTGGTGACGTCGTTGCTCTCAGTTACCGCACTCAGCGGGTAAACGCAGGAGCGCACCGCCTTGCCGTCGATATGGATGGTACAGGCGCCGCATTGGGCAATGCCGCAGCCAAACTTGGTACCGGTCATGCCCAGTTGCTCACGGATCACCCACAGCAGCGGGGTACCCTCGTCGGCATCCACCTTGATGCGCTTGCCATTAACCTTGAGTGTTTTCATGCCTCGTCAAACCTCGCGACGTGTAGTCCTGGATAGCTGCGTCAGTAGCCAGTAGAAACTATAAGTGTGGCCCCGTACTGTGACGGTGTCGAGTCAGGGGGTGTACAGGGCGCAACTATAGATACAGCGAACTATAGATACAGCGAATAGGCATGGAAATCCTCGTTGACGATCTCGTAACCCAGCTTTTCGTAGAGGTGCTGTCCAATATGATTGCTGTGCGCGGTGAGCAGATCGACCCGCGCTGCGCCACTTTCCCGAGCGAACTCCGATGCGCGCCTCATCAGGGCCTCACCCACGCCATCCCGGCGAACGTCGGCATCCACATAGAGATCGTAGAGAATCTGGATCTTCATCAGCTCTACCGAGCAAAACGAGGGATAGAGCTGCACGAAACCCAGGCCCCGGTCGCCGTCCAGCGCGATGAACACCCGCGACTCGCCGTTGCGGATACGCTCGCCGATAAACCGGGTAGCCGCCTCGATGTCCGGCTCGCACTCGTAGAACTGCCGGTAAAGGTCGAACAGGCGGCCGACCTCGGGAACGTGAACAGCATTAGCTGTTACCAACTGCATGTGTTGCCACCCACACCGCCGGACCTTCCGGCATTATAGCGCCGGAGATAAGGAGCGGTGCATTCACGTCGCTAACTGTTCGCTGATCATGACCTTCGTACTGGCCACGCGCTGGCTTTCGATCTGCATCGCGCGGGTGAGAGACTTGTCGCGGTAATCCAGCAACAGGCGATCGATCTGTATTGCGAGGTCAGCGCCGGGGGCTGAGCAACTCCCGACCGCTGCTACTTGGAGTTGTAATTCCTGCGCTTCTCCTCGACCGCCTGGTCGAGCACCTTGAGCATCTCGATGCGCTTGCTCAGCTCTGCGTTCCGGGCCTGCAGCTCGGCATTGGCCTGCTCAAGGTTTTCGAGCCGGGACTCGAGGTCTGCAATACGGCGCTTAAGGCGCAGGGTTTCCTCGGCGTGCTCCTCAAGGGTGATGGTCTCGGGCCGATCTCCCACCTGCGCACAGCCACCGACTACGGTGGCAAATACCAGGCATACGGCGAGTCTGTAAGCGCTCATGCTAAAGCCCTGCTGTCAGGCGGTTTTCGCCTTCTTTTTACGGTCTTTCCGCGTGCCTTCCGCGGACTTGCGACGCTCCACCTTGAACACGCTACCGGCCTCGGCTTTCGCATGCTCCTTCATTTCAGCGGCCACTTCGCCGAACTGGATGTGGTTGAGCGTCTTGTTGTCCCTGTTGGTCACCACGGCAATCGAGATGGTTGCCAACGGAAACTCTACCTTATCACCCTGGCGGTTCTCTCCGACAATATAGCCCCGTTTCCGATCGCTGGCACTGTAGAGGCCGGGGATATCCGCATCGAAACTGGCGACCACCGACTGGCAGATGGCCTCAAAGGCGTCCGGCGTGGTGATCACCACAAAATCGTCGCCGCCGATATGGCCGATAAAGTCGTCCTCTGACCCGTGCTCTGCGACAGCCCTGCTGACAATATCGGCGGTGGCCTGGATCAACTCGTTGCCCCTGGCATAGCCGTAGTGGTCGTTGTAGGCCTTGAAGTTGTCGATGTCCATCAGGCAGAAGGCCAGCTCCGCTTCGGCTTCGATGCGCTTCTTCATCAGGGCTTCAATGGTGGTGCCACCGGGCAGGCGGGTCAGCGGGCTGGTATCCAGGTTGGTCTCTTCCAGGTGCTTGAGGCGATCGGCCATGGCCACGAAAGCACCCGCCAGGTCGCCGAGCTCGTCGGTATTGCTGATATCCGGCTGAATATCGAACTCGCCGCGGGCAATCATCTCGGTCGCCTCGCGCAGCTTGTTGATGGCACCGGAGATATTGCGGGTAATGAGGCCGGCCGCCAGCAGCGACAGCAGCAAGCCGGCCACGCAGAGTATGGCAGCGGCCTTGAAGGCCAGCGAGCCGATGCTGGCCGTGGTGTTGGTCTTGGCGTTCTGGTCGCGCTGGGCCTGGTCACCCATGTCCCGGATAACCGCGATCAGCTCGTCCTGCTGGGCCTTGATCTGCTCGTCATAGGCGGCGGAAAACGTCGTCGACACCTCGGTGGTTGAGCCGGAGGCTTCCAGCAACAGGCCGACATACTGCTCGTGCAGGGCGGCGATCTCCTGCACGGGAAAGTCGCGCTGCTCCGGCACCGCGCGGATGCGTTCAAGCTGAATCTTGAACTCGGTGTTACGCTCCTGTAGCAAGCTCATGACCTCCTCGGTGCGAAACACCGCATAGCGCCGGCTGTAGAGCTCCTCGGAAAAAATCAGGTCGACCATCTCATTAGCCGCGAGAATCACGGGCAGGTCGGTCAGCAGGATGCTGTCATTGATTGAATTGAGGCGGTTGAGGTTGGTGAGGGCGTAAGCGGAAATCAGGATCAGCAGTGCCAGCAGGGAGCTGAAGCCCAGCAAAAGCTTCTTGGCAATGGTCAGGCGCAGGAACTTGGATACCAGGCCGTCAACCAGGCGGTTGAGAACCTTGTCGTTTCCCGCTTCCTGGGGCTGTTCTTCCGTCATCGCTCAGCGCAACTATGTGTCTTTGAGCCCACCCTAGTGTAGCGCCGGGCCACTTACACCAAAAAAGTGTGCGTTCTGTGCACTATTCAAC
>JANQLM010000062.1 GCA_028280635.1 Halieaceae bacterium | reverse complement strand
CGAGGAGGCCGCGGAAGAAGCTGCTGAGGAGGCTGCGGAAGAAGCCGCCGAGGAAGCCGCGGAAGAAGCTGCCGAGGAGGCCGCGGAAGAAGCCGCCGAGGAAGCCGCGGAAGAAGCTGCTGAGGAGGCCGCGGAAGAAGCGGCCGAGGAAGCTGCCGAGGAGGCCGCCGAAGAAGACGCGGAAGAAGAGGCAGAAGAAACGGCTGAGGAGGCAGCGGAAGAGGCTGCCGAGGAGGCCGCGGACGATTACCCGGAAAGCTACCTCGAAGACGCGCTTGACGCGGACCTGGACGACGACCGCGACGACGTGTACGACGATGAAGACGAGTACGCGCCGGCGGTGCGCTACGAGGCTGATTCTGCAGACGAAGCATCCGAATATCGGGAAGGTGACCTATCCGATGCTCGTCTGGAACGATCTGTAGATCGCCTGCTGAATATGGTCGAGCTCGAACCGCAGCTCTTCGTTGCCCGTGATGAGTTGCTGGTGCTGGCGAACGCCGATGACGTGCGGGCGATAGCGGCAAGCCCGCAGCTCCGCTCCGTCGCTATCGAAGACTTGAGTAGCCTTGGGGACTCCCTGGGCCGTTTCGTAATTCAGGGCGACGTCCGCCTGGACCAGGTCAAAACTGATATTGCTCAGCGCTACCCGGATGCCGCCGTAGACTTCAACCATGGCTTTGTGCTCGCGGAGGCCGCCGGGTCCGGCACCACCGCAGCGGGTCTGTATCGCGCAGAAGCCATAGATGCGAAGGCCGGCCTGCGTGTCGGCATTGTCGACAGCGGCGTGAACCTGCAACATCCGCTGCTCTCAAGTGCCGGGATAACGCAGCGGCAATTTGTTCCGGTGCGGCAGCAATCCACAGGTGATCACGGCACCGCGGTGGCGTCACTGCTGGTGGGACAGTCTGATTCCTTCAGGGGAATGGCCCTGGGCGCCAGGCTTTACTCCGCATCGGTGTTCTACCGGGATGCCCGTAAAGATTTGATCGCGTCCACTGACGGTCTGGTGACTGCGCTCGCATGGCTGGCGGAGCAGAGGGTAAATGTTGTGAACATGAGCCTGGCGGGGCCACCTAATGCGGTAGTCGAGCGAGCACTCCAGCGCCTGCGGGATCAGGGCACATTCATCGTTGCCGCGGTCGGCAACGATGGCCCTTTCGCAGAACCGCGTTATCCTTCAGCCTACGCCAGCGTGATCGGCGTGGGTGCTGTGGACGAGAACGGCCGGGCCTATCGTCGCTCAGGACGGGGAAATCACGTGGAGTTTACTGCACCGGGTGTCAATGTTTATGCGGCCTCCGGAGACGCTGAGGTCCGGGCCTTTACCGGCACCTCATTTGCCGCACCGCTGGTATCCGGTCTGTTGCTGCAGAGGATCAGCACCTCGCCAGACCCGCAGTCAGCGCTGGAGGCTCTCAGGTCAGATACCCTGGATCTCGGCCGGCCCGGCACCGATCCGGTGTTCGGTCGGGGTCTTGCCGGACGCAGCCTGCTGCTGCGACCGCTACAGCCCTGAGCCCTTCCAGCCCGAGCGAATTGCCTCCTGCTCCTCCGCGTAGCTGAGCTCAGCGGCCCTGTTTGGTGTCTGCGGCGCTTCGGCCTTAGCCTCCCGGCTCTCAGCGACCCGGTAGGCGTCACCACCTGAGGCGCTGGCTCCGCCCTGCTGACTCAAGAGCGTCCAACTACCGGCCCGGTCGCGGCAGGCCACACCGGAAAACTCCGCACCGTTCTGTGAACTCATGAACTCTCGGCAGTAGGTGGCTGCGTCCGTCTTGAAGGAAACCATTGGCAAGATACTGACGGAACCGTCATCGCTGCTTCGCATCTCGCCACTGGGAACTGATTCCATGGTCTCCTGTAGAAGTGCTGCGTAGCCCGCAGGCTGGGCGTCAGCTCCGGGATTTGCCGGAGGTTGAAATAGCTGGGTGTTTGTGGCGATAACAGTGGCCAGCCCCGCGGCGATAGCAAGTCCCACGATGCCACGGCGACGGGGAAAGGGGATAATCTCTGCCGTTTTCGGTTGCGGCTGACGTATGGCATCGACCAGTTTCGACGGCACCGGTATGTCCAGCAATTCATCTGCCGCACTGGCAAACGCCTTGTCGGCTTTGGCCAGCTTTCCCAGCAATTCCCTGGATTCCGGGTCATCGAAGCGCCGCTCTGCATCCTGGCCGGGTAGCTCACCATCGTGGTGCGCCATCAGTTCATCAATGTCATCACGCATTCTCTTTTCCTCTCTCCGGCCCCGCGTCGGCAGCTTCGAGTGTGGCCATGATCCTGGTCCTGGCTCTGGCCAGACGGCTCATCACGGTACCCACCGGTATCATCAAGATGTCTGCGGCCTCGCGGTAAGAGTGCTCTTCGACCGCAACCAGCAGCATCACCAACCGCTGCTCCTCAGGCAGTTCATCAATAATGCGCGAGAGCACGCTCAGCATGTTTTCTCGCTCGGGAAGGCCTTTACTGCCCGCGTCGACCAGTTCGTCGACAGAATCCTCATGCAGATGTTCGGAGCGCCTGCCCTGGCTTCGCAGCTGATCAATATGCAGGTTCTGAATAATTCGATACACCCAGGAGTCCAGTCGCGTACCGACCTGCCACTGGTCCTGCTTGAGCAGCGCCTTCTCGCAGGCCTGCTGCACGAGGTCGTCGGCCTGATCAAGGTCTCCCGTCAGCGTCAGTGCGAAGCGCCGGAGTCGCGGAAGTAGTGAAACCAGGTCTTCGGTAAAATCAGAGCTCATTCCTTGCCCGCTATGGCGCTGCCGCTGTGGCAGCCCGGTGATTTTACTATCGCTCCACGCCGGCTTCAGCGCTGAGCCAACGGTCTGCACGCTCTGTCGTTCGGTGCGCCGCCCGACAGCAGCAGTGGTAGGCAATGCAGCCTCGATGAAGCTGAGGCCCCTGCCCGCCCAAGTCCGGACAAAGCGGTCTACATGCCCTGGCACACGGGTGTGCCCGAACTCCCATTTAACCTCAAGCAACGGTCTCCAGCTAGCACCTGATTCTTCAAGAAACATGCTTTTCCACACCTCTGGTCAGCTTCCCTGGTTCTCCGCTGAAGGGCGAAGCACCGGCATCAATACACCTATAACGCCTGTGGTTTCGTTTTATTCCCGCAGAATCGGCGGTGATGGTTGTGGCGCTGGGGTGGATGCGAAATATTTTTTGATCACGGGAATAGGCTCGAAAAGCCGGCGTTGTAGCTAGTGTCACCACCCCATATACGAATACGGAGATCACCATGCAATACGAGAATCTCAACCGGGAAAGCGCCCGGCAGGCATCGGGCGACACCGTCTTGTCTATCTGCCCAGCCGGAGTTCTGGAATCGACCGTTACCCTGCCAAGCAAGCCGAGCTCAAAGCCGCCGCTATTGGCGCTGCACGGTATATCCCGCAACGCAGTTGAGCTTTCCCGGGCGTTTGCATCTGCGGCAGAAGCCACGGGCCGTATTGTGGTGGTGCCGCACCTTACCGCAGAAAAGTGGCCGGTCTATCAGCGCATCACGAGGCGCGCGCGCCCCGACAAGACGATACTGGCGCTGCTGGCCACGCTGCGGGCCATGGACACCGCTTTTCAAGGACCCGTTGATGTGTTCGGGTTTTCCGGTGGGGCGCAGCTGGCGCACCGCTTCGCCATGCTATACCCCGAAGCCGTGGGGGACCTGCATCTCGGCGCAGCGGGTTGGTACACCTTTCCGGAGGAAACTGCGTCATATCCCTACGGCATTGGCGAGTCCCCGACGCGGCGAGAGTCCTGGAGCCGCCTGATGCGGTCAGGGCTGCGCAGCTATCTGCAGCGTCGCATCAGCCTTTACGTGGGGTCCAACGATACGTCCAGAGATGAGTCACTGCGCCAGAACGAACTGGTCGACGAGCAACAGGGAGTGAATCGGCTCGAGCGCGCCCGCCGCTACGTGGCTTCGGTCAATCGCAGCCAGGCGTCACTCGGCCTTCCACGTACTGCGCGACTGACATTTCTCCAGGGCTGTGATCACAGCTTCAGCACCTGCGCACAGCAAGGTGGTCTCGCCCGCAAAGTCTGCGAAAACAACTGACAACCAATTGATTGCGAAAAAGGATGCTAGCCATGACCCTCAAAGCCATTACCAACGACCCCATTACCCTGTTGAGCAACGCCCACTGGTGCTTCGCCGCCCGTCGCGTGGACCAGGCTGACGCGGTATCGCTACATCAGAATTACAGCCGCGTGCGCCCCGGAGACCTGGTCCTCGCCAGGGTGCTGGAGATCGGTCAGCATCGCGGCATCCAGCTACGTTCCGGCAGGCGGGCCACACTGTTCCCCGGCGACCTGGTGGTGATGCCCTGCGGTGCGCGTTATGCCCCCGACCAGTTTGAAGGTGTTGCAGAAATCGATCCCAGCGGCACCGATATGCTCGCCGGTGGCGGTTGCCTGGGTCGCGCCAGGTACAAGAATGAACGTGTCCGGTCTGCAACACGGGTGCTACCCCTGGGCTGCGTTGCTGACCGTCACGGCCAGACGCTCAACCTGGAGTCCTATGTGCTGGACGGCACGACGGCGCCCACGTCAGTTCCATTGATTGCTGTGGTGGGCACGTCCATGAACTCCGGGAAGACCCTCGCCACTGCAAAACTGAGCCATGGCCTGCGCGTCGCGGGGCTGCGCGTTGGCGCGATCAAAGCGACGGGCACGGGGTCTTTTGGTGATTATCATCAGTACCAGGACAGCGGTGCCCACTTCGTTGCAGACTTCAGCGACGTGGGCATGGCGACTACCTATCTTGCCCCTATCGACCGGATCAAAGCGGGTATCTGGCGCCTGCTTGGCGCGGCTGAGTCCGCCGGATGTGATGCCGTAGTGATGGAAATAGCTGATGGGCTACTGCAGGAAGAGACCGGGGCTTTGCTACGTGACCCCGAGCTGAGGGAGCGTCTGTCCGGCCTGGTGTTCGCCTGCGGAGATGCCGTCGCGGCGCAGGGCGGGGTCGCCATGCTGCGATCCTTTGGCCACGAAGTCACGGCTCTGACGGGTATGCTGAGCTGCTCGCCGATGTTGTCGAGCGAAGCAAGCGCGGCCACCGGGGTGCAAGTGCTCACCAAGTCGGAGCTCGCAGAACCCTCTGAGGCCCTGTCTGTGCTGCGCGCGGCCTGTGGCCTTCAGCGCTCCGATGTAATCGGCGGCGACTGAAGCTTCGTAACAACAGGGACGTTCTGCCTGTGCGTCTGTGCAGCGATGAAGTTCCAGGACAAACGTTAAGGATTTGTGCATATGATGGTTCTATCGCCCCGAAACCTTGCATCGGTGTTGTGGTCTGGAAACGCCGGCGCTTTTTGTCTGATCACCTTCCTCACCGCACACGGGCTGGCACAAGCCCAGTCTGAAGATGAGGACGACCCAAAATTTTTTGTCGAAGTGGAGGGCGGAGCCGAGTACGACAGCGTTGTCTCGCTGGACGAACTTGACCTGAGCAGTGAAGAAAGCGATACCGCAATACGTGCTGAGGCCACTGTCGGTTATTCGCAGCCCCTCGGAGAGACCGTTGAACTGGACCTCAGCTACAGCTACAGCATGCTGGACTACCAGGATTTCTCTGAAGTCGACCAGAATTCGCACATTGTCAGCGCGGACCTGACAAAAGACCTGGGCGACGCGGATATCGGGCTGTCCGGCTTTTACGTCAATTCGGATCTGGACGATGAGTCCTTTCTGGAACTGGCGCGCGTATCACCTTATGTGTCTGGCTTCTTTACCAAGGGCTGGTTCGCCCGCGCCGGCGTCGTCTACGCGGACAAGAACAATGACGTAAACTCCGGCCGCGATGCCACTACCGTCATTGGTGAGTTCGACCTGTACCACTTCCCACCGGGGAAGCCCTGGTTCTTCAATATCGGTTACAAGTATCGGGACGAGGATGCCGATGCCGCGCGCTTTGACTACACCGGAAACACCTTTAAAGCGCGATACGTCTACCGCCTGACCCTGCTGGACAGGAAAGCGCGTTTCGAATTGTCATATCGCTACCTGGACAGGGATTACAGCTCGGTGACACCGTCCATTGGTGAAGATCGTTCCGACGAGCGTGACCGTGCGCACGTACAATTGGAAGTGGCGCTCACGTCACGATTGGACGCCGAGCTGTACTACACCTACTCGGACTGGGAGTCCAACCTCGAGAGCGTGGATTTTAATCAGTACGTGACCGGAATGGTGCTGCGCTACCGCTGGGAGCGGTGACGAGGGTCGCATCCGGATTCGGTCGCTATTCGCCAAGGTCCGGGAGGGAAGACTTCAGTCCAAGGTAGGCAGGTTCGAAACCCTGGGCCCGGTAAAACTCGATGGCCGCCTCGTTGCCCACCAGCACCTGCAGGTCCATCTTACGAATACCCCGGTGGGCCATCAGCTCGCGGATCACCTGCATGATCCGGGTTCCGGTTCCCGAGCGCCGCCGGTTTGCCGTCACCATCAAATCCTGGACGTACACTTGTTCTCTGGGCTCTTCGAGTAGCTCATCCTCAACCAGGAAAAACGCAAAGCCGATGAGTTCGTCTCCGGCATCCGCGACGATGAGGTGCGCGTCCTCGTCTTCATCATTCAACATGGTTTCGTATTCATCGACCTGCTGCCGGCTGATCTCAAGGCCGACAGCCCTGCTGGGCCTGAAAGCACGCTCATACAGCTGCAGCTCCTGGTGCAGCCGAATGACAGCATCCCGGTCACCGACCCGGTAGGCCCTGATCCTCAACGTGGAATCTTGCAAGCTGTTCCCAATCAGGCAATGGCTGTCATCCGTGCGCGGGTTGCCACGACGCAGATGACGGGGGGAATTGTGGGTGCGTCTGGCGACGCTGCCAAAGGTTAGCAGAGCGTCGCGGAAATCGGCAATGTCGGTGCGGGCGGTGGTATGATCAGCAGCGTTTTTACCCGGTATTCTCACTATGCAGGGAAGCAGATTCAGGGTTTGGCTCGCGTCGCTGTCGCTCAACTTTCTGTTAGCGGCGTTTTCTGCACCGTCGGTGCCGGCCGTGAGCTACCCCTCCGCTGAGCCCGGCGTTGAGTTTGGAGCTGTGCTGGCGCTGCAGCAGGGACCGGCGCCCACCGCTTTACCCTACGGTCAGCAGTCACAACAGTTCGTCGAACTGTCTATGCCAGCGCGGGGTGATAGCCCGTTCCCGGTGGTGGTATTCATCCATGGCGGCTGTTGGCTCAACCAGTTTGATATTGGCTATAGCCGCGCGCTGGCAACCGCTCTCAACCAGTCGGGCTATGCGGTGTGGAACATCGAGTACCGGCGCCTGGGGGATACGGGCGGCGGCTGGCCGGGCACGCTTGATGACATCCTGGCGGCGCTGGCCTTGCTGGCGGATCAGGACTCGGCGGTGCTGGACCTCAATCGGGTGGCTATTGCGGGCCACTCCGCTGGCGGCCACCTGGCCCTGCTGGCGGCGCAGGCATCGCAGGAGTTCAAACCGCGAGGGGTGTTGGGCCTGGCACCCATTACCGACCTTGCGCACTATGCCGCCGGGGAGGGTAGCTGCAACCGGGCCGCAGCCCGATTCCTGGCGGGCCTGTCCGAAGCGCAGCGGGCGGCGGCCAATCCCGTTCTGCGGCGGGCCCCTGAGGGCACCGTGTTGATGTACGGCAGCCTTGACCGGATCGTGCCGGTCGAGGTGCCGTTCCTGAAACCCGAGATCCTGGTGACCATGCCAGCCGGTCACTTCGACTGGGTACACCCCGGCACCCCGGCCTTTCAGCGCTTGCTGGCCGAGCTGGCCGAGGTCATGCGGTGATTACCCGGGAAGCCGTTGTCGAGCTGGACCGCCTCGATCCGCTGGCACTGCAGCGCGACGCCTTCGCGCTGCCCCGCGACAAGGTCTACCTGGACGGCAACTCTCTCGGCGCCCTGCCGCGGGCGGTCGCGGTGCGCGTGCAGGATACGGTGCAGCAGCAGTGGGGCGCGGACCTGATCAGCAGTTGGAACACGCATGGCTGGATCGACCTGCCCCAGCGGGTGGGTGAGAAGATTGCCCCGCTCGTCGGCGCGGCCCGGGACCAGGTGATCTGCGCCGACTCGATCTCCGTCAACCTCTTTAAACTGCTGTCGGTGGTCTCGATGCTGCGGCCGGGCCGCCCGCTGGTACTGTCGGCGGCAGACAATTTCCCCACCGATCTTTACATGGTGCAGGGTCTTTCCCGCCTGCTGGGGGAGCAGAACCTGCGGTTGGTGCAGGTGGCGGAGGCAGAAATCACCGACGCTCTCAACGAACAGGTGGCGGCGGTCCTGTTGAGCCACGTGAATTTTCGCACCGGTCGCATCCTGCCGATGGCGGAGATCACGGCCGCCACCCAGGCTGCCGGTGCCCTGTCGATCTGGGATCTCGCCCACAGCGCCGGCGCGATGCCGGTGGCCCTGGACGAATGCCAGGTCGACTTCGCGGTGGGCTGCGGCTACAAGTACTTCAATGGCGGCCCCGGCGCGCCCGCCTGGGTATACGCCGCCGAACGTCACCAGGACGCGGTGCAGCAGCCCCTGAGCGGCTGGATGGGCCACCGCGAACCTTTCGCCTTCGACCCCGACTACGAGCCGGCGGCCGGCATGCTGCAGTACCTGTGTGGCACGCCGCCGGTGCTGTCGATGGCGGCTCTCGATGCGGCGCTGGAGCTGTTTGCCGATATCGATATGCAGGCCGTGCGCGCCAAATCCGTGGCGCTGGGGACCCTGTTCCTGGAGCTCCTCCACAAAACCGAACTGGCGGCGGCGTTACGCCTGCTATCACCTTCCGAACCGGAGCTGCGCGGCAGCCAGCTCGCCTTCAGCCATCCCCAGGCCTACGGACTGGTGCAGGCCTGGATAGAGCGCGGCGTGGTGGCGGACTTCCGCGAGCCCGACGTGCTGCGTGTCGGCTTCTCACCGCTGTACAACAGCTATTGCGATATATGGCAGGCGCTGGAAGCACTGCGCGAGGTGGTGGCCCACAGCGAACACCTTGATCAGCGCTGGCAGCAGCGTCAGAAAGTCACCTGACCGGCCCGGATGAAAAAAACCTCGTCGGGGGCTTGCACCTTTGGCGCAACACTGGTTACATATACAGTACTTCGTACAGGTGAAATCCTGTGGCTTTTCGGCCAACCACCTGAACGATAAGTCGCCTGCACCCGGGCCCACTGGGGAGCGGTGCCAGCCAGATGCGAATAGCATGAACAGCGATACGTAGCTATCGCACTGGCAGGGTGCAGCGGCCATAACAAGACCAGAGGTGAACAACCATGGATGCCAACAAGCAAAAAGCTCTTGATGCCGCCCTCAGCCAGATCGAACGCCAGTTCGGCAAAGGTACCGTCATGCGGATGGGGGATACCGAACAGGCGGCCATTCCCAGTATTTCAACCGGTTCCCTGGGCCTGGACATTGCCCTCGGCATCGGCGGCCTCCCGCGGGGGCGGATCGTGGAAATCTACGGACCGGAATCCTCGGGCAAGACCACCCTTACGCTGCAGGTAATCGCCGAAGCCCAGAAGGCCGGCGGCACGGCCGCTTTTATCGACGCCGAGCATGCCCTCGACCCGAGCTACGCCGAGAAGCTGGGCGTGCAGATCGACGACCTGATCGTCTCGCAGCCGGACACCGGCGAACAGGCCCTGGAAGTGACCGAGATGCTGGTGCGCTCAGGTGCCGTCGACGTGCTGGTGGTGGACTCGGTGGCAGCACTCACGCCGAAGGCGGAGATCGAGGGCGAGATGGGGGATTCTCACGTCGGCCTGCAGGCGCGCCTGCTCAGCCAGGCTATGCGCAAGCTGACTGGCACCATCAAGCAGACCAACTGCATGGTGATCTTCATCAACCAGATTCGCATGAAGATCGGCGTTATGTTTGGCAGCCCGGAGACCACCACAGGTGGTAACGCACTCAAGTTCTACTCCTCCGTGCGCCTGGATATTCGCCGTATTGGCTCGGTCAAGGAAGGTGATGAAGTGGTGGGTAACGAGACCCGTGTGAAAGTGGTGAAAAACAAGGTCTCACCGCCCTTCAAACAGGCCGAATTCCAAATCATGTACGGCAAGGGCATCTACCGGATGGCGGAAGTCATCGACATCGGCGTGAAGCTCAATCTGGTCGACAAGTCCGGCGCCTGGTACGCCTACAAGGGCGACAAGATCGGCCAGGGCAAGGCCAACGCGGCCAAGTTCCTGGAGGACAATCCAGCAATCTCTGGTGAGATCGAGGGCCAGATTCGAGCCCAACTGTTGAACCTGCCCGGTCCTGCCGGTGAGGAGGCTGAGGCGGAGGATGCGGCGGACGAGATAGCCGCTGACAGTCTGGAAGCGAGTGTCGAAGAGTAGTTCTCGAGGAGTAGTCCTGGACGAGCAGTCCTCTAGGCCATCAGAGACGAGCAACCCCATGGGGCACCGCTGGTAGCCGGCTTTGAGCGTGCCGGCTACTCTTTCCCGCCTCGCCACGGGTGGGGAAGACCCCCTTCGCGTACCACGGTTCCCCGCCGGTGGTGCGCGTTTTTTGTAGTGTGAAGTTGGGTGTGTCGTTGGGAGCCTTTCGCCGCGGACAGCCCCATGCTCCTGAGACGCGCCAGGCATACGGATTTGCATGAAAGGGCGTGGAAGAGCGTGGAAGAGCGTGAAAAGTCACAAGAGCGCACAAGATTGTGCGCAGATGCACGCGGTTGTGCGTCGAGGTCTGCCGAGGGCTGATATTGAAAGCATCCACCATGCAAGACCAGATCAGTGAGTTCGGTCCCGGTGATATTCGCCTGCAGGCAATGAACCTGTTGGCGCGTCGTGAACACCTGCGCCACGAGCTTGCGTTCAAGCTGGGAAAGCGCTTTGGCAGCGATGCTGAGTCCGCGATCAAGTCGGTGCTGGATGATCTCTCGGCGGAAGGCCTGCTCAGCGATGAGCGTTTTACCGAGTCCTATATTCGCCAGCGTGTGGGCAAAGGCTATGGGCCTGACCGCATTCGCCAGGAGCTCCGGCAGAAAGGTGTGGATACGGCACTGCTGGACCTGGCCCTGGAGTCAGCGGACGTTGACTGGGTTGAGCGAGCTGCTGCGGTTCGGTTCAAGAAGTTTGGCTCCACGCCGCCGCTCGATTTCAAGGAAAAAGCGCGTCAGATGCGCTTCCTCAACTATCGCGGTTTTGGTGCTGAGTTCGCTGCTGCGGCGCTGGACTTCGACCCCTCCGAGCTCGCTGAGTAGGCGCCGCCAGCCAGGCGCGACTGGCTAAGCCGCGCCCGCTGGCAGCGTGATGATAACCCGCAGGCCTGTGATTCCGTTGCCTGTTCCGGAAGACTCCGTCCCCTGACGATTTTCCGCCCTTATCGAACCCTGGTGCTGCTCGATAGCGCGCCGTGCAATGGACAGGCCCAGCCCAAAGCCGCCGGTCTCCCGTTGGCGCGCTTCATCTACCCGGTAGAAGGGCTCGAAGATGCGCTCCAGTTCCTCCGGGGGCGCACCGGGTCCCTGGTCCTCGACAGTGATGGTGTAATGGTTTTCGTGGTCATCGGTTTGCCGCCGGTTGAGCCTGACGTCTACACCGGTATCCGCCGGGGTGTAGCGAATCGCGTTGCGGATGACGTTTTCAAATGCGCGTTTGAGTTGTTCGCCGTGGCTGCGTTGCAGTGCCTCTTCCAGTTCGGTCTCGAAGCTGACGGACTTGCTTTCGGCTTTGGCTTCAAAGGCAGCGTCTTCGCAGACCGCCTGCAGCAAGCTGACCAGGTCGAGGCTGTCTTCCATGCTGGCGGCATTGTCCGGGGTGGCGAGCAACTGCCCAATCAGCTCGTCCAGCAGCGCAGTCTCCCGCTCGATACGCGCCAACTGCTCCGCGCCCCGCTGCGGATCTTTTTCCGCCAGGGCCAGCGCTACACGCATGCGGGCCAGGGGTGAGCGCAGCTCGTGGGAAACGTCACTCAGCAGTCGCTTCTGCGCGGTTATCTTGTCCTGCAATTGGGCGGCCATACTGTTGAAGTCCCGGGCCAGGGCGTCGGTCTCGTCACCACCGCGCTCGGGCACATCGATACGCGCCGCGAGATTCCCTCCGGCGAGGTCACGGGATGCAAGCTGTAAGTGCTTCAGCGGGCGGGTGAGATACCGGGATACCAGGTAACTGATGGCGCCGCTGATCAGCACGGCAATCAGCAGGCGTAGCCACAGGTGCTGGGTGAGAAAGGCAATCATAGGTGAGGCGGGCGGCCGCGGCACAATGATCAGCTTGAGCGGGCCCCATTCGGGCCTGAACATTTCCTGGCCAAACATCATGCGATCCCCGGCGCGATGCAGCACCCGGCGCCGGAAGCCCGCCAGGCGGCTGATCACGGCGTCACTGCCGGGAATAAGCTTGCGATCAAAGATCTCGCGGCCTTCACTGTCTACCAGCCGTATGTCGATACCGTCTTCGTTCTCCCGCTCCCGAATCCACGCTTCCAACTCATCCTTGGCGACGGTCTGCAGGCCGTAGAAGATGCGGTAAATGCTGTGTGAGGCAGGTCCGAGATCGCGAAAGCCGGGGCCGGGCAGCAGCGGCCCGCCGGGCGGCGGCCGCGCAACGCCTTCACGCTCTGCCCCCGGTCGCCGGGTTTCCGGGCGGCCAAGATTGGCGCCCGGCGGCGGCTGCCCGCCTACGGGGGCCGCCTGTATGGAGGCATTGGGGAAGTCCGGGAAGCCGCCGTCGTACAACACAAAATAGCGCCCCGCCAGCAGCCAGCTAACGATGATGGCGATCATCGACAGCCAGAAACCGAGAAAGATCTTGGCAAACAGATTCACGTGGCGGGGTTCACAGCCTGGAGGTCACGTGGCGCGCCTTACTGGGCGGCCGCTTCCACATCGGCGCGCACCAACTGATAACCGACACCGCGAATATTCTTGATCAGCTCCGCTTCGCCCAGCTTCTTGCGAAGGTTGCTCACATGCACATCCACACTACGATCATAGGCCGTGAGTGCGCGCCCGAGGGCCTGTTGGCAGATCAACTCCTTGTTGACCACGTCACCGGCGTGGCGCATCAGTACCAGCAGCACATTGAATTCTGCGGTCGTGAGCTTGATTTCCTCCCCGTCAAACTGGACTTTACGCTCTGAGGTGCTCACTCGCAGTTTGCCGACATCCAACTGGTTGCTGTCGTCGTCGCGGCTGCGCTCGGTGCGGCGCAGGATGGCGCGTAAGCGCGCGGCCAGCTCGCGCGGGTTGCAGGGTTTCGGCAGGTAATCATCAGCGCCCATCTCCAGCCCGACGATTCGGTCGGTGTCTTCACCGCGTGCCGTGAGCATGATTACCGGCGTGTCTGAGAACTCGCGTAGCTTCCTGAGTACGTCAAAACCCTGTACCCGGGGCAGCATGACATCGAGCACGATGGCGTCGAATTCCCGGCCCTTGCAGGCTTCAATAGCGTCGGCGCCGTCGTGGATGGCGCTGGGCTCAAAGCCTTCCAGTGACAGGAAATCGGTCAGTAGCTCGCAGAGCTCCTTGTCATCGTCAATGATCAGTACGTCATGGTTCATGGGCGCAGTCTCCCCGACGTGTGGCCCTTTGTCACCGGCATTTACCGGCTCATTGCCGTTCTTAACACAACTTTACACCGGGGCAACCCAAACTTACACGGGCCGCTCCTAGACTGGCTCCAACGCTTGGGCAATCCCGGTACAGCTACCGGCATGGCCCCTACAAGCAAGCGCGTATGGGCCGGTAGCGGTTCGAACGCCGGGGTACACAGGCAAAGGAGAAGGCGATGAAAAAGTGGATTCCCGCACTGGCACTGGGACTGGTGCTGACTTCAGCGGCGGTGATGGCGCGCAACCACATGTCAGGTTTTGGCCCACCCCATGGCATGGGTCCTGGCATGCTCGATTTCATTGCCGAGGAGCTGGGTCTGAGCGTTGAGCAGGAGCAGAGCATCAACCTGCTGATCAACGAGGCCAGGCTCGCCAGCGCAGTAGACCGCGAGCGGGTGTCGCAGCTGCGCCACCAGATTGGCGATCTCGCCTCACAGGATAGCGGCTTCGACGAGGCCAGCGCCGAGGTAGTAGCTGAAGAGATGGCGGGGCTGATGGCCCGTATGGCCGTCGATCATGCGCAACTCCGCTGGGATATTCGCCAGGTGCTTACCGAGGAACAGCGCAAGCAGATCGACACCATGCGCAGTGACATGATGCGCTCCGTCCACTTCAGGTTCGCCGACGGGCACACCTCAGAGCTCTAGCGCGCAAGCCCTCAACCGACCCCTGACCCGCAGAAATCTCTGTAGGCCTTTTGGGGCAGCTTAAGCTGCCCCCTTTTTCATTCCTGCCGCTGCGTATTTTCCCAACCGCGCGTTTCTGTCCTCGCGACGGGACTCTCGTTTTACAGCTCCTCGACTGTCAGCCCGAGTTCGTCGACCAGGCCGCCCGCGGCATCCAGCCCCGCCTGGCTGGTAATCACCGCCACGCTGGCCTGGTCAGGCCGCAGGTAGGTCTCGGCAACACGCTGCAGGTCGTGGAGGGTAACTTCCAGGATGCGGCGGCGGAATGCCCCGCGATGATCGTGGTCGCGCCCGAACAGTCGATTGTGGAAATCCTGCTTTGCTTCGCCCGCCGGGGAACTGGGCCGGTCCAGGCTGCCGATGACACCGAGAATAGCCTGCTCCAGGGCGTCCGCATCGTGGGTACTCTCCAGCAGCCAGCGCACCGAGGCCTCGAAATCTGCGAGGGTATCCGCCAGCCGCGGGTCGCGGTAGGAGAAGAAGCGAAATGCACCCACACTGGAATCCTGCGAGGCGCCGCCGCCGTAGGCGCCGCCCTGCTCACGAATCGCAGTATGTAGATAGCCATTACGCAGGAACCCACCCAGCACCGTGAGCGCCGCCGCGTCTTCATGGCCAACCGGTACGGTGGGGTAGGCGTGGGCACAGAAGTTCACCTGGGTGTTTGCCACCCAGATTTCCCGGCGCTGCTCCTGCACCGCCTGTGGCACCCAGCCCTGGCCCTGGGCGCTACCGGCAAAGCCCTGCCAGCTCTTTGCAGAGCTGGCGGCCAGTGTATCGAGCTGGTCGCCCTCGGCTACCAGCAGGTACTGCCAGGGCATGTCGTGCAACTGGGCATGGATGCCAGCCAGGCGCTCGCCCAACTGCAGCAGGGCACTGGATTCGGTAAGGCTGTCATCCAGCTTCTTGCTGGCACGGATTCCGGCAAGCCCCGACAACTGGTGGCTGAGATGGGCCACCGGACTCATCCCGGCGCTGGCGGCCGCCATGGCCAGGCCGTGGCCGTTGCCGGTTACTGCCTGCTCCCGGCGGGCGCGCTGCTGGGCCACCAGTTCGCGTATGCGATCGAGCTCATCGAAGCGGACCTGCTCCAGCGTGTCTCGCATCAACTGCGTCTGGGCTTCGTGATTGCGCAGCAGCGCCTTGGACGACAGCACCAGGTAGCCGGCAGCCTGCTGCACGTCGGCGACCGCCCCGCGCATACTGGTGAAGGCGTTGATACTGCCGCACACGGCGGCCTGGCGATCCTGGACTGCCAGGTAGTCGCTGTCGCCGAGGCCCAGCTCGGTCATCATATTGGTGTAGAAGGGCAGCAGCGCCAGGGAGTCCGCCGCGGGTTCCGGCAGCGGGCACAGCGCCTGTTGGTACACCAGCCCGTTGGTGCCCTGGGCGTAAGTTGTGCAGGGGAAGCTGTCCAGGGTCCCGTAGCTGAGCCGCGGGATGACGTCCGGCACGTCTTCCAGGGTGACCTTGGGCAGGATGGCTTCGTCGTCTTCCTGGGCCTGGCGCGCCGCCAGCGCGGTGGCCTGGTCGACGATCTCCTGTTTCTGTTCATCGTCCAGCGAGGCTTTCATCGCCGCCAGGCGCGCCGTCTCCTGGACCCTGCGCTGTTCCGACAGGCCGGTATCCGGCGTCATGACCAGGGTGACCCGGTGCGGGTTGTCCAGCAGCAGTTGGCGCGCCAGTCCCTTGATGAAATCCGGGTCCTGGATCTTCTGCTGCAGACCGGCCAGCGCCTGGTCAAGATTCAGCGCCGCGATCGGGTCGGCGTAATGCGTGGCATTGCCCAGCGCTGTCAGGATTAGCTGCAGGCCGAAGGGATAGCTGTCGCCGCTGATCTCACGTTGGTGCAGTTCAAGCTGGTGCAGGACGCTCTCCAGTTTCTCCTGGGGCACACCCTGGTCAGCGACCGTTTCCAGCACGCCCAGCACCATGGCTTCCAGGGCATCTGCGCGATCGGCCTCGCTGCCCTCGATGCCACAGGCAAACACCATCTCCCGCATGGATTCCTCCAGGCCGCAGAGAGGGGAGGGCGCGTGACCCAGCTCCGTGGTCTCCAGCGCCTGCTGCAGCGGGGAGGCGCTGTTGTCCAGCAGCACATTGGCCAGCAGCTGTGCTTCCAGCATGGCTTCCAGATCGGTGCTTTCGCCCAGCAGCCAGGCCATAACGATATGGGTCTTGTTGTCGGTGCTGCCGCTGTCATCGTAGGCGTAGCTCTCCGTCACTCGCAGCGGTTCCGAGAAACGCTGCTCCAGCGGTACCTCGATGCGCCTGTCCAGGCGTTGGAAGCGCGCCAGCGCGCGCTCCTGGAATGCCGCCTGATGTTGGTGCGCGGGCATGTCCCCAAACGTCATGAAGATAGCGTTGCTGGGGTGGTAGTGGGATTTGTAAAAGGCCAGCAGTTGCTCGTAGCTGAGATCCGGGATGTTCACCGGCTCCCCACCGCTGTTGTAGTGATAGGTATTGCTGGGGAACAGGTGATGGCAGAGGGTTTGCCAGAGGGTGCTGGGCACGGAACTCATGGCGCCTTTCATTTCGTTGAACACCACGCCCTTGAAGGTCAGCTCCGAGGCGGGGTTGTCAGGTTCGGAGAACTCGACCCGATGGCCTTCCTGGGCAAAATCCAGCGGGTCCAGGCGTGAAAAGAACACCGCGTCCAGGTAGACATTCAGTAGGTTGTTGAAGTCCTTGGGGTTCTGGCTGGCAAAGGGATAGGCCGTCCAGTCGCTGCTGGTAAAGGCATTCATGAAGGTATTCAGCGAGCGCCGCAGCATCAGGAAGAAAGGGTCCCGCACCGGATAATTCTCGCTGCCGCACAGGGCCGTGTGCTCGAGGATGTGGGCAACGCCGGTGGAATCCTGGGGCACGGTGCGCAGGGCGACCAGGAACACGTTCTCGCTGTTATTGGCAGCCAGGTGATAGTGCTGGGCGCCGGTTTCGCGGTGCTCGAACTGCTGCACATCGAGGTTCAGGGAGTCGATGTGCTCGGTGCGCACCAGGTCGAAGGCTTCGTGGGTTTGTACCGCCTCGGTCATTCGCTTGTTCCGCTCTACGTGGGCTGAAGAAAGCGCCAGTGTACTGGATTTTCCGCGGCCGCTCCCAGCCCCAGGCGAGCAGCGAAAGCCCTGAAACTACTGTGTGATTAGCTTAAGCTGGTAAAGCCAGGGCCAGTTCTTGCCGGTGACCCACAGCGTGCCGTCAGCCGCGTTGTAGGCGATACCGTTAAGCACATCGGTGCTGTGCCGAATCTCGGTGCGGGGTAAGAGGCCCTTGAGGTTGAGCTCGGCGTTCACCTGCCCTGACTCCGGGTCGACGCGCACCAGCAGGTCGCGCTGCCAGACGTTGGCCCAGATACCCTCCGGCGTCCATTCCAGCTCGTTGAGTCTCTGCACCGGGCTGTCGCCCCGCCGCACGTGGATTTCCCGCTGCACGGTGATCTCTTCTTCGGTCAGTAGTACGCGAAGAACGTCGCTGCCGTCGCTGTAGATCAGCCGTTCGCCGTCGTTGGTCAGTCCCCAGCCTTCCGTGGTGATGGCAAAAGCGCCCAGCGGCGTAAAGTCGTCGCGTCGGTAGACGAACACTCGACGCGATTGCCAGGTCAACTGGATGACGAGGTCGTCGAACACGGTAATCCCCTCGCCGAAGAAGGGTCGCGGCAATACCCGTTCGCGCAGCAGCTCTCCGCTCGCCAGGTCGAAGGCCTGCAGGCGGGATTGACCCACAAGGCCGGTGCCCTGGTAGAGCACCCCGTCGCGGATCTCCAGGCCCTGGGTGAAGTCACTGCGGCTGTGGGGCAGCCGGCCGATCACCTCGAAGTCAAGCTGCTGGATTTCCTGGCTCCAGGCCGTCCCGGCGTGTGTGTACCACACCAGCACGGAGAGTATGGCCAGTAGCCTCATAGCCTGTTTCTCTTCAATCCCCTGATAATGAATCGCGCCGGTGCCAGTGCGCGCGCCAGCTCCGCCGGCAGAGGCCAGGGCTCTCCGCAGATTTGCGCGGCCAGCAGTTCGCCACACAGCGGTGTCGAGGTCAGGCCGCGCGAGCCGTGACCGGCTGTGAAGTATAGCCCGGGCAGGTAGCTACCGGTTTGGGAAATGAGCTGGCGGGCGTTGCGGCGCAGCGCGGCATAGTCCTCGCAGAACTCCCTGGCGTCGGGTACCGGCCCGGCCACCGGCAGGTAGTCCGGCGTCGCGCAGCGATAACCCACCCGTCCCGGTAGATCGTCCACCTGCTCCGGCAGCTCGGCTGCCAGCCCAGGCAGGGCGCGGGCCAGTTGCGCCAGGTTGGTCCGGTGATCAGCCGGGCGCACGGCGGCGTCGGTATCGCCGATATCGAAGGTGGCCCCCAGGCAGTGCTCACCGCCGCGCGCCGGCGGTAGATAGCCCTCGTGGCAGATCACTGTTTTCAAGGCCGCCAGCGCGCCGCGGCTGGCCACCTGGCTGGTCTGGCCGCGGATGGCCTGCAATTGCAGCCAGTCCGCATCGACCAACTCGGCGCTGGTGGCGCCGCAAGCCACCACAAGCAACAGCGCCTCGGCCTGTAGCCGGTTGCCGGCGTCGAGGAGTTGCCAGCCAGCGTCGGTCCGGTTGACCGACAGCGGTCCGCAGTGCTCGCGGACCGTGATCCCGTCGTGCGTAAGCTGGGCCCGGCACACCGCTGCCGGGTCCAGCCAGCCGGACCCAGGGAAGTGAAGCCCGCCGCCGCAAGCCGCCAACCCGGTCAAATCCGCAGCCTGTTCGCTATCGATGCCCTGGACCAGCCCGGGCAGCGACCGGACCGTATCGAAGAGCACGTCGTCGGGGCCCCAACTCGGGCGCAACTGCAGCGCGCCACAGAGTTCCCCGTCCCGCCCCGCTGTGAGTTCGCCGCGTTCCAGCATGCCCCGGTAGTGGCGCGAGGCAAACAGGAAGCTGTGCAGGGCGAAGTGCGTCAACGGTGAGTCCCGGTGGGACAGCCTTGTATACAGCGCCCCCTGGGGATTGCCCGACGCGCCACCGGCAACCCCGCCGGCATCCAGAACCTCGACGGCGACACCCCGTTCGGCCAGCGCCCTGGCGGTAAAGGCGCCGGCCAGCCCCGCCCCCAGCACCAGGGCGCGCTGCGGTATCTCGCCTGAAGACAAGGGCCGCGCCGGGTCCGGGTAGCGCGCCCGCGGCAGGTGCCATGGCGTCATTTGCACCGGTTCCGCGGGGGCCGGACTCTGCAGGTGGCCGCGCAGCATGTCGCGTTTGCGACCAAAGCCAGGCGTTTTCTCCACGCTGAATCCCGCCTCGGCCAGGCCCCTGCGCACATCGCCGGCGGCGGTGAAGGTGGCAAAGCTCGAGCCGGTCGCACCCAGGGTCGCCATGGTCCGGTACAGGTCGCGAGTCCACATGTCCGGGTTGCGCGCCGGCGCGAAGCCATCGAGGTACCAGGCATCCACGACCAGCTCCGGTAGTGCCAGCAGCATCGCCAATGCCTCGTCCAGCTCTGCATAAACCAGGTCCAGGCAGATGCCGCCAAACTGGATGCGGTGCATACCGGGGAGGGGCGGCGGGTAGGCCGCCACCAGCTGCGCGGAGTGTTCGGCCAGATCCGGCCAGGCGGTGGTGGCGGTCAACAGGTCGGCGAGGGTGAGTGGATAGGCCTCGATAGAGATATAGTGCAGCTTGCCCCGGCCGGCATTCTGCCGCCAGGCCTGCCATGTGGTAAGGAAGTTCAGGCCGGTGCCGAAGCCGGTTTCGACAATGGTGAAATCGGTCGACGACCGCCAGCGCTCCGGCAGGGCATTACCTGCGAGGAACACGTGGCGGCTTTCCGCCACACCGCCGGCGCGTGAAAAATAGGTGTCTTCGAATCGCTCGGAGCGCGGCACGCCGTCGGTCCAGCTCAGCTCTGCGCTGCCCGCGCCTCGCCAGCTTGTCTCGGGGTGTGGGGCGTTGTCAGCCCCGTTCATGATCGGGAGGCGGCGTTTCCGAGCGGTGGCAGCCAGTTCGGTGTGTCATTCCAGCGGGTAGCTCGCAGGGCATCCACCGGGATTACATAGAGCTGGGCTTCACCGGGCGCGGGGGTGTACAGGGTTAGCAGGTAGTCGCCGGCATCTTCCAGCTGCACCCGCCACTGGTCGCTGCGCACGCTGATGCGTGCATCCCCACCACCCAGGGACACCCTGGCAACGTACTGGGATTGACCCACCGGGCGCAGGCTGTGGTTGGTCTTGCTAACCAGTTCTCCGGCGCGCCGAATCTCGACGTTGAATACGATGTTGCGCTGCCGGGAGGCGGTGCTGGCGCTGACGGTCGACAATCGCTCGGATATGAGGTTGATGGCTGCAATCCCTTCGGTGCCGCTCAGCAACACCTTGTCGCTGTCCAGGTCGGTCTGGGCGAGCAGTTGCTCGGTGGCAATATGGTCGGCGCCGTCTGCGGTCGAGCTGCTCTCGGCTTCGGAATAGTAGCCCTGTAGCAAACTGGTCAGTCGGCTCACCTCTCTCAGCTCTGCGCTGGCGGGCGCTGCGGTACCGGCGCTGCTGCCCAGCTCCGCGGTCAGCTCCCGTTCGCGCTCGTTCAACGTTCGCAGCCTGGCCCGGGTGCGGCCCAGCTCTTCCGCCAGCGCCTGCAGGGCAGGGCTATCAACGCCACCGGCGCCGTTGGCGCGCAGCAGGTCCATGGAAGCGCGGTACTGTGCGACTTCGCGCTCCAGCCGGCTCTTGTCTGCGCGTACCGCGGTCAGCTGCTCTGCTACGGAGCCCTGTGCATACGCCAGGGGTGCAAGCAGGTACGCGGTGCACAACAGCCAGGCCGTAGCGCTTGCTGTGAATCGTGATGTAGCCAACATCGGTCTACGGTGTTTTTTTGTCGTGGCCTTCTTGTACGTCACGCTGCTGGCCATTGCAAGAGTCGCCGTTTAGACTTGCGCACATGAGCACATACCAGAATCTCAGCATGGCGCCGGACCGCTTTGTGACCATGGCCGGAAACGTGTTGTTCAAGGCATTGTTGGAGGCCACGCGGGCCGACGCCAAGCGCGTTTACAAGGAAATCAGCGATGGCAAGCGCGTCAAGCTGATGACGGTGCGGATGGATGACCAGACCGAACTGCGCTTCGATCTGCACCTGGATCACAGTGAGTATCGCGGCGACCGGCTCAACTTCCGCAGCTTTCGCGATGGCGTGGCCAGCCTGATCAGCGCCATGAGTGAGGCGCTGAAGGGCGAGGCGAACATCCCGGTGTTCAACGAACAGGGTGGCCGCAGCATGTTGTTTGGTGTTCCCGGCCTGACCCAGGTGGAGGACCAGGTCAACGTACTGATGCTCGCGGCGGACATGCGCGAACCCGGCTGCGTGCAGCTCAAGTTGCAGTACATGGAGCCCGGGCAATTTCAGGCCCAGGCTGGCTGAGGCCGATTCAGGCCATATGAGGGTGGCCGGCTGGGCTAGCCGTCCACCGTGACCGTCGGTAAAGTCGGTCGCGGCAACGAGAGTTTCTCCCGTGGCGCCATGACTTCCGCCGTACCTGTTACCACGGCTTTGTCATCCTGGTTGAGGGCGCGGCACTCCAGGGTTACAAAGCCCTTGTCCTCGCGTTTTTCTACCACCTCAAGCTGCACCGTGATCTCATCGCCGATTTTCACTGGGCGGCGAAAGCGCAGGCTCTGGCCCAGGTAGACGGTGCCTGGCCCGGGCAGCGCCAGCGCCAGGGCGGCGGAGATCAGGGCGCCGGTGAGCATGCCGTGCGCAATGCGCTCCCCAAAATCGGTGCCGGCTGCAAACTCGGCATCCAGGTGCAGCGGGTTGACGTCACCGGACACCTCCGCGAATAACACGATGTCGCGCTCGGTGATCTGCTTGCGATACTCGGCGGTCTGGCCCACGGTGATTTCATCGAACGTATAATTGCTCAGGTTTTCCATTGCAGTGGTTTTCCAGGGTTTGCTAGCGAGCCGCTAGTGTAGACAAATGTGACCGCCATCTCTCCAACAATTCACTACCCGCCCGACCTGCCCATCACCGACCGGCTCGAGGAGATCGCTCGTGCCCTGGAAAGCCACCAGGTGGTGATCGTGGCGGGCGAGACCGGGTCCGGCAAGACCACCCAGCTGCCCAAGCTGTGCCTGGCCCTGGGCCGAGGCGAACGGCGCATTGGCCATACCCAGCCGCGGCGCCTGGCCGCGCGCACCGTGGCGCAGCGCATTGCCGAGGAACTGGGCGAGACCCTGGGAGAAACTGTGGGCTACCAGGTGCGCTTCACCGATACCGTGGGTGAGCGTACCCGGGTGAAGCTGATGACGGACGGCATCCTGCTGGCGGAAATCCAGCGCGATCGCCAGCTCAGGCAGTACGATACGCTGATCATCGACGAGGCCCACGAGCGCAGTCTCAATATCGATTTCCTGCTGGGCTACCTAAAGCAGTTGCTGCCGAGGCGCCCGGATCTCAAGCTGATCATCACTTCTGCCACGATCGATGTGGAGGGATTCTCCCGGCACTTTGACGGGGCGCCTGTCATTGAAGTCTCCGGCCGCAGTTATTCCATCCAGACCCATTACCTGGACGCGGAAGAGGGGGATGCCCTGGGTCGCGCCGCTGACGCCGTCGAGGCTATTCATGGCAAGGACTACGGGCCCAGTGGCGATACCCTGGTGTTCCTGAGTGGCGAGCGGGAAATTCGCGAGCTGGCCCTCACCCTGCGACGCCGTCAGCTCCCCGGCCTGGAAGTGTTGCCCCTCTACGCCCGCCTGTCCCAGGCGGAGCAGTCCCGGGTCTTCGATACCCGCAAACGTGCAGGCATGCGGGTGGTGCTGGCCACCAATGTGGCGGAGACCTCACTGACCGTACCCGGCATCCGTTTCGTGGTTGATACCGGTGTTGCCCGTGTCAGCCGCTACAGCGTGCGCAGCAAACTGCAGCGCCTGCCGGTGGAACCGGTATCCCAGGCCAGTGCCAACCAGCGTCAGGGTCGCTGCGGGCGGGTGGCCGAGGGGGTCTGCCTGCGGCTCTACAGTGAGCAGGATTTCCTGGGGCGTCCGGAGTTCACCGAGCCGGAGATTCAGCGCACCAACCTGGCCGCCGTGATCCTGCGCATGCTCAAGCTCAAGCTGGGCGCCGTTGAGGACTTCCCGTTTATCAATCCTCCGGACGGTCGGCTGATACGAGACGGCTATCGGCTGTTGCAGGAACTGACCGCGGTGGATGACGGTGGCGGCCTGACGCCGCTCGGCCAGCGTATGGCCGAATTGCCGGTGGACCCGCGCTTCGCCCGCATGTTGCTGGCGGCTGCGGAAGGCGGGGCGCTGGCAGAGATGCTGGTAATCGCCAGCGCGCTCAGTGTCCAGGACCCGCGCGAGCGGCCGGCCGATAAGCAGCAGGCGGCGGATGAGAAGCACCGGCGCTTCTGGGACGAACGTTCGGATTTCCTGGCCTGGTTGAACCTCTGGAACTACTACGAGGAGCAGCGCCAGGCACTGAGCCAGAGCCAGTTGCGCAAGCTCTGCCAGCGCGAGTTCCTGGCCTTTATGCGCATGCGTGAGTGGCGGGACGTGCATTTCCAACTAACAGTGGCCTGTCGCCAGGGCGGGCTGCGACCCGGCGGTGCACCGGCCAGCTACGAAGCGGTGCACCGGGCCCTGTTGACCGGGCTGCTGAGCAATATCGCCCAATGGCAGGAAGGCCGGGAGTATCTCGGCAGCCGTAACCGCAAGCTACAGATTTTCCCGGGTTCCAGCCAGTCGAAGAAGCGCCCGGCCTGGCTGCTGGCGGCGGAGATAGTGGAAACCTCGCAGGTGTTTGCCCGCTGCGTGGCGCGCATCGACCCGGCCTGGGCAACGGAGGCCAACCCGGCACTGCTCAAGCACCACGACTATGAGCCCCACTGGCACACCCGCAGTGGCCGGGTCATGGCGTTCAGGCGCACCAGTCTCTATGGCCTGGTGCTTGCCGACAAGCAGAAGATTCACTACGGCCCGGTCAACCCGACGGAGTCGCGAGCGATCCTGATCCGCGGCGCCCTGGTGGAAGGCCGTATCAAGCCGCGGCCCAATTTCCTGCAGCACAACCTCGCCCTGGTCGAGGAGTTGGAAGCCCTGGAGTCCAAGGCCCGCCGCCGCGACCTGGTAGCGGACGAGCAGCGCATTGTGCAGTTCTACGATGAGCGTGTGCCCGACAACATCACTACCGCCAACCGGCTTCGCGGCTGGTTGAAAAAACACCCGGAGGCGGACGCTGCCCTGCAGCTCAGTCGCGAACAGCTTCTGATGCGCAGCCTGGACGAGGAGCTGGGCAACCAGTTCCCGGATCACCTGGACTGGGAGGATTTCAGCCTCACCCTCAGCTATCACTTCGAGCCCGGCCATTCCGAAGACGGCGTCAGCGTCACGGTCCCGGTGGGCCTGCTCAACCGCGTGCCACGCTACCGTTTCCAGTGGCTGGTGCCGGGACTGCTGCGGGAAAAGTGTATTGCCCTGGTCAAGGCGCTACCCAAGGCCCTGCGCAAGCAGCTGGTACCGGTGCCGGACTTTGTCGACCGCGCCCTGGCTGACATGGTGGTCGCCGACCAACCCCTGGTTGACGCCCTGGGTGCCGCGCTGAGGGCAGTGGCGGGGGTGCGCATCGCAGCATCCGATTGGGACAGCGCCGGCCTGG
>JANQLM010000019.1 GCA_028280635.1 Halieaceae bacterium | reverse complement strand
CTGTCGCACCAGCACCCAGGTGGCGGCAGGATAGGCTTTGGCAAATGTGATCCACAGTAATCCAAGCCGGTAGTCGCTGCAGAGCCAGTGCTGCCTGGGCTTGTACCCTAACTGTGCAAGCGCGTGCTCCACGAGTTCCGTGAGCCCTTGCACGTCGATCTGATAGGGGAAGGGCGGCACTGACGCCAGCCCTGATGGCGGCGTGCCGAAGTGTGCCAGCAGCTTCTCCAGTAGCGTGGTGCGAAGCTGGTGCTCCAGGGCGGTGCCGTCGTTTACATCTGGTCCGGGTGGTCGCCAGGCACCGCATTTCGCAAGGAACCGGGCCACTCGTTCCGGTCCTGAATTCGGTAGTCCGACAAGGAAGATGGGTGTACTTGATGATGCCTCTTTCATGTGTTGGCCGGGCGGTGAAAGCCCCAGTTTACTGCTTGGCATGTGACTTGGTGTACAGTGCCATCAGATGGGCCCCTGGACAGCGTCATGAAAGTTGTCGCCTTTCTTCCCGCGAAGGGAAGTAGTTTGCGCATAGAGAACAAGAACCGCATGTTGCTGGATGGTCAGCCGCTGTTTCTGAGAACCCTCGAGAAGCTTGCCGACTGTGACTTCATCGACGAAGTCTACCTCGATACCGAGTCGGATGAGTTCATGGAGCTGGCCAGCGAAGTCAACTGCAAAGTGCTGCGGCGAGATCCCGCACTCGCATCCAATAGCACCGACGGGCACCAACTATTCATGAACGAGGTACGGCAGGTTGAGGCCGACATCTATATCCAGGTCCTTTGCACCAGTCCTTTCATTGATCCGTCGACGATCCTGGAGGGGGTTCGCGCGCTAGCAGACAGCGAAGAGCACGATTCGGCCGTGCTGGTGCGCAATGAAGTGCAGTACACCTGGAGCGGTGGTTCCCCGGACTACGATATCGAGCACATACCGAATAGTGTGGATCTGGAACCCGCCACCATTGAAACCATGGGGCTTTATATCGTTCGCGGAGAGGCCGCCCTCAAGTACAACAGAAGACTTGGTGCCAATCCCTACCTTATCCAGGCGACGCCCCTGGAAGCCATTGATGTCAACTGGCCGGAGGATTTCGAGCTGGCAAACCTGATTGCATCAGGACTCAGGGAAAAGGACCGGCGTTTACTGTCCAGTATCAAGAACCGGCTTTCCAGCTCGATGCTGTCGGATATCCTTGACGACCTGGGCTATCCCAACCAGGTCATTGGTGGCCTGCATCCCAACTACATCGAGGCGAGCCTGCTGGGCCGCGCTGCGACCCTGTCACTTCGGAAACTCGCCGACGGAGAAGACTTCAGCGGAATCTATGACGCGTTGGATTCCTACGAGCGAATTCGCCCGGGCGATGTCATTCTCGTAGAGAACGAGGTTCCGGAATACGCATACTTCGGCGAACTGAATGCCAACCTCGCGATACGTGCTGGCGCCTCCGGCGTAATCGTCGACGGAATGACCCGAGACACGGCGGCCGTAGTGAATACCCGCCTGCCGGTATTCGCCCGCGGGCACGCCTGCCAGGATGTACGTAAACGGGCGACGATGCGATCGATCAACAAGACGATCAGTATCGAAGGGGTGGAGATCAACCCCGGCTGTCTCGTTTACGGCGACGCGGAAGGCATTGTCATCATTCCACGCGCAGTGGAAGAGCGCGTTCTGTCAGAGGTTTATGCCCGTGCACAAACCGAGAAGAACATCCTCACGGATATTGCCATGGGTGTGGCTGTCAAAGATCTCGTCAGGGATCACGGGTTTTTCTGAGTGATTCCCGGATTTTCGCCAGCTCCGCCAGGGCCTGCGCCTGGGAGCTGACCTCCCCGGAGGATTGCGGCAACGCCTCGGGCGCCTCTATCTCCAGTCGCTCGCCCGCCATCACCTTGCTGCACCAGTGCTGGTAGGCCGCCTGGAATACCGGCCAGCTCCGGCTCTCGGGTTCGCTGGCCAGCAGGAACCAGTCCGCATCGCGGCCGGCAAAGTACACCGCCGGGTGGCTCCAGGGCTGGGCTGATTTGGGGCTGGGGGCCGCGCAGGCCTCCCGGTAGGCGCTGCGCGCGTCCGGCAGGCCGTAGGTGGACAGGCTGTCGCGGCAGCACTCGATCATGCGGTTGAGGGTGGGCAGGTATTCGCTGGTCTCTATGGCCTGCTTGGCGCCATGCAACACCTGCTCCAGGGGATAGTCGGCCAGGGCATCCAGCCACAGCTTTTTCACCTGGTTGAGCTGCTCGCTGTCTGGGTACGCGGCGTAGTACTGGTTGTGGTAGTTGAGCCGGAACAGGGCGAACACCTGGTTGATGGCATCGACCCGCTCCTCGGATGGCGGGGTGCGCCCCTGGGCCGCCTGGGTTCGACCGTCGGTTGCCCGGGTCTGCCCCTCGGTCACCTGGGTTCGTCCCTCCGAAGCCGGCGCAGAGTGATGACCCTGAGCGGTCTTATGAAGAGCTCGCCCAGCTGCGGTCGTTGAGGTCGTCTGCGAGGCTTCGATCCCGCGTGCGACTTCCTCGATAAGCGTCTTGTTGTTCCCCATGGGTAGCCAGTTGGTTGCGTTTTGCCCAGTGGTATTTTACATGCTGCAGGAACTTGGTGTTCCAGCTCTTGTAGAGTTTGTTGGAATCCCGCCAGTACATGATGAACTCCGCCAGCAGGCTGTCGGCGAAGTCCCGCTCGATATGGGACATGCGCAGGATGTCATAGACATCCTCCGTAGGCCGCCAGTCCTCCGGGATGCGAGTGGGCTCGGTATCGTGGCTCAGTGCAGAGGTATAGCGCGCCCACTGGCGGCGGATATGCTGGATGAACTTCGAATTCAGCGCCCGCTCCCGGGGGTTGTGCTCGCGCCAGTAGAGCACGAACTCCGGTACCGCGTCGTCGATAAAGGCCCGGTTAATCCCGGCGCGCTCTAGAATCTCCAGGGCGTCCTCGCTGGGATACCAGTGGTCTTGCAGCGACTCATCCCTGGGCCGGAAGCGCTCGCCGGTGTCCTGCTGGCTATGTCGCCAGCGGCTCAGCACGTGCTGGCGAAACTTGTTCTCCCAGGCGTGGGAGACCTCGCCTCGCTCGCGCCAGTAACAGATAAAGTCCTCCAACTGGTCCAGCGCAAACTGCCGCGAGATGCCATGGTTCAGCGCCAGTAACTGCAGCAGGTCTTCACTTGGGCTCCAACTGGCAGCCAACAGGCCGGCACCGGAGCGGCGCGGCGGCTGGTAGGGTTGCTCCGGGCTGCTGGTGCGGGCAGTCGATCTGGATTCATTGATGGCAAACACCAGCGCCTCCGCCTCGTGCAGGGGTGGCGATTCCACCAGGATCAGGCCCTTGTCGGCCAGGCTGCGAGCGACCCGGTGTAGGTCCAGGGCAGTCCAGAAAGGCAGGGTTTCCAGAAGCCAGTCGCGCTGCACACGCAGCCAGGCATAGCCGCGGTGTTCCTGGGCTTCCCGGTGGCGGAACAGTTCACTCAGGTGTTGCAGCAGGATGGCTTCTTCCAGCCCGATGGTCTGCGCCAGCGCCGGTGAGAAGACCAGCTGGCGTTCGGGAATGATGGAAGAATCGGACATGGCCAGCCTGCAGCGATCAGGCCGGACATTCTAGGGCATCGGCCCGGGCTCTGCTAGCATGAGCCCATCGCAGCGGCAAAAACACTGATGGCAAAAACCAAGAGCAAGACCGCCTTTGTCTGCAACGAGTGCGGCTCTGAATACAGCAAGTGGCAGGGCCAGTGCAGCGACTGCGGGGCCTGGAATTCCGTGGTCGAGTTCCGGCTCGGCAATCCCGCCCGCAGCGCTGGGGCGGCGCCCAAACAGGGCGGCTACAGCGGCGCCCTGGCTGAGGCCCGGGTGCTCAAGGACATCGACCTCGACGAACAGCCGCGCTTCTCCTCCGGCATGAGCGAGCTCGACCGGGTGTTGGGCGGCGGCCTGGTGCCGGGCTCGGCAATCCTGGTGGGCGGCAATCCCGGCGCCGGCAAGTCCACCCTGCTGCTGCAGACCCTCTGCCACCTGGCCCAGCAGGTCCCGGCCCTTTACATCACCGGCGAGGAGTCACCCCAGCAGGTGGCCATGCGCGCCCAGCGCCTGCAACTGCCCACCGACCGGCTGCAGCTTATGTCGGAAACCAGCGTGGAAGCCATCCAGGCGGCGGCCGAACAGATCAAACCGAAAATCCTGGTAGTGGATTCCATTCAGGTGGTGCACAGCGACGAGCTGACCTCCGCCCCGGGCTCCGTGTCCCAGGTGCGGGAATGCGCCGCCTGGCTGACCCGCTATGCCAAACAGACTGGCACCGTGCTGTTCCTGGTGGGACACGTGACCAAGGACGGCTCCCTGGCGGGCCCCAAAGTGCTGGAACACATGATCGACTGCTCCATTCTGCTGGAGGATACCGCCGACTCCCGCTTTCGCATGCTGCGCGGCCAGAAGAACCGCTTCGGCGCGGTCAACGAGCTGGGCGTGTTCGCCATGACCGGCGAAGGCCTCAAGGAAGTAAAGAACCCCTCCGCGATCTTCCTCAACCGCGCCACGGAACCGGCCTCCGGCTCCGCAGTGGTGGCGGTGTGGGAGGGCACCCGCCCGCTGCTGGTGGAAATACAGGCGCTGGTGGATGACTCGCAAATCGCCAACCCGCGCCGGGTGGCGGTGGGCCTGGAACAGAATCGGCTCAATATGCTGCTGGCCGTGCTGCACCGTCACGGTGGCCTGCAGTTGGGTGACCAGGATGTGTTCGCCAACGTGGTGGGCGGGGTGCGGGTACTGGAAACCAGTGCCGACCTGGCCTTGCTGTGTGCACTCGTCTCCAGCTTCCGTGACCGGGTGTTGCCGCGGGAACTGGTGATCTTTGGCGAAGTGGGCCTGGCAGGCGAGATCCGCCCGGTGCCCAGCGGCCAGGAGCGCCTGGCGGAGGCCGCCAAACACGGTTTCACCCAGGCCATCGTGCCCCGCGCCAACCTGCCCAAGCAGCCGATACCCGGGATGGACGTCAAGGGTGTCAACAAGCTCGGCGAAGCCCTCGCCGCACTGGAGGCCTGAGATGCTGCGGGTGGCGGTCGGCTTCATGTTGCTTTGCGCGCTGCTCACGCTGTTCAACATCGCTCGCGCGGAAAGCCTGTTCCAGAAAACCCTCAAGCTGCGCACCGGCCAGTTGCTGGTAGTGGAGGAGTCTGCCCTGGAGCCTCGCAGCATTGGTAGCTACAGCCTCAGGTTGTACAGCGGCGAGCGGCCGGAGTTTCCCTATGACCGCTTTGTCACCGGCCTGGTGCAGGCCCGCGACGGGGTCCTGGAAGCGGCCCTGGAGCTGGACCTGCGCTACTGTGATTCCTGTGTCGTGATCTGCCTGCGCAGTGCTGGAAGCGGCGGCTATCTGACGCGCCATGTTTTCAGCTATAGCGATCAGCGCCTGGAGTTACGCAGTGCCCAGAGCCTGGGCCCGGCGGAGGTAGCCTGTGACGATGTGGGTGATATGAGAGCTGAGCGGGCCGAGTAGCTGATGGAGCCAACCCGGGGGCGGCATGATGAGTAGGAGAACTGAGCTTGGCCTGCACGCGCTATACCGGGACGACCCGGAGCGCGCCCAGGCGCGGCTGTTTGGCCGCCGGGATTTCCTGGCGGGCATGGGCGCGGTGTTGGGCGCAGAGCTGGTGTTTGGCCGCTACATGCCGACAGGCCTGATCCCGGCTGCGCTGGCGGAGACCACCGAAGCCTTTGTGATACCCGGCAAGGACCCGGGCCTGGTGGTACTCAACGACCGCCCCCTCAATGCCGAGACGCCACCGCACCTGCTGGATGACCCGGTCACCCCGGCCGAGCGACTGTTCGTGCGCAACAACGGCCTGCCGCCGCTGCGCGTGGATACTGACAAGTGGGCGCTGACTATCGACGGCGAGTCCGCCAAATCCACCCGGCGCTACACACTGGCCACGCTCAAGGCCCGTTTCAAGACCTACAGCTACCAGCTCACCCTGGAGTGCGGCGGCAACGGCCGCAGTGAGTTCAATCCGCCGGCCCGCGGCAACCAGTGGACCACCGGCGCGGTGGGCTGCCCGCGCTGGACCGGGGTGCGGCTGCGGGATGTACTCAGGGATGCCGGCGTCAAAGACGATGCGGTTTACATCGGCTACTACGGCGCCGACACCCATATCTCCGGCGACCCCAACAAGGTCGTCATTTCCCGCGGTGTACCCATTGCCAAGGCCATGGAGAAGCAGTCCCTGATCGCCTGGGCCATCAACGACGAGGACCTGCCGGCCCACAATGGCCACCCGCTGCGGCTGGTGTTCGGTGGCTGGCCGGCCTCCACCTCGGGTAAATGGCTGACCCGCATCAGCGTTCGCAACCAGGTGCACGATGGCCCGAAGATGGGCGGCTATTCCTACCGGGTGCCCTGTGAGCCTGTGGTGCCGGGCGCCGATGTGCCCGAAGAGGATATGTGCATCATCGAGTCCATGCCGGTGAAGTCGCTGGTGACCTACCCGAAGTCGGGCCTGGTGCACCGCGCAGGCCCTGCGCTTGAGGTGCGTGGCCATGCCTGGGCCGGTGACCGCACCGTGAGCGATGTGGACGTCTCCATTGATTTTGGCCAGACCTGGCGGCCCGCCAGGGTGCGCAAACCGGCCAACCGGCTGGCCTGGCAGCAGTGGTCCGCCGGCATCGAGTTCCCTCAGCGGGGTTATTACGAGGTCTGGGCGCGGGCCACGGATTCCTCGGGCATTGCCCAGCCCATGGTGGTGCCGGGCTGGAATCCGCGCGGTTACCTGAACAATGCCACCCACCGCATTGCGGTCAAGGTGGTGTGATGCAGAAAGCGGCGCGGATGTTTTTTATGCTGTTTTTCGCGCTCTCGTTGAGACCCGCTTCCGCCGCCGACATCGACCCCGTCAGCGGCCTGGTGATCGCCTCCGGCTTCGACGAGGTGAAAGCCCAGTGCACTGCCTGCCACTCGGGCAGGCTGGTGGCCCAGAACCGTGCCGACCGGGCAGGTTGGCTGCAGATGATTCGTTGGATGCAGGATACCCAGAACCTGTGGCCACTGGGTGAGGCGGAGCCGGTGATCCTCGATTACCTGGCCGCCAACTACGGCCCGCTGCCCCGGGGACGGCGCGCCCCGCTCGAAGTGAGCTTCGAGTAGCGCCAGGCGGACCCGGCGGAAAAGGGCTCTCGGAAAAGGGCTCTGACCCCTTTTTTGCGGTGCTACACTCAGGTGGATGAACCCTGTTGCCACTGGGTGGCGCCTGCCCGCTAAGGACTGACTATGGACAATCACCTGCCCCAGATCATCGGCAACACACCTCTGCTGCATCTGCGCAAGGTGTCGGAGCTGACCGGCTGCCAAATCTACGGCAAAGCCGAGTTCATGAACCCGGGCGGCTCCGTGAAAGACCGCACTGCACTGGGCATTATCCAGGCCGCGGTGGCGGCGGGAGACCTGAGCCCCGGTGGGGTGGTGGTGGAAGGCACGGTGGGCAATACCGGCATCGGCTTGACCATCGTCGCCAATGCCATGGGCTTTGAAACCGTGGTGGTCATGCCCCAGGGCGCCAGCCAGGAGAAGATCAACCAGGTGGAAATGTTGGGCGCTGAACTGATTCTGGTGCCTACGGTAGGTTACGACAATCCACACCACTATATTCACACCGCCGAGCAGGTCGCCGCCGGTCGCGCCCACCAGGAGCCCAATGGCGCCATCTGGGCGCGCCAGTTCGACAATCCCGCCAACACGCAGATTCACTGCGACACCACCGGCCAGGAAATCTGGCACCAGACCGACGGCAAGGTGGATGGCTTCATCTGCTCGGTGGGTACCGGTGGCACCTTGAGCGGTGTGGCCGCCGCGCTGCGTGAGAAAAACCCGGGTGTCAGAATCGGCGTGGCCGACCCCATGGGTTCCGGCGTCTACCACTATTTCCGGGAGGGTGAACCCCGCAAGGAGGGGTCATCCATTGTGGAAGGGGTTGGCGTGAGTTTCGTGCCCGGTAACCTCGCGGGCCTGGGGGTGGACTTCGCCTGCCAGGTCAGCGACGAGGAGGCCTTGCCCTATCTCTACGACCTGCTCAAGGAAGAGGGCATCAGCGTGGGTGGCTCAGCGGCGGTGAACATCGCCGGCGCGGTGCGCCTGGCGGAAGAGCTGGGGCCCGGGCACACTATCGTCACTATCCTCTGCGACTCCGGCGCCCGCTATGCCAGCAAGCTCTTCAACGCCGAGTTCCTGTGGGCGCACAAGCTGCCCTACCCGGAGTGGATTGCGGCGTAAGTGCTTCGCCGGCACAGTTTGAATCGTCGGGACTGCCGTAAATCCCTGGCTGCCGTGACAAGCCGTGCGAGGCCACCCGGCGGCGTGGCGGCGACGGAAAGCTACTTCAGTTTCTTGTATTTCACCCGGTGAGGCTGGTCCGCCTCGGCGCCGAGGCGGGCCTTGCGGTCTTCTTCGTAGTCGGTGAAGTTGCCTTCGTGGAACACCACGCCGCCGTCGTCCTCGTAGGCGAGAATGTGGGTGGCCACCCGGTCCAGGAACCAGCGGTCGTGGGAGATCACCAGGGCAGCGCCCGGGAAGGCCAGCAGGGCTTCTTCCAGGGCGCGCAGGGTTTCTACGTCCAGGTCGTTGGTGGGCTCGTCCAGCAGCAGCACGTTGGCGCCCTGCTTGAGCAGCTTGGCCAGGTGCAGGCGGTTGCGCTCACCCCCGGACAGGTCCTTCACAAACTTCTGTTGATCGGTTCCCTTGAAGTTGAACTTGCCCACATAGGAGCGTGAGTTGATCTCGTAGCTGCCGATTTGCAGGTTGTCGTGGCCGTCGGAAATCTCTTCCCACACGGTCTTGCTGCCGTCGAGGTCATCGCGGCTCTGGTCGACGTAGGCAATCTGCACCGTATCGCCGATGCGCACCGTGCCGCCGTCGGCCTGCTCGGCACCGGTGAGAATGCGGAACAGGGTGGATTTGCCCATGCCGTTGGCGCCGATGATGCCGACGATGGCGCCCTTCGGTACGGAGAAGCTCACCCCATCCAGCAGCAGGCGATCGCCAAAGGACTTGGTTACCCCGTCCACCTCAATCACCAGGTCACCAAGGCGCTGGCCCGGGGGAATATAGATCTCGTTGGTCTCGTTGCGGGTCTGGAATTCCTGGGACTGCAGGTCCTCGAAGCGCTGCAGGCGGGCCTTGCTCTTGGCTTGCCGGCCCTTGGGGTTGGCGCGCACCCACTCCAGCTCCGCCTTAATGGTTTTCTGCAGCGAGGCCTCCTGGCGCTGCTCCATTTCCAGGCGCTTTTCCTTCTGGTCGAGCCACGAAGAGTAGTTCCCCTCGTAGGGAATGCCGCGGCCGCGGTCCAGCTCCAGAATCCAGCCGGCGGCGTTGTCGAGGAAGTAGCGGTCGTGGGTAATCGCCACCACGGTGCCCGGGAAATCCAGCAGGAAGCGCTCCAGCCAGGCCACGCTTTCAGCGTCCAGGTGGTTGGTGGGCTCGTCCAGCAGCAGCATATCCGGGTTGGACAGCAGCAGCCGGCACAGGGCCACCCGGCGCCGTTCGCCGCCGGAAATCTTGCCGACATCGGCATCCCAGGGCGGCAGCCGCAGGGCGTCGGCGGCAATTTCCAGCCGGGTTTCGATATTGTGGGCGTCGGCGGCCTGGATGATGTCTTCCAGTTCCCCCTGGCGCTTGGCCAGGGCATCGAAGTCGGCGTCTTCCTCGGCGTAGGCGGCGTACACCTTGTCGAGCTCGGCCAGCGCATCGATGGCATCTGCCAGGCCTTCCTCGACGTTGCCGCGCACGTCCTTGTCGGGATCCAGTTGGGGCTCCTGAGGCAGGTAGCCCACCTTGATGCCGGGCTGGGGCCGCGCCTCGCCGAGAATGTCGGTGTCGATGCCCGCCATGATTTTCAGCAGGGTGGATTTGCCGGCGCCATTCAGGCCCAGCACGCCGATCTTGGCGCCGGGGAAAAACGACAGCGAAATATCTTCCAGGATCTTGCGTTTCGGCGGCACGACCTTGCCGACGCGATTCATGGTGTAGACGTATTGGGCCATGGGTCCTCCGGGGTGAGGCTCGCGATTTTCCGGTTTATGTACCGGCTGTCAACGCCGCGCAAGCCCTTTCGCGAGAGGCGAGGAGGTTCAGCGGCTGGCGGGCCAGCTGCCGTCAGGGTTGGGGCGCAGGAAGGCCACCGAGAACCAGAACACCTCACCGCTGGCTTCGTCGCGCGCGCTGCAGTCATAGCGTGAGCGTCCGGCGGGCAGTGCCGAGGTCGCCTGGAACAACAGCTTCCTGCGGTCTTCGCGGCGGCTGAGCGGCTCGCCGTTGCTGCGGCATACGAGGCCCGCCTGCAGGTCCCGGTCGTCTAGCTGGATTTCCAGGATCGGCTGGGTCACGTCTGCGGGCAGGGCGCCGTCCCGCAGCCGGTCGCCGTCTTCATCGCGCAGGCGCAGGGAGTCGATGGCCATGGGCCGGGCAATCAGCTTGTCGCGCAGCGCCTCCGGACGGCCATCTGCGCCGGTCATGGGAAAGCGCGGCATGGCCAGACCGTCCCTGCGGTCCACCACGCCTGGGGTGCGGCTGACACCGAGGAACTCCAGCGCATCCAGCAGGCTCTGCAACTCCTCGTTGTACTCACCCAGCGGGAAAGCAAACACCTTGTGCTGCTGGCGGACGTTGGTGAGAATCCGCGCCTCGGCATACTGGATTTCTCGCTGGGCCTGGGCCCGCCACATCGCCTCCGGCACGTTTGCTGGGCGCCGCGCCAGCAGGGCACCGCTGACACTGTTATTGGCGATGGCGGCGCCGTTGTCCGCCATTTCCAGAAGCTGGGCCCAGCCCAGGTAGCCGGCTTTACCGCCGTCCACGGCCTGGGTGCGGGTGAACACCACAAAGGGCCAGCCGCGTGATTTCAGCCGCGGGTAGGCCTCGCTGTACACCGAGCTGTGGCCGCCGTCGAAGGTAATCAGCACCGCGTTTTCCGGCGGCGCCTTGCGACGGCGCAGCAGCCGGGTGACGGTGTCCAGGTCGACCACGTCCAGGCCGGCCTGGGCGATCATGTCCAGGTGCTGTTCGAAAATGTCAGGGGAGGTGCTGGTGGCTGCCGGCGTGCTGTCGCTGATGTACTGGTACTGGAGGATGACCAGTGCGCTGGCAGGGTGGGCGAAGAGTAAGGCTGCGAGGGTAGATACAGCGCCAAGCAGGGATTTCATGGGGCGAAAGGCCTGTGAAGGGAAATGGTGAGCGCGCTACGCTAAAGCGGGACTGTGAAGATACTGTGACCGGACTGTATTTGTGTGAGCCAGTTCACACTTGGCCGGCCGGGCGGTGAAGTCAGGTAATAGGCGCGTTGCTGGGGTCTTCCGGGTCGATAGACAGCTCTGTGGGCTCGTGCTCCTCGGTGAATTCCTCCACGTGGCGCTCTACCTTTTGATTGTTGCGGCCGTAGCGGGCGACGTGGAACAGGGCATCGCCCGAATACACCAGCGGTAAGTTGCTGCGGCCGATCACCACGCCGGCATAGGCGGCGGTGACCTCGGTTTCGCTGCTGCCCAATGGGTCGCCGACAATGCCGATCACCTGATTGCGGTCCACTTTGGCGCCCAGCGGCACCAGGGTGCGCAGCACACCGCTCTCCGGTGCCCGCACCCAGAAGGTCTGGTCGCTGAACTCCGGCGCTTTGGGCGCGGTTTTGCGACGGCTCTTGCGCAGCATGCCAATCTCACGCATCACGTTGATCACACCCTTCACGCCGCCGCGAATGTACACCTCGTCGAAGCGTAACGCCTCGCCGGCTTCATACAGAATCACCGGTATACCCAGGTCGCCGGCGCACTCCCGCAGCGAGCCGTCGCGAATCTTGGAGTCCAGCGCCAGCGGCACACCGAAGGCCTCGGTCATGGCCTGGGTGCCGGGCTGGTCGAGGTCGGCGCGAATCTGCGGGAAATTGCTGCGGTGCCGGGCACCAGTATGCAGGTCGATGCCGTGGGTGCACTTGCTGACAATCTCTTCGATAAAGGTATGGGCTACCCGTCCCGCCAGGGAGCCTTTCGCGGAGCCGGGAAAGCAGCGGTTGAGATCCCGCCCGTCGGGCAGGTAGCGGGACTGGTTGAGAAAGCCATGTACGTTGACAATGGGAATCGCCAGCAGGGTGCCGCGCAGGTTTTTCAGGGCCTTGGCCTGCAGCACCCGGCGGATGATCTCCACGCCGTTGATCTCATCACCGTGAATGGCGCCGGAAATAAACAGGGTGGGGCCGGGCTTCTTACCGCGGATGACCTGCACGGTCATGGACAGGTCGTCATGGGTGTAGGTGGGCGCCACTCGCAGGTTAACCTCGCGGCGTTCCCCGGGGGCGATGGCGGTACCGCTGATTTCCAGATCCCTGTCTGATTTGTCGTCCATGGTCTGCCTGTTGCTCAGTCTGTTGCCCCGTTCTCTCCTCAACCCCGGGTGCGTCTGCCCTTGGGTTTGTGGCCGGCGGCGGCTTCCTCCACAAACTGGATGACCCTGTCAGCCACATCCTTGCCGGTGGCCTCTTCGATGCCGCGCAGCCCCGGTGATGAATTCACCTCCATGATAAGCGGCCCCCGGCTGGAACGCAGCATGTCGACGCCGGCAACATTGAGCCCCATGGTCTGGGCCGCCTTGACCGCGGTGGCGCGCTCCGCCGGCGTCAGTTTAACGAGCTCGGCGCTGCCGCCGCGGTGCAGGTTGGAGCGGAATTCTCCCTCCGCCGCGGTGCGCTGCATGGCCGCGTAAACCCTACGGCCTATCACAAAGGCCCGTATGTCGGTGCCGCCGGCTTCCTTGATGAACTCCTGCACCAGGAAGTCTGCTCCCAGTTCCTGGAAGGCGTCGATCACGGATTCTGCCGCCTTGATGGTTTCCGCCAGCACCACGCCGCGTCCCTGGGTGCCTTCCAGTAGTTTGAGCACCAGCGGCGCACCACCCACCAGCTTGATGAGTTGGCGGGCATTGCCGACGTCGTGGGCGAAGCCCGTCACCGGCATCCCCACGCCCTTGCGCGACAGCAGCTGCAAGGCCCGCAGCTTGTCCCGGCTACGCCCCAGCGGAATCGACTCGGTCAGGCAGTACACGCCCATCATCTCGAACTGGCGGATGACCGCCGTGCCGTAGGAGGTAACTGATGCGCCGATGCGCGGAATCACCGCATCGAAACCTTCGAGCTTCTGGTCCCGGTAGACGATGCCAGGCTTGGAAGAGGAGATGTCCATGTAGCATTTAAGAATATCGATGACCTGTACTTCATGGCCGCGATTCTCTGCGGCCTCGACCAGGCGACTGGTGGAGTACAGGCGCGGATTGCGCGACAGGATGCCGATTTTCATGGTGCCGCTCCTGGGAATTGGGGGATTGGGAGTTTGTCGCTGCCGGAGCGGGCCGGATCGGCGCCCCGGTTCTCAGCCTTAAGCGGGTTCATCGCCGTCCGCCTGCGGCGGTGGCCGGCTCAGATAGGAGCGGCCCGGGTCGACCAGGTAGTTGCCGCGCATGGCGGTACGGCCAAGCAGCATGCGGAATTTCATCGATTCCCGGTCGGTGAGGGTGATTTCGGCGTCGACCGCCGCACCACCGATGAGAATGGTGGAGCGAATGACATAACGCAACTCCATATGGCCGCCGGAGTCACGCACGTCGCGCCGGTCCAGGACTCGGGCTTCACAGTCCACCACCTTGGACGGGTCGTACTGCAGCGGGTGCATGCCGAAGCGCACCCAATCCTCGCCGTGCTTGCTGAAGGGTTCCACTCGAAAAGCGTGCAGGGCGCTGGTGCGTGCGCCCGTGTCGACCTTGGCTTTTATATAGTCGATGCCAAGTTCGGGCAGGGCCAGCCATTCGCGCCAGCCCAGGTATTGCTTAGGCATTCGGTTTCTTTACTGACAGTCCTCTGCCAATAGCGTAGTACTCGATGCCCTGATTGGCCACGTATTCGGGATCGTACAGGTTGCGGCCGTCAATGATCAGCGGCCGCTTCATCAGTTTCTTCACCTGCTCGAAGTTGGGAGAGAAGAAGGCCTTCCATTCTGTGCAGATGACCAGGCATTCTGCGCGTTTCAGCGCGTCTTCCTTGCTGTCGCACAGCACAAAGTCCTCGCGCTCGCCGTACTGGCGGCGGGCGTTGTCCATGGCTTCCGGGTCATAGGCCTGCACGGTGGCGCCCTGGGCCCACAGCACATCCAGCAGGTAGCCGCTGGGGGCCTCGCGCAGGTCGTCGGTGTTGGGTTTGAAGGACAGGCCCCACACCGCGATGCGGTACCTGGAAAGATCCGCCCCCAGGCAGTTCAGCACGCGCTCGCCCAGCTTGTTCTTCTGGCGCTGATTGGTGTCGTGCACGGAGGTGATGATCGGCGCGCCCTGGCCGTGTTCCTTGGCCAGGTGTTTCAGCGCCCGGATGTCCTTGGGGAAGCAGGAACCGCCGTAGCCGGCGCCGGGGTAGATGAACTGGTAACCGATGCGCGGGTCGGCGCCGATACCGCGGCGCACTTCCTCGATGTCGGCGCCCACCGCTTCGGCGATGTTCGACATCTCGTTGATAAAGCTGATCTTGGTGGCCAGCATGGCGTTGGCGGCGTACTTGGTCATTTCCGCGCTGCGCTGGTCCATGACCATCAGCTTGTCGCGGTTACGGTTGTAGGCCTGGTACATGATGCGCAGCTCGTCGATGGCCTGCTCGGAATCCGAGCCGATGATGATCCGGTCCGGGCGGGTGGCATCGGCCACCGCCGAACCCTCTTTCAGGAATTCGGGGTTGGAAACCACCTCAAAGGGAATGTCCTCACCACGTTCCGCCAGGGCCGCTGCAATCGCTTCCTTTACCTTGTCGGCGGTGCCCACCGGCACCGTGGACTTGGTGATGACCACCTTGCGCTCGGTCATATGACGGCCGATGGTGGTGGCCACTTCCAGCACGTACTTGAGATCGGCGGCGCCGTCGATGTCTGACGGGGTGCCTACCGCGATAAACAGGAATGTTCCGGCCCGGATGGCAACACCGGCATTGTCGGTAAAGCTCAGCAGCTTGTTGTCGATGGCTTCCCGCATCATCGGCGCCAGGCCCGGCTCGAAGAAGGGCACGGTGCCCGCCTTCAATTCCTTGACCCGCTCCTTGTCCACGTCCATGCAGGTGACCTTGTGGCCGACATCTGCCAAAACGGCGGCCTGCACCAGGCCCACATAGCCGCTTCCAAATACGCTGATATCCATGCTGATTCCGGTTGCTGTTGAAAAAGCGGCAGTTTATGTCGGCTTTGTTACAAGATTGCTAAAAGCTCCGCCGCGGGGAATCGCAACACGACCCTGCGAAAACCCTGGATTGCAGCGCTTTTTGTGACACCTGAGCGGGTGCTGACCGGCGATGTTCACCTACGTTTGAGGCGGCTGTTTATGGTACTGGGAGTCGCGAGGCGGTAGACTTCGCCTCTTTACCGCAGACTGATTTTTGGGCGCCGGCCCCGGGGGAAATGCATGTTCAATGCGAGCCAGACCATCGCTGGATACGACGAGGAATTGTGGGAAGCCATCCAGGCGGAAAACCGCCGCCAGGAAGAGCATATTGAGCTGATCGCCTCTGAGAACTACGCCAGCCCGCGGGTCATGGAGGCCCAGGGCGGCACCATGACCAACAAGTACGCCGAGGGTTATCCCCACAAGCGCTACTACGGCGGCTGTGAGTATGTGGACATTGCCGAAGAACTGGCGGCGGAGCGCGTCAAGCAACTGTTCGGCGCGGCTTACGCCAACGTACAGCCTCACTCCGGCTCCCAGGCCAACGGCGCCGTATTCCAGGCGCTGATCAGTCCCGGTGACACCATTCTCGGCATGAGCCTGGCGGACGGCGGCCACCTGACCCACGGCGCCAAGCCCAACTTTTCCGGCAAGCACTACAACGCGATCCAGTACGGGATCAACCACGACACCGGCGAGGTGGACTACGACGAGATCCAGAAGCTTGCCACCGAGCACCAGCCAAAAATGATCATCGCCGGTTTCTCCGCCTACTCCCGGGTGATGGACTGGGCGAAGTTCCGGGAGATTGCCGATTCCGTGGGCGCCTACCTGCTGGTGGACATGGCCCACGTGGCGGGCCTGATCGCCGCCGGCGAGTACCCCAACCCCGTGCCCCACGCCCATGTGGTCACCTCCACCACTCACAAGACCCTGCGCGGCCCGCGTGGCGGCATCATCCTCTCCAACGCCGGTGAGGAGATCGAGAAGAAACTCAATTCCGCGGTGTTCCCCGGTCGCCAGGGCGGCCCGCTGATGCACGTGATCGCCGCCAAGGCAGTAGCCTTCAAGGAGGCACTGGAGCCCGGCTTCAAGGACTACCAGAAGCAGGTCGTGGCCAACGCCCGCGCCATGGCAGCCACGTTTATCGAGCGTGGCATCGATATTGTCAGCGGCGGCACCGACAACCATCTGATGCTGGTGAACCTGATCGGCAAGGACTACACCGGCAAGGATGCGGACGAGGCCCTGGGCCACGCCAACATCACCGTGAACAAGAATGCCGTACCCAACGACCCGCGTTCGCCGTTCATTACTTCCGGCCTGCGGGTCGGCACCCCGGCCATCACCACTCGCGGCTTTGGTGAGCGGGAGACTATCGACCTCACCCACTGGATGTGTGACGTGCTGGAGAGCCTGGAAAACGGCAGTAGCGAGCAGGTCATTGCCGAGGTGAAGCAGAAGGTGCTGGATGTTTGCGCCCGCTTCCCGGTGTACGGCGATGCCGTGTCCCAGCCTGCGGCCCCCATGGCAGCGCAAGGCTAGTTTACCTGCCGGGGCGTTTGCCCCAGGTCCACGAACAAGGCGCGGCAACGCGCCTTTTTTGTTACACTTCAAGGCTTTACGGCACATCTTGCCGCAACAAACAACATAAAGAGCCCGCCATGCATTGCCCCTTCTGTGGTGCAGATGACACCAAGGTTATCGACTCCCGCCTGGTCGCCGAGGGTGACCAGGTGCGCCGCCGCCGCGAATGCCTGAGCTGCTCCGAGCGCTTTACCACCTATGAGGTGGCGGAACTGATGATGCCCAAGATCATCAAGCACAACGGCAACCGCGAGCCCTTCAACGAGGAAAAGATGCGCAGCGGTATCCTGCGGGCCCTGGAAAAGCGCCCGGTAAGCGTGGAAGAGATAGAAGCCGCCATTACCGGCATCAAGCACGCCCTGCAGGCCACCGGCGAGCGGGAAGTGAAATCCCGGGTGGTGGGCGAACTGGTCATGGACGCCCTGCGCGACCTGGACGAAGTCGCCTACGTGCGCTTTGCCAGCGTCTATCGTAGCTTCCAGGACCTCGCCGAGTTCCAGGCTGAGATTACGCGCCTGCAGGAAGCTGCCCCGGCGACGGAAACCGCCGAGTGATCGCCCCCTGAGCGCTTTGACCCTTCGCCGACATGCCCACCCCCTTCGACACCGAGATGATGGCCCGCGCCCTGCAATTGGCGCGCAGCGGCCGCTATCGCACCCGCCCGAACCCGGCGGTGGGATGTGTGCTGGTGCTGAACGGCGAGGTGATTGGAGAGGGGGCCACCCAGCCGGCCGGTGACAACCACGGCGAGATAGAGGCACTCAACGCCGCCCGCACCAACGGCTTCGACCCGCGCGGCGCCACCGCCTATGTGACCCTGGAACCCTGCAGCCACACTGGCAAAACCGGGCCCTGTTCCACAGCCCTGATTGAGGCGGGTATCAGCCGCGCCGTGATCGCTCTGCAGGACCCGAACCCGGCGGTGGGCGGCAGTGGCATCAGGGCATTGGCCCAGGCGGGCGTTCAGGTGGAACTGGGCCTGCTGGAAACCGAGGCGGCGGCCGTCAATCCCGGCTTTCTCAAGCGCATGCGCGCTGGCCTCCCCCTGGTGCGGGTCAAACTGGCTGCCAGCCTCGACGGCCGTACCGCCATGGCCAGCGGCGAAAGCCAGTGGATCACCGGCCCGGCGGCCCGCGCCGATGTGCAGCGCTGGCGTGGTCGCTCCGGCGCTATCGTCACCGGTGTGGATACTGTGATCGCCGACAACCCGGCCCTGACCGTGCGCGACCCGGCGCTGGATATACCCGCGCAGCCCCTGCGCGTGGTGCTGGATTCCAGCCTGCGAACCCCGGCCGATGCCGAAATCCTCCACCCGCCGGGCGACGTTTTGATCGTCTGCAGGGAGCGCACCGCCGCGGCCGACGCGCTGGAATCCGCCGGTGCCGAGGTACTGGTGCTTCCCGGCGCGGAGCGCGTCGACCTGCCCGCATTGTTGGCCCTGCTGGGGCAGCGGGAAGTGAATGAAGTTCTGGTAGAATGCGGCCCCCGTTTGGCAGGCGCCTTCCTCGACCAGCATCTGGTGGACGAACTGGTTGTGTATACCGCCCCGACCTTGCTCGGCAGCAATGCGAGGCCGCTGGTGGATCTGCCGATTGACGTGATGAAGGATCAGCGCCGGCTGGCATTGAACGATGTGCGCCGGGTGGGGGAGGACCTGCGTATGGTGTTCACCCCGGCCGAAGAACCGGCGTAGAGAGCCCTATTTAGAGAGCCTTTTTAGAGGGCGTTTTTAGAGAGCCGCTTCAGAGAAAGCTATGTTTACAGGAATTGTAGAAGCCATCGGTGAGATCGCCGACATGCAGCCCAGCGGCGGTGATATGCGCCTGCGCATCCGCACCGGCAAGCTGGACCTGGGTGACGTGAAGCTGGGGGACAGTATCTGCACCAGCGGCTGTTGCCTCACGGTGACCGGCCTGCCGGGGGATGGCTACTGGTGCGACGTGTCCAACGAGAGTCTGGCGTTGACCACCCTCGGGGACCTCAGGGTGGGTAGCAAGGTGAACCTGGAGAAATCCCTCACTCCCAGCAGTCGCCTGGGCGGGCATATTGTGTCCGGCCACGTGGACGGCGTGGGCGAGGTGGTGAGCTTCGCCGACGACGGCCGCTCGGTGCGCTGGGTGATGCGGGCGCCGGATGAGTTGGCCAGGTATATCGCCCACAAAGGCTCCATCACCGTGGACGGCACCAGCCTCACGGTGAACGCGGTGCGCGGCGCCGAGTTCGACCTCAACATCATCCCCCAGACCACCGAAGAAACCATTTTCAGCGAGTACCAGGTAGGCACCCGGGTAAACCTGGAAGTGGACCTGATTGCCCGCTACCTGGAGCGTCTGCTGCAGGGTGAGCAGGCCGCGGACCCCAACGCTGCCGGCATCAGCCGGGCCCTCCTGGCGGAGCATGGCTTTTTAGGGGCTGGTGGCTCTCTACGGGCTGATGGCTCTCTACGGGCTGATGGCTCCCCAGGGGCTGATGGCTCCATGGGCGGCAAATAGGCAGCGGCATGGAACTCAACACGGTAGAAGACATCATCAGTGACCTGCGACAGGGCCGCATGGTGGTGTTGCTGGACGATGAAACCGAGAACGGCGATAACGAGGGCGTGGTGATGATGGCCGCCGAGCACGTCGAACCGGACCATGTGAACTTCATGGCCCGCAGGGCCAAGGGCCTGGTGTGCCTGGCGCTTACCGAAGACCGCTGCCGTCTGTTGGGCCTGCCGCCCATGGCCGATGACCCCAGCGGCGAAAAATCCAACTTTACCGTATCCATTGAGGCCCGGGAGGGCATTACCACCGGCATTTCCGCCGCTGATCGCGCCCGCACCATCCAGGTCGCCGTGGCCTCCGGCACCGTGGCTGAGGACATCGTGCAGCCCGGCCATATCTTCCCGCTCAATGCCATGCCTGGCGGCGTGCTGACCCGCGCCGGCCACACCGAGGCGGCAGTGGATTACGCCCGACTGGCAGGCCTGCAACCGGCAGCCATGATCGCCGACATCCTCACGCCCGCCGGGGAACTGGCCGACGGCGCTGAACTCGCCGACTTCGCCGCTGAACATGGCCTCAAGATCGGCTCGATTGCCGACCTGATTCATTTCCGCCTGGTGAGCGAGCGCACCGTACGCAAGGTGCGCGAGGGCAAGCTGCAAACCGAACACGGCGAGTTCACCCTGTCGACCTACCGCGACCAATCCAGCGGCCGCCTGCATATGGCACTCCACAGCGGCGCTATCAGCGCCGAGGTGCCGACCCTGGTGCGGGTGCATGCACCGTCCACGGTGCGCGACTTGCTCGGCGCGGAGGCCCCGGGATGGCCGAGCTGGAGCATTGGCCGCTGTCTGGCCGCCGTGGCCGAAGCGGGCACCGGCGTGGTAGTGGTGCTGGCCGCCCAGGAATCCGAGGACGCCTTGCTGGAGAGTGTGGACATCGCCCTCGGCCAGTTCAACCGCGAAGACAGTGCCCTGGCCAACGCCTCCAGCTACCAGACCGTGGGTATCGGCTCACAGATTCTGCGCGACCTGGGAGTCGGAAAAATCCGCCTGATGGGTGCACCAATCAAGTACAATGCGATCTCCGGTTTCGACCTGGAAGTGACCGAATTCGTGTCACCCTGAGTCTTTGGGAAGCGTGCAGACCGGACAGCAACAAGGAGAGCGAACATGAGTGGAATCACAACCATTGAAGGCGACTTTAATGCAGGTAGCGCGAAGCTCGCCCTGGTGGTAGGCCGTTGGAACAGCTTCGTGGTGGAGCACCTCAAGAGTGGTGCCATCGATGCGCTGAAGCGTCACGGTGTGGCCGAGGAGCACATCACCGTGGTCTATGCCCCCGGCGCCTTTGAGATTCCCCTGGTATGCCAGAAGCTCGCCGCCTCCAACGACTACGACGCCATCATTGCCCTCGGCGCGGTGATTCGCGGCGGCACTCCCCATTTCGAGTATGTGGCCGGTGAATGCGTAAAAGGCATCGCCAGCGTGATCGGCAAGCACGGCCTGCCGGTGGCCTTCGGCGTGCTCACCGTGGACAGCATAGAACAGGCCATAGAGCGCTCCGGCACCAAGGCCGGCAACAAGGGTGAAGAAGCCGCCCTGTCTGCCCTGGAAATGGTCAGCCTGCTGGGCAAGCTTTAATCCTGCCCACGTCGCTGCATTCCCGGAGCCGTTCCCGTGTCAAAGAAACCCGTCAACCCGCTGGCCGCCAAGCGGCACAAGGCCCGTCACTACGCCATGCAGGCCCTGTACCAGTGGCATATGGCGGGTGCGCCCCTGAATCATATCGAGGCGGAGTTCCGCACCGAGTATGATTTTGACAAGGTGGACGGTGACTACTTCCATACCCTGCTGCACGATATTCCCGCCAGTGTTGATGAGCTGGAAACTGCCTTCGCCCCCTACATGGTGGAGCGCGGCCTTGACGAGCTCGACCCCATCGAGCGCGCCCTGCTGCGCATTGGCACCTTCGAGTTGAAAGAGCGCATCGACGTGCCTTACAAGGTGGTGATCAACGAGGCGGTGAACCTGGCCAAGAAGTTCGGCGCCAGCGAAAGCCACAAGTTCATCAACGGTGTGCTGGACCAGGTCGCCCACGAACTGCGCAGCGTGGAAGTGGCCGCCGAAGCACGTTCCTGATTCGCGGCACGCCCGTGACCGACGAATTCTCCCTGATCAACAAGTACTTCGCGCCGTTCTCCCGGGAGATTGGCGATGACTGCGCCATTATCGAACTGGCCCACGGCGAGCGCCTGGCGACTTCCATCGACACCATGGTGGAAGGCCGGCACTTTTATCCCGATGCTCCGCCCGACCAGGTGGGCTACCGCGCCGTGGCGGCGGCGGTCTCTGATCTTGCCGCCATGGGCGCCACCCCCCGCGCCCTGACTCTGGCCCTGACCCTGCCGGAGGCCAACGATACCTGGCTGTCACAGTTCGCCCGTGGTATCCAACAGGCCACCGAGGAATACGACATGGAACTGGTGGGTGGCGATACGACTCGCGGCCCGCTCACCATCACCTGCACCGTGATGGGCGCCGTGCCCGCCGACAGGGCCCTGGAGCGCGGTGGCGCTCGACCCGGCGACCAGGTGTATGTCAGCGGCACCCCCGGCGATGCCGCCGCCGGCCTTGCGGTGATCGACGGCCAATGGCCGGGGCATAGTCAGTACAAGACTTATCTGCTGACACGCTTCTATCGCCCCACCGCGAGAGTTGAGCTGGGTCAGGCCTTGCTGGGCCAGGCTACCAGCGCCATCGATGTCTCCGACGGCCTGCTGGCCGACGCCGGCCATATCGCCGAGCAGAGTGAGGTGGGCATTCGCATCTATTCCGACAGGCTGCCCATCAGCCCCGCGCTGCAGACCATTCCCGAGGCGGAACAGGCCAGGCGCTGGGCGCTCAGTGGCGGTGAAGACTTCGAGCTCCTGTTCACCCTGCCCGTGGGTGAGGCAGCCCCCGCGGGTTGCACGCTGATTGGTGAGGTGGTGGAAGGCGAGGGCGTGTACTGCGACTTCGCCGTGGACCTGCCGGGCTACCAGCACTTCCAGCCGGAGCCGCAGAGTGCCAGTGCGTCGGCGCCAACCCCCGGACGCCCCAAACCCTTCCGCAGCCTGGCCCAGTTCCTGGCCTTTGGCTTCGGCTCCGGCCTCTCACCCAAAGCCCCCGGTACGGCCGGTACGGTGGCTGCCATCCCCCTGTTCCTGCTGATGAGCCAGCTCAACCTTCCGCTGTACTCAGGTCTGGTGGTGCTGGGCGCTGCCCTTGGCATCTACCTCTGTGACGCAGCCAGCAGGGAACTGGGCGTGCACGACCATCCCGGCATTGTCTGGGATGAATTCGTGGGCTACTGGATCACCATGTGGGCCCTGCCGGTGACCTGGCAAACCGTGCTGGCTGGTTTCGTGGCTTTCCGTATCTTCGACATCGCCAAACCCTGGCCCATTCGCTGGCTGGACAAACACGTCCACGGCGGCTTCGGCATCATGGTCGACGATATGCTGGCGGGCCTGTTCGCCTGCGCGGTGATGCATGTGGGGTGGTATGGGTTGACCGGCTCCGCTGCCATCCCTTGGGCTGGATGACTGGCTTCGCGTCGCAAACCCATCAAATCCGCGCAACTGCTCGCGCTCTCCATAAGCTGCTAGCATGCGAGGCTGGAAACACGGACGCAGAGTGCCTGCACTGACCGATCAAGCCCACAAGCGAAAGCTGCTCAACGTATCGCTGCGTGCCGTGACGCTGGGGAGCCGGTTCCTGCTGCTGTTCTTTCTCGCCAGGTACCTGGAGCCGGGACAGGTGGGTCTCTACGGCCTGCTTGCCGCCACTATCACCTATTCCCTGTATCTGCTGGGCTTCGACTTCTACAACTACTCGGCCCGCGAGATCTCCGCCTGCGACAGCAGCGAGTGGGGGCGCTTGCTGAAGGCGCAGGCGGGTTTCCAGGGCGTGCTGTACGTGCTTGTTATGCCCGCGCTGGCGCTGCTATTCCTGTTCGAGATACTGCCGACGTCGCTGGCGGCCTGGTTCTACGCCCTGCTGGTGCTGGAGCACATCAACCAGGAGCTGTTCCGGCTGCTGGTCGCCATGTTCCGGCCGCTGACCGCCAGCCTGGTGCTGTTTCTGAGGAGCGGTTGCTGGGCGCTGCTGGTGGTTGCGCTGATGCTGGTGAACCCGGCTCTGCAGTCGCTGGAGGCCGTATTGGCGGCCTGGACGCTGGGTGCGCTGGCCGCAACACTGCTTGGCGCCGGCACACTGTACCGCATGCATCTCGGCGGCTGGCGCGAGAAAATCGACTGGCGCTGGGTGCGCAGAGGAGTGGCGATTTCCCTGCCACTGCTGGCCGCCACGCTGGCCCTGCGCGGCATTTACACTGTGGACCGTTACTGGTTTGCCCACCTCGAAGGCCTGGATGTGCTGGCGGCCTATGTGCTGTTCCTGGGCATTGCCGGCGCCCTGGTGTCTTTCCTGGAATCAGGCGTATTTGCCTTTTCCTATCCTGCCATGGTGAAGAGCTGGGCTGGCCAGTGTGACAGTCAATTCAAGCGCGAGACGAAAGAGCTGTTGGGCTATACCATGGGCCTTACAATAGCCTTCATTGCCCTCGCTCAGCTTGTGATGCCGTTTTTGCTGAACTGGATTGGGAACCCGATTTACATCAATCACGCCGGTTTGTTTGGCCTGATCATGGCAGGTACCGCTGCATTTTCGGTTTCAATGGTTCCGCACTACGCACTCTATGCCCAGGGCAAAGATGAGCATATTTTATATAGTCATTTCTTGGGCCTGGGCATGTTTGTGCTGACCACCTGGGTCGTCTCGGCTTACGATACAACGACCGCGATACCCTGGGGGCTGTGCATGGGCTTTCTCAGTGTTTTAACTTGGAAAACCTGTGCTTACATCCTTCTAACCCCGGAGAACTTCAGTCTTTTGAGAGCAACACACTCTGAACAGGGATAAATAATGTTCACAAACTCCACCATCCTCGTCACCGGCGGCACGGGTTCCTTTGGCAATACCTTTGTTCCCATGACGCTGGAAAAGTATGACCCCAAGAAGATCATTGTCTTCTCTCGCGACGAGATGAAGCAGTGGGAGATGGCCAAGAAGTTCCAAGGTGACAAGCGCCTGCGGTTTTTTATCGGCGATGTACGTGATCGAGAACGACTGATGCGTGCCCTCGATGGTGTCGATTACGTGGTTCACGCCGCCGCCACCAAGATTGTACCTACCGCCGAGTACAACCCCTTTGAGTGCATCAAGACCAACATCAACGGGGCGATGAACGTTGTGGATGCCTGCATCGACAAGGGTGTTAAGCGCGTCGTGGCGCTGTCCACCGACAAGGCCAGCTCGCCCATCAACCTGTACGGCGCCACCAAGCTCGCCTCCGACAAGCTGTTTGTAGCGGGCAACTCCTACTCCGGCGAGCACGGCACCAGCTTTTCCGTGGTGCGCTACGGTAATGTCATGGGTTCCCGCGGTTCCGTCATCCCCTTTTTCATGTCCATCCGCGACACCGGCACCCTGCCCATCACCGATGCCCGGATGACCCGCTTCATGATTTCCCTGGAGCAGGGGGTGGAACTGGTATGGAAGGCCTTCGAGGATATGGTGGGGGGTGAAATCTACGTGAAAAAGATTCCGTCCATGAAAGTTACCGATATCGCGCGAGTGATTGCGCCGGAAGCCAAACAGGAGATTGTGGGTATCCGGCCCGGTGAAAAGCTGCACGAGCAGATGGTGGGCCTGGAAGACGCCTACTTCACCTATGAGTACGACGAACACTTCAAGATTCTTCCCAACATCAATGAGTGGAACACCTGTGAGGAGCGTATCCAGGATGGGCGGAAGGTCGATGAAGGCTTCGTGTACGCCAGCGATACCAACGCCGATTGGATGACGGACACCCAGCTCCAGGCGTGGATTGACCAGCACCTCGGTGAGATTGGAAAAATCTGATGATTCCCTATGGCAGGCAGGATATCAGCCCAGCGGATATCGAAGCGGTGCTGGAGGTATTGCAGTCTGATTTCCTGACCCAGGGCCCCAAGGTGCCCGAGTTCGAGGCAAAAGTGGCGGCACATGTTGGCGCCGGACACGCGGTGGCCGCCAACAGCGCCACCTCGGCGCTGCATATCGCCTGCCTGGCACTGGGTCTGGGCCCGGGGGACTGGCTGTGGACCAGCCCCATCAGTTTTGTGGCCTCCTCCAATTGCGGCCTCTACTGCGGCGCAAGCGTTGATTTTGTCGATATCGATCCGCATACCTACAACCTCTGCCCGCAGGCGCTGGCTGCCAAACTCGAGCAGGCGGAAGGCGAGGGCCGCTTGCCAAAGGTGCTGGTGCCCGTGCACCTCTGTGGCCAGCCCTGCGATATGGCGGCGCTGCACGAACTCAGCCAACGCTACGGCTTTCACATCGTCGAGGACGCCTCCCACGCAGTGGGCGGCAAGTATCGGGGTGAGTACATCGGCAACTGCCTTTATAGCGATATCACCGTGTTCAGCTTTCATCCGGTGAAGATAGTGACAACGGCAGAAGGCGGCCTGGCGCTCACCAATAACGACACCCTGGCCCAGCGCATGGCCCTGTTCCGCAGCCACGGCATCACCCGTGACCATGAGCTGATGACAAAGCCGTCAGATGGGCCCTGGTATTACCAGCAGCTTGAGCTGGGTTACAACTACCGAATGACTGACCTGCAGGCGGCATTGGGAATCAGCCAGATGCAGCGGCTGGATGAGTTCGTGGCGCGCCGGCGGCAGCTCGCGCAACGTTACCACGAGCTGCTTCAAGACCTGCCGATGACGACGCCAGGCGAGCATGCGGACAGCAGCTCGGCGTTTCACCTGTATGTGATTCGCCTCCAGGCTTCCAGCAGCGAGGCGCATCGCCGGGTGTTCGAATCGCTGCGTGAGCAGGGCATCGGTGTGAACCTCCACTATATCCCGATTCATATCCAGCCCTACTACCAGGCCATGGGCTTTCAGGAAGACGATTTCCCTGAAGCGATGAATTACTACCGGGAAGCCATGAGCATTCCGCTGTTTCCGACCATGACTGAAGAGCAACAAGATGCCGTGGTGGAATCCCTGCAGCGTGCCACCAGCGAGTGTCTGCCTTGACCCGGCTCTGCGTTGTTCCGGCGCGGGGTGGCAGCAAGCGCATCCCGGGCAAGAACATCAAGCCATTCTGCGGCAAGCCCATGATCGCCTGGTCGATTGAGGCTGCGCAGGCCAGCGGCTGTTTCGACCGGATTGTTGTGTCGACCGATGATCTGGAAATTGCCAACACGGCGAGAACCTGGGGTGCCGAGGTGCCTTTCATGCGTCCGCAGGAGCTGGCAGACGACCACACCAGCGCCGCTCGCGTCATCCAACACGCGGTGGAATGGTTTGATGAGCAGCGATCCGGGCAGAGGGAAGCGCTCGATTACGTGTGCTGCCTGTTTGCGACAGCGCCCTTCGTTTCGCCTGAGGATCTGCGTACCGGCCTTGAATTGCTTCTGCGGGAGGCTTGCAGCTACGCGTTCTCTGTCGCCCGCTACACGTTTCCGGTGCAGCGCGCGATCAAAATCAAGGAAGATGGACGCATGGAAATGTTCCATCCAGAGCACTTCACCAGCCGCTCGCAGGACCTCGAGGAGGCCTGGCATGATGCCGGCCAGTTCTACTGGGGCACAGCAGAGGCCTGGCGGCAGGGAACAATGATTTTTGGCCAGGACTCGGTGCCGGTGAAGCTGCCTGCCCACCGTGTACAGGACATCGATACTGCGGAGGACTGGACACGCGCCGAATGGTTGTTTCGGGCGATGCAGGCTGAGGCCAAAGAAGGGTGAAGGTGGCTTTCCGCGTGGATGCCGGCACACACATTGGCACCGGCCATGTGATGCGCTGTCTCACGCTGGCGGATGAGCTGGCCCGCCAGGGCGGGCAATGCCGGTTCATATGCCGCACCCATCACGGCCACCTGGGGGACCTGATCTCCAGCAGGGGACACGAGTTGCGCTTGCTGCCCGTCGACGCTGATAGAGAAGGCGCGGCAGATGATGCCGCGGCTGAGACATCCTGGTTGGGCGCCCGCTGGCCTGATGATGCGGCACAGACTCACGCTGCGCTGTCATCCGAGCGTTTTGACCTGCTGGTGGCCGATCATTACGCACTCGATGCGCGCTGGGAGCAACAGCTTGTCGAAACAATCGACAGGATTATGGTGATCGACGACCTGGCAGACAGGCAGCATGTCTGCGGCCTGCTGCTGGACCAGAACCTGGGCCGACATCCAGTGGATTATGACCGGCTGGTGCCCGACGGCTGCACCCGTTTGATTGGCCCTGACTACGCATTGCTACGTCCGGAGTTTGCCGCGCTTCGGCAACAGAGTTTGAGCAGGCGCAAGCGGGCAACGGTAAAGCGAGTGCTGGTGTCTTTGGGAGGCTCCGACCCCGCGAATGTGACTGGTGAGGTGCTCGCCAGCCTTACGGCGGAATCGCTTCCCACGGAATGCGAGCTGGATATTGTATTGGGCGCCTCCGCCCCACATGTCGAGACAGTAAGACTGCTGGCGGAACGCATGCCGTTCAAGGCAACAGTGAGCGTCGGGGTGGCAGATATGGCGCAGCGGATGTGCCTGGCGGACCTGGCGATTGGTGCTGTGGGCAGCGCGTCCTGGGAGCGCTTTTGCCTGGGGTTGCCCACCATAATGGTCGTCATTGCAGAGAACCAGAAGGCCGTGGCGCAGGTCCTGAGTGAACTCGATATCGCCATCATCGTCGAAAGTGGTGCGCAAGTCGGTGACACGCTCGGCCGGCTGTGGTGCGATGGCACTTTTGAGGACTATCTGGAGAGGACGCTCAGCCGCGGTTCCGTGCTGGTAGATGGCATGGGGTGTTCTCGAGTCCTTGAAGCGTTGAGGTCATGGAGGTGAGCCCATTGGAGAGTCGCATTATGGAGATTGGCCTGCCGGGTCTGTTTGCTGGGGCTGTCCTTCGAGACCATGGGATTGCTTCGCTAGCAAAGCGGTTGAGGGTCTAGGCGATGGCAGCAGAAATCTGTATAGCCGGGCGGAAGATTGGACGAGATCATCCGCCCTATATCATTGCGGAGCTCTCGGCCAACCATAACGGCAAGCTGGAGTCGGCGTTGACGATGATCTCTGAAGCGGCGAAGGCGGGCGCCGATGCGGTCAAGCTGCAGACCTACCGCCCCGACACCATCACGCTGGATTCCAATGCGCCGGAGTTCGTCATCAGCGGTGGCCTGTGGGACGGCCGCAGCCTGTACGAGCTCTACGAAGAGGCCCACATGCCCTGGGAGTGGCACCAGCCGCTGTTTGAGCATGCCAGGGAGGCGGGCATCCAGATATTCAGCTCGGCCTTTGATACCACGGCGGTCGACCTGCTCGAAGACCTCAATGCCCCCGCCTACAAGATCGCCTCCTTTGAAGCCGTGGATTTGCCGTTGATTCGCTATACGGCCAGCACCGGCAAGCCGATGATCATCTCCACCGGCATGGCCGACCAGGAAGAAATCCAGGAGGCGGTCGATGCCGCGAAGCAGGGCGGCTGCACCCAACTGGCGATCCTGCACTGTGTGAGCGGTTATCCCGCCCCGCCGGAAGACTACAAGTTGCGCACTATCGCCGACATGATGGAGCGCTTCGGTCTGGTGACCGGGCTCTCTGACCACACCCTGGACAATGCCGCCGCCGTCGCCAGCGTGGCTTTCGGCGCCGCCATCATCGAAAAGCACTTCACCCTCGACAGGAGTGGCGGTGGGCCGGATGACAGCTTCTCCCTGGAACCCCAGGACCTGCAGGCACTCTGCAAAGACACTCTGACCGCCTGGAAGGCGCTGGGGGAGGTGGACTACGGGCGCAAGTCCAGTGAGCAGGGCAACGTGCAGTTCCGCCGCTCGCTCTACTTCGTGCGCGATATCAGGGCCGGGGATACCATCGACGCGAGCTGCGTGCGCAGCGTGCGGCCGGGTTTTGGCCTCGCGCCCAAACACCTGGACGAGGTGATTGGCCGCAAGGCCAGCCGCGACATCGCCGGCAACACACCGGTGAAGTGGGAGCTGCTGGAATGACCCGGCACGATCCACTGGTCCCACCGGGTGTGAGCACGCCCCATCTATGGGCTTAGAGGCGCCGGAGCAACTGAGCGTACGGCTGGGCATTGTCTTCCTGTACACCCAGTTTCATTCCTGGTTCTGGGAGGAATTCAGTGGCTCGCTGGCCCTGCCGGAACAGGTGGTGGTATTCAACTTCTCGGAACGACCGCTGGCAGGAGGCCAGGGCGCTGGCAACGCTCGCCAGTGGCAGGTGTTCGAAAGAAGCCTGGGCCTGCCACGGCTGCTCCTTGAGGTTTGGCGTGCTCGCCGCCGCGTTGACCGGGAACGGTTCGACCTCTACCTGCCGCACCCCGTCCATGCGGCGGGCAACCACTTCTTTTTTTCCGCAAACGTCAACACCATCAACCTGTTTGAAGACGGGATCCTCAACTACTACAACGCGTCACCCACCGACTTCCTGCGCCGCAAGCTGGAAAAGCGGGCGCGCTATATGCGCCTGTTTCCACTGTCTTATCGGCTATACGAAGGCCACCTGTCGGGTATCCACGCCACGGACAGGCCACTGGTGGGCTGGTTTTCACAGCCGGACTCGGTATACGCCCCAGAGCGCTTTGCCGCCATCCACCCGGTCTCCAGGGCAAAGCCGGCATTTACTCCGCTGGCCAACCGGGTGCTGATCCTGGACCAGCCGCTGGTACAAATACTGCCGAGTGAGGTGGCCGAACGCTTACACAACGCCTTCCGGCGCTATCTGCAAACCACGTGGCCGCAGGGCGAATTCATCTTCAAGCCGCACCCCTCCGCACCCAGCGAAATACGCCCTGAGATGCAGACCCTGGCCCCCAGCCTGTGTGAAGACAACAGGCCGGTGGAGGAGCTGGTACACGAACTCGAGCCAGCCGCGGTGATCAGCTTCTGCTCCTCAGCGCTGGTCAGCATCGTGAATGCCCACCCCGGCGTGCGGGGTGTCGCCTATGGCCTCGATGTAATCGAGGCTCACAACCCGGCCCTGGCCGACGTCATCGCGCTGTTTCACCGCGCTGGGGTGGAATGCGTGGCCAGCGATCCGTGACGGACAAGCCTCACCCGGGCCGCTCGTATTTGATCTACCCACCAGGGTAGTCAAAACCAGCAAGAGGTTTCCCATTACTGAGGGGTCCCCATTGTCTGAACCACCAGGCCTGAGAGTTTCCAGCCTCTAGTTTGCACTCTGTGCCGCAAATCCCATGGGCGCCAGATCACTGAGAGCTCTGTGAGGTGTGGAGCTCGATTACGGGTATCTGGCCACTGGTTTGAGCGCCATAGGTCTATCCCGCTTCAGAATATCCGTTTGTCGGTTGCGGCTGGACCACTTCTGGTTTGCGACGGCGTTAAATAAGATTGTCCCTACTAGCTTAACGCGGCGCAGTTTCAGAAAAATATGCGTCAACCCGACAACTGACGGATATTGAGATTGCGCGTAAGCTATACTCATTGCTCAACAAATCCAGGGGTATCTCGATGGTCATCGCTCGCTCGCTCGTCACCGTCCTTGTCGTACTTTTAGCGTCCGCTCTCTTCGCACCCTATTCTCGCGCCCAGAGCAGTGAGATAAGGCAGTTGAGCGGCAATGTGTTCGTCAACTCCTTGCCCGCGAAACCGGGAGCCCGGTTGAAAAGCGGAGATGTGGTCACCACGGGTGAAGATGGCTCCGTTGTAGGTGTTATGAGTGACGGGACCACTTTTAGCCTTGGACCCTCTTCCGAGTTCGCATTGATTGCTTATCGCTACGATCCCAGCCAGGCGAGCGCAAATGCGTTTGAAACGCGGCTGGTTTCCGGGCGGCTGAATCTTGAAACAGGTGAAACCGCGAAGCTCAACCGGTCCGCAGTGTTTACAATGGTGGGTGACTCCAAGATACGGCCGAAAGGCACGCACTTCGAGATCGAAATCGTCGATGGAGACATGTTTCTGGCAGTATGGGACGGAGCGATCGATCTGACGGTTGACACAGGCACAGGCACCGATACTGTCATCTCCTTCGGCGAAGGAGAGGACTTTAGTTTTGGTACCGTCTCTGATTCGGGGGAGGTGACACAGCTTCTGGAAGCGCCTGACAATTTCGATGGTGGTCAGAGTGATGGCATGCTCGCAGGAAATGATGATACTGGCGGTGATCAGCCTGGGGACTCATCCGACGACGGCGAGAATGGCGCCGATGTGGCGCTGGAGACCACTGGAGAATTGCCCGCGGGGGTGATTCCTACCTTTAACCAGGCGATCCCCAATACCGACATCTAGGTCGTCCGGGAAGCCCGGCTTCTCTGTGTCGAGGTGTCATTGTTGTCGTTGATATTTGATGAACGGTGTCAACTCTCCCACGCGGTCGTATAGCCGGCGCCCCGCGTCATTGAAATGCTGGGTGGTCCAATACACCTGAGGGCAGCCCTCGGCGTCGGCGGCGGCGTATACCGCCTCGATCAGCGCCCGGCCCACGCTCTTGCCGCGCATCTCGGTATCCACCACCAGGTCCTGCAGGTAGCACACGTTCTCAATGCGCCAGCAATGGCGATGAAACAGGTAGTGGGTGAGCCCCACCGAGCGGCCATCGGCGAAAGCCATCAGCCCCCGGTACTCGTTGGGCAGACCCGACAGCAGTCGCTGCCAGGTGGTCTGGTAGACCTCTTCCGAGACCTCGCTTTCGTAGTATTCCAGGTACAGCGTCCACAGCCGCCGCCATTCCGGTTCATCACTCGCCTCCAGCGGGCGTATTACCAACTCGTCCATCGTGAGCCTCCCAGCGTATTCACCCCACTGTAGCACCGGGGCCGGATAGGGCAGATACCGACTAATAGGCAAAGCCCCCGCCCTCGTCTAGACTCGAAAGCCGTGACGGGATCAAGAAATATGAAAACTGGTTACCTGATTTGCCTGGTCCTGCTCCTCACCCTCTCCGGTGCGGCGCGGGCCGATGTGGAGGTGCTGGGCCTGTTCAAGGGCGCGGCCCTGCTGAAGATCGACGGCGAGCAGAAAATGATCAAAGTAGGCCAGCAGTGGAAAGGTGTGGCCCTGCTCAAGGCCAACTCCCGGGAAGCCCTGGCCGACGTTAACGGCGAGCGCATGACGCTGACCGTCTCCACCCGCATCAGCACCAACTTCGTCAAACCCGCCGCCAGCACCGTGCGCATTCGCCGCAATGCCAACCGCCAGTACATTACCAATGCCACCATCAACGGCTTCGGCACCACGGTGCTGGTGGACACCGGCGCCAACATTGTCGCCATGAACAGCAATACCGCCCGGGCCCTGGGGGTGGATTTCGAGAACGCGCCGCGCAGCCGCGTCTCCACCGCCTCCGGCGTCGCCAATGCCTGGTCGGTTATGCTAAACAGCGTCAATGTGGGCGGCATCAACGTGCAACATGTGCAGGCTTCAGTGATCGAAGGCGGCTTTCCGGAGATGGTGCTGCTGGGGGTGACCTACCTGCAGCATGTGGATATGCAGGAGAAGGATGGGGTGCTGATGCTGACCGGGAAGTTCTAGGCCATCATTGCGAATCGGAAACATACTCCAGATTCAAATCACTCCACCAGCTTGATACACTACGCGCCCTCAGGGCACACAAGCCTCCAATCCATAACTGGAAAACCCCAAGATTGTCAGTACGTTACGTTGAAAGCTGCCGCCTCCCCACCCAATGGGGCGTGTTCGATATGCATGGCTTCGAAGACCCGGAAACGGGCAAGGAGCACGTAGCGCTTACTCTCGGCGATGTAGCCAACGGAGAACCTGTGTTGGCGAGACTCCACTCTGAGTGCCTTACCGGAGATGGTTTATTCAGCCTGCGTTGTGACTGTGGCGAGCAGCTTCATGCAGCTCTGATGGCAATAGCGACGGAAGGGCGCGGCGCGCTCCTGTACCTCAGGCAGGAAGGACGTGGTATCGGGCTCATTAACAAGATCAAGGCCTACAGGCTTCAAGACGATGGCGCAGACACTGTGGAAGCCAACGAAGCGCTTGGCTTTGGTGCCGACCTCCGCGACTACTCAATCTGCAGGCCCATGCTGGAGCACCTGGGTATTGAGCGCCTCAGGCTGATGACAAACAATCCGCGCAAGGTGCAGGCCCTGGAGGAACTGGGTTTTGCAGTTCTGGAGCGACTGCCCCTGGAGACCCCACACAACCCCCATAATCAGAAGTACCTGGCAACCAAGGCTGGAAAACTTGGGCACTTGATGGGGTAGATTGATAGAAGTACTTGCTCTGTCCAGGAATTCTCAGTCTTCTGTTGGTCAGACCTGGCTCCAGGACGTTGGGATGATGATAGCGCCAAACTCCCGACCCATCCGTTGATCAGCGACGGAGACAACTGATGGGTCGATACAGTCCAAAGCGTGTGATGGAAGCAATGCGATTATGAGTGGGCCCAAGATCGATTTCGTATCCATTACGAAATCTGACATCGAGCAAGTGCGCAACTGGAGAAACAAGCCAAGGATCAGACAGAATAGTCTTGACGATTCAGTGATTTCCTCTGAACAGCAGCTTAACTGGTTCAATGGATTGTTAGGTGACAATGCCAGGAAGTACTTCATCATCCATCTGGATGGGCGACCTGTGGGGGTGTTGAATTTCTTTGAGATTCTGGAAGGTGAGTCTTGTAAGTGGGGGTGCTACATAGGAGAAGAGCGAGTTTGGCCAGGGATGGGGCTGGTACTGAATTTTGCCAGTCTGGAATATGCTTTCCACTGCATGGGGCTGAATAAACTGGTTGGTGAGGTCATAGAATCGAACCACACTGCACTGAAACTAAACAGATATTTCGAATGGTCTGAGTCGCCCGGGTCCAAGACAGTTGCCAGGGGGGAGGACGTCTTTCGAGTCATTGAGTTTTCGTTTACGAGGGATAGTTGGGCTGATTGCCGCGACAGTATGCTCGATCGTCTACCCGAGCAGATTTCCAGAGCTTGCCAAAAAATTGAATTTATTGAAGTCAGATAATCCTATGAAATCACTTGAACCGGTTATACGAGAGCTTCTGATCGAAACTGCAGACGCAACAGATTGTGAACTCACTGGAGAGTTGAATGCAGATACCGTGTTGCTCGAATGCGGGCTGGATTCGATTGGATTTGCGTTCCTCGTAGCGCGGCTTGAAGAGGACTTTGGTTTCGACCCGTTTGTTGCTCTGGAGAACGCAGAGTACCCGCGCACCTGGTCGGAATTTGTTTCCATATATGACAATCATGCCTCGAGAGAAGTCTAAGAATCTGTTTGATGCGCTTTCGTGTGAGGGCAGTACCTTCAAGCTGCTCTTTGATGGCGAAGAATGGAGCTCAGACAGGCTACGACAGGAAGCAACAGCACTTCGACAGCATTACTCCCGCTATTTCAATCTTCCCGTTGCGCTATCAACGCAGGACAGGCTGAGTTTTGTCCTGCACCTTGTCGCGCTGGATGGGTGGGTCAGCCGAATACTGTTGCTGCCTTCGTCGATCTCGAAGAATGACTCGAGTGAAATACTTCAGAGAGCTGGAATCTCGGATGTTCTCGGCGGCGACGAGGCGAGCAGCACCCCGGATGATGGGAGTGCGGGTGCGGACTCCGGAGCTGGCATTGAGACGCGTTGGGTGATTGCTACCTCTGGTACGACTTCCGTGCCCAAGCTCATCGACCATACCTTAAACACGCTCACGCGCTCCGTGTCCGTATCGCAAGGAGAACTGAGCGACCTTGTATGGGGGACGCTCTACGAATTTGATCGGTTTGCCGGGCTCCAGGTTTTTCTCCAGGCGTTGTTTTCTGGCGCAACCCTGGTGGAATGTAGCTCAAGAGCCTTTGTTGAGCGCTGCGGCGAGCTTGTGCGCGAAAAAGTGACCGCACTATCTGCGACTCCTTCCATGTGGCGTAAACTGATAATGCAAGGGGATATCAAGAACTGCCGGTTGAAACAGATAACCCTGGGTGGAGAGATTGCTGACGGCTCCATTCTCAGTGCCCTCCGGAGTGCGTACGGCGATGCGCGAATCGTTCATATATATGCGTCTACAGAGGCAGGCGTAGGCTTTTCAGTAAGCGATGGGTTGCCGGGCTTTCCCGCCACCTGGTTGCAGGAGGAGAGGCCGGTGGAATTGCGGATTGGGGGCAACGGAAACCTGTTGATTCGCACCCAGCTTATGGCGACCTGCGAAGCTGTTGAGGCCAGCACTGATGCGGAAGGCTTCTTCGATACTGGTGACATCGTCAGGATCGAAGGTGATCGCGTGGTCTTCATGGGGCGCTCATCCGGCGCGATAAACGTGGGTGGTTTGAAAGTTCTCCCGGAGGAAGTAGAGTGCGTTATCAGGGAGGTTCCTGGCGTCGACGATGTTGTTGTGACGGCGAAGGAAAGCGCCCTTGTAGGGCAGATAGTCTCCGCGACGGTGGTGCCGTCGAACCAAGATCGCGATTCTGGGGTAGAGCTAAAGAAAGCTATTCGCCAGCACTGTGCTTCCAAACTGCAAAAACACAAATGGCCAGCGTTAGTCACATTCAGCGAGCATCTGGAAACCAGTGATGCCGGCAAACTGAGGCGTTAGGAAAACAAATCGTGCGTTATGTTGTAGTCACTGGCGGTACACGGGGCTTGGGCCTGGCAATCGTTCGTCAGCTAGTGCGCGACGGTTTCAATGTCATCGCACTTGGTCGCCAGAAAACCGAGATGCTGGAGGCACTGGCGGCGGAGCACCCCAATCAGGTCCATTTTGAAGCGTTCGATTTTGTTAACACCTCCGAAATATACGGTCTGTCGAAGAGGATTTCGGATACCTACGGCCGCATATACGGGCTTGTGAACAATGCGGCCATTGGCTCGGATGGCGTTTTGGCGACAATGCATGAATCGGATATTAGGGAGGTACTAGCGGTTAACGTGGAGGCGCCGATCCTGCTAACAAAGTACCTACTCAGGCCGATGATGCTGAATAAAGAGGGGCGCATAGTTAATATCTCATCAATCATGGCAAACACGGGCTTCAGCGGTCTGTCAGTCTATGGAGCAAGCAAATCTGCTATGACCGGCTTCACCCGGTCGCTCTGTAGAGAAGTGGGTCGGATGGGGGTGACTGTCAACATGTTGGCCCCTGGATACATGCAAACGGAAATGACCAGTAGCCTGCAGGGTGAAAAGCTGGAAACCATCAAGCGCCGTAGTGCGTTGGGAAGGTTGGCCACCGTAGAAGATTCTGCCCGGGCGGTGGGCTTCCTCATGAGTAGTGAGGCTGCATCGATAACAGGCACCACAATAACAGTGGATGCCGGCAGCACCGCGTAGAAAGGTATCCATAGGTTGCTGGGAGCCCAAGCGCTTTGGCGTCCTGTTAGCCACTTATCGCAGATGAGAGAAATACGTGACAGTGCTGCGTTGCCAAATGCCCATTCTTGCAATTGATTCGTTTAGCTTTGCTAATCACTGGAGTCTTTGTTTTCGTTGACGACTTAGTAGTCGTTTATGCAGAACTCGGCTTGGAAAACCAGGCGAGGTTCTTCGGGGCGCACGCCCCGGTGATAGCATAAGGTGTCCTCAAAGAAACACGTACCAGCATTGCCCACGAAGGTCTTTATCGTCTTGCCATCCAGATAGCGGGAATGCTCTCTCAGCCTTCTGTTAAAGAACCTAAAGAAGTGGTCATGTTGATGTGAACTTTCAACGACCTGGTGAGGACCCGAGCCTGAATCCACATTGGATAGGTAGAGGAAGAACTTCAGAAATCGATAGTCGTCGAGGTCGTAGTGGAAGCCGAAATCTGGGTTGTATGCGCGTCCACCGTCGTCAAAGCTAGCCCATATTTGTGAGCTGACACTGACGGTCTCACTATTGAGGTAGGCTTTAGCTACCGGGCCGAGGCTCTGAGATATGAAGCTGTGCAGCCACGGGTGTTTAAGATGCGGATTGAGCAGAGCGTAGAGATACGCGCCTCCGGGATTTTGTAGATTCAATGGATCAATATTGTATAGGTTCTGGTCTCGGTGGTTGCTAATATCTCTCGGCGTAAATTGAGACGACTTTACGATCTCATGAAGATGGTCAAGCAAGGTGCAATCAACGGCTATCCCATCGTAGTAGCCATATTGGCGTAAACCAGTTATAGCCTTCTCGACAAAAGTCAATGGATGCAAACCTGAGATCGGCTCGTTGGGAGAGGAAGTTGGGTGCTCCATTGGGTTAGGAGTGTACTTTCTGAAACGAGGGATTCTTCCTAGAAGTCGCATTTTCCGGTAATTGAAAGAACCGCTAGCAAATATGAACTCCTTAAATGGCTCAATGATGTTTGAAAGATTCAACATGATGCCGGTCCAGCTACGCTCAACTCGTGAATAGAGGCTACTACGATAAACGAAAGCATGATCTGTGCAAGAAATGCCCTAGACTCCGCAGAACTCCACCAAGATCCTGAGTTATGAAGATTGCGTTTCTGGAAAACCGGTACAAGACTGAGTTTTGGTTGGCTTTGGCTCGGGAGTTAAAGGATAGATTTGGCTATGAGACCAGTTGGATCGTGCAGAACAACTGCTACGCCCCAAGGTGTGGTGATAAGGTCGTCCGGTTGGGTTACCCGCCAAAATCTGAACTGGCAGGGTGCTCCGAGCCAAGGTTTTGCGTAGGAAAAGAAAAGCTAAACTATGTTGCACGAACGGACCGGGCGGTGCGTTTTTTTGGTGTATCTACTGATCACTACCCTTATTACTGGGACGCCATCGGTCGCGCGCTCTCTGAGCTTGATCCAGACTTGATCGTTGGGGAAGCTACGCTCTTCCATGAAGTAATGACATCACTCGTGGCAGAGGAATTCGGCATCCCGTATTTATCTCCAAGTACACCTGGTTATCCTCCTGGTCGGTTCTGCATTTACAAGCATCATCGGAAGAGCCCGGTTCTAAACCGGGCTCAAGACTATTCGGAAACAGATGTTACGTCGTTGATCGAATCTGTGGCTTCATATCACTCCGCGCCAGTTTATATGCGGAACGTCAAAAACGTACTGAGCAGCCGGCCCGTAAGCGATCCTCAGAAACTCAGGAAGCTTCAAGGGTTCTTCACGGGTGAGAGGTTCAACACGCCATCCCCAACTACAAAGCTGCGATTGCATATGCGGCTGAAACGGGCTCTACAGGAATGGAAGAGAAATCAAACTGAGCTCTCGCAGATTCCGTCGAAAAAGTCCCTGCTTTTTCCGATGCAGCTTCAACCCGAATCAAATATTGATGTCTGGGCGAGCGAATACAACGACCAATGCGCCTTTATTGAAGAATTGAGCTCTGTTGCTCCTCGAAACTGGCAGGTCCTTGTCAAGGCAAATCCCAAAGCTAAATATGAGCTCCTTGGCCCTCTCCTCGATCGCGTGATCAAGCTACCTAATGTTCATCTCCTTCCTCTGGACGTCGGCATTGGGGAAGTGCTCAGCAAAGTGCACCAAGTGATAACGATAACTGGTACGCTTGCTGTAGAGTGTGTTTTTCGTGACATACCGGTTTTACAGGTCGGTCATGGTCCACTCGATTTTCTCGAACGCCATCAAGCGATGCGATCCAATAGAGATTCTCTGGAAAGCATGGTTAACCATGCTTGCAATGAGGGTGAGTTCTTGGCGAGTGGCGAGGAAAAGCGTCAGCTGTCGGACTTCCTTTTCCGTACATCCTTTCCTGGCCTGGTAGGAGATAGGTATCTGAGTGAGGATGTGATGTCTCCCAAGAATCTGACAAAGGTTGCGAGAGCCCTGGTCGAGGCACATGGATACGACATACAAGTGTCAGAAGAGAGGGTTTAGACGGCTTTGGAGACTGAAGCGAATTCCCAGCGTGCACTCCAAGAAGCTCGAGTGGCGATAGTACATGATTGGTTGCTGGACCTTGGTGGAGCTGAAAGAGTTCTGCAGCAACTGCTGAAACTGTTTCCACAGGCAGACCTGTTTAGCACCGTCTGTTTTCTCAAGGATTCAGAGCTCGAGGCGCTGGGCGTGGAGAACGTCTCGACTTCCTTTATACAACGGCTGCCATTCTCAAAGGGCTACCGGAAGTATCTACCGTTGATGCCGCTTGCTATGGAGAGCTTGGACTTTCGGGGATACGACCTGATAATCAGCAGCAGTTCTGCTGTTGCGAAAGGTTTGATCTCTGGACCTGATCAAACTCACATTTGTTACTGCCACTCCCCAATGCGGTACATCTGGGATATGCAAGAAGAGTATCTCGATAGCCTCGGGCTTCAGAAAGGTATTCGAGGCGCCATCATTAGGTGGGTCTTCAGTCGAATGAGGGATTGGGATTGCCGCAACTCCCTTGGAGTCGACTACTTCATTGCCAATTCAAATTTCATTGCCAGAAGGATTTTCAAGACCTATCGGCGAGAAGCGCATGTGATACATCCTGGAATCGAGTTGAATGGTTTTTCTACTGTTCCCAGCAAGGAAGACTTTTATCTAACCTGTTCCAGGCTTGTTCCCTACAAGAGAATTCCACTGATTGTTGAGGCCTTTTCGGATATGCCTGACAAGAAGCTTGTTGTCATTGGTGATGGCCCAGATATGCAGAAAGTGCGAATGGCGGCGGCGAAGAACATAGAGGTTTTAGGTTATCAACCTGACCACGTCGTTAGGGAGACAATGTCGCGAGCTCGAGCATTCGTTTATGCCGCGGAGGAAGATTTTGGAATAGTCCCCGTTGAGGCCCAGGCTTCCGGAACTCCCGTAATATGCTACGCAAAGGGAGGTGCGCTAGAGACCGTGGTCCCTGGAAAAACGGGCGTCTATTTCCATGAGCAAACGAGTTCAGCAATATGCCGTGCCGTAGGGGAGTTTGAATCGCAAGAACACTGCTTCGAACAGGGTAGGCTGCTAGAAAACGCCAGCCGTTTTTCAGCGGCAAAATTTCAGAACGAGCTGTCCGCTTACGTCTCGAAGTGTTTAGCTTCGGATAGAAGCAGCAACACTGCTAGCTCTTCATAGCATGCGTAACAGATAGGAAATCGCTATGCGGTTGCGAAAAGGGCTACTCCTCAGTCCACATAGCCTGGTATTCAATTTCGCGCTTGCCCTTCTTTTTCTGTACATAGTCGTCCCGTTCGGCTACGACCTGACTTCGCTGGCCGGCGTCTTAGTGATATGGGCATTCGTCGCCGTTTTCTGTGTTTCCAGTATCCTGGCGTGCTCACTTACCACTCCTCCGGGCGAGCGTTACCTGGCCCCGGAATTCGATGGTAAATGCAGGCGTCTTTTCTGGCTTCTCCTTGTAATCTCACTGGTAGGTGTTCTCGCTCGAATAGTTTCAAATTTTTATATTAGAGGTTTCGATTTGTCGCAGGGCTCAGCCGCCCTAAGACTAAGTCTACAAACGCTCAGCTATGACTACGGCGTGGCGGAAGTCGGTCAGGCCGGTATGGTCGGCGCGCTCGCTGCACTCTTTATAGGATTCACCTATCCACTGATAGTATTTCTTATCTACTTCTGGAGCGACATCCGTCGGTCAACTCGGCGGCTCGCCGTCGCTATTTCCCTCTACCCTGCCATTGAGGGGTTCCTGCTCGGTGGAAGCTGGGCGGCTGCATTTACTTTCCTGTTCTTTTTCTTTTCATTGGCTGGCAAGAGCTTAAGCCTTCCATCCGACGCAGGAGCCAGGCTCGTTCCGTATCCACGTTTGATGACAGCGCTCGCGATCGCCATTGTTGCTGTTGGAGGATTCCTTTTTATTGACCGAGTTGAGCTGATTTTCGGCAGCAAACAGCAGTATCTTGAGCTCACGTCGCTTAACAGTTTCATCAAGCCTTCCGAGACGTTGTTTGATCTTGTCGCAATGCCAATCATCGGAAATGCCTTCTTCGTGTTTTTCTGGCTTGTGGACTATCTCGTACAGGGAACTGCGGAGTTTTCCTATCTCATTGATCGCTTCAATGCTGAAGATCGAACCCATGGTGTCAAACAGTTCTTCGTTATCTTCAAGTTCCTCTCACTGTTTGACCTCGTAGATTTCGATATGGTGTCAATTGCGACCGTAAACCCCAGGCCGGGCCGATATCAGACCTTTCTTGGTGACGCCTATATTGACTTTGGGCTTGTTGGTCTACTGCTGGAAGGTGCCATTCTAGGTTGGATTAGTGGCTATTTATATTTGAGTTCTCGTAGAAACCAAATGCTTGGCATACTCCTATATCCGTTTTTTGCTTCATTAATCATTAGCGGCTTTATGGTCAATGCGTTTTCAGGTGGACGGTTCTACTTCCTCGTAGCACTTATCATCACCGCATTTCTGTCTAGAGTCATCGGTGTTAGAAGGGTCGTCAGATAGATCGTCTGTATCCGGGCAGGAATGATTAGCTGGCTGCATATAGCTTTGCGACCACAATGGCGTTGAAGAGAATGGTAATTATGCCGTTGTCGGAGGAAGACCAGCGCAGCTCATTGCGTTTTGCTATATCAATCAGCTTTTCAACGTGCAACGCCTCACCCAAGGCGGTTCCTCTTAGAGGATTGTCAGTTATGAATGCCGACACCTCGCCGGCGAGACCTCCATTAAAGAACTGAGAGGCACTAGGTGATACCGCTTTATCCCTAAAAATCAGTTCTTCAGTGAGTTCATTCTTGTATGCTTCCCGTAGGCAATACTTGTTGACCAGCATTCGCCGCGAAGAGTGTCCCGCTCGTCCTTTCGAAAACTGCGTCGCAATGCTGAAATTGATTTTCGCCGATTCTTTAGCGAGCCTTCTGTCGTAAAAGGGAAGTACACAGTCGTGCCCTAGTGTCCTGGTTGATTCGACCATGTATTCCATGTCGAACAAGTACTGCTTTCTCCAATTGAGCATTACCAGCTTGTTGTATCTGGATCTGTGAGAGTCATTTCTAAGCTCTTTTAGCGAGTCTTCGAGACTTTGAAAGGCTGCGTGGCTGTTTAGCTGGTGAAGAGCGAAATCAAAAGGGTGTATGTGGAAGTGGCGATACTTCCAGAATTTCTGGGGGGGATAGATGTTGTCCAGCAGTGCTTTCAATCGTGAGCGCCGTTCTACATCGCGAAACAAAACGGAATGTGCTCCGAGGAACGTCGCAAGACGTGCAAAAAGCCAGGGAAATACAAGCAGTGAGCCATCCAGCATGGAAGCAAATTGCCAGTACAATAAATCTGCCCGTGACAGTGCCGGCGTATGGAGTCGGGTGTCTTGGCCTCCAAAGAATGTAGTTTGCTGGCTTGCACTCCCACGAATAGCTTCCTGGAGTAAGAGTGTTCCAATGTAGGGAGAATTTGAGTCCAGCATTCGCTGGTCGATACATGTTTCGACACATGGATCGATCTCCACGGACTGGAATGGTATTCCGAGCTGCTTAGCGGCGTTTTTGGCAAACTCAACTTCACTCGTCTGATTGCCTTTCACGGTAAAGTGAACAGACTCAGTGTCCCGAATACCCAAATCACGAATGAGTGTGATTGCCATTACCTGGGAGTCTATGCCACCTGATAGGTAGATCGAGTTCCTGTCTCCGATTCGTCTTTCGTGCGCCAGGCAAATGTTCTCTCGCAGTGTCCTTGGGTCAAACGTTTCCGCTTCGCTCTCCAGAGGCACAGAAAAATGGTCGCTTATCCTGAAATCGCCAGCATTTGGATCAAAGGTGTATATGCATTCGTTCAGTATGCTCTTAACAGACTTGTACAGCGTTGAGGGTTTCCAGTGCATTTCGCAGTAGACAAAACAGAAAGCTCCTTGCTCGCAGATATCGTTTTGTTGGCTCAGCTCCTTTGCGACCTTGCTCGCGTTATCAGAGACAAACAACTGTTCGCCCGATAGGGCGTAGTAACCAGGCTCGCAACCCGTGAAGTCTCTGAGCAGGTGCAGTCTATTTCGGTGCCCGTCATAGTAAGTGATCACATATTGGTAGGCGTGCTCGTCAAGCAGCTCTTTGAGTGCCTCCACTCCATCAACACGTCTGGACGCTTCTGCCTGAAGGTCCAGGGTGCGACACGTGTAGTTGAGCTTTACACGACCAACCAGCCAGGACTCCGGGCCCAGTGAGCACTCCACCAAATCAAGCCGCTTCTCGTCGCTGATTTCGTAGTTCATGCTGTGTGTGTTCACTTTGAGGATGTAAGTCATTGTTGTCGTCGCCTTCACGAATTCATGGAGCTATTGCTCCAGCCTAACTGGTATTGACTGGCACGGGTTTGCGTTGAGTTGTTTGTAGATTGAGGATCGCCCCTCATGCGTTTGCAAGAAAGCCCGGACTCAGGAGAATGGAAGCGGCAGAGCGGTAGTTATGATCACGATGGCGACGGTGCCGGCGTTTAACTTCGCAAATCCCCCTACCTGTGATCCTCGCCTTTTTAGCAGATGACAGTTCACGAGAACTACTATCCCCGTAAGTACTGAATGTAGTGAGGTCAAAAGCTCAATCGATACCTTCGCTTGCATCGTTTGAAGCAACAGCAGGCAGATAACAACAAAGCTGGCGCAGACTGGGAGGTTTATCTTCATCGAAGCTATGCACAGACCATCTCTGACAACAAGCGCTTCTGTCATAGCCAGGGACGTCCACAGTATGCAGAAGAGCAGGACTTGTACAATCAACTCGCTGCGATTCAAAAGAGCCAGCACAGGCTCATACTGGAGTTCCTCCAGTAACGCGAGAAAGACTATCAGAACCAGAGCTTGAGAGATGGCAACAACCGCCCAAGATGTAGCCAGCCAGTAGTTTGTCTCTCTTCCCGTGGACTGATAAATCTTGCGGTAGAAGATCACCCAAAGAAACTGATACATGACAACGGCAATCGAGCCGATGCGGAAGACGATGGCATATCGGCCGAGATCCTCCTCATTTGTTAGCTGTGCGCCTACTAATCGGACAAAGAAGGCTAGCCCCATAACAAACATGCTGTACAGGAAGGCTATCGATGCAAAGCGGTATGCCGCTCCAAAGTCAGGACGAGTCAGTGGGCGCTCAAGCGTGAGGTTGAGCTTCATCAGCATGGGAGCAAGACATGCAAGCAGAAAGGCAGCTCCAACAATCAGACTTGCAGATAAGAGCCAGGGTGAGGAGTGGGTACCGGTATACCAGTAGATTAGAACTACAGTGAGTATAACCAGATAGAAATAGGAGCTGAAAAAGCTGGATGCAACCGGGTTGCCTCTGGCCGCGTACTCAGCCTGGAGTATACGCTGCAGAAGGACGTGCGAAACGAGTATCAGCAACAGGGAAGCTTTCTCATAATTTAGATACAGCGCCACGACAGAACAGGCAAGAAACGCGACAGACAGAGCAACGCAATGGAATATTGCTGCCAGGTGTGGGTTGGGCTCATATTGCTTTAGCCTGAAGAAAGGCGCTGCTGCTGGTGTGCCGAATGCAACAGCGGTTCCAAGTAGCATTGCCAGAGCAAGCGTAGATTCAAACACACCGTACTGTTTGAGCGGGATCTGACTGCTCAGCAGAATTGGCGAAAAGAAGACTGCGGATTTCGCAGCCATGAAGGCAGATAGTCTTGGTATCGACAGCTCTTTGAGCTTATCTCTCACGTTCACTGCTCTAAAGGTGAGTGGGGTTTGGGGTCAATTGGCTGCAATACCTGATTGGCCGAGAGCGCTGCGCTTGTTCGACCTGGTTCGCAGGCAGAAAGTCTCTTGTACAATAAATGGCGCTTCCGGCACTTTATATACGAAAATCGGGCGCGCATATATTTGTTTTCCGCCCGAGGCGTAGCAATCCTACCCACAATGACATCTGGCACACTCAGGTGAGTATCCTAGTATGATTCGAATACTGACAGGTCTTGCTACCTTTCTGTTACCTTCGCTGCTGCTTCCCGCTGTACTTCGACTGCTTGGGCACAATGTAGGACAGGACTTCCGTTGCGGGTTCAGCGTGCTTTTTCTCAACAGTCTCGATGCTAGTGAAGGCTCCGCTATAGGTCATATGAACTTGCTTACCTGTAGCGGGATTCACCTGGGCGGCCATGCCAGGATTGAGCACCTGAATATCTTCAAGGGTCCTTTCCAGGTCCACCTGGCCAGTCAGTCCACAATAGGGTCTCTCAACTATCTCACGCGAGGAGGGAAGGGAATCTCCTACGGAGAGTCCAGTATGCGGTTGGGTCGACATTCCAATATCACCAAAGGCCACCACATAGATCTGACATGCAGTGTGTCCGTTGGGGACTATTGTGTGATTGGCGGTTTGGGTTCGCAGTTATGGACGCACGGATTCGTGCATGGCGACCCGCCTCCGGAGAGAATCCGCATTGATGGCGCAATTTCAATTCTGGACAATGTTTACATAGGCTCACGCTGCATTATCAACCCTGGAGTCTCGATTGATGACAATGTGCATGTTGGGGCCGGGGCCGTCATTGCGGAGAACCTTGCGGGGCCAGCTTTGTATGTAGGCCAGAGGCTTCGAAAAATTGAAATCGACATAGAATCTTATAAGGGAAAGCTAAAGCGTGTTCAGGACGATGATTTGCTTGGAGAGGTATATCTGAAACCCAATAACGAGGTCGGTCCCTGATGTCCCTCAAAGCTGCTGCTCGCAAGCCCGGTGATGCTGCATCTACCACCCCGCGGCCGCCATTACCAGCAGCCTATGGTGAGTTGCTCTTCGCAGTAGTCTCTAGCTAGCTGGTGCTGCGTTAAATCAATTGACCGGCTACACTCCATAAGCGTGACAGATTGCCACGTCGGGTCTATAGTCTCTGGGCGAACAAGGAACCGCTAGGGAGTTCACCATGAACCATCATCCACTGATGCCGGTCTACCGCGGGTTGCTGGCCATATTGCTGTTTGTGAGCGCCCAGGCGTTTGCGGCCGATGGCGTTATCCGGTCGGCATCCGGCGACATTTTTGTGAATGGAAACCCGGCTTCACAAGGTGACGAGGTCAGCAGTGGTGACACGCTGAAGACGGCGTTTGGCGCCTGGATGATTGTGGAAATGGACGATCAGTCTGTGCTGGATGTGCGCTCCAATACCGAGGTGCTGGTGCAAACCTATGCCTACAATCCGGCTGATCCCTCAGTCAATGCCCAGATCGTCGACGTGCTGGACGGTACGCTGCGCTATACGTCGGGATTGATCGGTGCCAATGATTACGATGATGTGATGGTGGCCGCAGGCAATGTTGCGCTGGGAATTCGCGGCACGGCTTTCCAGATTGTATACAACCGCCGCACCGGGAAGCTGGATGTCCGGGTAACCGAAGGAAAGGTCAAACTGGAATTGATCACCAGGACTCAAGTTGGCGGGTTACTGATGATGTTGGGGCGTAGCAACAGCGAGAGCCGCAAGCCCCTGGCCGACTTGGACGCTGACGGGAATAATGCTGCCTCGATTCCAAATGCCAATACGGAAGACTCCGACAGTGGATTGGCATCTACGACAACCGTTATTGAGGTGACGATTACCGATAAAGACGGTAATGAGACCGTTGTTCAAATCGATACTAGCGATCGTTCGGACTATGGTGGTGTTATCAGTACTAGCAATACTGATCTCAGGGTGATCTCCGGTGACACCACGTTCAACCAGGCGATTATTAATACAGATGAGTAGGCTGAGCACACGCTATCCCCTTCAGTGACAGTAAAACGCCCCTCCAAGGGGCGTTTTTTTTGCTAGCCTGCCTGCATGTTTGCCTACTTCAAGACGCACGGTCGTATGATCACGCTCGGGCTGGTGCTCACACTTCTGTTGGTGTGGACGCATCTGACGGGCTCGGGCTGGGTGCGCAGCGCTGTCGATAGGCTGAATTTCCTTACCTATGATTTGCGCTTGCAGGCGACGCATATGCCGGTCTCGCCGGCAGATCTAGATGTGGTGGTTATCGACATTGATGAGCGCAGCCTAGCCGCGCACGGCCGCTGGCCCTGGAGCCGGCTGGTGATCGCTGACCTGGTGGTTCGTCTGCATCAGTTCGGTGCCGCCGTCGTAGGCTTTGATATCAGCTTTCCCGAGGCCGAGCGCAATGCCGCGCTGGAGGTGCTCAGCTCGCAACACAGCGAGTCGGCGGCACCCGCGCAGCGGGCCTGGCTGGAGTCCCTGGCCCCGCAGCTCGACCGGGATGCCCTGCTGGCGAGCGTGTTGCCCGGGCGCAATGTGGTGCTGGGTGTGCTGTTTTCCAGCGATGGGGCTGAGCTGGCCGGGCAACTGCCGCCGCCCTGGTTCTTCTTGAAGCCGGAGCAGGCCGCTACTCACCAGGTGTTGGATATGCCGGGCTACAGCGCCAATCTTCCCGCTTTGCAGGCCACGGCAACATACGGCGGTTTTTTGAATGCCACGTCGGATGACGATGGGGTGATGCGACGTACACCACTGGTGATGCGGCATGGGGAGCTGGTGTACCCGTCCCTGGCGCTGGCTATGGCGCGGGTGTATCGAGACGCAGTGCGGTTCAGGCTCAACAGTGCGCCGGTGCAGGAGCAGCACCATGCGACCGGCATTGAGTTGGATGAACTGCATATTCCTACTGATCGGTATGGCCGTGTCCTGATCCGCTATTTTGGTGGCGAGGGCACCTTCCCTTACGTGTCGGCGGCCGATGTGCTGTCCGCCACTTCGCTGGATGCCTTGCCCCAGCTCAATGGCAAAGCGGTTATCGTCGGCACCTCGGCGCTGGGTCTTTATGATCTGCGTAATACGCCGCTGCAACCGGCGTTTCCCGGTGTGGAGGCGCAGGCCAGCCTGTTGCAGACCTTAATCAGTGATGAGCTGGCTTTCCCCGTGGAGCCCGACTGGGACGATATGCTGGTCTTGCTTTTCTTGGTAGCACTTGGTGTGGTGTTGTCCCTACTGGCGCCGGGCATGAGTGCGCTGGCGCTGGGATTGAGTGCCCTTGGTTTGATGGCAGGCCTTGTTCTTGGGAATGTGTGGCTGTGGGAAGCCCGGGGGGTGAGCGTATCTCCTGTGTTGCCTGTGCTGCTGGTGCTGGTGATCGCCGTGGCCAATATGGTGCGGGGCTTTTTCAACGAGTCCCAGCGCCGCCAGGAACTGCACGGCATGTTCGGCCAGTATGTGCCGCCGGCCCATATCAACCGCATGTTGGCCAGCGATGACGCCGGCAGCTTTGAGGGCGAAACCCGTGAGATGAGTGTGCTGTTTGCGGATATCCGCAGTTTCACCACCATCTCAGAGGGCCTGGATGCGGTGCAACTCAAGACCATGCTTAATGAGTTTTTCACGCCGGTTACCCAGGTGATTTTTGACAGCGGCGGCACCATCGACAAGTACATTGGCGACCTGGTGATGGCCTTCTGGGGGGCGCCGCTGGACGATCCCGAGCACCGCAGCCACGCTATCGGCGCCGCTTTGGACATGCTCAAGACGGTGGACGAGATCAGGCCTCAACTGGTGGCTGCCGGCTACCCGGAGATCCACATTGGTATCGGAGTCAACAGCGGCCCGATGAGTGTGGGCGACATGGGCTCCAGCTATCGGCGCGCCTACACGGTTCTCGGCGACGCGGTAAACCTGGGCTCCCGGCTTGAGGGATTGACCAAGTACTATGGCGTGAGCCTGTTGGTGGGCGAAGAATCGCGTCGCGCAGATGACGGGTTTCTCTACCGTTTTATTGACAAGGTGCAGGTCAAGGGCAAGGGCCGCTCGGTGCGTATCTATGAGCCTATCTGCCGCTTTGAGGAGGCGACCCTTGAGCAGCGCGACTTGCTGGAGCAGCACGCCGAGGCTATGCGCCTTTACATGATGGGCATGTTACAGGAGGCCCGTGTTGCATTTGAAGCGCTCCAGACGCGAGCACCTGATGTGCAACAGTCTTTGATGCTAGAGCGAATTGATGAGCTCGCCGGCGCTGGCCTGAGTGCAGAGTGGACCGGCACGTTCAAACATGAAACTAAGTAACCTAATCATAGCTGCAACAATTCACCACTCATTACGGCCCAACTGCTGTTGAATTGCGCGGGTTGTGTCTATACTTCGACAAGGGATCTACAATTGAGCGAACTTTGGAGACAAACATGAGAGTTCATGGTGGTGGGCTATGGATGGTGTCGTTATTAGCGTTTTCCGCGCAGGTGATGGCGACTGACCCATCAAGCTTCTCAATGGGTATGTTCGAGGTTACTCCCGAACTGACTGTTGATTCACGCTACAACGACAACATCTTCAGCTCCTTTGAGGACGAAGATGACGATTTTATTATCGAGGTGATCCCCAAGATTTCCGCAGTGGCGGAGAAGGGTGAGAACTCCTGGTCCATCGACCTGTCCCTGACTGATGCGACCTATGAGGACAGCGACCCGGATGAGTACACTGACTGGACCGTGGATACCGATGTGCACCTTGAGGCCAACTCCCGCAATGCCTTCGACCTGTTCGCCGGCTACCACTTCCTGCATGAGAACCGGGGTACCGGTTTCAGCCAGGGTGAGCTGGTTTTCCTGATTGATCGGCCTGATACCTTTGAGGAAGTCGTTTACGGGGGCGCTTACACCTTCGGCGGCGAGGATGCCAAGGGTCGCATCAAGCTGGCGGCAGACGTCTACGAGAAAGAGTACGACCGCTTCGACAACCCGAACCTCACCCGGGACCGGGATAACACCAACTTCAAAGGCACGTTCTACTGGGCGCTGAGCGACAAGACCGACTTTGTCTTTGAAGGCCGCTACACCGACGTCGATTACGATGAGGCACCGCTGGATGTCAATCCGGGTCTGGATAGTGAAGAAACTGCCTTCCTCGCCGGTGTGGAGTGGGAAGCCACCGGCAAGACAACCGGCAGGGTCCTTCTTGGTGTGATCAACAAAGACTTCGACGACAACCTGCGGGATGACTGGGAAGACGAGTTCACCTGGGATGCGGATGTATTCTACCAGGCCAATGATTTCCATCTGTTCTCGTTCGGCGCAGCCAATGTTGTGTCTGAAGCCGTCGGCACCAGTGACTTTATCAACACCGATGAGTACACCGCTTCCTGGGATTGGGAAGTTAACGACCTGACTCGTATCAACGCCTTCTTCCGCTATGCCCAGGACGAGTACGAGGGCGATGTGCGGGATGACGACCTGATTCTCTTCGAGGTAGGGATTGAGCGCGATATTCGCCGCTGGTTTACGGTGAGCGCCTCTTATACCTACGACGAGCGCGATTCCAATGTCTTTAGCCTCGACTACGAGCGCAACGTCTTCCTGGTAGGGCTGGATTTCAGCCTTTAACAACTGGGCGTATAATTGGAAGGCCGTGCTCGGTGAGCGCGGCCTTTTTTGTTAGATGCGGTTTGATCTATGACTGACGCATTGCTGCTAAACCTGCAACGACGGTTTGTTCCTGCCTGGCTCCTGCTACTGGCTGCGTTTGCGGTACTGTGCAGTGTGACCAGTGCCCATGCGCAGGATGAGGTGGGTGTGTCTGCCTACGCCCTCGGTGCCGGGGATCGCGTCAGTATTACCGTGTTTGGCGAGGATGATCTCAGCGTAGAGGCCCTGCTGAATGATGCCGGCTCTTTCTCCTATCCGTTTCTGGGTGAGCTCAACGCCCGCGGCCTGACTGTTAGCCAGCTCGAAAACGAGATTATTGGCGGTCTCAAAGGCCCTTACCTGGTGGATCCGAAAGTGTCTGTCACGATCCTCGAATACCGCCGTTTCTTCGTGCGCGGTGAGGTGAATAAACCGGGTGGCTTCCCCTATGAGCCCGGTATGACCTTGCAGAAGGCGGTGTCCTTGGCGGAGGGGTTTACTGATCGCGCCTCCCGTAGCAAGTTTTACATCGTCTCTGACAATGCGGAGGAGGAAGAGCGCCGCCTGGCCAAGCTCAACACCCTGATTCGCCCGGGGGACATTATCACCATCGAGGAGAGCTTTTTCTGATGCCGGCTGACTTCGAGCGTCGCGAGGTGGCGGAAGACGAGATTGACCTGCGACACTACTGGCGTGTCGTGTACGGTCAGCGCTGGAACATTGCTTCCCTGGCCATGGTCATCGCTGTGGTTACTGCTCTGGTGGTACTCGCCGTCAGGCCGGTGTATCGGTCCACCGCCACTCTGATGATTGAATCCCAGCAGGCCAATATCCTTTCCATCGAGGAAGTGTATGGATTGGGCGCCGCAAACAAGGAGTATTTCCTCACCCAATTTGAAATCCTGAAATCACGGGAACTGGCCCAGAAAGTGGTACAGGAGCTGGATATTCGGTACCACCCTGACTTTGATCCTGACCTTCAGGAACCATTGGTCGACTGGAAGGCCTGGCTGCCCATCGACTTTGAAGTGGAAGACGCCTCCGAAGAAGAGAAGCTGGCCGGCGTGGTCGATCAGTTTGTCGCAGGCCTCAGCGTGGCACCCGTGCGCAATACTCAGTTGGTAAAAGTGAGCTTCGAGGCCCACGACGCAGCGCTGGCGGCCACTGTGGTGAATGAGTTGGCCAGTGTCTATATCGACAGCCACCTGGATGCCAAGTTGGAGGCCACGCAGAAGGCGGCGACCTGGTTGGGTGAGCGGCTCGAAGGCCTGCGCCAGAACCTGGAAACGGCTGAGCTTGCCCTGCAGGCCTACCGCGAGCAGGAAGAACTGGTGGACGTATCCGGCGTTCGCACGCTCGCCGCGCGGGAGCTGGACGAAGTGACCGAGGCCTTGGTGGAGGCCCGTGGCCGTCGGGCGGAGGCCGAGGCGGTTTTCACCGAGGTACAGGCACTTACTGATCGTTCACCGGAGGCCCTGGCATCGCTGCCGGCAGTCCTGTCCCACTCACTGATCCAGAAAATGAAGGAAGAGGAAGCCGCCGCTGAACGAAATGTGGCGCAGCTCTCCAAGCGCTACGGCCCGCTGCACCCGAAGATGATTGCCGCTCAGTCAGAGCTGCGCTCCGCCGTGGAAAACATGAATCGGCAGGTCCTGCGGGTAGTCGAAGGTGTGCAGAAAGACTACCAGGTCGCCTCGCGAAGCGAGCGCGCCCTGGAATCCCAACTGGCCATCGCCAAGAAGCAGGTGCAGGACGTCAATCGCAAGGAATTCAAGCTACGTGAGCTGCAGCGCGATGTGCAAACCAACCGTCAGCTCTACGATATGTTCTTCACTCGCATCCGGGAAACCGATGAGGCCAGCGGCATGGAAGCGGCCCACGCCCGGGTGGTGGATGCAGGCATCGTGCCGCGCCTGCCTGTTAAGCCACGCAAGACGCTATCGGTAATGCTGGCGTTTATTGCTGCACTGGTGGCGGGTGTTGTATTGGCCTTCCTGAAGGACGCGCTTGACAATACTCTCAAAACCCCGGCCGATGTCGATGAGCGCCTGGGTGTGCCTATGCTGGGTGCGTTGCCGCTAATTCCTGGCAAGAAGCTAGATCATCCGCTCACGCCACTACTGGAGGACTACCAGTCCACCTTTGCAGAGTCCATCCGAACAATACGCACCGGCCTACTGTTGTCCGGTCTCGAGAAATCCCACCAGTTGACGGTTGTGACCTCGTCGGTGCCAGGGGAGGGTAAGTCTACCCTGAGTATTAATTTGGCCTCGGCACTGGGCCAAATGGAGAAGACGCTGATCATCGATGCGGATATGCGTCGGCCCACACTGGCCAAGACTTGCAAGTTGCCGCCCAATACTCCTGGGCTTTCCAATTTCATTGCCGGTACCGAGGACTTGAAGGACTGTATTCAGTTCTACGAAAAAGCGCGCGTGGATGTGCTCTGCGCCGGCGTGATTCCCTCCAACCCGCTGGAGTTGATTTCCTCCAAGCGCTTTGTGGACGCCCTGGCTATTCTCAAGGAACATTATGACCGCATTCTGATTGACTCAGCACCTACTCAGGCGGTGAGTGATGCCCTGGTGCTGGCGTCTTACGCAGATGCGGTAGTTTATGTGGTTAAAGCTGATTCAACGCCCTACACCCTCGCCAGAAACGGTATCCAGCGTTTGCAAAACTCAAACACACCGATTGCGGGCGTGGTCCTCAATGAGTTCGACCCCCGCAAGGCGGCCAAGATGGGCGGTGACTACTATAACTATGGCGGCTACTACGATTATTACGGCTACAGCGGTGCCGCCGACGATGAGGCGGAGAATGTAACGCCGATTCATGGTGGTAAGTCGGGTAGTCCTCGCGTGGCATGATCGACCTGCACTGTCACCTGCTGCCGGGGGTGGATGACGGTGCCCCTGACTTGGAATCCGCCCTTGAGCTGGCACAGCTTGCGGTAGATAACGGTATTCGCCGCGCGGTACTCACGCCTCATGTTCATCCCGGGCGCTATGAAAACACTCTGGCGTCGCTGGTCCCGGTGTTTGAGGGTTTCGCCGGCGCCGTCGCGGACGCCAGGATTCCGCTCGAACTGGCTCTGGCGGGTGAAGTGCGTGTCAGCCCCGAGGTGTTACCGATGATCGCCGATGGTGATGTGCCCTTCCTCGGGGAGTGGGAAGGCAAGCCTGTAGTATTGCTGGAACTGCCCCACAGCCACATTCCACCCGGCAGTGACAAACTGGTGGCGTGGCTGGTGTCTCGAGGTATCCAGCCGATGATCGCCCACCCGGAGCGCAACAAAGATGTGATGCGTCGCTACGACAAGATCGCACCCTTTATTGACGCGGGCTGTTTGTTCCAGGTGACGGCCATGTCAGTGGCTGGCGCCTTCGGTGAGGGCGCCCACCGCCGCGCCCTGGAACTCCTCGAGGCGGGTGTTGTGACCATCCTCGCTTCCGATGCTCACAACAGCAAGCATCGCCCCCCGGCGCTCGAGGCTGGCAGGCTGGCGGCTGCCAAAGTGCTGGGCGAGGAGGAAAGTTGGGCCCTGGTGCGTGAACGCCCCCGGCGTCTCTCAGAATCGAAGTTTGCGGCTACTGGCACCACCTCTGCCGCATGAAGTCCATGATCCCGCGAGCCCTGGTCGGGGCGATGGCGGTCGCCTTGCTGGCAGCCTCCGGCTATGCCTTCGTCATGTCCTACGCCAATGCCCTGAACTACCAGGCCCGCCGCTATGAGCTGTTGTGGCAGGATACCGGCGGACCTGCAGACCTTTATCAGTGGGAGAGGGCCGTAGACTGGTCCACCCGGTCACTGGCGTTGGATACATCCGACCCCTTCAAGCATCTGCGCCATGCACGCCTGATGCAGTGGTACGGCAGCGTGCCCGAGTTGGATGGAGACGTGCTTCGGGAGCGACTGGACGAGGCGTCACGCCATGTTGAGCGTGCAATGGAGCTGCATCCACATTCAGCCGACGTGGTGTCTTCACGCGCCGTGCTGGCGGCACGGCGCGGCGAGGTCAGCGAACAAATGAATGCGGACATCGTCAGTTCCCTCGAACTGGGTCCCTGGGAGCGGGATGTCTACCTCCGGGCTTACAACGCCGGTATCTTTAACTGGCCGCGGTTGGAAGACGATACCCGCAGTGCGCTGCGTACCCATTTTGATGCCGCCGTAAAAGCCAAACCGAATGTAGCGGCGGATGTCTTCAGCATTGCGGAACGCTATGGCCGCCTTGGCTTATTCTGTGCCCGCCTGGAGTATCTGAACTCACAGGGTTTTGTCGATTACAAGGACAATACCTGCCGGATGAACGATGAATAAGTCCGGTCACGGCTTGTTTCTATACTTGCTCGTCATTCTGGCCTGGGCGCCGTTGCCTGTGGGTAGTAATCGTTCCTGGGCCTCATGGTTGCTGATCGCCTTGATACTATCGCTTGCGGCTGTCTGGCTGGCTCAGTTGGCGCGGGGCCGGGTGGCCTTCCCCCCTGCGTTGAAAGCGGCCTGGTTCCCATTGCTCATGTTGTGTCTGGCGCAGCTCTGGGTGTTTTTCCAGTTACAGCCTACTGCCTGGCAAACACGAGATGTTTGGGCGACTAGCCGGAACCTTTACGAAGGGGTGGCCTTTACACTGCTCTTTGCCGTGACTGTGGCGCTGGTTGACAGCAAGTCGCGGCTGCGGGCTGTCTGTTATGTGCTGGTGATAAGCGGTGCTTTCCAGGCCGCCTATGGCGGGTTCATGACCCTTTCAGGTTTCGAGTATGCCTTTTTCTACAAGAAGGAGGCCTACGTTGGCCTGGCTACCGGCACCTTCTATGCCCGCCCGCACCTGGCCGGCTACCTGGTGCTGTGTCTGGCGGTGGGGGTGGGCCTGTTGCTGGCGGACATGGAACGCCACCCGGCGCACAACTGGAGGGAGTTTCAGCGACGTGTAGTGAATACCCTGTTGGGGCCGAAGTTGAGAATGCGCCTGCTGTTGGCGGTCATGGTGATTGGCCTGGTACTCACTCGATCGAGGATGGGTAACGCGGCGTTCTTCACTGGCCTGGTTTCCATGGGTTTCCTGGCGCTGTTACTGCAGCGGCGGATGACAAGGAATGCACTAATACTATTTGCCAGCCTGTTGCTGGTGGACCTGTTGATTCTGGGCAACTGGTTTGGCTTCGAGCAGGTGGTCGAGCGGATTGAGCAGACCAGTGTCGCCACCGAAACGCGTGATGATGTCTCGGCGGATACCTTGCTTATGTGGCAGGACAACTTGCTTTCGGGCACGGGGGCAGGCTCCTTTTATTCACAGTTTCCGCGTTATCGCAGTACGAGTACCGGCGTGGGGAAGTGGATGCATGCCCACAACGACTACGTGGAGATCGGCGCTGAGCTTGGTGTGATTGGTTCCGTTCCTCTGGTGTTGTTTCTCGCGAGTTGCGCCTGGGCGGCGATCGTTGTGCAGTGGCACGGGAAGTCGCGTATTCAAAAGGCCATGGGATTCTCCGGGTCGCTCGCCATCGTCTGGCTGTTGATGTCTTCGAGCGTCGACTTCAACATGCACATTCCCGCCACTGCAGTCACGTTCCTCTCGATAATGGGTTTGTTGTGGGCGTCGCTCAACTTACTCGGGGTCTCCGAGAGCCAAGCGGGCAATTAGAAAACTCAATTTCTATAATATCTATCTCTGGCTCTGTTCTTGGAAGGGCGGCGCTCGGTATCAGGGTCTGAAAAAGTAGCGACTGCTAGGTAAGTATTTCCCATGCCGGCTTGTGTGCTGTTCTGGTTAGGCTAGACTTTGCCTGAACGAAAAGTAGTGGTAACAATCATGCCCCGTAGTGGATTTGCGCGGAGCAACAGCACTCTTATCGGTTTCATTCAGCAATCCGTCGACATTGGCGTAATCTGGATGACGCTGTGGTCGACGGCCGTTGTTTACCAGGTTCCATGGCAGCCGGTTTTCAGTGGTGGCGCGTTGGTGACGTCGCTGCTGTTCTGGCTGTTGGGCCGGCAGTACAACCTTTACAACTCCTGGCGTACGGAGAGCGTTGCTTCCGAGGTCCGCCAGGTTCTTGCAACCTGGGTCAGTGTTCTGCTCTGCCTGTTACTGATTGCTTATTCGCTGAAAATCTCTGATCAGTATTCCCGGCGGGTTATTCTCACCTGGATGGCACTGGCGCCGCTCAACCTTGCTGTATTCCGCGCATTTCTGCGCATGGCATTGCACCAGGCCCGCATCGACGGGCGCAACTATCGGCGTGTGGCCGTGGCGGGTGTTGGCAATCTGGGTCAGGACCTCGTCCAGAATTTCCGTGACAACCAGTGGATGGGCATCCACGTCACCGGCATGTACGGCAACGAGGGAATCCCGGTAGAGCTTGCCGCGGAAAAGAACCTGGTTTACCTCGGGGATCTCGACCAGCTTATCGCGGATTCTCGGAGTGGCCATTTTGACGAGGTCTATATCGCCCTGCCCATGACGGCGGTGGAGGAAATTCGCGACACCATCGACGGCCTGGCGGATTGTTCTGTACAGGTCAATCTGGTCCCCGACCTGTTGACCTTCAAGCTGGTGAACTCCCGCACCCGAAACGTGGGTCCCATGCCGGTGATCAGCGTTTACGATTCCCCCCTGGATGATAGCGGCTACCTGCTTAAGCGCCTTGAGGACATAGCGGTGGCGACTATTTGCCTGGCCGTGGTTTCCATCCCCATGCTCTTCATCGCTGTCGCTATCAAGCTGACCTCGCCGGGGCCGGTGATTTTTCGGCAACGTCGCTACGGGATGAGTGGTGAAGAGATCTACGTCTGGAAATTCCGCAGTATGACGGTCTGCGAAGATGGTGATCAGATCGTCCAGGCGCGCCTGGGTGACCAGCGTGTCACACAACTGGGCGCCTTCCTGCGCAAGACTTCGTTGGACGAGCTGCCGCAGTTCTTTAATGTGCTGCAGGGCACCATGTCAGTGGTCGGGCCACGTCCACACGCGGTAGCCCACAATGAAGAGTATCGCGCTACTATCGATGGCTATATGCTGCGTCATCTCGTCAAGCCTGGAATCACCGGGTGGGCACAGGTGAACGGCTGGCGTGGCGAAACAGATACCCATGAGAAGATGGAGCGTCGCATCGAGCACGACCTGTATTACATCCGCAACTGGTCGCTGAGGCTCGATATCTTCATCATCATGATGACAGTCTTTAAAGGCTTTACCAGCAAGCGTGCCTACTGAGGCTTAGCGAACACTAGGCCGCCCGAAAACTCTCCTGGTGCTCACAGAACCAGGCATAGGCGTCTTCCAATCCTGATTGCAGTGTGTGCTGCGGTGTCCAGCCAAGCTGGCTGAGTTTGCCGGTGTCCAGCAGCTTCCTGGGGGCGCCGTCGGGTTTGCTGGTGTCGAACTCAATCGCGCCGGTGTAGCCGGTCACAGCCTTGATGGTCTCCGCCAGTTCCCGAATGCTGCAGTCGACGCCGGTACCCACGTTGATGTGGCTGAGCATGGGTTCGGTGACGCTGTCGTACTGTGTTCTTTCCAGATTCATCACGTGGATGCTGGCGGCGGCCATGTCATCCACGTGCAGGAATTCCCGCATGGCCTTGCCGGTGCCCCAGATGGCCACACCGGGCGCCTTGTTGAGTTTGGCTCCGTGGAAGCGTCTCAGCAGGGCCGGGATCACGTGGCTGTTTTCCGGGTGGAAGTTGTCATTGGGACCATACAGATTGGTGGGCATTACGCTGCGGTAGTCGCGGCCGTACTGACGTTGGTAGCTCTCGCACAGCTTGATGCCGGCGATCTTGGCGATGGCGTAGGGCTCGTTGGTGGGCTCCAGAGGGCCGGTGAGCAGGGCGCTCTCGGCCATGGGTTGCTCCGCCATCTTGGGGTAGATGCAGGAGGAGCCCAGCAGTAGCAATCGGTCCACACCGGCCACATAGGCCTGGTGGATAACGTTGGTCTCAATCGCCAGGTTTTCGTAGATGAAATCCGCCGGGTAGGTGTTGTTGGCGTGGATGCCGCCCACCTTGGCGGCGGCCAGGTAGACCTGGTCGATCTGCTCGCCGGCGAAGAACTCACGCACCTGTGCCTGCTCGGTCAGGTCCAGCTCGGCCCGGGTGCGGGTGATGAGTTCCACAGTGCTATCACCGGCGAGCTGGCGCATGAGGGCGGCGCCCACCATGCCGCGGTGGCCGGCGACGAAGATGCGCTGTTTGGCCATGGCTGCCGCTTACTCCTGGGCCAGGTTGATATCGAAGCCGTGGCTTTTCAGCAGCCGCTGCTTGCGGGCGTGCTGCAGGTCGCTGTCGACCATCTCGGCCACCATCTCATCGAGGGTGATTTTCGGCTCCCAGCCCAGCTTGGTCTTGGCGTTGCTGGGGTCGCCCAGCAGCGTGTCGACTTCCGCGGGCCGGTAGTACTTGGGGTCGATGCGCACGACTACGTCGCCGACCTGGGTGGTGATCTCGGGGTCGGCGACGGATTCGTTGATCGCCACCACGGTGCCGACCTCGTCGGTGCCCTCACCGCTGAACTCCAGGGTGATGCCCAGCTTGCTCGCGGTCCTGGTGATGAATTCGCGCACCGAGATCTGGATGCCGGTGGCGATCACAAAATCCTCGGCCTGCGCTTGCTGCAGCATCAGCCACTGCATCTCCACATAGTCGCGGGCATGGCCCCAGTCGCGCAGGGAGTTGATGTTGCCCATGTACAGGCAGGGCTCCAGGCCCTGGCTGATATTGGCCAGGCCGCGGGTGATCTTGCGGGTGACGAAGGTCTCGCCCCGGCGTGGCGATTCGTGGTTGAAGAGAATGCCGTTGCAGCCGTAGATGCCGTAGCTCTCCCGGTAGTTCACGGTAATCCAGTAGGCGTAGAGCTTGGCCACGCCGTAGGGTGAACGCGGGTAGAAAGGCGTTTTCTCGGTTTGCGGCACTTCCTGCACCATGCCGTACAGCTCCGAGGTGGAGGCCTGGTAGTAGCGGGTCTTGTTCTCCAGCCCCAGCAGGCGGATCGCCTCCAGCAGGCGCAGGGCGCCGAGGGCGTCGACGTCGGCAGTGTATTCGGGTGATTCAAAAGACACGGCCACGTGGCTTTGGGCACCGAGGTTGTAAATCTCGTCGGGCTGGATTTCCTGTACCAGCCGGGTGAGGTTGCTGCCGTCGGTCAGGTCGCCGTAGTGCAGGATGAAGTCCCGGTCCGCCACGTGGGGGTCCTGGTAGATATGGTCGACCCGCTCGGTATTGAACAGGGAGCTGCGGCGCTTGATGCCGTGAACTTCATAACCTTTCTCCAGCAGGAACTCAGCCAGGTAGGAACCATCCTGGCCGGTGATGCCGGTGACGAGGGCGACTTTCTGGGACATGAAAAGACCTTGTTTCGTGAAGCGCGGATGTTAGCACAGCGCCTGAACCGGATAGAATGGCGGTATGTTGGCTCAAGCCCTGCAACAGCCCGTGATTCAGCGGGCTACAGCCCTGCTTTTGGTGGCCTATGGGGCCTGCCTGGCCTGGCTGTCGCTGACCCCGGTGCCCGCCGGTGTCGCGGTGTCCGACAAGCTGCTGCATGTGGGCGCCTATGGCCTGTTCATGATGCTGGCCGCGCCTGTCGTGCTGGTGAGCTCGCTGCGGACGGTTTGGCTGCTGGCGGCGATGATCTTCCTCTACAGTGCCGGCCTCGAAGCGGGACAGGCCTTGGTGCCAGGGCGCCATCCCAGTGGGCTGGATTTGCTGGCCAATGGCGCGGGCGTGACGCTGGCAGTAGCGGCGTTGCTTGTCTGGCGGCGCGGATTGGGTGCCGCTGTGCGGCGCACGGTCCCGGGTTCGTGAAGCGATTTCTACAATTTGTTTTGCTGAGCGTTTGCCTGGCTGCTGGGTTGGCGCTGGCCGATGATTCGGTGCAGGTGCTGGAACAGGCGCCGGACGATGCCATTGTGCTGGGGGAGATAAACGCCACCAGCCGGCAGTTTGCCGGCAACACCGACACCGGCAAGCGGAACTACGTGCTGCGGGACCTCAGGCGCCAGGCGGCGCGGCTGGGCGGCAATGCCCTGGTGGTGGACGATATGCAGCGCCTGGAGCGCTCGGTGCCGCGCTATGGCCGCCTGCCGGGGCAGTTGGAATACGACAAGGTGACCACCTTTCGGGGGCGGGCGACGGTGCTGCGAGTGCCGGCCCTGGGGGGCGTGGGTGATCCGCTGGAGCCTGTTGAGGAGTAGGAGTTGAGCCTTTTGGGCCGTTGTGGTTCGTGGAAGGCAGATTTGCCTCGCATACGTTAAACTTGAGCTATGTTACACGAGATTCCGTTAATTCGGCCTGACACACCGCTGCTGGATGCTATCAATCTGCCGGCGGACCTGCGCCGGCTGGACCGGGAGCAGTTGGAGCCCCTGGCCGAGGAGATGCGGGCCTTCCTGCTGTGGTCCGTGGGTCAGACTGGCGGGCATTTCGGGGCCGGCCTTGGGGTGGTGGAACTCACCATCGCCCTGCACTACCTGTACGACACACCCACTGATCGCCTGGTGTGGGACGTGGGCCACCAGACCTATCCCCACAAGATTCTCACCGGCCGCAAGGACCGCATGCACACCATGCGCCAGGCCGAGGGGCTGTCGGGCTTTCCCAAGCGCGCCGAGAGTGAGTACGACACCTTTGGGGTGGGGCACTCCTCCACCTCGATTTCTGCCGCCATGGGTATGGCGGTGGGGCTGGCCAATGCCGGCGACAGGCGCAAAGTCTGCGCGGTGATTGGCGACGGCGCCATGACCGGAGGCATGGCCATCGAGGCCCTGGCCCATGCCGGCCACGTGCGCCCGAATATGCTGGTGGTGCTGAACGACAACCAGATGTCCATCGGCCACAACTCCGGTGGTTTGGCCTCGTATTTCGCGAAGATGTGGTCTTCCAAGACCTATATCTCCCTGCGAGAGGGCGGCAAGAGCGTGCTCAAGCGCATGCCGCCGGCCTGGGACCTGGTCAAGCGCACCGAGGAGCACATGAAGGGCATGGTGGCCCCGGGCACTCTGTTCGAGGAACTGGGCTGGCACTATATCGGCCCCATCGACGGCCACGACCTGCCGCAGCTACTGCATACCATCGAGAACATGCGCGAGCTGGAAGGCCCGCAGTTCCTGCACATCCAAACCCGCAAAGGCCGCGGTTTCGAGCCTGCCGAGTCCGACCAGGTCGGTTACCACGCTATCAACAAGGTGGACCCGGAGCCGCTGAAACCCAAGGCGGCCAATGAAGAGGAAAAACCCAAGAAGCCAAAATACCAGCAGGTGTTTGGCGACTGGCTCTGCGATATGGCGCTGCTGGACGAGCGCCTGATCGGCATTACTCCGGCCATGTGTGAGGGCTCGGGCATGGTGGAGTTTGCCGAGCGCTACCCCGAGCGCTACCACGACGTGGCCATTGCCGAGCAGCACGCGGTTACCCTGGGGGCGGGTATCGCCTGTGAAGGCGGCAAGCCGGTGGTGGCGATCTACTCCACCTTCCTGCAGCGTGGTTATGATCAGCTCGTTCACGATGTGGCCCTGCAGAACCTGGATGTCACCTTCGGCATCGATCGCGCCGGCCTGGTGGGGGAAGACGGCGCCACCCACGCCGGCAGTTTCGACCTGTCCTATATGCGCTGCCTTCCGAATATGGTGATTGCCGCACCGTCCGATGAGAACGAATGCCGGCAGTTGCTGTACACCTGTTACCAGTATGAGGGCCCCTCGGCGGTGCGCTATCCCCGTGGCACAGGTCCCGGCGCCGAGATCAAGAAAGAGATGAAGCGCCTGCCCATCGGCGAAGCCCTGCAGGTGCGTCGTGGCCGGCAGGTGGCCATTCTCAACTTCGGCGTACTCCTACCCCAGGCCCTGGAGGCGGGCAGCCGATTGGACGCGACAGTGTATGACATGCGCTGGGTGAAGCCCCTGGATGAGGCCCGCATTCTCGAGTTGGCGGGCTCCCACGAGCTGATTGTCACCGTGGAAGACAACGCAATCGCTGGTGGTGTCGGCTCCGCCGTCAATGAACTACTGATCCGCGAAAACTCCCACGTGCGCCTGCTGAATCTGGGCCTGCCGGACCGCTTTGTCGATCACGGTAAGCGCGAGCTGCAGCTCGAGTGGGTAGGCCTCGATGCTGACGGCATCTACCAGGCCATCAGCAAGCGCCTGCCGGGTTCAGAGACTGAGAGCGAAAAGCCGGTAATACCGGCTGAAGCTGGTTAGACCTCTACGCCGCGCCCAAGCCGGGCGTGTCAGGAAACGCCGCCCAGCACCTTGCAGAAGGTGCCGTCTTCCTTGAAAAAGCCCGGCCGCTTCTGCAGCCAGTTTTTGGCGTCCATGGGGTCGTTGAAAATCCGGAAGCTGCCGTGATCAATCAGGTCAGCATAGGAGCGGATAATCCCCGCGCGATCGTTCTCCGGCACCACCACCGCCACCCGGGCGCCGGCGGACATGGGGATGTTCTCTTTCGAAAAGTCCACGAAGTCCACCATCTCGGCAATAGTCAGGTGGTTGAGGTTGGCCTGGGACAGGTCGCAGAGGCGGTTCATTTCCTTGCGGTAGGCCGGGTCGCGCGTCATCAGTGTGGCGGCGGACTTGAAATCGGCGATAGAGGGCGACTGGCGCACGTCTATGAAGACGCAGCCCAGCTCTTTAAGGATTCGATGCTGAATCACAGTGCGCTCTCTTCTCGGTCTGCTTTTCTGGTTGCTCGTCTATATGAACCGCTTGCTCTGGCTTCCATGGTCCTGTTTTCAGGCGGGGTCGGGCACCTGGCCAGGGCGCTCGCTGACGGCATGCGATGTGCGTTCAGGTCGTTTACACCTGCCATGCCGGTACCGTAATGCAACTCAGCGCTCTGGTCCAGCAGTTTTTCGGTAGCACTGGCTACAAAAAAGCGTTCAGAAAGAGAAGCTTAGCGTGTTTTCCTAATTCAGGATGCAGCTCAATATGACAGAGCTGTGACAGCGGTCTCAGTCTCAACGGCCCCTTACTGCGGCGGCGCCTCAAAGCCGCGATGGTGCGCTTCCAGCATGCGCGCGGCGGCCAGGGCGGTGCGGTCTTCCAGGTAGTCCGCCACCACCTGTACCCCGATGGGCATGCCGTCACTGGCGGTACCCACAGGTACGGCGGTAATCGGCAGCAGGGCATTCAGCGTCAGGCCGGCCCAGCCCAGGACATCCAGGTAGGGGCGCGCTTCACCGTTCACGGTCAGGGTGCGGGCGTGCATGTCCGGGTTGTGGTCGTGGGGGAAAGCGGTGGTGAAGGCGCAGGGGCACAGCAGCACGTCATAATCCTGGAAGAACTCGGCCCAGGCCCGGCGGATGTGCTCGCGCTTTTCCATCTGCCGGGTCCACTCCCGGTGGCTGGCGGCGATGCCGCGGGCCTGCAGCACGGGCAGGCTGAGGTCGGCGGGGTCGCTGTTGTTCGCCAGCTCTTTCATCATGTCGTACACGGCGTCGGGCATGCCGGCGCCCATGGCGGCCATCAGCATGATGGCGTAGTTCACCTGGTTGGCATCCGGGTCTATACCCGGGCGGGCGTTGCGGTCCACCGTGGCGCCGGCGGCCGCGAGACTGTCGGCGGCGGCCTCGATGGCTGCGCGAATATCCTTGTCCACCGGGCAGAAGCGATCATCCGACCATACCGCCACGCGTAGCTGGGTGACGTTGTTGGTGCGCGCCGGCGGCAGTTCGATACGGTAGGCGCGGGCGTCCTCGGGGTTGGGCGCCACCAGGATGTCCATGGCCTGCTCGAGATCATCCACGTTGGTGCCGATAGGGCCCACCACCGACAGGTCCGACTCGCTGATCACGTTCTCCCCGGGCGGCAGGTGGCCGCGCTGGCTGACAATGCCGAAGCTGGGCTTGTGGCCGAACACGCCGTTGAAGTGGCTGGGGGTGCGGATGGAGCCGCCGATATCGCTGCCCAGTTCCAGCGGCGTAAGCCCGGCAGCTACCGCAGCGGCGGCGCCACCCGAGGAGCCGCCACAGGTGCGCTCAGGGTTCCAGGGGTTGTTGGTCGTGCCGTAGACTTCATTGAAGCTCTGCAGGTCCGAGCTCATGAAGGGCACATTGGTCTTGCCGAAGATGATGGCGCCGGCGTCCAGGTAGCGCTGCACCGCCAACGCGTTGCTGGCCGGGATATTGTCCCGGCACTCGGGGATGCCCCCCACCGTCACCAGGCCTTCCGTGCACAGCGCGTCCTTGATCGTTAGCGGCACTCCGTGCAGTGGGCCCCAGTCCTCGCCGCGGGCCGCAGCGGCATCGGCCTCGGCGGCGCGGGCTTTGGCGCGGTCCACATCCAGAGCCACCACGGCGTTCAGCCCGGGATTGACGTTGGCGACCCGGTCCAGGAAAAACTCCAGCACGGCGGCGGAGGAGAGCTTGCCGGCCTTGATGTCGGCGGCCAGTTCGAAAGCGGGGCGGTAGAGGATGTCGGTCATGCGGGCTCCGGGAGGTTTTTTGTCGGAATCCGCTCAATGTAGCGCCTCGCACGGGCAAGTCCAGTTTCCCGCCTGTTTACCTCACCCCTCCCGATTCCAGTGCGACCCTGGCAAGGTATCTCGCCGCGCCCGTAACCAAGACAGCCTTCTACTGCTACAATTCCAGCGTTTCCAGCAGTCGAGTTCATCCCATGGCCAGAGTCAAAAAAATTGATTTCGAGGCATCCCTGTCAGAGTTGGAGGCCCTGGTCGACCAGATGGAAGAGGGCGAGCTGACCCTGGAGGAATCCCTCAAGGCCTTCGAGGCTGGCATGAAGCTCACCCGCGATTGCCAGCAGGCCCTCAAGGATGCAGAACAGAAGGTCGAGGTGCTGATGAAACAGGGCGGTGAATTGGTCTCCGAACCCCTGGATCCGGACGAATTTGAGGACGACGCGGACGAGGCATGAGCGCGGAACCCTCTCCGGCACTGGCGCAACTGCAGGCGCGCTGCAACGATGCCCTGGTGGGCCTGCTGGGCCACGGCAACAGTGAGTTCGCCGCTGATGCCGGCCCCCTCCTTGTGCGCCTGTTCGAGGCGTCGGCTTATGCGCTGACCCGCGGTGGCAAACGGGTGCGGCCGCTGCTGGTCTACGCCTCCGCCGCCGCCATCGATACCGCCACGCTGGATGTGGAGGAAGGCGGTATCACCGGGCTCGACTACGTCGCCTGCGCCGCGGAAATGGTGCACGCCTACTCCCTGGTGCACGACGACCTGCCGGCGATGGACGATGACGACCTGCGCCGCGGCCAGCCCACCTGTCATATCGCTTTCGACGAGGCCACCGCCATCCTGGTGGGGGACGGCTTGCAGGCCCGCGCCCTGGAGCTGCTGGCAGATGCGCCGGACATTCCCGCCGCGGTGCGGCTGGAACTGGTGCGCAGCCTCTCGGCGGCGGCCGGCCTGCGCGGCATGGTGGGCGGACAGGCTATCGATATCGGCGCCGTGGACCAGGCGATTACTGCCGGCCATCTGGAAACCATGCACGCCCTGAAAACCGGCGCACTGATCCGCGCCAGCGTGGCGCTGGGTGCCCAGGCCGCCGGCGCCAGTGAGGAACAGCAGGCCGCCCTGGACGATTATGCCGATGCCATCGGCCTGGCCTTCCAGGTTTGTGACGACATCCTTGACGCCACCAGCGACAGCGAAACCCTCGGCAAACGCGCCGGCGCCGACGAGGCACTGCACAAGCCCACCTATGTCAGTACCCTCGGGTTGGAGGCCGCCCGCGACAAGTCCGAGGTGCTGCTCACCGACGCCCAGGCCGCCCTGGAATTCTTTGGGGACAGCGCCGCCCTGCTGCGGGAAATCGCCGATTTCATAGTGCACCGTCTGCGCTGAACTTGGGCTACACTGTCACGATGCCGAGAAAACCAATAATCACGGTCTACGGGGATTTCAACTGTCCTTTCTGCTACGCGCTCTCCGAGCGGCTGCAGGTCTATGCCCGTGATTTTGAAATCCGCTGGATGGCGGTACAGCACCTGCCTTTCGTGGACGCCAGTTCGCCCAGCTTCCAGGAGCAGACTCAGCTCACCGCCGAGGTGGCCTCGGTGCGCAAGCGCGCCCCGGAAGTACAGATCATCACACCGCCGGCACGTCCCAATACCAAACTGGCCAACCTGTTTATCGCCACCGCCGAGCTGGCGGGTGCCCCCGAGTTGCCGCATTTCCGCACGCTGGTCTACCGCGCCCTGTGGCGCGACGGCGAGGACATCTCCGACCTCAACGTGCTGACGCGGCTGGCAGAGCAGGCGGGCCTCAACGTCTCGGCTCCGGGAGACGACGAACAGAAGCTCACCTCCGCCTGGCAGCAGCTCTGGGAGAAGGGCGAGTTCGACCGCCGCGTCCCCTCCATGGAAAACGGCTTCGGCGGCAGGATGCTGGGTTTCCCCGCCATCCCGCGCCTGATGCCCTTTCTGCAGGGCCAGGTCGACGACGATGTGATGCTGGGCGCCACCTGCGAGATCCAGCACCGTCGCTGCATCCTGGTGATCGGCAGCAATGTCAGCCTGGTGCAGCCGGCCTTTAATGCCGACCAGAGCGAGTTCACCCTGCGCCAGTCCGACTATACAGATGACCTGGAACTGCTGGCCCTGGAGGCGGCCGAGGCCGACCTGGTGATGCTGGACGGTGCCGACGAGCGCCACAAGCCCCTGTGTCTGAGGCTGCGTGCCCTGGAGGTCACCCAGCATATTCCCATCGTGGTCTACAACCAGAAGGCTGATGCCCGCCAGGAAGTGGAGGCCCTAAGCCTCGGCGCCCTGGACTACATGCACGGTGAGCAGGACCCGGTGGTGTGGCTGGCTCGCACCCGTGGCCTGGCCCGCTATAAACAGTCGGCGGAAATGCTCGGCAAGCTGGCCCGCATCGACGGCCTCACCGAGATTCCCAACCGCCGCGAGTTCGACCGTACCCTGGAAATTGAGTGGCTGCGAGCGATTCGCTCCGGTGACCCGCTCAGCCTGCTGATGATCGATATCGACAACTTCAAGGCCTACAACGACGGCTACGGCCATGACGCCGGCGACGAGTGCATCCGTCAGGTGGCGCTCACCATCCAGGCGACCATGCGCCGGGGCGCGGATTTCGCCGGCCGCTACGGCGGCGAGGAATTCGTCTGCGTGCTGCCGGATACCGACCGGGAAGGGGCCCAGGCCCTGGCTGACAATATCCGCCGCAATATCGAGGCGCTCAATATCCCCCACGAATACGCCAACGGCGACCGCATCGTTACCGTCAGCACCGGGGTGGCCAGCTTTATTGCCTCTACCCGCAAGTCGCCAGTCGAGTTGCTGAAGGCAGCTGACGGTGCCCTGTACTGCGCCAAGCAGGCCGGTCGCAACTGTGTGAAGGTCGCCTGAGGCAGTTCCCAGACCCGCTGATGCGTTGCTTTCCCGGCCTGCTGGCCTGCTGTTTACTCCTGCACCTTGCCACCGGCGCCACCGCACAGCAGGCTGCTGAGCCCCGGCGTATTGCCTCCCTGAATCTGTGTACTGACCTGTTGCTGCTCGAACTGGTGCCTCGGGAACGCATCGTTTCACTGACCTACTGGGCGGCGGACCCGGACATGAGCTACCTGGCGGACCAGGTCGGCGATATTCCCCTCAACCGCAGCCTCGCCGAGGAAATTGTGCCGCAGCAGCCGGACCTGGTGCTGGCCGGGCAGTTCAGTGATGTCAAGGTGGTGGAGCTGCTGCGGCGCATGAATCACCGGGTGGCGGTGCTTGATGTGCCATTGACCCTGGCGGGCATGCGCGAGTACATCCTCGAGTTCGGTGAACTGGTGGGCGAGCCATCCCGTGCGGAAGCACTGGCGGCCCAGCTCGACCGGCGCCTGGCACTGGTGTCCGCCCGTGCCCGGCAGGCCGCCGGTGGGGCGCCGTTGGCGGCCGTGTACGGGCCCCAGGGCGTGAGCCCGGGTCGCGATACCCTCATGAATGACCTGCTGATGCTGGCAGACATACGCAACCTGGCCGCCGAGCTCGATATCGTCAGCTACGGTACGCTGTCGCTGGAAGCCCTGGTGATGGCGCAGCCGGATGTGCTGATACTCGACGACCTGTCCGGGGATACAAACTCCATTGCCCACCAGGCCATGCGCCACCCCGTCCTGTTGCGCCAGTTTGCGGCCGGGCAGGTGATGAACCTGCCCCCCAGCCTGATGGCCTGCGTGGGGCCGACCTCGGCGGAGGCGGCGGAACGGCTGCTGGCCCTGCGGCTGGGCCTGCCATGAGAGTCTCCATGGTGCTGGGATTGCTGCTGGCGTTACTGGTGACGGTGTCGCTGTTTGCCCTGGCCCACGGTGAGGTCTGGCTGAACCCGCTGGCGGCGGGCAGTGAGAGCTGGCGCTACACGGTGTTGTGGGAGCTTCGCCTGCCGCGGGTCTTGCTGGCCATTTTCGTGGGCGCTGTGCTCGGTTTGTCAGGTGCTGCATTGCAGGGCCTGTTGCGCAACCCGCTGGCGGACCCCGGCATTGTCGGCGTCAGCGCCTGCGCGGCGCTGGGCGCGGTGGTGGTGTTGTATTCAGGGCTGGCGGCGGTGGCCTGGTTTGCCCTGCCGCTCGGGGGCATGGTCGGTGCCGGCCTGTCGGTGCTGCTGGTCTATCTGCTGTCCGGCAATCAATCCAGCCTGTTCAGCCTGATCCTGGCGGGCATGGCAGTCAATGCTTTCGTGGGGGCGCTGATTTCCCTGGTGCTGAATGTCGCGTCCAATCCCTTCGCCATGAGTGAAATTGTCTACTGGTTGCTGGGCTCCTTTGCCAACCGCAGCCTGCAGGATGTCTATATCGCCGCGCCCTTCATGCTGGCGGGCAGCCTGGCCGTGCTCACCTCGGGGCGCTATCTCGATGCATTGAGTCTCGGCGAGGAAACCGCCACCACCCTGGGTTTTGATCCCCGGCGCTGGCGCTGGATCGTGGTGGGCGGTGTGGCCGCCAGTGTCGGTGCCGCGGTATCGGTCAGTGGCAATATCGGTTTCGTGGGGCTGGTAGTACCTCACCTACTG
>JANQLM010000091.1 GCA_028280635.1 Halieaceae bacterium | reverse complement strand
GATCACGGGCAATGGTGCGACCTAGAGTCGGCCCGACGCAGGCGCCTATGCCCTGCACGACGCGAAATGCAATCAATTGTTCAATAGTCACGGCAAGGGCGCAGGCCACCGTCGCCAGCGCATAAAGCGCCAGGCCGCCCAGCACGATGGGCCGGCGACCGTAGCGGTCTGCCAGAGGCCCGCAGGCGAGGTGAAAGATCGAGAACCCGACCAGATAGGCGCTGATGGTGAGCTGCACCCGGGCGGTGTCGGTAGCAAAAGCATCGACCATGCCGGGTAATGCCGGCAGGTACATATCGATGGTCAACGGCCCCAGCGCGACCAGCGAGGCCAGCAGGACAATAAGGCCGGCGGACCGGTGGTCGGGGGTAGGCTCAGACATGGCTGCGGGATGCTATCACACCCCACGCCATAGCATGTCCCGGCAGGCCCCCAGGTGCTGCACGTGCGGGCTTAGAGGCACACCCACAAGTCCCCAGATATGTAGAAGAGAACTACTTGTTCTCGAAGCTGAGGACGGTTTTCCACCAGAGTTTGGGCAGCAGCACCTTCCACAGCATCAGCAGGCGGGCTTCGCCCGGGTAGATGATATCGCGGTTTTTGCTGATGCCGCGTTCGATGGCGTCGATGATCTTCTCGGGATTGGCCAGCCGCCCGGTCTTGCGGGCCTCCTGGATGCTGCCGGGGGTGTCGGTGGCGACGGTCTGGTCGATCAGCGGCGTGTTCACTGCCGGCGGGCAGACCAGGTGTACGTTCACCCCGCGGCCGCGAATCTCATTTTGCAGACACTCTACGTAGGTGTTCACCGCCGATTTGGTGGCGCAGTAGGCGCCCATTTTCGGCACGATGGCCACCCCGGCGATAGAGCCAAACAGCACCATGCGGCCGCTGCCTCGCGCCAGCATGGCGGGCAGCAGGGTCTTGATCATGTACACGGTGCCGAAGAAGTTCACCTGGAACAGGAAGGCAAGCTTGTCGTTGCTGTGATCCGCCAGCGCATGAGCCGGCATCAGGGCCGCCGCGTGCACCAGCTCATCGACCTCACCCAGATCGCCGCGAATCGCCGCCACCTGTGTCTCGACCTCCTCGGCCGAGCTGATATCGCAGCGGAAGCAGTGCATGTTGTCGTGGCCCTGGGCGGTCTCGGCCAGGCCTTCCTCGTTGAGGTCCACTGCGGCGACGGTGATACCCCTGGCGGCCAGGCGGCGTGCATAAATCCTGCCCATGCCGCTGGCGGCACCGGTGACCAGGGCCAGGGTTTTTCCGTTCTTATCCATAGCGAACCTACTAGCTAATAGTCTTTAGGCTGATCATCATAGGGTGCCCTCGGTGCCTTCTCAAGGCTGGAGGTTCAGACCGGGATACCGGTCGTGGCTGCTGTCGTTCAGGCTTTCTGGATGTGGTCCAGGGGCAGTTCGGTCTTGCGCACCACGGGTCGCAGGACGAAGCTAGACTGCACACCGGTGACCCCCTCGATGCGGGTGAGCTTGCCGAGCAGGAAAGCCTCGTAGTACTCCATATCGGGCACCACAGCTTTCACCAGGTAGTCAGCGGCGTTGCCGGTGACCACAGCACATTCCACCACTTCCGGGAAGGCCTGCACCTGGTCCTCGAAATTCTCGAACCGTTCGGGCGTGTGGCGGTCCATTTCGATGGTGATAAAGGCGGTCAGCTTGAGGCCCAGCTGGGACTGGTTGAGCAGCGTGACGTGACGATCGATGATGCCGGATTCCTCCAGCCGCCTGACCCGCCGGGAACAGGGTGTCGGCGACAGGCCCACTGCATCCGCCAGTTCCAGATTGCTGATGCGACCGTTGCGCTGGATCTGCTCCAGTATGCGCCGGTCTATACGGTCAAGTTTCACTGCTCATCCCCCGTCGCGGTGGGCGCTGTGGCAGCGGCCGGTTCGCTAAGCCGGCCGAAATACAGGCGCGCCGCGCCCATGACTTTCGGCGCCAGCAGCAGTGTCGCGATCATCGTCGGTATGGCCATAAGGCCATAGGCGCCGACGATCAGGTTGAACACCACATCAATACTCACACTGGCTCCAAATACTATAGTCCCGATGAAGAAGTAGCGGAACCAGTGCTGATATTGAGCACCGAACAGGAAACCGAAACAGGTGGTCCCGTAGTACCAGCCGGCGAACATGGTGGTCAGGCTGAGGATCAGCACCACCACCGATAGCAGCGGTGTGGCCAGAACTCCGAGCTCGGCGCGCAGCGCGCTCAGGGTCATGGCCACGCCGTTGAGCTCGCCAGGCGCCTGCCACAACCCGGATGCCAGAATCACCAGCGCGGTGCAGGTGCACACCAGCAGGGTGTCTATCACCGGGCCCAGCATGGCCACCAGACCCTCCTTGATGGGCTCAGCCGTGCGGGCCACGCTGTGGGCCATCACCTCGGTACCGAGCCCCGCCTCATTGGAAAAAGTGCCGCGGCTCACCCCAATAAGGATCACACCCAGCAAACCGCCGCCCACCGCCTGTGGGTTGAAGGCCTCGCTCACAATCAGCGCCAGCAGGCTTGGAATTTCGGTGAGGTGTCGTGCCAGCACAAACAGCGTCATCGCCAGGTAGAGCAGCGCCATGGCGGGCAGCAGCGCGACAGCGACCCGGGCGACGCGCTGCAGTCCGCCGAGTACAACGGCGGCTACCACGGTGGCTACCACCAGGCCCACTCCCAGGTTGAAGTTACCACCCAGGCTTTGTGCGCCCAGGCTTTCCCGCACCAGGGCGGTGAGCTGGTTGGCCTGGAACATGGGCAGGGTGCCAATCAGGCCGGCGGAGGAGAATAGTACAGCCAATGGGTAAAAGCGGCGGGGCAGGGCCTCGCGGATGATGTACTGGGGGCCGCCGCGTAGCTCGCCGAGACTGTCCCGACCGCGGTACATGATGCCAAGGCTGCAGGTAAAGAACTTGGTGGCCACACCCACCAGGGCGCTGGCCCACATCCAGAAGACGGCGCCGGGACCGCCGGCCACGATCGCCAGGGCCACGCCGGCGATATTGCCGAGGCCGAGGGTGCCCGCCAGTGCGGCGGCCAGCGCCTGGGCGTGGCTCAGTTCGCCGGGTTCATCGGGGGTATCGTGCCGGCCCAGGGTAATACCTATGGCGTGGCCTATGTGCCGATAGGGCAGCAGGCGTGAATACACGGCGAAGAACAGACCGCCGCCCACCAGTAACACCAGCAGAGGCGTACCCCAGATCGTGTTCGCGAAAACCGCTGACCAGCGCTCCAGCGAATCGAGCATCTAGGCGCTGAGTGCGATCAGGTGAGCCAGGCTGCTGCGGGCCAGCGCCTCCAGGTGATAACCGCCTTCCAGGGCGGATACCAGGCGCCCGTTGCAATAGCGCTCTGCGGCATCCACCAGCAGCTCGCTGACCCAGCCGTAGTCCGCGTCTTCCAGCAACAGGCCACCCAGCGGGTCCTCCCGGTGAGCGTCGAAACCCGCCGACACCAGAATCAGGTCCGGACGGTGGCGCTCCAGGGCGGGCAACCAGTCCCGTTCCAGCGCGAGGCGGAATTGGTCGCCGCCGGAACCGGCCGCGAGCGGCGTCAACACAATATTGTCCGCGGACACCTCGTCAAAGCGGCCCGGGTAGAAGGGGTACTGGAAGCTGGAGCACACCAGCACTTCCGGGCGGTCGAGGAAAATCTCCACGGTGCCGTTGCCGTGGTGCACATCAAAATCGAAGATCGCCACCCGCTCTGCGCCCTGCGCCAAGGCCCGCTCTGCAGCCAGGGCGATGTTATTGAACAGGCAGAAACCCATGGCAATTGCAGACTCCGCGTGATGGCCCGGGGGCCGCACCGCGCAGAAGGCGCGCCGGGCCTCGCCGGCCATCACCGCATCCACCGCCTGCACCGCGGCGCCGGCAGCCAGCCGCGCCGCGCGCAGGCTGTAGCGATTCAGCGAGGTGTCCGCATCCACCCGGATGATGCCGTCACCCGGCTCGAGGGTGGCGAGCTGTGCCACGTACTCCGCCGGGTGAACCTCGCCGAAGCAGTGATCGTCGATCTCAGCGGCGGTCAGCGAGGTCAGCGAACCCTGCCAGTCGTGTTGTCCCACGGCCGCGTGAATCGCCCGCAGGCGGGCGGGGCTTTCGGGGTGGTGATCAAGCATGACATGCTTTTCGCAGTCATCGTGGCTGATAAAGAGTGTCGACATGTCTGGTATATTAGCGCTTTCGCGAGGCCTAGTGATATGAACGACATGACCGTGACGCAGGCTGGCGTTACGCTCGACGACATTCGCGCCGCCCATGCGCGCATCGTGCCGCACATCCACCGCACGCCGCTGCTGCACAGCCGGCTGCTGGATGAGCGTTCCGGCTGCGAGGTCCACTTCAAGTGCGAGAACCTGCAGAAGATTGGCGCCTTCAAGGCGCGAGGTGCGCTCAACGCAGTGCTGGGCCTGGATGACGAGACCGCAACGCGCGGGGTGGCCACCCACTCTTCCGGCAATCACGGCGCGGCGCTGGCCATGGCCGCCGGGGTGCGCGGCATTCCCGCCCACATTGTCATGCCGTCCAATGCGCCGGCGGTCAAGAAAGCGGCGGTAGCCGGCTATGGTGGCCAGATCGTGGAGTGTGAGCCGACCCTGCTGGCCCGTGAGACCACGCTGGACTCAGTGATCGCCGAGCATGGCAGCCATGTGGTACACCCCTACAACGATGCCCGGGTCATTGCCGGCCAGGGGACCACCGCCCTGGAGTTGCTGGAGCAGTTAGACGATATCGACGTGGTGGTCATCCCGGTCGGCGGCGGAGGATTGCTGGGCGGTATGGCTACCGCGATCAAGAGCCTGAACCCTGCCATCGAAGTCATGGCCGCGGAGCCGGCGGGCGCCGATGACGCTTTCCGCTCTTTTGGCCTGGGCTATCTGGTGCCCCAGGAAAACCCCAACACCATCGCGGACGGCCTGCTCACCAGCCTTGGCGACCTCAACTACGCCATTATCCGCGAGCTTGTGGACACCATGGTCACCGTCGAGGATGAAACGATTATCGAGGCCATGAAGCTGCAGTGGACGCGCCTGAAGAGTGTGGTTGAACCTTCGGGCGCGGTAACCTTCGCGGCGTTGCTGGAGCACCCGGAGCGTTTCCGCGGTCGCCGCGTTGCCTGTGTAATCAGCGGCGGAAACGTCGATCTGGAGAAGCTGCCATGGTAAACACGGACACCCTGTTCCACCTGGCGATACCGGTGACCGACCTCGCCTCCGCCGCCGCGTTCTACGGCGAGGTATTGGGTTGCGCGCGGGGGCGCAGCAGTGAGAGCTGGATTGATTTCGACTTCTGGGGCCACCAGCTGGTTGTGCACCTGGTAGACGACGTTGCCGAGGTGGCCCGCAATCCGGTGGACGGGGAAGCGGTGCCCGCCAGTCATTTTGGACCGATCCTCGACTGGGAAGATATGGCGCCCCTGGAGCAGCGCCTGCAGGCCGCCGGCGTGGAGTTTGTCATTGAACCCACCACGCGTTTCCCCGGGCGTCGCGGCGAGCAGCGCACGCTGTTTGTGCGCGACCCCAGTGGCAATCACCTGGAATTCAAAGCTTTCCGCAATATCGACATGTTGTTTGCCACCGATGGCCTGGATTATCCCTAGGCGCGGACGCCGCGGGTCTACCCTATAATAAACCTACCTTTTTAATGCGAGCCCGGACATGGAATGGATAGTACTGATCACACTGCTGGTGGCCGCCGAGTACTTCTGGCTTGCGGTACTGGTGGGAAAAAGCCGCGGTGAAACCGGTATCCACGCGCCGGCTTGTACCGGCGATGAAAAATTCGAGCGTGTGTTTCGGGTGCAGCAGAATACCCTGGAGCAGCTCATCATCTTCTTTCCCGCCCTGTGGGTGTTCGGCTACTACGTATCGGCCAGCATCGGCGCCGGCCTCGGCGTCATGTTCCTGATCGGCCGCATCATGTACGCCCGCGGCTACGTCCAGCACCCGGACAAGCGGGGGCCGGGGTTTATTGTCGGCAGCCTCGCCACCCTCGCCCTGATCCTCGGCGGCATCATCGGTATTCTGCTGGAGTTGTTCCGCGGCTAATCTTCCGCTATAGACCCGGCGTATACTGCTGTGGGAGGTGGTGGTGAAAAAACTTCGGGTCCTGGTCCTGGTGACGCTCTTCACGACGCTGGCAGGCTGCAGCAACAGCTTTGTATATAACCAGCTCGACTGGCTGATTCCCTGGTATCTCGACGATTACGTTGACCTCAACCGGGAGCAGCAGCGCGCCTTCAAGGAACAATTGCGAGCACTGCTCCGCTGGCACCGCAGCGAGGAGCTGGCCAGCTATGTGGCCATCCTCGACGACATCGAGGCCGACCTCAGCCAGCCACTCACCGCCGACCAGGTCGAAGCCTGGGCCAACCAGGCGCTGGCCGCCTATCAGCGTATTGAAGATCGAATGCTGCCGATTGCCTTTGAGCTGGGCCGGGACCTGAGTGATGAGCAGATGGCCGAATTCATCGCTAAGCTCCAGGACGATCAACAGGAGCTGGAAGAGAAATACCTGGAACGCAGTGACGAGGAGTACATCGAGGACACGACAGAAAACCTGTCCGAGAACCTCGCCGACTTCCTCGGCCGCCTGACGGAGGAGCAAAAGTCGGTCATCGCCACCGCTGCCGCCGGCCTGCAACGCTTTGATGCCGCCTGGCTCGACGAGCGCCGGCAATGGAATGTGACGCTGACCCGTCTGCTACAGCGGGAGCCCGGCTGGGAAGAGGCGGTCATGACGGCGCTGCGCGAGCGCGACGCCAACCGCACTGAATCCTACCGGCAGTCTTACAGTCACAACGCGGTCATCGTAAACCAGACTATCGCGGACGTGCTCAATCTGCGCACCGACAGGCAGAGCGCGCGTCTGCTGGATGAGCTCGGGGACCTGCGCCGCGACCTTGGAAAACTGATCGCCCAGGGAAACTAGCCGCGCGGCTCCTCCCAGCCCGGAGCTTCGGCGGGCCCCGGTGACGGTGTTTCTAAAGCGGGCTCTGATGCAGGTTCGACGGCATCGTCATAGATCACTACCGTGCGCCCCAGCTTGTCGTGAAAGCCCTGTTTGCGTTGGTCGAAGGCCACCCACAGGAAGCCGACAAACAGCGTGATGATAGAGATGTAGTAGCCCAGGTAGCGCACGATCCACTGCCAGGTCTCCGGTTTCTCAAACGTATCGGCATCGACGATCTTTGCCTTGATCATCAGTTTGCCGGGAGTGGCGGATCGGTAAATCCAGAACATCACGATGGCAATGGCCGGGAAAACGTATTGCAGGATGAGGTCTGCGGTGCCCTGCACCAGCTGGGTGTTGTTGATGTCAAAATAGGAGTCGCCATAAATCGCATAGGCGAGCGGATAGACAATCATTCCCAGCAACACAGAGTCCACGATAGAGGCCAGCACCCTGGCCCAGAAGCCCACGTAACGAACCGTCATACACCTGTCTCCCCACAAGGTCTCCCCCGATGGTAGCAAGACACACCCCCAAGTGCGCGACTCCCGCGGCACATCCATCGGAGTTGAACGCCAAAGTAGAAAAAGCGGAATGCCGTCCTGTGTGGTTTGGGAAGTGCGATTTAGCCTCTCAGCGGAGAGCATTAGCACCCGCTTGAGACTACCTTGTCGGTGACGCAGCCCCTCGATTGTCAGCGCGGGCCAATGCCTACAGCGGTCTTATCGAAAGCCGCTTGGTGAACACCTTGGAATTACGCTGCAAGTTATACAGCGACTGCTTTTCCGGCGGCAGCGCCGACAGCGCGCTCTCCTCGAAGCCCTGCTCCAGGAACCAGTGGGCAGTCTGCGTGGTCAGCACAAACACTTCCCTGAGACCCTCGCGCGCAGCCACCTGTTCCAGCTCCCGTAGCAGCCGGGCGCCGCGGTCACCACCCCGGTAGTCCGGGTGTGTCACGATACAGGCCAGTTCACCGCTGCCGTGCTCCGCGAAGGGATAAAGCGCGGCGCAGGCAATAATGCGACCGTCGCGCTCCAGCACCCGGAAGCGGTCGATCTCGGTTTCCAGCACGTCCCGGGAGCGTTTGACCAACACGCCGTCCCGCTCCAGCGGTTCGATCAGCTCGAGAATACCGCCCACGTCCTCAATGCTGGCCGTGCGTGCCTGTTCGTATTCATCCGGGCCCACCAGGGTGCCGCTGCCGTCGTGGGTGAACAACTCCTGCAGCAGCGCGCCGTCCTCCGCATAGGAGACGATCTGGCAGCGCTTCACGCCGGCGGTACAGGCCTGGCGTGCCGTTTGCAGCAGGCGCTGTTGCTCGTCGTCCAGCGATCCGCGCAGCAGGCTCAACGCTTCTGACAGGTTACACTGGCGCACCAGCTCATCACCGTCAAAGATGCCTCGGGCTGAGCCGAAAAGCAGCAGTTTTTCCGCACCCACCGCAGCGGCGGTGCGCACCGCGATATCCTCCAGCGACAGGTTGAAGACTTCGCCGGTGGGGGAATAGCCCAGTGGAGACAGCAACACGATGCAACCGGCGTCCAACTGCTGGCGGATCGCCTGGTCGTTGACCCGCCGTACCCGGCCCGTGTGCTGGAAGTCGACACCGTCGACCACGCCAATCGGCCGCGCCATCACAAAGTTGCCACCGGTCACACTGATCGAAGCGCCCTGCATCGGCGAGTTGGGGAGCCCCGTCGACAGCAGCGCTTCAATATCTGTGCGCAGGCTGCCGCAGGCGTCTTTGACGTAGGCGAGCTCGGTGGTGTCGGTAATCCGCACCCCTTCGTGGAAACGACCCTCAAAGCCCGCGGCGCTCATGCGGCGGGCGATCTGCGGCCGGGCGCCGTGAATCAACAGCAGGCGCACGCCCAGGCTGCGCAGCAGGGCAATGTCGTGGATGATGTTGGGAAAATTGGCGTGCAGGGCTGCCTCGCCGCCGAAGACGATGACGAAGGTACGGCCCCGGTGCGCGTTGATATAGGGCGCGCTGTCCCGGAACCAGCGTATGTGCTGAAACTCTTCCGTACTCATGGATCTGGAGGCAGCAGCCTGGGAAGCGGCAAGACTAGCCTATCGTGCTGGCTGTGCCTACTGGCAGAAGTGGGCGATAAACTGCTTCAGCAGGTCGATGCAGGGTTGGAACTGATCCAGTTCGATGTACTCGTCGGGCTGGTGGGCGCGGGTGATGGACCCCGGCCCCAGCACGATGGTGTCCATACCCAGCTGCTGCAGGTAGGGGGCCTCGGTGGCGAAAGCCACTGCCTCGCTGCCGTGGCCGGTCAGCTTTTCGGCCATGCGCACCAGCTCGCAGTCCGCCGCCTGCTCAAAGGAATCAGCGCCGGCAATCAGCGACTCCATGCTGATGTCCAGGCCGGAGGTCTCGCCCAGGCTGCCCAGGCGCTCCCGTAACTCGCCGCGAATTTCCTCATTGCTGACGCCCGGGGTAACCCGCACGTCAAAGTGCAGCTCGGCGCTGCCGCAGATGCGATTGGGGTTGTCGCCGCCGTGGGCGCAACCCAGATTGAGGGTGGGGTGCGGCACTTCAAACAGCGGCTGCCGGTAGCGCTGGGTCAACTCCGCCCGGTAGCTCATCAGCTCGCCCAGCACGGCGTGCAGGCCGTCCAGGGCATTGTTGCCCAGCGCCGGGTCCGAGGAGTGGCCAGACTGGCCGCGAATCTTCACCGCTTCCATCATGATGCCCTTGTGCAGGCGCACGGGCTTGAGCCCCGTAGGTTCGCCGATGATGGCCTGGCGCGCCTTCGGCTTGCCGGCGGCGGCCAGGGCCCGGGCGCCGTTCATGGAACTTTCCTCGTCGGCGGTGGCGAGAATGATAAGCGGGTTCTTGAGTTCAATGTCGGCACAGGCCCGCGCCGCTTCCATCACCAACGGGAAGAAGCCTTTCATGTCGGTGCTGCCGAGGCCGTACAGGCGATTGTCCCGCTCGGTGATAGCCAGTGGGTCTACCGACCAGCGGCCGTCGTCGTAGGGTACCGTGTCGGTGTGGCCGGCCAGCACCAATCCACCGGGCCCGGTGCCGCGGCTGGCGATCAGGTTGGCTTTCTGGCCGGTTCTGTCTATCGGCTGGATTTCCACTGCAAAGCCCAGGTCTTCAAGATACCCGGCCAGCAGGTCGATGACGGGGCGATTGCCCATGTCGAGGCTGGGGGTGGTCGAGCTGACGGAGGGCAGGCTCACAAGCTGGTGCAGCAGTGCCACCGGCCCGGGCAGGGAGGCATTCATAGTGCCAGTATACCGCTAGCCGCCGAAGCCGGCCTTGAAGCTGAAGAAAAAGATGATGGCCAGGCCCGCGCCGGCCGGCAGGGTAATCAACCAGGAACCGAAGATAACCGCGATCACCCGCAGGTTGAGCGCAGCAATACCGCGGGCCAGGCCCACGCCGAGCACCGCACCTACCAGGGTGTGGGTGGTGGAAATCGGCAGGCCGCCGGCGGAAGCCAGCACCACGGTAGTGGCTGCGCCCAGCTCGGCGGCAAATCCGCGACTGGGCGTGAGCTCGGTAATTTTGCGCCCCACGGTACCGATGACCTTGTAACCGTAGGTGGCGAGGCCCATCACGATGCCGGCTCCACCGAGCAGGAGAATCCAGCCGGGCATCGCGGACCTGGCAGCAATATCGCCGCCGGAGGCGATGGTGCTGGCAACGGCCGCCAGCGGGCCGACGGCGTTGGCGACGTCATTGGAACCGTGGGCGAAGGCCATCGCGCAGGCGGTAAATACCATAAGAATGGCGAACACCCGCTCGACGCCGTCAAAGCGATGCTCGGGGTCCGGCGTGGTGTCCACCCTGTGCAACAAGCGGGCCCCTACCAATGCTACCAGCACCCCGATGGCCGCGCTCACCGGCAGGGCATTGGCAAACTTGGAGCCCAGCCCGATGTCCAGCTCCAGACCCACATGCTTGAGACCCTTTAGCAGGGTCACCATGGAGATCATGAAGCCCACCGCCCACATATACAGCGGTATGTAACGCTTGGCGCGTGCCAGGGGCTCGTCGGTATCGAGAATGAGCTTCTGCACGCTTATAAATAGTGCAAAGGAGATGGTGCCCGCCAGTACCGGCGACACCACCCAGCTGGCGACGATGGAGCCCACTTTGCCCCAGTTCACGACGTCCGGGGAGATGCCCACCGCCGCGAAGCCGACAATAGCGCCAACGATGGAGTGGGTGGTGGACACCGGCCAGCCCATGGCGCTGGCCACCAGCAGCCAGGTGCCGGCGGCCAGCAGTGAAGCCAGCATGCCGTAGATCAGCAGCTCCGGGCTGCCCACCAGCACGGCGGGGTCAATGATGCCTTTGCGGATGGTGCCGGTCACCTCGCCGCCGGCCAGGTAGGCGCCGAAAAACTCGAACACCACGGCAATCAGGATGGCCTGTTTGATGGTCAGCGCCCGGGAGCCCACCGAGGTGCCCATGGCATTGGCCACATCGTTGGCGCCCACGCCCCAGGCCATGAAGAACCCGAACAGGCAGGCGAGCGCTAACAGCAGCGTGCCGTGTGCAGCGATGATTTCCATGGTGGTGTGTAGACGGGTGTCCCGGAATCCAGAGGCCCTTGGATGGGGCGCAGTATAGGCTTGATTAAAAAAAAGTTACACCGTTCACATAGCCCGCCTGTGGTAGCATTTCCGGAGAAAAAACGCGGGAGCGTCCTATGGTCGCGACATTCGGGGAGCAGCGCATGGAGCAGCACCTCGACCTCAAATCCCTGGTGACGGACCTGCACGCCGACGGCGTGCTTTCCGACCAGGACCGCCAGCGCCTGTCTGACGTGAATGCCGGCAGTGTGCACCCTTTGGTGTTCCTGGCCGAGCAGGGCATTGTCGACGGTCGCAGCGGCCGCGGCCTGGATATGGAACGGCTGCTAGCCTGGTTGGCGGAACAGAGCGGCCAACCGGTCTACCAGATCGACCCCCTGAAGATAAATGTCGGCGCCATAGCCGAGGTCATGTCGCTGGCCTTCGCCCAGCGCCACAAGATACTTGCCGTTGAAGTCTCCGAGTCCGAGGTCCAGATCGCCAGTGCCGAGCCCTGGCTGTCGGCCTGGGAATCCAACCTGGAACACGTGCTGCGCAAGCCCATAAAGCGCGTGCTGGCCGATCCCCGTGACATCACCCGCCACACCGCCGAGTTCTACAACATGGCGCGCTCGGTGGCGGGCGCCGACGCCCGCGGCACCGGGCGTAGCGCCGCTGGCGCCAAGGTCACCAACCTTGAGCAGATGCTGGAGCTCGGTTCCAAGCTTGAGCCCGATGCCAACGACCAGCATATCGTCCGCATCGTAGACTGGCTCCTGCAGTACGCGTTTGAGCAGCGCGCCAGTGATATTCACGTTGAGCCGCGCCGCGACGTTGGCAATGTGCGGTTCCGTATCGACGGCGTGCTCTACAAGGTCTATGAGCTTCCCGCCCAGGTGGGTGCCGCCGTCACCAGCCGCTTCAAGATTCTCGGTCGCATGGATGTGGCGGAAAAGCGCCGACCCCAGGATGGCCGCCTCAAGACCCGCAGCCCCGAGGGCAACGAGGTGGAGCTGCGCCTCTCCACGCTGCCGACGGCTTTCGGCGAAAAGCTGGTGATGCGGATTTTTGACCCGGAAGTGCTGCAGAAAAGCTTCGAGCAATTGGGCCTCGCTAACGACGACCTGCGCCGCTGGAACGGCATGAACGACATGGGTCACGGTATCGTGCTGGTGACCGGCCCAACCGGCTCCGGTAAAACCACCACCCTGTATTCGACCCTGCGCCAGCTCGCCACCTCGGAAGTCAATGTCTGCACTATCGAGGACCCCATCGAAATGATGGAAGGCTCCTTCAACCAGATGCAGGTCAATCACCAGATCGAGCTGGACTTTGCCACCGGCGTGCGGGCCCTGATGCGCCAGGACCCGGACATCATCATGGTGGGTGAGATCCGCGACCTGGAAACCGCCGAGATGGCGGTGCAGGCGGCACTCACCGGTCACCTGGTCATTTCCACCCTGCACACCAACGACGCTCCCAGCGCAGTCAGCCGCCTGCTGGAACTGGGTGTGCCGGCCTACCTTATCAAGAACACCGTGCGCGGCATCATGGCGCAGCGTCTGGTGCGTATTCTCTGCCCTCACTGTAAGCAGGAAGAGGACGTCGACCTCGACGCCTGGGCCCAGCTCACCCAGCCCTGGAAGGTCAAGCCACCGGCCAGGGTCTGCCGCCCGGTGGGCTGCCAGGAATGCCGGGATACCGGCTATATGGGCCGGCAGGGCATCTACGAAGTGCTGGTACTGAGCCCCAGGCTTCAGGAACTGGTGCTGCCCCACACCGAGGTAGACGGCCTGCGCAAACTGGCCATGAAAGAAGGCATGCGCACCCTGCGCCTGAGTGGGGCCACCCGGGTAGCCAACGGCGAGACGACCATTGAGGAAGTCATGCGGGTGGCGCCCACCGCCACGCACTAGGCCGACATGGCGCAAGCGGCAACCAGCGGGCTCGACGCCCAGCACGCGCGACTGTTGGCCGCCAGTCGTTTCGCGGCTATTCAGTTTGAACGCGATCCCGACCTGCTGGAGGAGCTGCGCGCCTCCGGCGACCTGGCCCGCAGCTATGAAGAGGATGAACTCAGGGCCCGCCTGGCCGGTCAGCTGGCCGACTGCGGAGATGCGGATAGCCTCGACCGGGCGCTGCGCCGGCTGCGGCGCCGGGAGATGCTGCGCATCCTCTGGCGCGATTTCAACCGCCTGACGCCCACCCTGGAAACCACCCGCGATACCTCCCTGCTGGCGGAAGCCTGCATCACCCATGCCCTGGACTGGTGGCACGGCGCTCTGGTGCGACAGCACGGGGAACCGCGCAATGCCGCCGGTGAAGCCCAGCGCCTCGTGGTCATCGCCATGGGCAAACTCGGCGCCCGCGAACTCAATGTCTCCTCCGATATCGACCTGATTTTCAGCTACCCCGACCAGGGCAGCACCGATGGTGAAAAACGGCCGACCAGCAACCAGGAGTTTTTCATAAAGCTGGGCCAGAAGCTTATTGGCGCTCTCGACAGGTCCACTGTCGACGGCTTCGTTTTCCGGGTGGATATGCGGCTGCGGCCCTACGGTGAAAGTGGTGCCCTGGTGCTCAACTTCAATGCCATGGAAGAGTATTACCAGGACCAGGGACGCGACTGGGAACGCTATGCCTTGGTCAAGGCGCGGACGCTGACTGGCGACCCGGTGCGTGCCGCGGAGCTGATGCGCCGCCTGCAGCCCTTTGTCTATCGGCGCTATATCGATTTCGGGGTGATCAACTCCCTGCGCGGTATGAAGGAGATGATCAATGCCGAGGTGCGGCGTCGCGGCCTGGAGGCCGACGTCAAGCTTGGGCATGGCGGTATCCGCGAGGTGGAGTTTATCGTCCAGTGTTTCCAGCTGATCCGCGGCGGCCGCTGCAGCGCGCTGCGCCAGGTGGAGTTGCTGCCGGTGCTGCGCGCTTTGCCCGGGGAGGACTGCCTGCCGGTAGCGGCGGCGGAGGAATTGGAAGCGGCCTACCTGTTCCTGCGCGATACCGAACACGCCATCCAGGGTTACGAAGACCGCCAGACCCAGTCACTGCCCGAGTCAGTGGAGGCGCGTGACGCCCTGTTGGCAGCCATGGGCTTCGACGGCTGGGAGGCGTTTATCGAGGTGCTGGATGGGCACCGGCGCCGCGTCAGCACGCACTTCGCTGCGCTGATAGCGGCACCCGAGGAACCCGATACCGCTTCGATTGAAGACGATATCTGGCCCAACGCACTCGAGCCCGCGGCTCTGGAAGCGCTGGGATTCAGGGACGGCGAGGCCATGGCCGGGGAACTCACGTCCCTGTGTGAATCCGCCCGGCTGCGCCAGCTACAGGCTGAAGGCCGCGAACGCCTGGACCAGTTTATGCCGCGGCTGCTGCGCGCCGCTGCGGCGCTGGATGACAGTGACACCGCACTGCAGCGGGTATTGCCGCTGGTGTCCGCCGTGGCCCGCCGCAGCGCCTATCTGGTGATGCTGCTGGAAAACCCGGCCGCCCTCGAGGAACTGGTGCTGCTGTGTGCGGCCAGCCCCTGGATATCGGCAGAGTTGGCGCGCAATCCGGTGCTGCTGGATGAACTGCTGGACACTGTTGACCTCTATTCCGCCCCGGACCGCTCGGCGCTGGCCTCGGAGCTGCGCCAGCAGCTGGCGCGACTGGCGCCGGACGATCTCGAGGGCAATATGGAAGCGCTGCGCTACTTCAAGGCGTCGCAGCAGCTCAAGGTTGCCGCCAGCGAAGTCACCGGGCGATTGCCGCTGATGAAAGTCAGCGACAAGCTGACCTTCCTAGCGGAGGTCATTCTCGAACGCGCGCTCGCGGTTGCCTGGCAGGATATGGTCGCCCGCTACGGCAGGCCCTCGCGCCAGCGGGACGGCAAGCGTGTGGCCTTCGGCAACGAAGGGCTGGCCGATTGCGGCTTCGTGGTGATTGGCTACGGCAAGCTGGGAGGCATCGAGCTGGGCCACGGCTCGGACCTGGACCTGGTGTTTGTCTATGATGCTGAGGCCACCGGCGCTACCGATGGCGACCGCGCCCTGGATGCATCAGTGTTCTATACCCGGCTGGGCCAGAGGATCATCCATATTCTCGATACCCGCACCGCCATGGGCCCGCTCTACGAAGTAGATATGCGGCTGCGGCCCCAGGGCAATTCCGGCATGTTGGTGGCGAGCTTCAAGGCCTTTCGCGACTATCAGCAGGGCCCGGCGTGGACCTGGGAACACCAGGCCCTGGTACGCTCGCGGGTGATCGCCGGCGATGGCGAGCTGGGTGCCCGCTGTGAAGCTGTGCGCCGCGATGTGTTGTGCCAGCCTCGGCAGGAGGCCGAGCTGGCTCGCGAGGTGGTGGAGATGCGCGCAAAGATGCGCGAGCACCTGTTACCCGCCCGGTCTGAAGCCGAGGGCAAGTTCCATCTCAAGCAGGGTCAGGGCGGTATCGTCGACATAGAATTTATGGTGCAATACGCCGTCCTGGCATGGTCGCACCGCACCCCGGAGTTGGCGGTGTGGTCTGACAATATCCGGATTCTGGAAACCCTGTCCCGGCACGAGCTGTTCACGGAACAGCGCAGCCGGGCCCTGACCGAAGCCTATATCCGCTACCGTTCCGCGGCGCATCAACTGGCATTGCAGCAGCTGCCGGATGCGGTGGATGCGGCAGGCTTTGAAACAGAGCGCGGTGTGGTCAGGGCCTGCTGGCAGGCCCTGTTGGGGACCGCCGGCGATAGCTGATGGAATTGAGCACGGGCTAGTGGAGGCACCGCTTTGAAAACCCTGATTCTCGGCGCAGGCGGTCAGCTCGGTCGCGAGCTGCAGCAGAGCTGCCCGAAAGGTGTCGACATGGTCGTGGCGGACCGCTCGCAGCTTGATATTCGCCGGCAGGAGGCGGTGCTGTCTTACGTGGCCCGGTGCCAGCCCGAGGTAATTATCAACGCCGCGGCTTACACCGCGGTCGACGGGGCTGAGTCCAAGCCCGACCTGGCGGTGGAAATCAACGCTGAGGGCCCCGGCTTTCTCGCCCGGGCAGCCGAGCGCGGTGGCGCGCGCCTGCTGCAGGTCTCTACCGACTTCGTGTTCGACGGCCAGGCCGCGCTACCCTACTCGCCACGCGCGGAAACCCGGCCGCTGGGCGTCTACGGCCACAGTAAACTGGCCGGCGAATGCCGGGTCCAGGAAATCCTCCCGATGCATTCCCTGGTGCTGCGCACCGCCTGGGTTTACTCGCGTTTTGGCCAGAACTTCGTGAAGACTATGCTGCGGCTGATGGCGGAGCGCGACAGCCTGCGCGTGGTGGATGACCAGGTGGGTGCGCCGACCTGGGCCCGCGGCCTGGCGCGGGCGCTGTGGGACTTGCTCGAGCACCCGGATGCCCATGGCATCTATCACTGGACCGACGCCGGCCAGTGCAGCTGGCACGCCTTTGCCACTGAAATCCAGGCCCGGGCCCTGGCGCTGGGACTGCTGGAGCGAGAAATCCAGATCGAGGCGATTCCCAGCAGTGAATACCCGACCCCGGCGCAGCGGCCGGCCTACAGTGTGCTGGACCTCAACAGCACGGAATCTCTGCTGGGTCGCTCGGCCCGGCCCTGGCAGTCGCAGCTGCAGGCGATGCTGGAAGACCTGAAAGCCCACCCCGGAGAGGACTGAATACCGATGAGTCGCTGCTTGCTGGTCACCGGCGCCGCCGGTTTTATCGGCGCCAACTTCGCGCACTACTGGCTGGCCAGGCACCCGGCTGATCGACTGATCGCCTACGATGCCCTGACCTATGCCGGCAACCGCGCCAACCTCGCCGCGCTGGAAGACCGCCCGCAGTTCAGTTTCGTGCACGCGGATATCTGCGACGAGGCCCGGGTGACGGCACTGCTCGAGAGCGAAGCCGTGGACACCATCGTGCACTTTGCGGCGGAGAGCCATGTCGACCGGTCCATCAGCGGTCCCGATGCTTTCATCGAAACCAATGTGGTGGGCACCCACAGCCTGCTGAAGGCAGCGCGCAAGGTCTGGCTGGACGGTGACAAGTCCCACCGCTTCCACCATGTGTCCACCGACGAGGTTTACGGTTCCCTGGCCCATGACGCGCCGGGGTTCTTTGAAGACCAGAAGTACGAGCCCAATTCACCCTACTCTGCCAGCAAGGCCGCATCGGATCATCTGGTGCGCGCCTATCACCATACCTACGGACTGCGGGTCACCACCAGCAACTGCTCCAACAATTACGGCCCCTGGCATTATCCGGAAAAACTCATCCCTCTGTGCCTCACAAATATCCTGCGCGGGCTGCCA
>JANQLM010000076.1 GCA_028280635.1 Halieaceae bacterium | reverse complement strand
CCGGGTAGCCGGTCAGGGTTTGCAGTGCCTCCTTCAGCAGCGGTCTTCCCGCGAGCCGCTTGGCGCGGCGGCCGGAGACGATATAGATAGCCCAGGCGGCGTCTTCAGGGGCAGCGGCGGCCAGGTAGTGCCGCAGCGCCGCCACCTTGCTGTTGGTCGCGGTAGTGCTGTCCAGGCTGACAAACAGGTCGGTGAAGGCCTGCATCAGCTTTCCGCCGCCAATTCTTCATCGCCAAACTCGGTGCGCAGCTCCTCGGCGGCCATGCCCCGCTCACGGAGGTAACGCACGAGGATGTCCGAGCGGCCATGGGTGGCCAGCACCCGCTGCGCGCCGCTCTCTTCGATGGTTTGTAACAGCGCCGGCCAGTCGGCGTGGTCGCTGAGTACGAAGCCGCGGTCGTAGCCCCGGCGCCGGCGATTGCCGCGCAGCAGCATCCATCCCGAACAGAAGCCGGTACCGCAATCGCCGAAGCGCTTCATCCAGGCGGTACCGTTGGCGCCGGGTGGAGCAATGATCAGCTCACCGGCGAACTTTTTTTCAACCTCCGCCTCCAGGGCCGCTTCGGTGGGCAGCATTGCCACACCGGCAGCGCGGTAGATCTGCGTCAGCGGCACCACCGCGCCGTGCAGCAGCGCACGCCGGTCGGTATGTGCCAGCAGGGCAGCCAGTACACGCTGTGCCTTGCCGAGGGCATAGCAAAACAGCACGCTGGCGCGACCCTGCTCGGCATTGGCCTGCCACCAGCGGTAGATACTGGCGGCGACCGTATCGATGCCCGGCCAACGGTAGATCGGCAGGGCAAAGGTCGCCTCGGTGATCAGTGTGTCACAGCGGACCGGCTCAAAGGCCGTGCAGGTGGGGTCGCGGTCGCGCTTGAAGTCGCCGGTAACCACCCAGACTTCGCCGTCCACCTCGACCCGCACCTGGGCGGAACCGAGAATATGCCCTGCCGGGTGCAGGCTGACCCTCGCCCTGCCCAGTTCCAGCGGTTCGCCATAGGCGAGGCCGCGGAAGTGCAGGTCGGCACCCAGGCGCTGGCGCAGGATGGGCTCGCTGCTGGTCTCGGCGAAATACAGCCCGCTGCCGGGCCGGGCATGGTCCGCATGGGCGTGGGTGATAACCGCGCGGGCCACCGGGCGCCAGGGGTCGATGTGGAAATCGCCGGCGGGACAGTAGAGGCCTTTATCTGTCAGTTCAACCAGGGGCATATCAGGGGCGAGGAATACCTGCGGGTATATTCGTGCCTGCAAAGCGTATCGGATTAGGGCGAAAAGTGCGCTGGACAGAGGAAAATCAGCGCCTATAATTTTAATCAAACGATTGATTAAAATAATGCCTGCCCATGTCGACCCCTGAAAGCCCAGGAGTAGATACCGGAAACACCCCCCCTGCCAGCGCCCCGCCACGCCCCAACAGCCGCTCCGTGCAAACCCGGGAGGCCCTGCTGAACGCGGCCCTGGAGGTGTTCGGCCGCGACGGCTTTCACGCCGCCAGCACCCGCGCCATCAGTGAGGCGGCCGGGGTCAACCAGGCCCTGATCGCCTACCACTTCGGCAGCAAGGAAGGTCTCTACCTGGCCGTGTTCGAGACCATTACCCAAACCATGAACGAGCTGATAGGGCCGATACACGCCCGCATACAGAATGACATCGACAGCCTGGACGGCTCCACCGCCCAGGGCCGCAGGGCCTGCCTGGAGTACCTCGACCAGATGGTGGGCGGCGCCATCGCCATGTTCAGCCAACCCAGCGCGCTGGGCTGGACACGTATGGTCATGCGCGAACAGCAGGACCCCGGCGACGCGTTTGAGATTTTTTACGGCGGCATCTACCGGGACATGCTGGAAAGCTTCACCGGACTGATGGGCAAACTCACTGACCAGTCGCCGCAGGCAGAAGCCACCCGCATCCAGGCCCTGAATGTCATGGGTCAGCTGATGATGTTCATGGTGGGCCGGGCCACTGCCTTGCGTCACCTGGGTTGGCAGGAAATCGGCGCCGCGGAACTGGGGGCGGTGCGCAGGGAGATTCGCACCAGCCTCTATCAGCGCTTTGGCGCGGAGGTCCCGGCATGAAGAAGCCGATAGCAGGGCTGCTCGTGGTGGCGGTGCTGGTGGGCGGCTACCTGGGCTACCGACAGTGGATGACAGACGCCAATGGCGCCATGCCCCCGTTGTACGGCAATGTGGATATTCGCGACGTCCAGCTCGGCTTTCGGGTGTCCGGGCGCCTGGCGGAGATGCATCTGGAGGAGGGCGACCCGGTGACGGCCGGCGACCTGCTGGCGCGGCTGGATGAGCTGCCCCTGCGCGAGGCCCTGGCGGTGGCTGAGGCCAATGTGATGGAGGCGACGGCCAATCTCGACCGCGCCAATACCGGCTCCCGGCCGCAGGAAATCGAGCAGGCGGAAGCCGGGGTCGAGGAAGCCCGGGCGGCGCTGGTGAACGCCAACAAACGGCTGGCCCGGCAACAGGACCTGTTTCGTCAGGGCTTGAACAGCCAGCGCGCGCTGGATGACGCAGAATCCCAGCAGGAGCAGGCCCAGGCCCGGCTGCGCTCTGCCCAGGAGGCCCTGGCGCTGGCCCGGGAGGGCTTTCGCGAGGAAGATCGCGCGGCCGCCGCCGCGGCCCTGGCGGCGGCTGAGGCCCGCCGTGACCAGGCCGCCACTCAGCTCGACGATACCCGTCTGCTGGCGCCCAGTGACGGGGTTATCCAGGTGCGTGCCCGGGAGCCGGGCTCCATGGTCAACATCGGCGAGCCGGTCTACACCCTGTCACTCACCGATGTGGTCTATGTGCGCGCCTACGTCGGGGAGACACATCTCGGCCAGGTGGTGCCCGGCGCCGCGGTTGAAGTCTTGTCGGATTCCAGCGAGCGCGTCTATCGAGGCCAGGTGGGCTTTGTCTCGCCGCGGGCAGAGTTCACGCCGAAGACCGTCGAAACCCCGGAGTTGCGCACAGACCTGGTGTACCGACTGCGCATTGTGGTGACCGAACCCGATGATAATCTGCGACAGGGTATGCCGGTGACCGTGCGCCTGGTCGACGGCGCCGACTGAGGGCTTCGTGCGCAGCGCCATTGACATTCGCGGTGTCCGCAAGGCCTTTGCCGGCGTCGATGCCCTGAAGGG
>JANQLM010000132.1 GCA_028280635.1 Halieaceae bacterium | reverse complement strand
GCGGGTTACCATGGTGCCCATGAGCACCTCCTCAAAAAGCCTGTTCGCCGCCGTACTGTTGCTGTGCCTGGCCGCCTGCGCCGCGATTGACCAACCGGCCATCGCCACAGACGGCACCTTCACCATCGCGGTCATCCCGGACACCCAGAACTATGTGGACTACCGCCTCCAGCGTGACCAGGGCTTTATCCTTGACGGCAAGGACCTGTTTATCGCCCAGATGCAGGACATCGCGGCTCGCGACGAGGTCGTGTTTGTTGCCGCGGTAGGCGATGTCTGGCAGCACAGCAGCCTGGTTGTGGACCCGGAACACGCCGCGCGCGGGAAGGGCGCTATTGACACCCCGTTGCGGGAGAGCCTGGCGCCAACGCCTTTTACCCGGAGTGTTGAAATCCCCGGCGCCATCGAGGGCTATCGCATCCTGGCGGCCAGCGGTAAGCCCTTTGGTGTGGCGCCGGGCAACCACGACTACGATGCCTTCTGGAGTGTGGCGGGCTTCCCGGCACGCAGTGATGTCCCTGAGGAAGAACGGGACGCCAGAGCGGGAGATTTGGGCGTGATCCACGTGGGCGGGCTGGACAACTTCCGTTCCGTGTTTGGTGAAGACAGCGAGTTTTTTCACGACCAGCCCTGGTACGTGGACAGCTTTCGCGGCGGTGCCAACGCCGCCCAGGTATTCGAAGCCGGCGGTTACCGTTTCCTGCACATCACCCTGGAGATGAGCCCGGACAACCCGGTGCTGTATTGGACTGAATCGGTCATCAAGGCGCACCCGGGCTACCCCACCATTATCACCACCCACGACTACCTCAACGCCCGTGGCGAGCGTCGCGGTGTTCCCATTATCGACCTCGCCCTGGGCGACCCCGACCATCACAACAACGCTGAAGCCCTGTGGCGTAAGTTGGTTAGCGCCTATGACCAGATATTCATGGTGCTGTGCGGCCACCACCACGGCCAGAGCCTGCGGGTGGACGACAATCGCTACGGTAACCCGGTGTATCAGGTGCTGGCGGATTTCCAGGGTCGCGGCCAGGCGGCCATCGACGCCGGTGCCCCGGACCGCGGCTGGGGGCTGGGGGACGGCTGGTACCGGCTGATGCACTTCGACATGACCACCGACACACCGACCATTACCGTGGAAACGTGGTCGAGCCACTACCGCCGCCTGTCCGGTGATACCACAGACTACGCGCGCTGGTACAAAGCCTACGAACAGCCCGACATGACCGATGCTGAGTTCCACGCCGCCGACGCCTTTACGCTCGAACTCCAGGGCTTCCGGGAGCGCTTCTCGCCTCGCGTCAAATGAACATCCATTGAGCTTGCATCGCAGCGGCAATACCGTATGATGCGCGCTGCCTCGCCGGCGGAGGTTCACGCCGGCACCTTCCACTGACGCTCCCTGTACGAGAGATTTATGTCGACCTTTGCAGAGCTCGGCCTGTCCGAGACCTTGCTCAATGCCGTGGCCGAAGAAGGCTACGAGAAGCCCTCGCCGATCCAGACGCGGGCCATCCCGCCGGTGCTGGATGGTGAAGATGTCATGGCCGCCGCCCAGACCGGCACCGGCAAAACCGCCGCTTTCACCCTGCCGCTGTTGCAACGCCTGCAGGACGACGGCCGCGTCGGCCATGTGCGGGCGCTGGTGATTACGCCCACCCGTGAGCTGGCGGCACAAGTAGAGGACAGCGTGCGTCGTTACGGCAAGCACTCCGGCCTGCGGTCCTGCGTGGTATTCGGTGGCGTGAAGATCAATCCGCAGATTGAGCGCCTGAAACGCGGCGTGGAGATTCTGGTAGCCACCCCCGGCCGCCTGCTGGACCTGCACGGCCAGGGCGCGTTGAAGCTCGACCAGTTGGAACTGCTGGTGCTGGATGAAGCCGACCGTATGCTGGACATGGGTTTTATTCACGACATTCGCAAAATCATCAAGCTGCTGCCGCGGGAACGCCAGACCCTGATGTTCTCTGCCACCTTCTCCAGGGAGATCCGCGAGTTGGCCCGCAACTTCATGCTGGACCCGGTGGAAGTCTCGGTCACGCCGCCCAACAGCACCGCGGATACGGTCAAGCAGTGGGTGTATCCGGTAGACAAGAAGCGCAAGCCCGCCCTGCTCAGCCATCTGGTCAAGGACAAGCAGTGGCACCAGGTGCTGGTGTTCACCCGCACCAAGCATGGCGCCAACCGTCTCACCAAGACCCTGGAGAAAGACGGCATCGCCGCGGCCGCCATTCACGGCAACAAAAGCCAGAATGCGCGCACCCGCGCCCTGGACGGCTTCAAACGCGGCAAGGTGCAGGCCCTGGTGGCCACCGATATCGCCGCCCGCGGCCTGGACATTGACCAGCTACCCCAGGTGGTCAATTTCGATCTGCCCAATGTGGCGGAGGACTACGTGCACCGCATCGGCCGCACGGGCCGCGCCGGTGCCGCCGGTCACGCCTATTCCCTGGTCAGTGCCGATGAAGCCGATCAGTTGCACGGCATTGAGCGACTGATCAAGAAGCCGTTGCCGCGGGAGGAAATTGAGGGCTTTGAGCCCGATCATGTACTACCGGAAGGCAAACCCCAACAGCGCCAGCGCAGGCCGCAGCAGGCCCGCCACGGCCGGGGAGCCAATTCCGGCGACAACCGGCCCGCTGGCGGCCGGCGGCGTCGCCGGTCTCGCCGCAGCAATGGCGGCAGCGGTGAATCTCGGGGCAATCGCTAGGACGATCCCCCCACAGGCGCGCGGCGCGAACTTTCTTCCCGGTTTCGACTCCTAGAAAGAGACTCTCTACCGGAAGGCTTTCATCCCATGCTTCGCAGCGCCCTGCTCGCCCTCGCCCTGCTACCTGCTACAGCCTTCGCCAACTGGTCCTGCCAGAGCGGTGAACAGCAGGCGGTGCTACTGGAACTGTATACCTCCCAGGGCTGCTCAAGCTGCCCGCCGGCAGACCGCTGGCTCAGCGGGCTCAAGCAGCGCGAGGATCTCTGGACCCACGTGGTGCCAGTGGCCTGGCATGTGACTTACTGGGACTACATCGGCTGGCGCGACCCTTTCGGTCATCGCGCCAACGACCAGCGCCAGCGCCGGATGGCGGCCGCCGCCGGCGCCCAGGTGTATACCCCGGGCATGTTCCTGAACCGGGGTGAATTCAGGCGCTGGCGCCGCCTTCCCCCGGGCGGCATGGCGGACCCAGCCATCGAGGTAGGTGTGCTCAGTGCCGAGGCAGAAGGCGACACGGTCAGGGTTCGTTTCCAGCCCAGCGACGATCTCAAGCTGAAAGCGCCGCGACTGGAGCTGGCCTACCTGCGCAGTGATCGCCGCACCGAAGTGAAGGCCGGTGAAAACCGCGGCCGCGAGCTGCAGCACGATTTTGTCGCCAGCCCGCCCACGCAAATTGCGCTGTATCGCGACGGCGACGGCTGGAGCGGCACGGTCAGCAAAACCCCGCATCCGGATGCCGTGGCGGTGGCCCTGTGGGTGACCGACCGCAATGGCAATTACCTGCAGGCCACGGGCGCCTGGCTCTAGAGTCAAGGAACGACAAGCTGCAAAGCTGCTAGGCTAGGAGACGTGGCGCAGTAACAGGGGTACCCACGTTGAAATCGACCTGGCTTGTCGTCCTTATCGGCCTGGCCTTTGCCGCAGGCTATGTTGCGAACGGACTTACCGGCAAAGAGGCAACACCCGACCGCGCGCCGCGCGAATACCGCGCGCCGGCAGCGGCTCCGTTACCTGAACCCATCACAGCACCGGACTCGGACAGCCCACCAGAGTTCGCGGACCTGCTCTCGCAACCCGATGTATTCTCAACGTTGCATATGGCGTTTGAAATTGCTGCCGACTCAGGCCTGGAAAAACTGGCGGCGCTGGCCACGGAGGCGCTGCGCTATGAAGACCCGCTGTTCAGTTTCAACATTGCCGATATCTTCGTGGAGCGCATGACGGCGATTGATGTCGATGCATCCCTGGATTTCGCAGAATCGCTGCCCGCCGGGCGCAGTCGCTATCAGCTATTGACCAGCATTTATAGGACCTGGCTACGACAGGATCCGGAGGCTGCCCACGCCTATGCCGACAGCGTAGGCGACCCGAGACTGCAGGCGCGGCTGCTGGCCGCCGAGGCACCCCAGGGCCCCTCCACCAGCCTGGGCATGCGCAACAGCTCGGTCGTCAGCTTCGGTAGATCCGGGGGTATCACCTATTCATCCCCCTCAGTCGCAAATGCCGCTGAACAGCGCAAGCTACGTCAGAGCATGCGAGAGATGCGGGAAGGCATGCAACAGGACCCGGAGGCCACAATAGATGGCCTGCTGGCAACGACTGAGAGCAGGGAGCGCCAACGGGTGCTGCCCGAGGCCATGGCGCTCCTCGCCATGCAGGACCCCGACATGGCCCTGGACTACCTGTCACGCTTCCCCAACGAATTGCGCGCATCAGAAGGCATGATTCTGTCAGTCGTCGCCAGCCAGGATCCGCAGACCGCAGCCGAGCTGACAGAGGACTATGCCCGGCGTAGCGGTGACGTTGGCCCGCTGACTGCAGGCATGTCCGCCTTGATGAAGTCGGACCCGGAGCTGGCGCTGGCCAGCTATGACAGCGTGCCGGAACAGTTCAAATCACAGGTAGCCCTGGCGATGGGCAGCCAGTATATGCAGCAGGATCCCGAGGCCGGGTTAAGCTGGATGTTGCAACAACCGGTGGACCAGGGCTCGATGGAGGTTCTATTGAGAATGGGCGGGCCCGATGTGCAATCCGCCGCGGAATCCCTGCTCTATGAAACGGAAGACAGCACGGCTCGGGGGCAACTGATGCAAGCGGTGGCAAACTCGCGCTTCCGAGAAGACCCCGCAGGCAAGGTCGCCTGGCTCGAACAATTCGAGCAGGAGCCTGGCTTTCTGAATGCCCATCACAACGCCATCATGCACTGGGCCGGGCGGGACCCAGCCGGCGCTGCCACTTATCTTGAGGACAATCCACGGTATTCAGGCGAATCCGCCATCAATGTCATCTCCAACATTGCCCAGAACTGGGCAAGACGCGATCCCGACGCCGCCATCGCCTGGGCAGAGTCACTCAGCGATCCGGCAAAGCAGGAATCCGCCAACCGGAGTCTGGTCATGGCTCTGGTGCAACACGACCCGGCCCGCGCGAGGGGGATTTATGACAGCTTGCCCGAGGGCCCAAACAAGTACCGTGCCGGTGCGGAGATGGCGCTGCAGCAGTCCCGCTACAACAAGACCCAGGCCACCCAGATCATGGAAGGGATGGGCATACCCGAGGAGTACATAGACAGGTACACGCGCGGCATGTAAACCCGCGCGACAAACCTGGCCAGCAGACACCAGGCAGGGGACTCATCCGCAAAGCTTGATCTATGACAGAACGCCGCCGCAGCACCGACAGTATGCTGGCGCAAAATCATAACAAGGTGCCGGCAATGTTCCGACTGCTCAATGGACTGACACTCATATTCGCCAGCGCACTCGCTCTCGCAGACGCGACCCCCAAACAGATTGCCAGCCTGGGTGGACCTGTCTACACGCCGGTTGGCGCCGAGCGCGCCGGCAATGCCGAGGGCACCATCCCCGAATGGCAGGATGGCCTGCCGGATTTCGGCCCGGAAGATATGGAAGATGGCGGGCTCAAAAACCCCTTCACAGGGGAGGCGGAGCTGTTTCGCATTTCCGCGGCAAACCTGGATGAGTATCGCGACAAGCTCAGCGATGGCCAGATCACCCTGCTGGAGCGCTACCCGGACAGCTACTACCTGCCGATCTATCCCAGCCACCGGATCGCCACCTACCCGCAGGCCGTGCTGGCGCAGGCCAAAGCCGCTGCTGCCAACGTCACCATGGTGCCCAACGGTAATGGACTGCAGAACCTCAATGCCAGCACTATACCGTTCCCCTTCCCGGAGAACGCGCTGGAAGTGATCTGGAACCATATTGTTCGTTACCGGGGCGGCAGCGTGCAGCGCACCTACACGCAGATACCGGTAACTGCCAACGGCGCCTTCAACCCCGTGGTGTTCCAGGACAAGCTGGTGTTCGGCAGCGCCCTGCCGCCCGGCGAGGTCAGCGAAAACCGGCTGTTCCTGTACCTGCAGCAGTCACTGGAGCCGGCCCGCTTCGAGGGTGACATGTTGCTGGTGCACGAGAACATCGACCAGTTCACCGAGCCCCGCAACGCCTGGATTTACAACGCCGGCCAGCGCAGGGTGCGGCGTGCGCCCAACGTGGCCTACGACGGCCCCGGCAATGCCTCGGACGGCCTGCGCACCGCCGACGACCTCGACGGCTTCAACGGCTCTCCCGACCGCTATGACTGGAAGCTGCTGGGCAAGCGCGAGATGTACGTGGGCATGAACGCCTACGAGCTCAACCGCAAGTCGCTGGATTACAAGGACATCATTCGACCCGGTCACATCAGCCCGGAGCACACGCGCTACGAGTTGCACCGCTGCTGGGTGGTGGAGGCCACCCTCAAAGAGGGCGAACGCCATATCTACGGCAGGCGGGTGTTCTACATCGACGAGGACACCTGGTCCATCGTTCTCAAGGACCAGTACGACGGCCGTGGCGAGTTGTGGCGGGTATCGCAGAGTCACGGCCTCTACCACTTCGACGCCCAGGTGCCCTGGGGCGCGGAGGTGCAGAATGACCTGCAGTCAGGCCGCTACCTGCTCACCGGCCTGGACAATGAAGTGCGCGGCCGGGCCTACATCTGGGGCCTGAAAGCCCGGGCCAGTGACTTCACACCCCAGGCCATGCGCCGCCTGGGGCGGCGCTAGACTACTCCGGCTGCCCCAGGGCCTGCATGATCTTCTCTATGGACCAATCGTCCGGCCGTTGGCTGGGCGGGTACTCCTGGAAAGTCATGAGGAACTGACGAGTGACGGCTCCCGCCAGGTACTGGCGGTGGGCCTTGTCGATCATCCAGTCGTAGTAGGCATTGGAGTTGAGGTCGGCGCGCTCGAAAGGATCCCGGCGCAGGTTGAACAGTTTGGGAAAGCGCAGCACCACGAAGGGCTCAAGCCACAGCGCAAAGGTCTTCTCACGGTTCTCCGCGTAGACGGTCTTCCAGTCACCGACCCGAATACCTACCGGCATACCCAGGTCATTGAGGTAGACAAACTCACGGCGCGGGCCCCCGTCCACCTGCCCGGTCAGGTAGGGCAGGAAGTTGTAGCCATCCAGATGTAGCCTGGCCCGCTTGGCGCCGATCCGCGTGCCTTTCAGCAAGCGCTGCTTGAGCCCGGTATCGCCGGCGGCCGCCACCAGGGTCGGCATCCAGTCAAGGTGGGACATTATCTCGTTCGACACCTTGCCAGCGGGGATTTTGCCCGGCCAGCGCACCATGGCCGGTACCCGGTAGGCGCCCTCCCAGTTGGAGTTTTTCTCGCTGCGGAACGGGGTGATACCGGCGTCCGGCCAGGTGTTGTAATGCACGCCGTTATCGGTGGAGTAGAACACGATGGTGTTGTCGGCGATGCCCAGTTCGTCCAGCTGATTGAGCATCTCCCCTACCAGCTCATCGTGGGCCACCATCACGTCGTTGTAGAAGCCCTGCCCTGACTTGCCGATATGCTTCTCCGCTCGATGGGTGCGAAAGTGCATGCCGGTGGTGTTGAGCCACACAAAGAAGGGTTTGTCCGCTTTGACCTGCCTGTCGACAAACTTCCTGGCCGCCGCGACAAACTCCTCGTCCGCCGTTTCCATGCGTTTGCGGGTCAGCGGCCCGGTGTCCTCGATGCGGCCATCAGCAAACGAGTGAATCACGCCCCGCGGGCCGAACTGGGCCTTGAACCAGGGCACCTGGGGATAATCCTCATCCTCCGGCTCTTCCTCGGCATTGAGGTGGTAGAGGTTGCCGAGAAACTCGTCAAAACCATGATTTGTTGGCAGGTACTTGTCCTGGTCGCCGAGGTGGTTCTTGCCGAACTGGCCAGTCGCGTAGCCCTTAGTCTTCAGCACCTCGGCAATGGTGATGTCCCGGTCCTGGAGTCCCAGGTCTCGGCCCGGCAAACCCACTTTGGTCAAGCCGGTACGCAGCCCCGACTGGCCCGTGATAAAGGTGGACCGGCCCGCCGTACAGCTCTGGTCACCGTAGTAGTCGGTAAAACGCATGCCCTCATAGGCGATACGGTCTATGTTGGGCGTGCGGTAGCCCATGATGCCGTCGCTGTAGGCGGAAATATTGGTGATGCCGATGTCGTCACCCCAGATCACCAGGATATTGGGTGGCTGGGCGGCGGGGCTTAGTGGGCTGACAACGGCCAGCAAGGCCGCCGCCACAAGGCGGTTCCACTGCATATTCTTATCCTCTGTTTGCTGTGGTGTGCGGCGTGCGGGCGCCGGCTGGCAATGAGTTTAGCCATGCCGCCGGAGCCGCTACAAGCCCGGGCCGACCGGCCAGCAGGCGCAGCCATCTGTAGAATCAGTAAATTTGGCACAAAACCTGCTGTATCTGTGGAGAGCATCTTGAAGTGGCGAGGAATGCGCATACACTTGCGCTCGCCCGCACTGGGCTGGTGCAGTTGAGGGCGAGTTCGCCACTCACTGGTGCACCACAGGCCAGTAACAAGTCACAACGGGATCAGGAGCCCCGCAGACCATGACTGACAGCGCCAAGAGTTTCGAGACAGCGTTGGAAACCGCGCAGCCCGCCGCATACCCGGTGTCGGCAGAGTTTGAACCGGCACGCACGACTGGCCGCCAAGCCTCGACAGGCGTTATCGATGAGCTGCTGGTCGCAGAAGTCTTTCTGGTCCAGGCCACCATCGAAAGCGTGTCCGCGCTCGGCGAGGGCCTGCAGGACGTGCGCACAGCCCTGTACGGCGGTGGCGAGATGGGTGAGGTGCTGAAACGCGCCCAGCGCGGGGTGTTCCAGCCCTACCGGGAGCGCTTCCAACTGTTCCGGGATCTCAAGCGCAAGCGCTAGCTGACATGGCCAGGCAGATGCCTGGCTGATTCAGGACTTGCCAGCCTCGAAAGCCGCCTTCTGTTCCGGCGTCGCCTCGGTCTGGTATTTTTCCTTCCACTCACCGTAGGGCATGCCGTAAACCATTTCCCGGGCCTGCTCCAGGTCGATGTCCCGACCCGCCTCTTCGGCGGCGGACACATACCATTTTGACAGGCAGTTGCGGCAGAAACCTGCCAGGTTCATCAGCTCGATATTCTGCACATCCTTGCGAGAATCCAGGTGGTCGAGCAGGCGGCGAAACACCGCTGCCTGCAGTTCAATGTCGTTATCTGATCCGGCCATGCGGCTGCTCCGGGCATTGATTGGGGACGACTGGATTATCCTTGATTCGCGTCATTTTCTCATCCGTGAAAGGGGTGCACACTGACCGCCTGCTGATTTTGTGGTGCGGGTATTTCCATGGCACTAGATAAGTTCATGGTCATCCTTGATCCTACCTCCGAGCAACAGCCAGCCTACGAACGCGCGCTGGCATCCTGCCATATGACCGGCGCACGGCTCCATGTCTATGCCTGCCTGGGTACTGGTCAACACGAACAGACCTCCCCATCCGCGGTAAACAAATTCAAAGCCCTGTTCGATAGCTGCGTGGAGCGCGCCCGCCACGAGGGTATAGAGATTACAGGCGAAATGGAGTGGGCCGCAGACTGGCGGCTGGCGGCGGTGGCCGCCGCGGCCCGGGTGTCCGCCTCGATGATCTTCAAGCACTACACGCCGCACTCAGACGTGGAGCGGGAGATGCGCCCCACCTACGACTGGACTCTGCTGCGCCTTGCCCCCTGCCCGGTGCTGATGATCAAGAATCGGCGTGACTGGAAGAACCGGCGAGTACTGGCCGCGGTCTGCCCGGCGACCGCCAGCGAGGCTCACCAGAAACTCAACAACCAGATCATCAGCTTTGCCCAGCGCTTCTCGGACGCTTACGGCTCGGAAGCACACATCGTGTCCGCCTTTGAAGACCGCCGCTATGAACCGCGAACGGATGCGCTGGCGGAAAACTGCGGCGTTGCCCAGGAGTTCGTGCACGTCGTGGAAGGTAAGCCTGCCGACGCGATTCGCGACACCGCGGAGGATATCGGCGCAGACCTGATCCTGGTGGGCACCGTGGGGCGCTCCGGCATTCACGGCACCATTGTCGGCAACACCTCGGAACGCCTGCTCGATCACACACCCTCGGACGTCCTCGTCCTCAACTAGTCGCAACCCGCGCACGGCTCGTCGCAGGGCGAGGTGTATTCCATTGCGCCCTCACCTAGCCTGAGAGAGCAACAGGCAAGGGGGAGCGCGGTATGACGACATTCATGCTGAATGGCGAGGACTACGAATTCGCCGGTGCGGACGACACGCCGCTGTTGTGGGTACTGCGCGACCACGCCGGGCTGACCGGCACCAAGTTCGGCTGCGGCGCTGGCCTCTGCGGTAGCTGTACCGTGCATATCGACGGCCGCGCCAGGCGCGCCTGCATCATCCCGGTGGGCGCCATCGCCAACAAAAAAGTCACCACCATCGAAGGCCTGGGGCAGGACGACCTGCACCCGCTGCAACAGGCGTGGATCGAAGAAGACGTGGCACAGTGCGGCTACTGCCAGGCCGGCCAGATCATGGCCGCCGCAGACTGGCTGGAACGCACCCCCAATCCCAGTCACGAAGACCTTGAAAGACAACAGACACCCCTGTGCCGCTGCGGCACCTACGCCCGCATTCGCAAGGCGATCTTCCGCGCCGCAGAAATCCGTCGCGAGGGTGCGGTCACACTGGTGGAGCCGGATGGCCGGGAGGTGTCCGCATGACCCCACTCAATCGTCGCCATTTCCTCAAGGCGGGAGCCACCCTGGCCGGCGGCCTGGTACTGGGCGTGAGCCTGCCGGGGCGCAGCGAAGACAAGTCCGGCAGTGTGGGAGAACCCGCCGGTCCTCACCTCGCCTACCTGGTGCAGATCGAACCGGACGGGACCGTCGTCATTGGCGCCACCGGCTCGGAGATGGGGCAGGGGGTGAAAACCTCTCTGCCGATGATCGTCGCCGAAGAACTGGACGTTGAATGGGACAGCGTTCGCGTGGAACAGATGCCGCTGGGCATCAAGCGCGACGCCGAGGGCAACCTGGCCTGGCTGCACGTCAGCCAGGGCGCGGGCGGCAGCACCAGTGTCAGCGAGGGCTGGCAGCCACTGCGCGAAGCCGGCGCCACGGCCCGCCAACTCATCCTGCAGGCAGCCGCCGAGCGCTGGGGTGTACCCCCGGGCTCGCTCACCACCGATCGCGGTATGGTGATACACCGGGCCAGCGGCCGTCGCGCCGGTTATGGGGAATTTGCTGCCGCCGCCTCCGCCCTGCCGCTGCCGGAAACACCGCCCGCGCTGAAAGCCATTGAAGACTTCCGCATTGTCGGTCAGTCCCAGCGGGTGGTCGACGCCAGAGCGATCGTCACCGGCACGGCAGAGTACGGTATCGACGCCAGCCTGCCGGGACAGGTGTATGCCTCGGTGGAACACTGCCCCTTCCGCGACGGCAGTATCGCCAGCTACGACGACAAGGCCGCGCGCCGTGTGCCCGGTGTCATCGATATCGTACCCATCGACGGCCCGGCAGCCGATGAGTTCTTCACGGTGCTGGCGGCCGGGGTGGCCGTGGTCGCCGACTCGACCTGGGCCGCCCTGCAGGGTCGCGCCGCCCTGGATATCCAGTGGAATCCCGGGCCGCACGCGGAGGAATCCACCGCCTCCCTGCGCCGGCAGATGCGCGACGCCATGGAGCACACCGGACAGCTTGTTCTCAACGACGGGAATGTGGACGCCGCCTTCGCCGCTGGCGACGACAGCCTGCAAGCAGACTACTTTGTGCCCTATGTTTCCCACGCCCCGCTAGAGCCCCAGTGCTGCGTGGTGCATGTGCGCGAAGACGGCGCGGATGTGATCGCGCCCACCCAGTCACCTTCCGGCGCGTCGCGCATGGTCAATCGTCTCACCGGCCTGGACCGCATGGCCATCAACGTCCATATCA
>JANQLM010000124.1 GCA_028280635.1 Halieaceae bacterium | reverse complement strand
ATGGCGTTCCAGGTGGTTTTCCAGTAACGCCAGGGACAGGAAAAGCTTGGGCGTGACGATGTCCGGGGTCTGCTCCAGCAGAAGCCCTCCCCAGTGCTGCGCCAGCCCGCCGAGATCGGTACCGCTACAATGGCCGGACACCAACTGCTTGACCAGGCTGTAACTGGTCTCACTCACCAGTGGATCTCGAAAGTCCTGCCGTGTCATTTGCCAACTCATGAACCGCTCCGCGGGCACCGCACCCTCGGCGCGGCAGAACACCATGGCTTCTGCCAGCCGGTGGCGAAAGCTGCCAGGCCGGTCCAGCGCCTCCGCCTTTGCCAGGTAGTCGAGCGCCAGGGCGGTATCCCCCAGGGTCGCCAGCTCCAGGGCCAGGTTTTCGTTGGCTCGCACGGAATCCGGGAAACGATGAATGGCCACCAGGTGAAAAACGCGGCCATTGGTCCAGACCTGGACCTCCGCAGCCGTCACCAGCGCTGCGCGAAGCACAAGCAGGGCCAGCAAAAGCTGAAACCAGGGCCGCAGCCAGCCAAGATGACGGCCGATCAGCGGCAGCAGCGCTGCGACCGAGATGAACAGACCCACCGCCGGCAGGTAGTTGCGGTGCTCGAAATAAAGCTCCAGTGGAAAAACAGTCGACTCCAGCCCATGCGCCACCAGGAAGAACAGCAGGCCGAAGCCCACCCCCCGCCAGGTGGCTAGCAGCAATACCCAAAGGGAGGCGAGCAGCGCCAGCAGCCAGGCGATGACGGACACCAGGGTCGAGCCAGGCGCCAGCAGGCCGCGGGAGAACGCAAAGCCATCGTGATACAGGCCCAGCGAGGCAGGTTCCGCATACAGTAGCTGCCCCACGTACAGCCAGAGAATCCGGGGCTGGGTGATGATTCGCTCCCAGAGACTGAAGTCCCGCCGCTGGTAGCTCGCCTCCAGCGAATCGAGGTAGAGGGCCAGGTAAGCCAGGGTCGCCAACACACCCAGTGCCAGCAGCGCCGCGTGAAGCCGTGCCAGGGTGACCGTGTGGGTGGGGAGCTGAGGCAGCGCGCGATCCCGCGGCTGCAGCACCGCCAGCTCGATGAGCAGCAGCAGCGGCAGCGCCAGCACACCATTTTCCTTGCTCAGCACCGCCAGCACCACCGCCAGCAGCGAGAGCAGCAGCCACAGCATGCTCCATCCCCACAACGACCGGGAGCGGCGCCAGCACAGGTAGGCCCAGCAGGCCAGCAGGCTGAAAAAGGTCGCGAGCTGGGCCATGCGCTGCACCATGTACAGCACAGTGCTCACAAACAGCGGCGCCAGCAGCCACAGGGCAGCCACCCACAGCGCCAGTTCGCGCTCCCTGGAATAACCGAGGGCGCGGAACAGTTGCAGGCAAAACAGCAACACCAGGCCGCTGGTGGCCGCATGCAACAGAACGTTGGTGAGTTTGGCGCCGCGGATGCCGCCATCCAGCAGATACAGGTCCAGCATGAAGCTGGCCATGGATACCGGCCGGCCCAGTGGACCCGACCGGTTCTCCGTCAGCACATCGGCGACAAAGCCGTCCTCCGCGGCCAGTGCCTGTACTCGTTCGAGATTGGCGGCATCGTCCAGCAACACCGGGCCATCGAGACCGGGCCAGTAAATCCATACACTTAACAGGGCCAGCAGCAGCCAGGCGGCGCCGGTGGACCAGGTCGTCCTTGAGCCGACCATCAGCGCAGGCCTTCGCTGGCACGCAGCAGCGATTGCATACTCATATCCCTGCGCAGCGTTTCGCCGATGGCGCCGGCCGCCTCAGCGCGCTGACCCTGGGCCACTCGCCAGCCCGCCAACTGGTAGTAGGCGGTGGCGGAGCCCGGGCTGACGGCGATGCCGCGCCGGGTAAACTGCACGGCCCGGGCGAGATCCCTGCCGGTTTCGCCGAAGTACCGCGCCAGCAGCAACGGATAGCGGGGATCCTGCGGGTATCGCTGTGCCAGCGATTCCAGTAATTCGAGCAGCCGGGGCTCCGGCACCTGGCAGTAGGCCGCCAGTATGCAGCGCACCAGCAGGTCCAGGGCATTGTGGTCGGAAGGTTCCATGGGCCGCTCGCGGGAGGCATTCAGCAACTGTTCATACCAACCACCGTCCGGCAGCCCGGCAAACCAGCGGCCATCGATGTACATCAGGGTCGCCAGGGCCGGAAAGTGCATGGGGTCGAGTGTGAGCAGGTACTGGAAATAGCGCCGTGCCGCCAGTACATGCTCACGGGCAAGGGTCTCATCATCGACTTCGTCAGCCATCCTCATCCTGAGATTGGCGTAGTAGTAGACGGTGCGCTCCGACTGTGGATGGTGGCGCAGCTGCGCCTCGTAAAGCCGCAGTTCATCGCCCCACAGTACGCTGCGCCACAGCAGGCAGGCCGACATCACCAGGGTGACCAGCGCCACCGCCGGCTTCCAGGCAGCCCTGGGCAGGTAGTGCCCGGCGGTCGCCACCAGAATCAGGGCCAGCCCGATATTGCCCAGGTAGCTGCGATGTTCATACACCAGGTCCAGGGGCACGATCGTCGACTCAAGGGCGTGTGTGATCAGGAAAAATCCCACGCAGAACGACGGCAGGCGGCTGCGCTTCAGCAGGGCGAGACTGGCGGCAACAACTGCCAGCCAGGCGAACACCGCCAGCGCCGTGGTCCAGGGCGCCAGCCAGCCACGCGACAGGGCAATATCATCGTGAAACAGGCTCATGCGCGATACATCGGGCCAGTAGAACCACCCCACGTAATGCCAGAGTACCCGAGCCTGGGTCAGCAGGCGCTCGGAGGGTGTTTCCGAACGCCAGCTATAGCGCTGCATCAACCAGTCGGGTTCAATGGCGGCCAGCAGCAGGATGCCAAGGGCGGGCAGCAGGCAGGCCGCGGTCGCGACGTAAACGACCCGGCGCTGTACCTGCCCGGCGTAGCGGCCCTCGAAAAGCAGTCCCTCTACCAGCGCCAACAGGCCGAACAGCAGTATTCCATCCTCTTTTGAGAATATCGCCGCGAGGGCGAACAGCAGCACCCCAAGCAGGGTGCGCGACAGCTCCTCAGCGTCCGCCCCGCGCTGCAGCCAGCGGCAGCGCTGGCGGGTGTAAAACCACAGTCCGCACACCACGAACAGGGCCGATAGCTGCTCCATGCGCTGTACCGCGTACAGCACCGTCGACACCTGTAAGGGGTTTAGCAGCCACAGCAGCGCTGCGAAAAAGGCATAGCGGCTGGCGGCGGATTCGTCCATGCGCAGCGCCGGCGCCCGCGACAGCAGCAGGCTGAGCCAGCGGTACAGGGCATAGGCGGTAGCGAGGTGAATACCGAGATTGATACTTTTTTCGACCAGCGCGCTTTGTCCGAACAGGGCGTGACTCAGGGCGAAAGTGAACATGCTGAGCAGGCGACCCAGTGGACCCGCGGTAGAGCTATATATAGCGTTGACCCAGCCCTGGAAACTGCTGGGGTCGAAGTCCAGCGCCTGGTTGCGCACCAGGGAGGTCACCGAGTCAAAAGTGAACTGTCCAAAAAGACCAGGCGCGTACAGCAGCACACACAGTGCGCCAGAGGCAAGCAGCCAGGACCTGTTCGTCATAAACAAAAAAAACCCGGGCAGGGCCCGGGTTTTCCACTGAAACAGTGATTAGGCGCGGCAGTTGGCCGGCAGGTACTTCGGCGGAACGTTGTCGCTGGTCGCGCCACCGACGTCGCCCGGACGGCATACCCACTGTACCGTACCACCGGCAGTACCGGTCAGGGACAGGGAGATGGAGTTGGCGCTGGCGGAGATGTCACCACCAACAGTCTCGTTGACGATAACGGTAATCACGCCAGAGCTGTCATAGGAAACAGAGTTAACGATCGGCGTACCGATATCGGTGCGGATACCGGCTGCAGCCGTCGTAGGCGGCAGAATGTTGTTAGCGATGAAGTACTCCGTCACGTTGGTCTTGCCTTCACCCAGCAGAGCGATGGGCTCAGACATCTTCGCGCGAATGGTGTAGTCCTGGTAAGCGGGCAGAGCCACGGCAGCCAGGATGCCGATGATCGCGATAACGATCATCAGTTCGATCAGGGTGAAACCCTTTTGAGCTTGCTTGTTCATGTTATGTCTCCTGAAAAGACTCGGTTTGTTTACTTTTAGTTTAAGCCCGGTAGTTCCTTCCGGACGCGCCAGGCTTAATCCCAGCAACACCCCGTTAGTAGCACAGCCCATGCCAACTTTTCACACTTTCCCATTATTTCAAATTTATATCTTATTTTTCAGTTAGTTAACACAAGGTTAGCGGGCGCTAGCGCAGGCCTGCTACCCCCGGGCAGCTACGCCACCCCGCGTCACACAGTGACAATCCTTGTCAGTGTGTGACCGACTGCACTGACCGGGCCCGCCACTCTGTGACAGACCGCAAAAATCGGGCGATTGGACACTGTAAGCCCGCATTTTACGGGGGTATACTCGAACGAGTGTTGCAATGCTGCTTAAAACATAGAAGGCGACGTTGGATTCGCCCCGATTAATCAGCTCCAGACAGAGATCCAGAGAGCACCAGACAAGGCGCCAGATCCGGACATGACAAACAAGCCACCAACCCAGCTCAGCGGCCTGGCGGGCCGTCTTGTAGCCGATGGCCTCCTGGAAGCGGAGGACGCGCAGAGCGCTGTGTCCGAGGCGGCGCGGGAAAAGACGCATTTCGTCTCCCACCTGGTAGAAAACGACTACATCGCAGGCCAGAAACTGGCGGAGATGGCTTCCGAAGAGTTCGGCGTGCCGCTGTTCGATATTGCCGCTTTCAACCTGGAGGCGATCCCCAAGGACCTGGTGTCACCCAACCTGGCGGTCAAGCACCATGCGCTGCCGCTGTTCCGCCGCGGCAACCGTCTCTATATCGCTGTTTCCGATCCCACCAACCTCTCCGCCCTCGACGAAATCAAGTTTCACACCGGCATCAATACCGACGCGGTACTGGTGGAAGAAACGGCGCTGTCCGCCGCCATTGGCACCTGGGCGGATGCGGAAGACTCCCTGGGTGGCGACCTCGGCGACCTGGACGACGCCGGGCTCGAAGACCTGGACGTGGAAGCCGTTGACGAAGAAGGCGGAGGCGGAGGCGAGGACGGCGCCAATGTCGACGAGACGCCAGTGGTGCGCTTTGTCAATAAAGTGCTTCTGGACGCCATCAAATCGGGCGCCTCGGATATTCACTTCGAACCTTACGAAAAAATCTACCGGGTACGCTTTCGCACCGACGGCATCCTTCATGAGGTCGTCAGGCCGCCGGCCAACCTGGCGGGCCGCCTGGCCGCCCGCTTGAAGGTGATGTCGCAGATGGATATCTCCGAGCGGCGCGTGCCTCAGGACGGCCGTATCAAGATGCGGGTGTCCAAGAACCGCGCCATCGACTTCCGGGTTAACACCCTGCCACTGCTGTTCGGCGAAAAAATCGTGCTGCGGATCCTGGACCCCTCCAGCGCCCAGATGGGCATCGATATGCTGGGCTACGAGGACTTCCAGAAAGACCTTTATATGGCGGCCCTGGAACAGCCCCAGGGCATGATCCTGGTGACCGGCCCCACCGGTTCCGGCAAAACCGTATCCCTGTATACCGGCCTCAACATCCTCAATACCCCCGAGCGCAACATCTCCACCGCGGAAGACCCGGTGGAAATCAACCTCGAGGGCATCAACCAGTGTCACGTGAACCCCAAGGTGGGCCTGACCTTCGCGGAAGCGCTGCGCTCCTTCCTGCGGCAGGACCCGGACATCATCATGGTGGGGGAGATTCGGGACCTGGAGACGGCGGAGATTGCCATCAAGGCCGCCCAGACCGGCCACATGGTGATGTCCACCCTGCACACCAACAGCGCGGCGGAGACCATTACCCGCCTGCTCAACATGGGGGTGCCGCCGTTCAACCTGGCGACCTCCGTGAACCTGATTATCGCCCAGCGCCTGGCGCGCCGCCTGTGCAAGGAATGTAAGGAGCCGGCGGACCTGCCGGAGAGCGTTCTCAGGGAAGAAGGCTTTACCGACGAAATGATCGAGCAGGCCACCGTGTTCAAACCGGTGGGCTGCTCAAAGTGCGCCAACGGCTACAAGGGCCGGGTGGGTGTGTACGAAGTAGTGCGCATCACACCATCCATCGCCCGTATCATCATGGAGGAAGGCAACTCCATCGTGATCGGCGAGAAGGCGCGTGAGGAGGGCTTCAATGACCTGCGGATGTCGGGCCTGCGAAAGGTCATGTTCGGCGACACCAGTCTTGAAGAAATCAACCGTGTTACCACCGACTGATACACCCACCAGCACCCAGGCAACGGACTAGGTTATGGCTACCAGCGCATCGAAAGGGCAAATCTTCACCTGGCAGGGCACCGACAAGCAGGGCCGCACTACCAAGGGCGAGATCGAGTCGGTCAGCCTGGCCATGGCCAAGGCACAGCTGCGCCGCCAGGGTATCAAGCCGAAGACAGTCAGGAAGAAGGCCAAGCCGCTGTTCGGCAGCGGCGGCAAGAAGATCAAGCCGATGGATATCGCGATCTTCACCCGCCAGTTGGCCACCATGATGAAAGCCGGTGTGCCGCTGGTGCAGAGCTTCGACATCGTCGGTGAGGGCCTGGAAAACCCCAGCATGCGAGAGGTGGTCTCATCCATCAAGAGCGACGTGGCCTCAGGTACCGGCCTGTCTATCGCCCTGGAGAAATACCCCCAGTACTTCGACGAGTTGTTTGTCAGCCTGGTGGCCTCAGGTGAAAGCTCCGGTACCCTGGAGACCATGCTGGACCGGGTAGCTACCTACAAGGAAAAGTCCGAGGCCCTGAAGGCGAAGATCAAGAAAGCGCTGACCTACCCCATCGCGGTGGTCTGTGTGGCCCTGGTGGTCACCGCGCTGCTGTTGATCAAAGTAGTGCCCCAGTTCGCCGAAACCTTCTCATCCTTCGGTTCTGAACTGCCGGCCTTCACCCTGTTCGTTCTGAAAATATCGAACTTCACCCAGGATTGGTGGTTCATCATCCTGGTGTGCATCATCATCACCATCGCGGTGTACAAGGAGATACACAAACGCTCCTTCGCCTTCCGGGAAGGCCAGGACAAGCTGATGCTGAAGATGCCCATCGTCGGTGACATTGTCTACAACTCGGTGGTGGCGCGTTTCTCGCGCACCCTGGCCACCACCTTTGCCGCGGGTGTTCCCCTGGTCGATGCCCTGGAATCGGTTGTGGGCGCGGCCGGCAGCATCCCCTACGCCAAAGCCATTCGCCAGATCAAGGACGATGTGACCACCGGTGCCACCCTCTACAACTCCATCAGTTCCACGGGTATGTTCCCGCTAATGCTGCTGCAGATGGTATCCATCGGCGAGGAATCCGGCGCCCTGGACGAGATGCTGGAAAAGGTGGCGAGCTACTACGAGGAAGCGGTGGACAACGCGGTAGACAGCCTCAGCTCCCTGATGGAGCCGCTGATCATGTCGGTGCTGGGTGTCCTGGTCGGCGGCCTCATGATTGCCATGTACCTGCCGATCTTCATGCTGGGTTCCGTGATCTAAGCAGGACCCCACTCTTCTCATGGAAATCGTCGCTGCGCTTAACCAGCAGCCCATCCTGCTGTATGTCTTCCTGCTGCTTCTCGGCCTGACCGTCGGCAGCTTCCTGAACGTGGTGATCTACCGCATCCCGGCGATGATCGAGCGCGAGGAACAGGTCTACTGCCGGGCGCTGCTGTCGGATACCGAGCCGGAAGCGCTGGACGCTTTCAACCTGGCGACACCTGGCTCACGCTGCCCCCATTGTGGCCACCAGATTCGCGCCTGGGAGAACATCCCGATACTCAGCTACCTGCTGCTGCGGGGCCGCTGCAGCAATTGCCAGGCCGGCATCTCCATGCGCTACCCCATCATCGAGGCCTGCTGCGGCATGCTGACCGTCCTGCTAGGCGTCAAGTTCGGTGGCCTGAGCGCTGAACTGGGACTGGCACTGCTGTTCACCTGGGCCCTGCTGGCGCTGACCATGATCGATATCGACACCATGCTGCTGCCCGACGCCATCACCCTGCCGCTGCTGTGGCTGGGCCTGCTCGTCAACCTGTTCGGCCTGTTCGCGCCGCTGCAGGACGCGGTGATCGGCGCCATGGCCGGCTATGGCGTACTGTGGGCAGTGTTCTGGGCCTTCAAGATCTTCACCGGCAAAGAGGGCATGGGCTACGGCGATTTCAAACTGCTGGCCGCCCTGGGTGCCTGGCTGGGCTGGCAGGCGCTGCCGATGATTATTCTGCTGTCGTCCTTTGTGGGCGCGGTGCTGGGCATCCTGGTCATGCTGCTGCAGAAGCGCGGCAAGGACGTGCCGATTCCCTTCGGCCCCTACCTGGCCATTGCCGGCTGGATTGCCCTGGTCTGGGGCAATGACATCATGGCCTGGTACTGGGCCAACTTCACGACCGCCCCGGTCGGCTAGTGACGGCAGCCACCAAAGCACCCGTCGTCGGGGTCACGGGCGGCATCGGCAGCGGCAAGACCGCTGTCACGGACTGTCTGCAAGCACTGGGTATCAGAGTGGTGGACGCCGACCTGGCAGCGCGGGTCATCATGGAGCCGGGCCGGCCAGCCCTGGCCGCGGTGGCAGAACGTTTTGGGCAGGAGATACTGCTGGCCAATGGCCAGCTCGACCGCGCCGCCCTGCGCCGCATCGTGTTCGCCGACCCCGAGCAGCGGCACTGGCTCGAACACCTGACCCACCCGCTGATCGGCGAAGAGATCGTCAGGCAGCTATCCACCGCCGATTCCCCCTATGTGGTACTGTCCTCACCCCTGCTGCTGGAGACCAGCCAGAAGTCGCTGTGCGATACCGTGGTCGTGGTCGACGTGGCGGAAGAGATGCAACTGCAGCGCACCATACAGCGGGACGCCAACGATGAAGCGCAGGTGCGGCGCATCATGGCCGCCCAGCTATCCCGGGAGGCGCGGCTGGCGGGCGCCGACCGCGTTGTTGACAACAGCGGCTCCCTCCATGACCTGCAGGCGCAGGTGAAGCAGCTTCACCGGGAACTGCTGGCGGAGTTTGGACTCTCGCCCTGAGGCTTCCCTAAAGCGCCAGGCAGGCTTCAACAATCGGCTGATTGGCGGCGGGAAACGCGTAGTCCGCCAGCGCCACCGGCGCACACCAGCGCAGGGGCTGGCCCTCTCGCCCGGCGGGTTCCCCGTTGAAGCCGTCAATTACCCACACGTCGAGGAACACCTGCTTGTCGCTATAGTCGTGCCGCACTTCCAGCAGGGCGCGGCAGGACGTGACGCGGATGCCAAGCTCCTCGTGCAACTCGCGATCGAGCGCGGCCTCGATCGTTTCACCCTCTTCCACCTTGCCGCCGGGAAACTCCCACAGCCCACCCTGGTGGGAGTCGGCGCGGCGCTTGCTGATAAGAATCTCGCCGTCGCGGTTGAGGATCACGCCCACTGCCACGTGTACCCGCGCCATCAGGTCCGGTACTCCGCGTTGATGCGCACATAGTCGTAGGACAGGTCACTGGTCCACACCGTGGCGTCGGCTTCGCCGCGGTCCAGCAACACCTGGATATGGATATCGGTCGGCGCCATGGCAGCCACACCCTGGGCTTCCTCGTATCCCGCGGCGCGACCGCCGTTTTCAGCGATCAGCACATCGTTGATGCGTAACTCCACCCTGCCGACATCCAGGTCCGGCACTTCGGCGCGGCCAATGGCCGCCAGCAGCCGACCCCAGTTGGGATCGCTGGCGAACAGGGCGGTCTTGACCAGCGGTGAATGGGCGATGGTATAGGCCACTTCCAGAGCCTCTGCCTCGCTGGCGGCCCGGCCCACCTGCACGGCGACAAATTTGCTGGCACCCTCACCGTCGCGCACCAGGGCCTGCGCCAACTCCAGGGCCAGGGATTGCAGCGCTTCACGCAGTACGGGCAGGCGCGGGTCGTCGATATCCCGCAGCTCCTGGTTGCCGGCGGCGCCGGTGGCCACCAGCATGGCGGCATCGTTGGTCGAGGTGTCGCCGTCCACCGTGACCCGGTTGAAGCTGTGCTCCACCGTGTCTTGCCAAAGGGTCTGCAGCAGCTCCGGCGCGATTGCCGCGTCGGTGGCCAGGTAGGCCAGCATAGTGGCCATATTGGGGCGGATCATGCCCGCTCCTTTGGCCATGCCGGTGCATGTAACGGGCACACCGTTCAGTTCCACCTGTCGCGAGGCCGCCTTGGGGCGGGTATCGGTGGTCATGATGCCTTCAGCGGCGGCCAGCCACTGGTCATCCTCCAGGGCCGCCAGCGCCGCCGGGAGGCTTCTCCTGATCGGCTCGACCGGCAGGGGTTCGCCGATCACCCCGGTAGAAAACGGCAGTACCTCCGCGGCGTCGACCCCGGCTTCCTCAGCCAGCGCCCGGCAACAGGCCAGGGCATCATCAAGGCCCGGCTGGCCGGTGCCCGCATTGGCATTGCCAGTGTTGACCAGGAAATAGCGCGGCGCCGTGGCGGCGAGATGCAAGCGGGCGATCTGCACCGGGGCGGCACAGAAGGCGT
>JANQLM010000037.1 GCA_028280635.1 Halieaceae bacterium | reverse complement strand
GTCGGTTCGGTAGCCGTCGATGCCCAGACTGGTGGCCACGTCGAACAGGCCAAACACGCCTGCGGTGGAGTTGATGGCTACTCGGCTGCCATTGCTGGCGGCTCCCGGGAAGTTCCCCTGCAGGCCGGCGTTTACGAAACCACCCAGGTCACGCAGGTTCGCAAACAGGTTACTGACACCGCGCCTGACCGGGCCGGGGACGACACGCCGATAGCCGCGCGCTACCGGTGCAAGAACGTGGGAGTCCACCCGTTCATTGAAGGCGAAGACGCGCCGATTGGTGGCCTCGAAAGGATCGCCGGCGGTAGGGCCGTGCGCGCAGCCGGTGATCAGCGGCAATGCCAGCAGGGCAGCCACTCGCCGCCAGCGACGGTAAAGAATCATTGTCGAAAAACCCATGGTGCGGTACTCCACTTGTGACAGCAGAGAGCTTACCGAGGGCGCGGGCCGCTGGAATCAAGGGCTGTACGAGTGGGCGGGTTTCTGTACGAATGGGCAGCACCGCTGGTCTTTTGGTGCGCATCCGCTACGCTAGAGCCAGGATATTCGAAGGGATCAAAGCCGCATGGATGACAAACAGTTGGATAGCCTGGAATGCCCCAAGTGCGGCAGCACCATGGAAACCAAGCTGTATGGACCGAAGATATCCCTGCAGCGCTGCACCCAGTGCTATGGGCTGCTGGTGGAGCCGGAGGTACTGAATGTGATGCGCTCGGAGTGGATGGTGGAGGCCTTCCTGGACATTGGTCACCCGAATGTGGGCAAGGAGTATGACAAGATCGAGGATATCGAGTGCCCGGTCTGCCACGTCTGCATGGATAAGGTGACAGACCCGGTGCAAACCCACATCTGGTTGGAAGTGTGCCCAAGCTGCGACCGGATTTTCCTGGACGCCGGTGAGTTCAGCGATCTCAAGTACGAGACCTTCATGGACAAAATCAAGAGCTTGTTGCGACGCAAGCGCCGCGGCTGAGCGGCGTGAAGTCAGGCGTAACCACGCACACGGGGCGGTGAGTGCCCCGGAGGCAAGAGGGCCTGCGCCAGGCAGACCCTAATCGTCAGAAATCAATTGCTGGAACGAACCAGCTGCTTGTAGTCGTCCGGTGCCGCAATGCCGTTGTGCTGCGACTGGTTGACTGCGAAGCCGGGCTCCGGCCAATGCGCGTCGGCGTTGGCTGACTGGCCCTTGTCGAAACGAATGCTCCCGATGACTTCTGCGAAGGTGGCACGCTTTTCCCTGCGGGCCCCGTTGTTTCCCTGTTCCATGATTTCCTCGATATCCGCTCAAACTACGATCCGGGCCTTTCCCGGTAATTCGTAGGGTTATAGACATTCTAGGTTCGATGGCCGGGAAGTTTAGGTAAATATTGCCTAAAGCCAGTGTTAAAAGTTTGCACGCCGGCCGGGAACCCGTGAACTGGTGCACAAATGTCGGATTTCCGGCATGGCGCCTTCGGCCGGGCGCCCCTTAGTCGGGCGCCCCCGCCAGAATCATCAGGCGGCTGCGACCTGGCTCTTCACTGCCGTATTGATGGCGCCGAGGATGCCATCCAGGCTGGCCTGGATAATGTCGGCGGAGCGGCCGACGCCACAGACCCGCTGGCCGTCGATATTGAGCTGGATGTAACAGATGGCTTCGGCATCTGCCGAGTGGCTCAGCGCGTGCTCGGAGTACTCCACCAGCACGATGGGCTTGCCGATGAAGCCCTCCATGCCATTGACGAAGCTCTCCACGACACCGCTGCCGGTGCCGCTGAGGGCGTGGCTGATACCGTCCTTGATCAGGTCGGCCTGCAACTTGTCGACGCCGTCTTCACGGCTGACCTGGTAGTTGCCGAGCCGCCAGGGGCCGGCATCAAAATAAGTGGCCTGGAACAGGTCCCAGATATCCTCCGGCGCCACTTCAGTCTCGATACGCTCCGCGTGCCTTTGTACGGCGGCGGAGAAATCGATCTGCAGCCAGCGTGGCAGTTGCAGGCCGTAATCCCTGTCCAGCACGTAGGCGATACCGCCTTTGCCGGACTGGCTGTTGATGCGCACCACCTCCTGGTAGGAGCGGCCGATGTCAGCGGGGTCGATAGGCAGGTAAGCCACCTCCCACAGTTCATCGTCGTTGCGCGAGTCCAGGCACTTCTTGATGGCATCCTGGTGGCTGCCGGAAAATGCCGTGAAGACCAGTTCGCCCGCGTAGGGATGTCGCGGGTGAACAGGCATCTGGGTGCAGTCCTTGTAGGTCTGGATGATCTGGTCCATGTGCTCGAAATTGAGCTCAGGGTCTATGCCATGGCTGTACAGGTTCATGGCCATGGTGAGAATGTCCATGTTGCCAGTGCGCTCGCCGTTGCCAAACAGGGTGCCTTCCACCCGGTCGGCGCCGGCCATGATGGCCAGTTCGCTGGCCGCCACGGCGCAGCCGCGGTCATTGTGAGTGTGGGTCGACACGACAATGGCGTCGCGGTTATTGACCCGATCACAGAAGTACTCGATCTGGTCTGCATAGACGTTGGGCGTGCTCATTTCCACGGTGGCGGGCAGGTTGATGATGCACTTGTTGTCCGGGGTGGGCTGCCAGACATCGATGACCGCATTGCACACCTCAACGGCGTAGTCGATCTCGGTGCCGGTGAAACTCTCCGGGGAGTACTGGAAGGTCCAGTCGGTTTCGGGATACCTGGCTGCGTACTCCTTCACCATGCGCGCGCCGTTCACGGCGATGTCGACAATCCCGGCGCGATCCATCTTGAAAACTTTCTCGCGCTGCACCGTGGAAGTGGAATTGTAGACATGGAGAATGGCGCGTTTGGCGCCCTGGAGCGCCTGGAAGGTTCTCTCGATCAACTCCGGTCGTGCCTGGGTAAGTACCTGCAGGGTCACGTTGTCGGGTACCCGGTCGTTTTCGATCAGATCGCGCACAAACTGGTAGTCGTGGCTGGAGGCGGAGGGGAAGCCCACTTCAATTTCTTTGAAGCCCACCTTCACCAGTTGGTCGTAAAGGCGCGACTTTTGCGAGGCGGTCATGGGCTCGATCAGGGCCTGGTTACCGTCGCGCAGGTCAACACTGCACCAGCGCGGGGCGGCAGTGATTGTGGCATCCGGCCAGCGGCGGCCGGTCATCCGTACCGGCTGATAGGCCGGGTACTTGCGATAATCGAAGCGGCTCATGGTTCGAGTCCAGTCATGATGTTGAGACGTGCAGTATAAAGCCAGGCGAGGAGCTATCGATACCAAAAACACTCAATAATCCAGAATAAAACCTCTATATTCACTAAATATTACAGGTAAAGTAGAGATTTTGTGCACTTGGAGTGCAATTATATGGTGCTTTACACTATGCCAGGGCTTTCCGGAAGTGCAGCCTAGGCGGCAAGCGCTCTGCGATTGGCGGGGAGCAGGGCTACCAGACAACCGCCGGCACGCCGGCAATCCAGGGGTGAATGGCGACCACGATCCCGACGACCACCAGGGCGATAACCACACCGACGATTTCCCGAGTCCAGGAGGGTGCCTCGGGCCGGGTCCAGGCACCGTCGCGACGATTGATAAGCGGAATCATGATCACGCACCAGGCCGCCAGGCCGCCGAACAGCACCAGGGAGCGGCTGTCGCCGTTGGCCAGCAGGTGAGCGATAGCCCATAGAAACACGCCGGTCAGCTGGGGGTGTCGCACCAGGCGGCCAAAGCGGCTGGGGCGGTTGGCGGCGGCCATGAAAATAAAACCAACGACAACCAGCACCAGGCCGGCAAGGTGCATGGCCTCGCTGGGAATGTAGACGGATCGCGGCAGGCTGCCGCGCCAGCCAAACACCATCAGCGCAATGGCGCCCAGCATCAACAGCGAGAAGATGCCCTTGTAGCCCCCTTCACCAAGTTTTTCGATGGCGGCCTGCCGCGGCCCCCGACCGATGACGGGTACCAGGTGAAGTGCGCTCCATAAAAGAACACCTGCGATCAGCATACCCATGGTGTTTGACCCCTTTATTGTTATGAACTGTATCAGGTTATGTCGCGTTTCCTTCCCTGTAAATGCTGGACCCGGTCCTGTTGTTGGCGTAGATTTGCGCGACGATGGAAATGGCCATGCAACACAGGCGCATTGCGTTTCCGGCAGCACTGCTGCTGGCCCTGCTACTATGCGTGCAAACGCTGCAAGTCTCTTCGCATGCGCATGCGGACCACAGCGCGGCCCATGATTGCCTGCAGCACCAGGTCGACGCCAGCTACGCCGCTCACACCACACACGGTGCTGACCCGGTCATCTGGCTTGAGGCGGCTGTCTGTGTTCCTGTCAGCGCCCAGTTCACCGGCCTTGCTCACTTAGGCCATGATGCCCGGGGGCCCCCGACTCTCTCCTGTTAACCCCGCAAATTTTACTGACAGGAGATAGACATGAAACGCACCCTGATCGCGGCCCTCGTTGGCGCCGCCAGCCAGGCCATGGCACAAGACCCCAGTGAACGGATGGAGCATGTGCTCGTATCCGTACCCATCCACAAAAAAGCCGCCGAGACCGCGTTGCCGGTCACGGTGTTGACCGGCACCGAGTTGCAACGCCTGGTGTCCGCCAGCCTTGGTGAGACCCTGGGCGACAAGCCGGGTATCTCCAATGCCTCCTTCGGCCCCGGCGTCGGCCGCCCGGTGATTCGCGGCCAGGGTGGACCCCGCACTATCAACCTTAATAACGGCATCGCCGCGGCGGACGTGTCCAGCCTCAGCCCGGACCACGCGGTGAGTATAGAACCCATGCTGGCGGAATCCGTTGAGGTGCTGCGCGGCCCGTCGACACTGCTGTACGGCGGTGGCGCCATCGGCGGTGTGATCAACGTGGTCGACAATCGCATTCCCCGCGCCCCCATTGAAGGCGTCCAGGGTGCCGTGGAGTATCGTTACGACGATGCGCCGGGCATGGACACCGGCACAGCGAAGCTGGAGGCCGGTAATGGCAGCTTCGGTATTCACCTGAGTGGCACTACCCGCGACTTCGACGATCTCGACATTCCGGGCATGGCCATTGACGAGGCCGCGGTAGAACGCCAGGAAGAGCTGCTCGGTGGAGAGCACGATGAAGACCACGACGAGGAGCACGGTGAAGAAGAACTCGAAAACTCCAACGGTTCCATCGAGAACACGGATGGTGACGCCGATGTGTTTACCATCGGCGCCAGCTACCAGTTTGGTGAAAAAGGCTTCTTCGGGATTGCCTACAACAGCTATGAGACCAACTACGGCATTCCTCCCGGTGCTCATGGACATCACGAGGAGCACGAAGACGAGGACCATGAGGACGAGGATCACGACGAGGATCACGAGCACGAGGAGGAAGAAGAGGAGACCATCCGCATCGACCTCGAGCAGGAGCGTTACGACGCGCAGCTGCACCTGCACGACCTTGCGCCCGGTCTGGTTGACGTGGCGCGTGCCTTCCTGACCTACACCGACTACGAGCACGTCGAGCTGGAAGGCTCTGAGGTCGGCACCCGCTTCGAGCGCGAGACCTGGGAGGGCCGCCTGGAACTGGTGCGGCAGGCGGAGAACCACGGCGTACTGGGCGTACAGTGGCGCATGGACGAGTTCGAAGCCATAGGTGACGAAGCCTACGTGCCCGAGACTGACTCTACCGAGTGGGGCCTGTTCTACATCCAGGATTTCCATGCCGGCGACTGGACTTTTGAGGTCGGCGGTCGTTATGACTACGTCGAACGTGACCCCGAAGCCGTGACCAGCGACGAGCAGGACTTCGACAGCTTCAGCCTGTCAGGTGCGGCGATTTACACGATCAACCCGTCCTGGAACCTGGGTATTGCCCTGTCTCGCGCCGAGCGCGCGCCGTCCACGGAGGAGTTGTTCTCCAATGTCGACAACACCGCCGCTGATGACAACCTGGTCACTCATGCGGCCACTGGTGTGATCGAGATTGGCGATCCGAACCTCGATACCGAGGTTTCACTGAACGCCGATATCTCCCTCAACTGGCAGGGCAATGGCTCCTGGGCCGAGGTGACACTGTTCTACAACAGCTTCGAGGACTACATCTTCCTGCTGAACACTGGCACCGAGTTTGAAGAAACTCCGGTGTATGCCTACGAGCAGGATGATGCGGAGTTCTACGGGCTGGAGCTGGAATCCAGCTTCAGACTTACGGAGCTGGCCGGCGGTGAAGTGGCCCTGGGGGTGTTCGGCGACATGATCACCGGTGAGTTCGACGACGCCGGTGACGTGCCGCGCCTGCCGCCGATGCGTATCGGCGGGGAGCTGTCGTGGCGCAACGATTCTCTGGGCGCCTATGTGCGCGTGGTGAATGCTGACGACCAGGACGATCCCGGTGACTTCGAAACCGAGACCGACGGCTACACCCGTTGGGATGCCGGTATCGACTACCGCATGCAGGTCATGGGTGAGTCTGAGATGTTTGCCTTTGTGAAGTGGAAGAACATCTCCGACGAGGAAATCCGCCTCAGTACCTCTTTCCTGCGCAATTACGCACCGCAGCCCGGTGAGAGCATCGAGGCGGGTATCCGCTTCACGTTCTAAAAGGCCTTAAAGAAAAAGCCCGGGCAGTGCCCGGGCTTTTTTATGTACCGCGCATGCGACCCACACGGGTACCTGAGGTCAGGTTCGATCACGTACTACCAGGGCGGCCAGGGGCCGCAGTATGCCTGGTGCAATCGAGAGCGACAGGCCGACCAGGATAGAAGCCAATGCGAGGAGCAGAGGCCACAGCAGGACCGCGAAACTGAGCCCGTTTCCGAGTAAGCAGAATACCAGTGAAGCCATGGTGCTCGCTGTGCCCAACAGTCTTACTCTGCGGCTCCGCTCCGGCGTGCGCACTGCGGCGCAAGTGGCACGCCAGTGTCGCTTCTGGCTCAGGGCGAGCAGGGCGCAGCCGATTATGGCCGCGGCGGTGGCTGCTGCCAATAACAGCGGCTCCATGCTCAGCGCGCATCCACCGGCGAGGCGTCAGCCTGGGAAGCCGTCTGCAACATCGATATGAAGCGACATTGCAGGCGATGCGACACCGCGATTGCAGCCAGGGCGGAGAGGAGCAGCATCGCGTCTACGGCAAACACGGCCCACAGACCGGCGTCCGCAGCCGCCGCTGGGTGGTGGCCCGTCGTCACCCAGTTAAGGACCGCGGCGCTAGCCGCAAACAAACCAATGGCCAGACACTGCTCGCTCCACGCACGCTCCTTTCTTACTGCGGCGTGGAAGAAGCTGGTCGACCAGACTACGGCGAATGCCCAGACTTCCAGCGACGCGGCGTCCTGTCCCAGTACTTTGAAACCAGCGTGAGGAATTGCGCGATTCATCACGAGAAATGCGGCTGTGGCGAGGATAAGGCCGGTCGTAGATCCTACCGTCATCGCGGCCATGGTTTGAAATCCAGGCGTATTGGGCGCTTTGCCGCGTTCTCTGGAGCGCAGCCAGAACAGCAGACCGGTGGCGATCATGACGCAGCCCAGCAGCCCGGCCCCAAAATAGAGCCAGCGCAGCATCCAGTGGTCGAACTGGATAAAGTGCAGCCCGGACAGCCATGCATGCGCGGTCCGGATAGGCAGGCTTTTAAAGTCTTGTACTACCTCGCCAGTGCTTGCAGCAAAAGTGACCGCCTCCCGATCCATGGCGACTTGCCTGGAGGGGAAAACACGGCGAGCTGTCACCAGAGCGTTTGCGTCCCCCCAGTGCTGCAGTCGAACGATATCTGCCGCTGCAGGATAACCGGTCCTGCCGCTCCAACGGGATTCGGCCGCTCTAATCATATCGTCCAGAGAAGCCATCTCGGCTCTTCGGCCTGCGGCTTGCACACTGCGACTGCCATACATTTCTGCGAACAGTGGTTCGGTCTCGCCGCCAAAGAGTATGCCTGCGGGCCAGGGCAGGTAGACCGAAAAGAAGATGAAGAGGCCCGTCAGCGGCAGCAGGAAATGGAAAGGTAATGCAACCAGCGACGTCATATTGTGCAGGTCGAGCGTCGAGCGGCGCAGGCTCTTATCGGGTCGGAAAACGAAGAATTCCGCGATGATCTTGCGATGCGCATAGATACCGGTGCTCAGCAGCACCAGCATTCCCATTGAAAGGAAACCCGCCAGCCAGTACCCCAGGTTCATCCAACGGATGTGAAAGCTGAAGTGGAAGGGAAAAATGAAGCCCGTGGCCGCAAGAGATTCCCGACCTGTCAGCTCTTTCCCGGTCCATGGATCGAAGTATCTTTTCTTGAAGCTGCCGGAGTCTTCATAGCCAATCCTGAGGCTTGGTTCCCTCTGTTTGGGAAGATACAGGTAGATGTCTGAGCGAGGGCCTAGCTCGTCGACGATAGGTCGCACAATAGCATCCAGGCTAATCGATCTGTCACTGGCTGCGAGCCTGGTATGCGGCATCATCCACTGATCGATTTCCCGATCAAAAACGGACAGCGTGCCCATCCAGAACATTGCAAACAACAGTGCCGAGCAAAGGAGCCCGGTTGCGTTGTGCAGCCAGGTCATGGATTTTCGGAAAGACCTGTTCACTCTAACCCTGGCCAACGTGTGGCGCGAATGCGACCACAAAGACGAGCGAAACAATGGCGGGTATACAGATCATGAGCGCAACCCGCAGCAACGAGTGCTCATGGAAGCCCCACAGGATCAACACCAGGTAGAACACAAATCCCAACATCGAAGCCAGCAAGACTGACTCCGACGCGGCCAGCCCGATCCATGGCAGCGCGATGACTGACGCTGAAACCAGTGCTGCCGTGAGGACATAACCACCCAGGACAGTGAGTATCAGCCGCGCGCTTATCTCCCCGGCGCGCATCAATTTAGAACGCAGCCGAGAGGGTTACGCTGTAGGTACGTGGTGCCGAAAGTGATAAGCCCGAAAAATCTGCCACGGTCCAGTAATCCTCATCGGTTACGTTGCTTACCGCAAAACGAGCGGTTAATTCCGTGCTTTCCAGCTGAAAGTCGTAGTTGCCACCCACATCAAGGCGCCACCAACTGTCCACCTGCCGGGTATTGGTCAGGTCGAAGTACTGGTCGTCTTCATAGACCAGTCCGGCATTTACGGCGCCTGCCGGGAAGAACGGCAGGCGATAATCCAAGAATAGAGTTGCGCTGAATTCAGCGACACCCACCGGGACATTCCCCGAGACCGCGGGGTCGCCGTTGTCGATCTCAGCATCAAGAAGGGTGAAACCGGTAATCAGGTTGAGGTTTTCACCGATCCGGCCCTGGGCCTGCATCTCCAGCCCACGGTGGCGCTGACGACCGTCCTGAACGTAGCGATTGTCTGCATTGATAATCTCGAGCGGGCGTTCCAGCTCGAACACCGCCGCGGTCAGCAGCAGCTCGCCGAGTGCCAGTTTCGCCCCCAGCTCGACTTGCTCCGAGACGCCCGCTGACAGCTGCTCTGGAAAGTTCTCGGTGCCGATCGGTGCCGAGCCGCCGGGCTCAAGCGACTCTGTGTAGCTCGCATAGACAGATGAGTTGGCGGTTGGTTTGAAGGACAGCGCCGCAAATGGGGAAAACTCGTCCTGGTCAATGCTGTCATCGCCGAAGGTGGATTCAATGGATACGTCCCGGCCGCCGCCCAGGAAGGAAAGGCGGCCTTCGAGAGCCTGCAGCTCATAGATCCCCACGAACGAGGATGTGCTCGGTCCGCCGGAAAACGCATCATTCGGGTTTTCTTCGATCATCGGGCGGGCAATATAGGTGGGGTTGTACAGATTGCTGACTATTTGCCCATCGAAGCCGCCGCCGTCACCGTCGACCTCGCTGTCGTTGTATGAATAACCGAAGGTGAACTTGTGATCCAGGCCGCCAGTAGCAAGGCTGCCGTTTACCAGGATCTGCGCTGCCTCACCGGTTTCTTCATTGTCCCCAAAGCCCCACTGGTAGGGTGATGAAACCGTGGTGCCATCGTTGTCGACCACGGTGACCAACGCAGACAGATACGTGTTGTCGCCGTCGTAGTTGCTCTCGAGCCGACCCGCGGATGCGGTAACGCTCCAGCCTTCAAGGAACTCCCACCTGCCTTTGACGAATACCTGGGTGGTCGATGAATCGATATAACTCCAGGGTTGCTGGTAGTTCTGCTCCAGGTCGGGAACCCGGGGAATGTCGACGCCGTCGGCGAGAAAAAGCTGGTCCCTGTAGCCGTTAGTGCGATCGTCATTCCTGCTGATCTCCGCAGCGAGATACAAGGTATCTGTCGCACGCCAGTCCATGTAGAGGGACGCGATGCCGTTCGTGCGGTCGAATTGCTCGACCGGGCCTTCCGCCTCGAAACGGCTGAAGTTGGCGCGCACTCCGAATTGCCTGTTTGCGCCGAACCTCCGAGACACATCCGCTGCATAGAGTGGACCCTCGGCCTGGTAGCCCACGGTAATATTCGTTATAGGCTCATCTTCCGGCCGTTTGGGCACCAGGTTGATGGAGCCTCCGACACCACCGTTGGCTGCCGCACCTGAGACGATGGCATTTGCGCCGCGGAAGACTTCGACGTTTTGCAGGTTGCCCAGGGCAAAGAACCCATCACCCTTCGCCAGACCGGGCAGGCCATCGTACATGACTGCCTCGCGGCCCACGTTGAATCCCCGAATTGAGATGCGGTCCTGATAGCCTGCGGCGTTGACGTCAGCGGTGACTGAAGGGTCGCGTATTAGCAGGTCTTTCAGGCTGACAGCGGCAGTGGTTCGGATCAGGTCCTCCGTGAAGGATGAGACAGAGAACGGCGTGTCCAGAATGCTGCGTTCCCCCAGGACGCTGAATGAAGTCTCCGATCCGATAACTGATGATGTCAGCGATTCACCGGTAACGATCACTTCTTCTATGTCCGTGCCAGGGTCAGCCCGGTTTTCGATGTTGCTGCCTTGTTGTGCGACCGCCGCTGCGGACAGCAGGCCTGAGAAAAGTGCCATGATCATTGGGTGAGGGTGGTGGGTCTTCATTGCCTTGGTACCTCGTTGGCAGAGAGAATCTCACCATACTAAATGCAAATGAGAATTGTTCGCAACTAATAGCCTGTGAAAATTTTAATAGCCGCCTGAGGTGATCCCGCGGGCGCGTTGGTCAGGGTTTCGCTGGCTCTTCAGGGCGCTGGAATTCAGTACGTCGCATTCGGGGCGAAGGTGCCTCCCGGTCTGACTGCTGAACGCAGGTACCAGCGGAAACCCAGGCGGGTGATTCACGAAAACCATCGACTCTCGTCCGCAGTTTCCAGCGACAGCTAGCTGAGAGTATTGAGGCGGGTATCCGCTTCACGTTCTAAAAGGCCTGAAAGAAAAAGCCCGGGCAGTGCCCGGGCTTTTTTTTGCCAGCTTCCTGGCTGCAGTTGATGAGTCAGGTCTGGGGAGCCTGCTGAGCAGCATCCACAACTGACGCTACATCGACACCTGCACCTCCGGTTTCATCGGCCTTGATACCGAAGAAAATGGCGTACAGTGTGGGTACGATCACCAGTGTCAGCACCGTGGCAAAACCCAGGCCACCCATCATGGTTACCGCCATGTTCACAAAGAAGACGTCGGGCAACAGTGGAATGAGTCCGAGTATGGTGGTGGCTGCTGCCAGGACCACGGGGCGCATCCGGCTGACCGATGCGTCCAGCAAGGCGTCGAAGCGCGGTTTGCCCTCGGCAATCTGTTGGTCGATCTCTTCGATAAGTACGATGGCGTTCTTGATCAGCAACCCAACCAGGGAGAGCGCGCCGAGCAACGACATAAAGTCGAAGGCGCCGTTCACCAACAACAGGCCTGCTGTTACACCGATGGCCGCCAGTGGCACAGTCAGCCAGATAATAGTGGGCTGCTTGAGCTTGCCGAACAGGAAGATGCTGGTGATGATCATTAGCAGGATGCCTCCCGGCAGCGCGCCGGCAAGGCCGGCCTGGGCTCTCGCCGCGTCCTCATATTCGCCACCCCACTCCAACTGGTAGCCTGCCGGCAGCTCGATGGCCTCCACCTGTGGTCTGACCCGCGCAAAGAGTGGGTCGGCCAGCGCCCCGGTGGGGTTGCACGAGGCAATGATCGTGAGCTGGCGGTCGCGACTCCTGACCACGGCGTTCTCCCAGGTGGTCTCGTAGCGCGATATCAGCTGGCCCGCCGGTACAGAGCGACCTAGTACCGGGCTCCAGACCTGGATGTCACGCATTTTATCGATGTCGCCGCGCTCATCATCGGGAGCGCGGACCAGGATGGAGAGCAGGTGAATCCCGTCTCGATACGTGCCCACCGGGGAGCCTTCAAACGCATATCGCAAGGCGTTGCCAAGGTTCTCCCGGGTTACGCCCAGTTGCCGTCCCACCTGTTCATTGAACACCGGTGTCACCACCTTGACCGGGTTGCGCCAGTCGTCGCGAACGTCCTTGGATTCAAAGTCCTCCCGCATGATGGCCTTGGCCTGTTCCGCCAGCTCACGCAATACTTCCGGCTCGGGGCCGGAGAAGCGCGCCTCAATCTTGGCATCTCGGCCTGGGCCGATACGCAGCGCCTTGATGATCGGATCCAGCCAGGGCATGTCATTGGTCATGTACTCCGAGACTGCCGCCTGAATCGCAGGAATCTGGTCGCGGCGCTCGGTGGACACAATTATCTGCGAGTAGGTGGGGGAGGGCTCTCTGGAATCGTAGACCAGCGTAAAGCGCTGGTGCGGACCACCCACCACCGTCGAGGTCTGTACCACACCGGGTTGCTGTCGCAGGAAGTCCGCCACGCGCAGTGTGTCATCGCGAGTGCTGCGAATATCCGTGCCTTCCGGGGTGTAAAGGTCCACGAAGAACAGTGGCGTGTTGGCGTCGGGGAAAAAACCGGACTTGGTGTAGCCGAAACCAATCAATGCTGCAATCCACAGCACGACGACGCCGATCACGGTGGCCCAGCGGGCGCGCACCGCACTTGCGAGCAGGCCGCGGTATATCTGGAACGGCCTGGCGGCATAAGCGTCCGCTGCATCCTCGTCACCGCTCCCCGGTTGCAGGAGCAGCCTGCACAGCGCAGGCGTGGTGCTCACGGCAGTCAGCCAGCTCAAGGACAGGGATATCAGAATTACGTAGAACAGCGAACTGGCAAATTCCCCGGTAGAATCCGGTGACAGGCCAATCGCGGAAAAAGCCAGGATGCCGATGAGGGTGCCGCCAAGCAGCGCCCAGATGGTCTTGCCCACTGCCTCGCTGGCCGCCTTTGCGGCATTCATGCCCGCGTTCATTCTTACCAGCATGCCTTCCGCAACGACGATGGCATTGTCCACCAGCATTCCCAGGGCAATCACCAGTGCACCCAGCGAAATCCGTTGCAACTCGATGCCGTAGATATCCATGATGAACAGGGTGCCCGCCACGGTAATCAGCAGAACGGTGCCGATGATGATGCCTACCCGCAGTCCCATGAACAGAAGCAATACACCGATAACAATGGCGACGGCCTGGCCCACACTGAGGATGAAACCACCCACGGAGGTGTCGACTTCCTTGGGTTGGTTGTAAGTGACCGCCATGTTCATGCCCACGGGGATGATCGGGAGTAACTCCTGCAGCCGGTCTCCGAGGCGGTCTCCGACGGCGACCACATTCTCACCACCCAACATGGAGATACCCATACTGAGGCCGGGTTTGCCATCTACGTAGTAGAGCTTGGTCGGCACTTCCTTGTAAGCCCGGGTAATCGCGGCGATGTCATTCAGGCGGATGAGCGTGCGCTCGTTGGAGGAGATAAGCAGTTCACCAATCTCCTGCACGGACTGGAAATTACCGGTGGGGCTGATACGCAGGTAGTCTTCACCCACGCGTACGCTACCTGAGTTGACCACCACATTCTGTGATTCCAGCACCCTGGTGATTTCCGACATGCTGATGCCCAACTCGGCCATGCGGGCGCGCGAGATATCTACATAGACAACTTCGTCCTGCACACCGTCTATGACGACCTTGCGTACGCCGGGCACCAGCACGAGCTGCTTCTTCAGCGCGTCCGCCGTGTCGAACAGGTCGCGCCAGCTATAGCCGTCACCCGTGAGAGTGACGTATACGCCATAGACGTCGCCGAAGTCATCCAGGACGATGGGGTCAGCAGCGCCGGGCGGCAGGTTGGGGCTTGCGTCCTGTATTTTGCGGCGCAGTTCATCGAAGATGTTGGGGAAATCATCCGCGCGGTACTCATCCTTGAAATCGATCAGGATGTCCGACAGGCCGGGCCGGGACACGGACATCTTGATCCATTTCACCTGCTCCAGGTTCTGGATCGCATCTTCCATTACATAAGTCACCTCGTCCTGCACTTCCTGGGCGGTGGCCCCGGGGTACGGTGTCAGGATTTTGGCGGACTTGATCGTGAACGGCGGATCCTCAAGCTTGCCCATGTTCTCAAAAGCCAGGATGCCACCGCCGACCATAATCACCACCAGCAGCCAGGCGGTGACCGGATTGCGGACCGAGTATTCGCCGATATTCATCAGGCTTCGTCCTCGCGCGGCACAGCCTGCTCGCTCTTACGCATGCGCGTCACGCGCATACCCTCGGAGAGGTAGGCGGCGCCAACACTGACGATCTCCTCGCCGCCATTGAGGCCGTCGGTGACTTCGATGCGCCCGCCGCTCATGCGCCCAATTTTCACGGGATGGCTGTTGACGGTCATGGTGTCCTGGTCGATCAGCCACACCCTCGCGTCCAATCCGCTGTCCGCCTGCACGGCGGAAATAGGCACCCATTTGGCGGCCTCCAGTGTGATTAACCGAGAGAAGTCCACAGCCACGTTGGCCGTCATGCCAGGCAGCACCCTGAACTCGCTGGGCTGAGGCATGGTCAGCGTCACGCGGAAAGTCTGTGTCTCGGGATCGGCCTTGGTCGCCACTTCGCGGATCGCGAGTTGGAAACTGGAGTTGGTCCGGCCTTCGAAGCTGGCGGTGGCAGTGACTTCTTCGTTTCCGTTGTCGCCCTGGCTGGTACCAGGCTCGAAATCGTCTTCCCTGGCGCGCAGGCTGCGGATCAGTGACTCCGGCAGGTCGATAATCAGGTCGAGCTGTTGCAGGTTCTGGAAGCGGAAAATCGTCTGTTTGGCCAGCACCTCCTCGAAGTTCTCGACTTCGCGGCGGCCAATCGATCCGTCAAAAGGCGCGTGCAGTTCAGTGTACTCGAGGTCCTGCCGCGCCTGGCTCAATGCCGCCTGTGCGGTGCGGAAATTTGCCTCCATGCGGTCGTAATCCAGCTTGGAGATATTGCCGTCGACGATCAGTTCCTTGGCGCGTTCGAAGTTGCGCTCGGCGTTGTCGAAGGTCGCCTGCCGGTCCTCCAAAATAATTTTGTAGTCAGTCGGGTCCAGCCGTGCCAACGGTTGCCCGCGCTCGACGTTTTCACCCTCCCGCACCAGGATTTCCTGCAATACGCCAGCCACTCTAAACGACACGTCGGCCCGCTGCGAAGCCTGCACCGCGGCCGGGAAGTTGCGAATCGCCTGGTCGCCCGGGCCTTCCACGGTAAACACTTTGACCGGCCTGCTGGCGGGCGGTGGTGGTTCGGTCTGCTCGGCGCAGGCACTCAAAAGCAGGCTGCCCAGCACAGTGGCCAGGTACGATCTAGTCAGACGCATTTTTGGTCCCCTCGGAAACTGAAGTCTTGTTTCCTTAAGGTTAGCACCTGAGTGCTATGAGGGGAGCCCCCGAAAGAGCCTTCTTCCCGGGGCAACCCTGTTCCGTGAGCAGGGCTTAGCTCTCGATGGCCTGCTCAGCCGCGAGGTACGCGTAGCCCAGATCCTCCGCTACCGCTCGGAAGGTCACCTGGCCGGCGTGGATATTGAGGCCGTTGGCCAGGTGGCGGTCGTCGCGCAGGGCCTGGCGCCAGCCCTTGTTGGCAAGCCTCAGGGTGAAGGGCAGGGTGGCATTGGTCAGCGCCAGGGTGCTGGTGCGCGGCACGGCCCCCGGCATATTGGTGACGCAATAGTGGACCACGTCATGCATGACGTAGGTGGGGTCGGCGTGAGTGGTCGGCCGGCTGGTTTCAAAACAGCCGCCCTGGTCAATGGAAATGTCGACCACCACGGCACCGGGCTGCATGTCCTTGATGTTCTGCTCGGACACCAGCTTGGGCGCCGAGGCGCCGGGGATCAGTACCGAGCCAACGACCAGGTCTGCCTGCGGAATCAGGCGGTCGACTTCGTCCTTGGTGGAGTAGATGTTGTGCACCCGGCCACCGAAGATATCGTCTATGTAGCGCAGGCGTGGAATCGAGCGGTCGAGGATAGTCACCTGAGCGCCCAGGCCCACTGCCATATCGGCGGCAGCGAGGCCGGCAACGCCGCCGCCCACCACCACCACGCGGCCTGGCTCAACGCCGGGCACGCCGCCCAGCAATACGCCACGGCCACCGTTGGCCTTCTGCAGGGCGAAGGCGCCGCACTGGATGGACAGGCGCCCGGCGACTTCCGACATCGGCGTCAGCAGCGGCAGACCCTGACCATCGCTGGTCACGGTCTCGTAGGCGATAGCGGTACAACCAGAGTCCAGCAGTGCCCTGGCCTGCTCCGGATCGGCCGCCAGGTGCAGGTAGGTAAACAGCACCTGGCCTTCCCTCAGCATGGCGCACTCGTTGAGCTGCGGTTCCTTGACCTTGATGATCATCTCGGACTCGGCGAATACCTGTTCCGGGGTATCAACCACCTGGGCGCCGGCGGCGGTGTAGTCTGCGTCGCTCATGCCAATGCCGGCACCGGCGTTGCTCTCAACCATCACCTGATGGCCGTCGTGCACCAACTCCCGCACCCCGGCGGGCGTCATACCAACGCGGAATTCCAGCGTTTTTATCTCTTTTGGAACACCAATCTTCATGGCTTTATCTCCCTGTTCTGGTGTGGCGGTAGCGGTTTAGCCCTGTTGGCTCACCACCCAGCGATCAATTTTCTCTTCCAGTATGTATAGCGGTACCGGGCCATCCTTCAAGACCTCGTCGTGGAAACCGCGAATGTCGAAGCGCTCGCCGAGTGCAGCGCGGGCGTTTTCGCGCAGTTCCATGATCTTCAGCTTGCCGATCATGTAGGCGGTCGCCTGCCCCGGCATGACGGCGTAGCGCCCGATGGCCTTCTCGGCGTCGTAACGCGCGTTGGGGGTGTTGGCGACCAGGTATTCGACGGCCTCTTCACGACTCCAGCGCTTGTGGTGCAAACCCGTGTCTACGACAAGCCTGGCGGCACGCCACAGCTCCATCGCCAGGCGGCCGAAGTCTGAATACGGGTCCGTGTAGAAGCCCATCTCCTTCGGCAGTTCCTCGGTGTATAGGCCCCAGCCCTCAGTGTACGCGGTAAACCAGGCGTACTTCTGGAAGGCGGGGATATCCTGCTTCTCGATGGAAATGGCCCGCTGCATATGGTGGCCGGGAATGCCCTCGTGATAGGCCAGCGCTTCCATCTGGTAGACGGGCATGGACTTCATATCGTAGAGGTTGGCGTAGTAGATGCCGGGCCGTGACCCGTCCTCCGGCGGCGCCTGGTAGAACGCCTTGCCCGCCGCCTGTTCCCGGAAAGGTTCAACCCGCTTGACGATGACATCAGCCTTCGGCAGCAGGCCAAAGTACTCGGGCAGGCGCTCGCGCATGGTATCGATCATCTCGGTTGCTTCGATCATGTAGCGGGCGCGGCCTTCGTCGGTGTTGGGGTAATAGAAGTCCGGGCTCTCGCGCATATACTCCATGAATTCCGGCAGATCCCCTTCAAAGCCGACTTTTTCCATGATGCCGCGCATTTCGCCGTGGATGCGCGCCACGTTCTCCAGGCCGATGTTGTGAATCTGCTCTGCGCTGAGCTCGGTGGTGGTGTAGTAGGCGAGGCGCTCGGCGTAGAAAGCGTCACCGTTCGGGTGCTTCCATACACCATCACCTTCCGGAGCGAGGGAGGCCTGTGCGGCGGCCGCTGCGTTGAGGCGCTCATAGCTGGGCTTAACCACCTCAAGCAGTGCTGCGCGCGCGGCGTCTTCCAGTTTCGCCCTGGCCTGGACTGTCAGCTCCAGTCTGTCCAGCTTGCGTTGAATATCGGTCCAGAAGCTGGAGCTGCCGTTGTCGTCAAAGGGGATACCGGTGACGGTGTTGCTGATGGTGTCCATCAGCTTGACGTAGGACCAGCGCGGCAGGAATACACCTTTCTCCGTGCGAATCTCCAGCTGCTCGATCACCTCCGAGAACAAGGTGTCCACCGCGTTGAGGCGCGCAATGTAGTCCTCCATATCCTGCACGCTCGCCACCGGGTGCATATTGGCGAGGAACGTGGGAACCCGGGTGTGCACACCGCGGTAGTGATGTATCACGTATTTCTGGTGGCGAAACTCATCGCTGGCGATGCTGCGCTTCAGCTCCTGTTCGTAGAGCTGCCAGGAAATGGCCTCTCCGGCGTCCAGGGTTGCCTGGTCGAACTGGGGCAGTGCCGCCAGACGCTCTTCCCACTGCTGCCGCTGGGTATCGAAGAACGTCTCCGAGTAGGGGTCCCACTCGCGGTTGTTGTCACGCAGGCCGCGGCGCGAGGCGGTGCGCGGCTTCTGGGCCATGTCGACGGCGTAGTTGGCGTCTAGGAACTGGCGGAAGGCGCTGGGTTCGTCCGGGGCGGTAACCGCGGTGGCGGTGTTGTCGCGCTCAGTGCTGCAGGCGGCGAAGTTCAGCAGGCAGAGCGCCAGCAGGCTGCGAAGAAGGGTGCGCAAGGTGATTCTCCCGCTCGTTGAAAGCGGCGCATTCTAACGCGATTGCCGGTCTCGGTTGATAGTGATTTTGGGGTATTTGGCCGGCGGTTTACTGGGCCGGGGTCGCCGCGGGACGGGTCAGCGGCTCTACCCGCAGTTCTATACGCCGGTTACGGGCGCGGCCGAGATCACTGCTGTTGTCCGCTACCGGGTTCAACTCGCCGTAGCCGACAATGAACAGGCGCTCGGGCGCCACGCCGCTGTCCACCAGCAGCCTGGCAAGTGCCCGGGCGCGGCGTACAGAGAGCTGCTGATTGTAGGCTTCTTCGCCGATATCGTCGGTGTAGCCGAAGATGGAGATACGGGTACGGTCGTATTCCTCCAGTACCCGGGCTACCGGCTCGAGCTGTGTGCGAGCGGCGTCCGACAGGCGCGTGCCGTTGCTGGCGAAGGTATCGCCGCCGCCGATCGTCAGGGCGAGGACGTCGCCGTCGCGGCGAGCGGATACCTGCGTGTCTTTCAGCAACTGCACCAGCCGTGCTTCCTGGGTGTCGACGTAGTAACCCACTTCATTGGGGTGCAACACATCGGCGTCGCTGGCCAGCAGCGCGTTCATGTGGGTGAGTGCATCCGTGTCCGCATCCTGCGGCATGCTCACCAGGTAGGGAAAGTCCTCGGTGGGTTTATTGCGGGCAGGGCGGGGTGCTGTTGGCGCGGCGGCTCTGGGAACGGCGCCCGACTCCCGGGTCCACTCCGGCTGCGCGGTCTCGACGCTGGGGGGGCGCTCATCCCCGTCGCCGCTGCAGGCGCCCAACAGCAACGCACCCGCAAACCAGGCCACGGTCTGGATAACAGCTCTTTTCACAGTCGTTCTGTGCACTGGCACGTTCCCCGGGGATCTACCTCAGGCCAGTACCGCTTCCGCCTCCACTTCAAGCCGGCGACTGTGGGCAGCCAGGTTGTCCTGCAGGTAGGCGCGAAAGGGCTCGGCCGGGATGGGCTTACTGTAAAGAAAACCCTGCCCGTAGGCTACGCCCTGGGCTACCAGCCAGTCGGCCTGGTCGGGTGACTCGATGCCCTCGGCGACGGTGTCCAACTGCAGGGTGCCGGCCATCTCGATCACATGCCCCACCACGTTGTGGGTCACGGCCTCGGTGCCCACGGCGTCCACGAAGCACTTGTCGATCTTGAGGGTGTCCAGTTTGAAGCTCTGCAGGTAGGCGAGGCTGGAGTAGCCGGTACCGAAATCGTCCACCGCGATCTGGTGCCCACGGTCACGCAATTCCAGCACCTGCTGGCGTGAGCGGTCGCTGTTGACCATGGCGCGCTCGGTGATTTCCAGCTTGATGCACTGGGGCGCTACCGCGGCATTGACCAGTTGGTCCCGGAGCCGCTGCTTGAAAGACTCGTCACTCAGGTCCTCCGGCGCCAGGTTGATATTGATTTTCAGCAGCGGGTTGGCGCGCAGCATATCGCCCAGGTCTTGCAGTGTGGCGCCCAGCACCGCCATGGTGATGTCCGGTACCAGCCCGTTCTGCTCCGCCAGCGGAATGAAGACGTCCGGCCGCACCATCTCACCGTCCGGGCGAATCCAGCGCGCCAGGGCCTCGGCACCGATACAGCGTCCGGTGGCCAGTTCCAGGATTGGCTGGTAGTAGGCGGTGATGTAGCCGCGGCTGATGGCGTTGCGCAATTCGGCCGACAGGCTCATGCGACGCCGCGAGTAGCGCAGTACCAGGTAAATCCAGATGGCCGCCAGCAGCAGCCCGATGGCGACCGCTACGGCGAGAAAGGGCAGGTAGCGGCCCCAGAAGCGATCAATGGTTTCCACCGCGACGATGTCCATCGGAAACAGGGTGCCGGTAGTGAAGCGCGACACCACGCGGTTGTTGGCGCTGTCCAGGGTCAGTCCCAGTTTGAGGCTGTCGGGCTCCGGGATGCTGCCTGCGTTGCCGGTGGTTGCCATGGGCAGGTTCTCCACCCAAAGGCCCGCCTGGCGGCCCGGGTCCTTGGCTGGCTGCAGCAGCATGCGCGGGTCGATGGCCACATCGTGATCGCCGTAGCGCATCAGGAACAGTTGCACGCCGCCGATCTCGGTCTGGGTGGAAGGCCACCAGGCGATGACGCCGGATTCATAGAGTCGGTCGGCCCTGGACGGCCTCAGGTCCACGGCCTGGATGTAACCCACGCCGCAGACCCGGTCTACCGCACGCCAGTAGCCAATCGCACGGATATGCGGGCGGCCAATGGCGGCCTCGTGCATCGCGTTGATATGGGCATCACTGCAGCGCGGCAGATCCGAGTTGTTGAAGTGGTCGAGCAGCGCCCGCGCCTCAACTATCATCTGCTCGGCGCGCTCGCCAAGCTGCTCAGCCAGTTCGGCCACTCGCGCTTCTTCGGCGTTCACCGATTCCTGCCACAGCAGCCAGGTGATCTGGCCCAGTAGCGCGGCCGCGCCCAGCCAGGCGGCCAACATGAATCCGACAAACACCCGGCGCCCGGGGCGATAAATGCTCATGGTGGCTGTTTTACACAAGCAAAACCGGCGGGGGCAAGCCAAAAAGTGGCATTTCCACACAAATGCCGGATATCTGCGGTTAGCAGGCACTACGCCTCAGGGCTCTGGCACCGTATACTACGCGGCCCTGGAACAGGCGCGCCGGCGCCAACAGTTTGGGAGCGAGTGACATGACGTTGCACAAGACGACAGACGACCTGCGGATTACCGGGACCAAGGAGCTGATCTCCCCGGACGCGCTGATCGGGAGCATTCCGGTGAGCGAGCGGGCGGCGGCCACGGTGAGCGCCGGCCGGCGGGCTATTCACAGCATTCTGGCAGGGACCGATGATCGTGTGCTGGCGGTCGTGGGCCCCTGTTCCATTCACGACCCGGACGCGGCTCGTGAGTACGGTGCGCGCCTGAAGGCGCTGGCAGACGAGCTGTCGGAGCAGGTGCTGGTAGTGATGCGCGTTTATTTCGAGAAGCCGCGCACCACCGTGGGTTGGAAAGGCCTGATCAATGATCCGGACCTCAACAACACCTTCCAGATCAACAAGGGTCTCAAGCTGGCACGGCAACTGCTGCTGGACCTTGCCGACATGGGACTGCCTGCGGGTTCGGAGTACCTGGACCTGATCAGCCCCCAGTATATAGCTGACCTGATTGCCTGGGGCGCCATCGGCGCGCGTACCACGGAAAGCCAGACCCACCGTGAGCTGGCCTCTGGCCTGTCCTGCCCGGTGGGCTTCAAGAATGCCACCGACGGAGACATCCAGATTGCCGTCGATGCCATCAAGTCCGCTGCCAATCCCCACCATTTCCTGTCAGTGACCAAGCAGGGGCACTCGGCGATCTTCCAGACCGCCGGCAACAGCGATTGCCACGTCATCCTGCGCGGCGGCAAACACCCCAATTACGACATGTTCTCGGTGGAAGACGCCTCGGCGCTGCTTACCAGCGCCGGCCTGCCGGCCCGCATCATGATCGACGCCAGCCACGCCAACAGCCGCAAGAAGCCCGCCCGCCAGGTGGATGTGGCCCACGACATCGCCACCCAGGTGGCGCGCGGCAGCCGCAGTATCTTCGGCATCATGCTGGAGAGCAATCTGGTGGAGGGCCGCCAGGATGTGGTGGACGGCCAGGCGTTGACCTACGGGCAGAGCATCACCGACCCCTGTATGGGTTGGGACGCGACGGTGGAGGTGATGCATAACCTCGCGCGTGCGGTTGAACGGCGCCGCGGCAAGGCCCCGCAGGCGGTACTCGGCGAGGCCGGTAGCGCCTGATCCTGCTGCTCGAAGTTAGCTTCTGCTAACCTATTGTTTTTCCTGAAATTCTACGGGTTTTCGGCCCGTGGCCCGCAATTGTGTGAAGCACTTCGCGACCTGGTCAAAAACTGGTCGTCGGTTACCCCGCGCAGCATTTACTGAACCAGGCTTTATACCTAGACTCCCCAGCAACGATAGGGAAACAAACATCCCACGGGAAGGGAGTTGTTGTGGCTACCAAGCTGGAAACGCGCCGACATTGGTGGGTGGAGCACGGGCATGCCTGGGGTTTCACCATGATCGAGACGCTGATCGCCCTGGCGATTGTCGGCATCCTCATGGCCGTGGCCTTTCCCTCCTACAGGAGCTACCAGAAAAGCACCCTGGTGGCCCAGTGCAAGGCAGATCTCAGCGATATCGCCATGCGCCTGGAGAAATTCAAAGCCTTCAACTACGCCTATCCCTGGGACCTGTCTGAGCTGGGCAGCGTCCCCAGCGACCCCTGGGGTAACGACTACCTGTATCTTGAGCTGAGCAACGTCAACGACAAGAACGGCAAGGTCAAGCAGGACCTCAACGGCAACAAGATCAAGGGCAAGAAGCCGAAGGCGCGCAAGAAAAAGAATCTCAAGCCACTCAATTCAGATTACGACCTCTTCAGCACCGGTGAAGACGGCCTCTACCGGGCCAACCTGTCGGCGGCGGAGAGCCTCGATGACTGTATTCGCGCCGACGACGGCGCGTTCATCGGGCTCGCGGGCGACTACTAGGTCGATGGCGTGATGTCTCAGTCTCCCTGGTTAGGCAAGATCACCCGGCGGCTGTTCGGGATATTCCTGCTGTTCGCCCTGGTCCCCACCGCGGTGCTGACCCGGTTGACGCTGGACTACGTCAGCGAGCGCGAAGCGCTGCAGGCGAAGCAGATGCAGGATGAGCAGGCGGCCATGCTGGTGGACACCCTGTTGGGTCGGCTGGTCGTTCTCACCGAACAGCTCAATCACTTTTCAAAGGTCGAGGCGCTGGAGCTGGAAGCCGGTGGCAATGCTGTTGCCCTGCTGGGCGGCAATCGTTTCCGAGTGTTTCCCTGGTCGGCCCTGGAGGGTGCCACCGGGGTTCGCTCCCGTGAAGACGCAGCCCAGCGCCTGCACAACGGTGAGCTGATAATCGCCCGCGTCGGTTGGGACAGGGAACTGGCGCAGCCATACATTCTCCGTGCCCTGGACCTTGGCGCCACTGAGCCCAGGCTGGTAGGTGCCCTGGTGTCCGAGCAGATCGCCATCGGCGATTCAGACAGCCGCGACCTGAGGAACACCAGCTGCATCTACGATGAACGCGCCCAGGCGCTGTTTTATTCGGATGCTCGGGTGTGCCGGGAGTTTGCCGGTCTTGATGCCTATGAGGGCAGCCATCGCGGCACCGCCACGGCTCGCGCCGATGGTCGTGAGTACATGGCGGGTTTTCGCTCCATCTACCTGGGCTCGCTCTACGGAGCCCACAACTGGCGGGTGGTGGTGGCCAGGCCTACCGAGCTGATACTCGCGGATATGGCGGCGTTCCGCCGCCAGTTCCTTGGCCTGGCGGCCCTGGTGATCCTGTCTATATCCCTGGCCAGCATCTACCTGATTCGCCGCCAGATGAACCCGCTGGGCGAGATTATGGCCGGTATCCAGCGAGTGACCGGCAAGGACTACGACACACCGGTGCAGGTGCAATCCGGTGATGAATTCGAAGACATGGCGGCGGCGTTCAATACCATGTCGGCACGCGTGTCCTACCAGCTACTGATGCAGGAATCCATGTCGGGGATCGATCAACTGATCCTCTCGCGCATCAAAAAAGAAGACATCATCAAGATCGTGCTGGAGAAAACCCCGGCGGTGCTGCCGGCCGACTACATCGCCTTGATCCTGCTGGAAAAAGGTGAGCAGCGCGGCGAAATCTACCGTCTCAGCGATCGCTTCGCCGGGGAGCTGCAGAGCACGGACGTGGTGATCGGCGCCCTGCAGCTTGAAGAGCTGGCGCTGACCGGCCATGTGCTGATCGAGGGGTCGGGCGGTGAGTTGCCCAACTATATTCTCGCTAGCAACATTCCGCCGGACTGCGGCTTTGAATTGCTGCCGATCAAGCTGGACGGCGCCGTGATTGCGCTGATCCTGCTCGGTCACCGCCAGGCGCCCTCTATTGACCTTGACCATATCACCCTCGCCAAGAACTACGCCGATCGCATTGCCGTGGCACTCGCCAACGCCGAGTGGGAAGACCGCCTGTTCCACCAGGCTCATTACGACGCGCTGACCGGATTGCCCAACCGTATGGCGTTCCTCGACCGGCTGGAACAGTCGGTGAGCCGCGCTGCCCGGCAGGGCGGCAACCTGGGCATCATGTTTGTCGACCTCGACAACTTCAAGCTGGTGAACGATACCCTCGGGCACCCGGTGGGCGACCGCTACATCAAGTCCATCGCCGATCGCTTCAAGGAATGCCTGCGTGCCGATGACACGGTCTCTCGGCTGGGCGGGGACGAATTCGTGATTACGGCGGTGGGCGGCGCCGACCACGACCTGACCGTGGCCTCAATCAGCCGGGTGGCTGATCGTATTCTTGAGGCGGCGTCGGAACCGGTGATTATCGACGGCCACGAGCTGCGCGGCAGCGCCAGCATCGGTATCGCCATTTATCCGAAGGATGGCGAGGAGCCGGATGCCCTGCTGCGCAACGCCGACACTGCCATGTATCACGCCAAGAGCCTGGGTCGTGGCATGTTCCAGTTCTACTCCAGCGAGCTAAACGCGGAGCTGCTGGAGCTGATGCGCCTGTCCAACGATATTCGCAGCGCGCTTGAGAAGAACGAGTTTGAGCTGTTCTTCCAGCCAAAGGTAGACACCTTCTCCCATGAAATCACCGGCGCGGAAGCGCTGATCCGCTGGAATCACCCGGAGCGCGGCATGATATGCCCGGACCAGTTTATCGAAGCTGCCGAAGGCCTCGGCCTGATCAGCGCTATAGGCGACTGGACCCTGGAGCACAGCTGCCGACAGCTACGCACCTGGCGAGACCAGGCCATGATGCCACCGCGGATTGCCATCAATATCTCGGCCGCGCAGCTGCGCCAGGCGGACATGTACACCCAGGTGCGCTCTGCGCTGAAACGCCACGGCCTGCCGGGTAATGACCTCGAGCTGGAGATTACCGAAAACCTGCTGGTGCAGGACATGGAATCCGCAGTGACCGTGCTGGAACAGATTCGCTCGCTGGGGGTGAAAGTCAGTATGGATGACTACGGCACCGGCTATTCATCGCTGGCTTACATGAAGGAGCTGCCGGTAGACACCCTCAAGATCGATCGTTGCTTTATTGAAAAACTCGACTCCGACGCCGCGGACCGGGCCATCGTCAACTCCACCATTGTCCTGGCGCGGCACCTGGGCATGAATGTGCTGGCAGAAGGGGTGGAGACCGAGTCCCAACTACAGGCCCTGCAGGCCTTTGGCTGCGATGAAATCCAGGGTTATTACTTCAGCAAGCCCCTGCGCGAGCGGGAGTTTCGCCAGCTTTTGTTGGAAGACCGCGCCCTCGTCGGCGCAGATTCCCACGCCCGGTCGCTCGCTCCCAACTGAAAAACCCCTGCCAAAACAGGCGCCTGGCATCTGAGACCAGGCGTCCGTGGATTCATCGTATTTTTCGATCACCTTTGCTTCAGGAATCTATTTTACTGAAGCAAGCCCCCGTCCTATGTTTAAAGAGCTTGCCCCGGTCTGCCGTTATCGGCTGCGCCGGCCCCATAATTACACGCACTGCGAGGAGCACATCCCATGCTCAAGAAAACCATCCCACTGCTGGCCGCCCTGGCGGTCGCGGTACCCCTGGTCAGTAGCGGCCCGGCCGCCGCCCAGGGTGCGCCCAAATCCAATCAATTCTGGTGGCCTGAACAGGTCGACCTTCAACCCCTGCGGGCACACAGCCCGGCCTCCAACCCGATGGGGGATTTCAACTACGCCAACGCGTTTGCCCAACTTGACCTGAACGAGGTCAAGAAGGACATCGAGAACGTCCTGACCACCTCCCAGGACTGGTGGCCGGCGGACTACGGTCACTACGGCCCCTTCATGATCCGCATGGCCTGGCACGCGGCTGGCACCTACCGGGTGGCTGACGGCCGCGGTGGCGCCGGCGGTGGTCAGCAGCGCTTTGAACCGCTGAATAGCTGGCCCGATAATGGCAACCTCGACAAGGCCCGCCGCCTGCTGTGGCCCGTCAAGCAGAAGTACGGTCGCAGCCTGTCCTGGGCCGACCTGATGATCCTGGCCGGCAACGTGTCCCTGGAATCCATGGGTTTCAAGACCTTCGGCTTTGCCGGCGGCCGTGAAGATGACTGGGAAGCCGACCTGGTGTACTGGGGCCCGGAAAAGGTCATGCTGGCCACCAGCGACCAGCCCAACAGCCGCTATTCCGGTGAGCGCAAGCTCGAGCAGCCGCTGGCGGCAGTGCAGATGGGCCTGATTTACGTGAACCCGGAAGGCCCCGACGGTAACCCCGACCCGGTGGCGTCCGCCCACGACGTGCGTGAGACCTTTGGCCGCATGGCCATGGACGACGCCGAGACCGTGGCGCTGATTGCCGGTGGCCATGCCTTCGGCAAGATGCACGGTGCCCACAGCCCGGAAGAGTGCCTGAGCGTCGAGCCGGCCCAGGCGGGCGTTGAGAAGCAGGGCCTCGGCTGGAAAAACAGCTGCGGCAAGGGCCACTCGGAAGACACGGTAACCAGTGGCCTGGAAGGCGCCTGGACAGTCACCCCGGCGGCCTGGAGTATCAACTACCTGCAGAACCTGTTCGCCTTTGAGTGGGAGAAGACCAAGAGCCCGGCCGGTGCCACCCAGTGGATTCCGGACGATCCCAATGCCGCCAACCTGGTGCCCGACGCCCACCTGCCCGGCGTGCGCCACGCCCCGGTGATGACCACGGCAGACCTGGCCCTGAAGGCAGATCCGGAGTACCGCAGGATCTCCAGGCGCTTCCTGGAAAACCAGGCAGAGTTTGAAGATGCCTTTGCCCGCGCCTGGTTCAAGCTGACCCACCGCGACATGGGACCCCGCGCCCGCTACGTGGGCAGCGAAGTGCCGTCGGAAGCGCTGATCTGGCAGGACCCGGTACCGGCGGCGGATTACGACACCATCAGTGCCCGTGATATCCGCAGGCTGAAAAACGAGATCATCAAGTCCGAACTGTCCAGCACTGAGTTGGTCAAGGCGGCCTGGGCCTCGGCTTCCAGCTTCCGCAACACGGACATGCGCGGTGGCGCCAATGGCGCCCGTGTACGTCTGGCACCGCAGAACGCCTGGCCGGCCAACGATCCGCAGGAACTGGCCAGGGTGCTCAGCACCCTGGAAGGTATCCAGAAGGACTTCAACGATTCCAGCCGCAAAAAGCAGGTATCGCTGGCTGACCTGATCGTGCTGGGTGGCGCCGTCGGCGTGGAGCAGGCTGCAAGGCAGGCCGGCCACGAGGTGACCGTGCCCTTCACACCGGGTCGCACCGATGCCACCGCGGAGATGACGGATGCAGACTCCTTCCGCTGGCTTGAGCCCGCGGCTGATGGTTTCCGCAACTACTTCGACGACCGCGCCCTGTTGTCGCCGGCCACCATGCTGGTAGACAAGGCCAACACCCTGAGCCTGAGCGTGCCCGAGATGACGGCGCTGGTGGGCGGTCTGCGCGCCATGAACGCCAACACCGGCGGTGCGCAGCACGGTGTCTTCACCGACCAACCGGGCGCCCTGAGCAATGACTACTTCGTCAACCTGCTCAGCATGGATATCCGGTGGAGCAAGTCGAAGGGCGAGGCGGGTATCTATGAAGGACGTGATCGCAGCAGCGGCAAGGTCATGTGGACCGCGACGCCGGTAGACCTGCTGTTCGGCTCACACTCCGAGCTGCGCGCGGTAGCCGAGGTCTACGCCGAGGAGGGCGGCGAAGCCCGCTTCGTCGACGATTTCGTCGAAGCCTGGAGCAAGGTCATGACCCTGGACCGCTTCGACCTCAAGCGCGCCGACAGCGGAAACGTCGCCAGTCGCTAAGCACCCATCGCTCTGAACCCAAGGCGGCGCATTCTGCGCCGCCTTTTTTTTAGGCCCCTTTGGCGGTTCTCCGTAGCGCGGGTGCAAACATTCAACTCACACCCTCTGTCATCGCAAGATTCAAGTTTTCTGAAGCACGAACGGCAGCCGGTGTGGCACCTGCGGAGCACGTGTGGTGCTTGGTGCCCTTCCGGGACCGTATGCGGCCAGGGATGGCCGCATCCGAGCGAGACAGGGATGTCATGCTTGTAGCGTGTCCCGGAAGGGCACCAAGTGCCGCGCGTGCGGTTTCAAGGCTGGGTCATCGGGCCCCAGACATTTCCTGGACGTTTGAGTTGTTCTCAGGTTTCAGATTAGTTGCCAATGGATGGCGTAGAGCACCGCCTGGGTGCGGTCCCGGCAGTCGAGTTTGGTGAGGACGTTGGAGACGTGGTTCTTCACAGTGCCCTCCGCGAGGTGAATGACCTCGGCGATTTCCCGGTTGGAGAGCCCGCCGGCCACCAGCTTGAGGATCTCGCGTTCTTTGTTGCTTAGGAGATCGGGGTCCGCCGGAGGTGCGTCGGCGATGCCGGTGGAGACCTGGGTGACCAGCCGCGGCTCGGCGATGAATCCGCCTTCTGCGACAGTTTGAATCGCGTTGATGAGTTTCTCCAGTGACACGTCCTTTAGCAGGAAACCATTGGCGCCCGCTTCCAGAGAATCCATGAACAGCTTGTGATCGTCGAAGGTGGTCAACACCAGTACCGGCTGTGAGCTCCCTTTGCCGCGCAGCCTGCGTACCAGGCCGATCCCGTCGAGCTTCGGCATGCGGATGTCGCAGACCAGAACGTCCACCGGTTGTGTATCAAGCATCGCCAGGGCGGACTCGCCGTCTTCGCACTGCCATTCGGTGGTGGCAAGGCCGGACAGTTCCAGCAGCCGTGCAATGCCTTCCCGGACCAGGGCCTGGTCATCGACCAACCCGACCCGAATCACGCCGCTGCCCCCGCAATTTGAAGAGCGAGTTCGCAGCCGCCACCTTCGACGTCAGACAGCTTTGCCTGGCCGCCAAACGGCGCCAAACGCTGGCCGATATTGGCAAGGCCGAAGCCCTGAATCGCCTTGCCGCGTAGGCCGCGTCCGTTGTCGCGGATAAGGAAACCTGAATCTCCGTAGCTGATTTCGATCCGCGTAGCCCCGCCGTGGCGAATAGCGTTGTGGATGCCTTCCTGAAAGCAGAACACCAGTTGCTGTGCCAGTGCGGCATCCAGCTCCGGTAGCGAAGAGACCACGCTGATCTCTATGCCGGGCGCGAGCTTGTCCAGTTGTCGAATTGCACCGGCCAGGTCGCCGCGCTTTTCTTCCGACATGCGGCGCACGATGCTGCGAATATCCTCCAGCAGGTCGCGCGCCAGTGCCTGGCTACTGGCGACCTGGGGTTTGAGCACTTCGGGTGCCTGATGCGCCAGGGCTTCGAGTTGAAGCTGCAGTGCGGTGAGTTGGTGGCCGATCGTATCATGCAGGTCGCCGGCAATACGCAGTCTTTCCTCGGCCTGGCTTTGCTGAGCCATGACAGCGCGCGCAGCCAGCAATTCGCTGTTTTGGCGAGTAAGCGTTTCCTGAGTTTCCACCTCGCGCTGCCGCGCCAGACTGGAGGTAATGGCAAAGCCCTGCAGGGCCAACAGGGTTAGCCAGGCGACCGCATATTCGGGGAGAACGGACGCATCGTTGAGTACGCCGATATAGGACAGGTTGGCGACAATCAGTAGCAGCCAGCTCTGGCGCCGGCTCAGGTGGTAGGGAGCGCTCGCCATCATGACAACTGAAAGTATCAGCGTAAGGGTGTCGCGAAACGTTACCAATGCAATCAACGAAAGCAGAAACATCAGCATCACACCCACGGCACCCTGGTGGGGAATCAGCGGGAGTTGCTTTTTGTATGCGCCGAGCAGGAAAGCCAGCGCAAATGCTGAATGGATAATCACGCTGGGCCACAGCGCCTGATAGAGGGCCGTTACCAGGGCAACGAGGCTAATGGCGAAAAGCCCGGATACGTTCAGCAGGCTTTCTTCCATCGACATGGAGTGTGGTCTCATGGGCGGGATCATAATCCAGAACCGGCCGCTCGGCACCGTGCCAGAAGTCACGGTCGGGCGGTGTTGAAGACATGACTTCCGGCACCTGTCCGGCCAGCCTGGATCGTGCACTCTGGACGCTGTGAGAAAGGTGATTTGATCCCGGAGGACATATGATGCGCAAAACACTGCTTGGACTGACCAGCCTGGTCACACTGGTACAACCCGTTGCGGCCGCCGACCTGACGATCCTGGTGAGCAACATCGCCGAGCCCTCGGGGGAGGTGAGGTGGCTGCTGTTTGACAGTGAGGCAAGCTACAAGGCGGACGACGGTGCGATGCTGGCGGTTCGCAATCGCGTTGACGGAGAGCAGCTAAAGCTGACGGTGCATGACCTGCCGGCGGGACGCTACGCCGTGAAACTGTTTCACGATGCGAACAGTAACGGCGAACTGGACAGCAATATGCTGGGTATCCCGACAGAGGGCTACGGCTTCAGCAATAATGCCGGGCGTTTCGGTCCGCCGTCTTTCGAGGATGCCGCTGTCGCGGTCGATGCGGACCTGCAGATAGAAATCCGGGTGCGCTAGTCATGAACAGACGAGAGTTTATGCAGGGCCTCGCCACCCTGGTCGCAGTCCAGGCATTGCCTCACACGCTGCGGGCTGCTGAGCGACCTCCCTGGGCGCTGGGTTTTGAGGGTGTGAGCGAAGACCTGTCGCCACTGGCCATGAAGGTGGCGGGCGACTTTCCCGCACCGTGTCGTGGTGCCCTGTATCGAAATGGCCCAGCCCTTTATGCCCGCGGCGGGCAGCGCTACCAGCACTGGTTTGATCCGGATGGCATGGTGCAGGCTTTCCGCATCGGCGAAAAGGGCGTGGAACACCAGGGCAGGTTTGTGCGCACACTGCGGTTTGAGCAGGAGCAGCGAGCAGGCCGCTTCCTTCACGGTGGCGCCGGCACCAACTTCGAAAACGCCCTGCCCGTGCGCAACAATGAAAGCACCAATGTCGCTAACATCAATGTCCAGCCATTGAATGGTGAGTTGCTGGCAATGTGGGAGGCAGGTGCAGCCTACCGCCTCAATCCGGACAGCCTGGAGACCCTGGGTACACTGGAGTTCGACGAGGACCTCAAGGGCGTACCGTTCTCGGCGCACCCCCACTTTGATGAGCAGGGAGACCTATGGAACATAGGTTCCGTACTCTTTACGCGTCGGCCGATGCTGGTGCTCTACCACCTTGGCTCCAATGGCCGGCTGAAGAAGTCTTCCGCCATTCCTATGGACTTCCCCGGATATATACACGACTTTGTCCTGACTCCACGCTATCTGGTGGTGCTCAATAGTTCTTCCGTGATGGGCGAAGGCAGAAACTTCGTTGATCGCCTGCAATGGGAGCCCGATCGCCCCAGTCAATTGCTGGTGTTTGATCGTGCAGATTTCTCCCTGCGCGCAAAGATTGAAGTACCGGCGACCTTTGTCTTCCATTTCGGTAACGGCTGGGAAGAGGGCGGCAACATTCACTTTACCGCCTGCGCGTACCGGAATATGGATATCGTCAGTGTCGGAATGCACCGGCTTGCGCGACAGGAGCCGGGGCCCTATCACGATGCGTCCGAGTTAGTGCGTTACTCGGTGTCGCTGGCTCGCGACGCTGCGGACGTTACGCCACTGGGCCTGGATATGGAATTCCCGGGCTACGACACACGGCGCCCCTTCGAAGCACAGATGCTGTCGGGAGCGGCCGGGCAGGGTACGGCGAACTCAAGGCTGGCGTCAGCCGTGGTGCGAGTCGACCCGCGCTCGGGCAATAGTGAGCGCTACGACTATGGCGAGGGTATGGTCGTTGAGGAGCCCTTGTTTGTGCCCGGACCTGATGAAGGTTACCTGCTGCACAGCTTCCTCGACTACCGCCAGAGCCGCAGCGGTATTGCGGTGCTCAAAGCAGGAAGCCTGGCTGACGGCCCGGTGGCTACGGCAGATATGGACCGCGTGCTGCCATTGGGCTTCCACGGCTGCTTCCTGCCGGCTTGAGAACAAGGGGGCATAGCCCCCTACGATCAACTCTCTCCGCGGGCCTCGGCGTCCTGCCTGGCAAACTCGGCGTAGGCCTGGGCGGTACCCGCGGCCATCTTGTCACCGTCGAAGGGGATGGACATCTCCGGGGTGAACTCCAGCACGATGCGCTCCGGCGTATCCAGGAAGCGGATGAACATCTCCGGGTCCAGCCCGGCGGTGAACTCGTTGCCTTCGTCTTCCCGCTGGGAGGCCTTCATCCCATCCGCCAGCAGGCGGTACATCCAGTGCTTGGTTTCCGTGTCATCGTGGATCACCGTGTGGCCCTTGTAGGTTACGGTCTTGCCGCCACCCATGGGGGTGCCCTTGCTGGTGATCACAATCGAAGAGCGGCCATCGCGGGCAATGGCCTTGATGCGTACCCGCTCCTTGGTGGCGGTCATCCAGATCTTGCCCTTGGCGGGCACGTAGGCTGTGGTGACGCCCAGCGGGTGGCCAGCCTTGTTGGCCCAGATGAAGGTGCATTCGCCGCCGGTCTTGACCAGCTCTTCCTCTCGCTCCGGGTCCAGGCGGTACTGTTTGACGTCGTCGTAGTTAGTGGCTTGTTCAGTCATGTTGTCACTCTCGGTACTTGTCCTTACTATGCTGGTTCATCACGCGGAGGACCTGGCGTATGAACGCAGTCACGATTCCAAATTTTGGTGAGCTGCTCGCCGAGCACCTCGATGCCATGCCTCCTGAGGCCTACCCCTACATGCTCTCCCAGCTCGAACGCACCGCGGCGGATCGTTACCGCGGCTGGGCCGATGCCGTGCCGGAGCATCGCGCGGGGCTGCTGGAGTGCGCCGCCCGCGAAGATGAGATTGCCGACCGGGTGGAAGCCCTGTTCCCGCCGTCCGAGGCACACCGCGCCCTGGTCAAGACCGCCATACCGGCGGCCCGCGATACCTATTACCAGGTGTTCTCCGAGTACTCACCCATCGAGCAGATGACCATCCAGGCCAACGCCGAGCGCCAGGGCGCCGGTGCCTGGCAAAACCTCAAACAGGCCTACCCGGAGTTGGGCGAGCAGCTCGATGAGCTATCTGCCATCGAGCTGCAAAGCGCTGACTACCTCGACGCGATCCTCGCCTGACTCCCCTCTACTCAAAGTGACCTGCACCCCTGTGCCTACACCGCGAGCTGGTTCTCAGCCCGCGGTGCCTGCCTGGCCGCAGCTAGCGCAACCTAGAAGTTGAAGGCGAACTCTACGCCGTAGTTCTCACCCTGGCTCCAGTAGCCCCAGGAGGTCAGCCCCGGGATGCGGGTCACCACCTGTTCACGCTCATCGGTCACATTGCGGCCGTAGGCGGTAATGCGGTAGCGGCCATCGTTCCAGATGTAGTTCAGGTTGATGTCCAGGTTGTCGATGGAGTCCAACTCGCCCAGCGGGTCGTTGCTGGTGGGATTGGGATCGATCGGTGCCGGACCGGCAATCGTCTGCACTTCATCGCGCCAGCGGTAGGATGCGAATGCCACCAGCTCGCCCGGGCCCAACTGCATCGTGTAGCTGGTGTTGATGCCGATGGTGTGCTCCGGCGTGTTGCGCGGCTCCAGGTAGGAGTTGTCGGTGATGATGCCATCGCCGGTAATGTCGGCAACAAAGTCATCGAACTCGGCATCCAGGTAGCCGTAGGACAGGCGCACGTTCCAGGCCTCGGTCACCTGCATCTGGAACTCAAGCTCGGCGCCGAAGATTTCCAGGGTCGAAGCGTTCCGCACCACCGTGGCGACGTTGCTGAGGTCAATCGGAATGAGAATCTCTTCCTGCTTGTCTTCGTAGTCGTTAAAGAAGATGGTGGGGTTGAAGATGATGCGCCCGTTGGCCCAGGTGCTCTTCATACCCAGTTCGTAGGTATTCACGAACTCGGGATCGTAGGTAGGGTCAATATCGAAGTTGGCCTGGCGGCCGAAGAAACCACCGGACTTGAAGCCTTCCGAGTAGGAGGCAAACAACATGACGTCGTCGTTGTACTGGTACTGCACACCAATCCGTGGCAGGGCCTCGGACCAGTCATCATCGAAGAACTCGAAGTTGAGGTCCGGTACCGGATCGCCATTCTCGTAGAAGGTGCCGTCGCCGCCCTTGAAGTCCTTTTCCTCATAGGTGTAGCGAATACCGGCACTCAGACTCCACTTGTCGTTGATGTCCCAGTCCACTGACGCGAAACCGGCATAGGAGGTGGTGTTCTGGTTCTGGCCGTTATAGTTGATGGAGTTGGGCGTCAGGCTAAAGGGTGGGTTGCCCTGGGGGATACCCAGCAGTTCCAGCGTGTAGTTGAGCTCATGCACGTTCCAGCGCTGCTCGTAGCCCACATCCCAGTAGAAACCGCCGACGATCAGGGTGACGTTGTCATTAATGTCCGCTGTAACGCGCAGTTCCTGACTGGTCTGGTTCCAGTCGTTGAAGTAGTCGAAGAACAGCAGGTTGGCCGGGGAACCGTCAAACTCGATGCGGTACTCCTCGTTCATCTCCCGGCGACCGGTGATCGACGTGATCAGGAAGTTGTCGAACTCCCAGTTCATGGTGACGATATAGGTGTCGTACTCACTGTCGTTTGTGTTGCGGTCGTTGGTGGAGTTGTTGTCCTCGTCACTACCGGCATCGGAAGTCTGGCAGCCGATCGGCCAGAAAATGCCCTCGAGCTGGCAGGTAAGATCTTCCGGCTGGTTCATATTGGTGTAGGCGCCGGTGTCGGTCTCGTCCTCCATTTTTTCGTAGTGGAACTTGATGTCGAAGTTCTCGGTGGGGCGCCACTCGGTGGCGAAGCCGTACAGCAGCTTGTCGTCGCCCCAGGCGTCTTCACCATTCAGGGTGCTGTTTTCCACCCAGCCATCGCTGTTGATGCTTGCGGCGAAGAAGCGGGTGCCGAGTTTGTCCTCGATCATCGGCACGTTGAGCACACCTCGGAAGTCCTCACGACCGTCGTCGCCGGCGGTGAGTATCACCTCGCCGCCCCATTCCATGGTGACGTCGTTGCGGATGATGTTGAGTACGCCGCCGGTCGTGTTCTTACCGTGCAGGGTGCCCTGCGGGCCGCGCAGTACTTCGACCCGCTGGGTATCGAAGTTCTGCAGCAGGGCGCCACTGGAGGTGCCGAGGTACAGGCCATCCATGATCACGCCGATGGACGGGTCCAGGGTTTTATCCGTTTCTTGGTATGACACGCCGCGGATACTGATGGCGGCGCCCCCCGGGATACCCGCCGTATTGCGGATATACACGTTGGGGGTGAAGGACTGGATGTCCTCCAGCCGGCGGATGCTGGCCTCCTTGAGCTCCCTGCCGACCGAGGTCACGGAGATAGGCACATCCTGGATGGATTCCTCCCGTTTCCGGGCGGTAACGATCACTTCTTCGAGTGTTGCTTGGGCCTGGGCCACCGGGCTAACCAGTGGGCCTGCAAGCATGGCAATAGCGGGAAGAGCAGCCGCGATAGGCTTTAGCACGTAGTGTGACTGTGAAGTTCTACTAGACTTCATTTTTATACCCTCTAGTTATTATTAAGCGATGGGATAAAAAACAGTCTAGTCTGATTGATAATTACGGCAAGCACTTTTTGATGGCCCGGCAATAATTTACATTCCAGGCAGGCGCTGCCCCCTGGACCGCAGAGAATAATAATATGAAGAAGCTCTTCCCATTGCTGCTGATGACAACTTTTGCAATTGCCGAGGAGTATTCTCCCCCGCTGGCCGCCAGCCAGCACACCCGCCTGTTCTGGGGTGACCTGCACGTGCACAGCAACCAGTCGCCGGATTCCTTCGCCTTCGGCAATACCCGACTCACGCCGGAAAACGCGTTTCGTTTCGCCCGCGGTGAGGCGGTGCCCACCAGCGGCGGGCTGCAGGCTCAACTGCGGCGGCCGTTGGACTTCCTGCTAGTAGCGGACCACGCCGAGTTTATCGGCGTCTTCCCGCGCCTCATGGCCCGCGATCCCATGCTGCTCAGCACGGACCTAGGCAAAGAGTGGCGCGCCCTGCTGGATGAGACCGGCAATCTGCGCGCGGTCATCGATGCCTGGCTCCAGCGCCTGCAGGCCACCGACTACCAGCAAGAGTTGCCTGACAGCATTCGCCGCTCCATCTGGGCGGAGATCAGTGCCACCGCGGACACCCATAATGTGCCGGGCCTGTTCACCGCCTTTGTTGGCTACGAGTGGACCTCGATGATCGAGGGCAACAACCTTCACCGGGTGGTGCTGTTCCGGGATGGTGCCGAGCGGGCGGCACAGTTGGCACCTTATTCGGCCCTCGACAGCCGCGACCCGGAGGAACTTTGGGCGGTCATGCAGCGGTACGAGGACGTGACCGGTGGCCGGGTGATGGCGATTCCTCACAACGGCAACGTGTCCAATGGCCTGATGTTTGCCCTCGAGACCGTGGCCGGAGAACCGCTGGACAGGGATTACGCCGAACGACGGGCCCGCTGGGAGCCGGTATACGAAGTCACCCAGGTAAAAGGCGATGGCGAGGCTCACCCTTTCCTGTCACCGGATGACGAGTTCGCCGACTTCGAGACCTGGGACGGTGACAACATCGCCCGCACGGTGGAAAAGCGGCCGGAGATGCTGGCCCATGAGTATGCGCGGCCCGCCCTGAAGCTGGGCCTGAAACTTGCTGATGAGCTGGGCGCCGATCCCTTCGCCTTCGGCCTGATAGGCAGCACTGATTCCCATACCACCCTCGCCACCGCGGACGATGACAACTTCTGGGGCAAGTTTCGGGATTCAGAGCCCTCGGCGGAGCGCGTGACCAACAAGATGGGGGGCGCCCTTTGGTCAAACTGGCGGCTGGCGGCCTCGGGCTATGCGGCGATCTGGGCGGAAGAAAACACCCGCGAGGCCCTGTTTGATGCCCTGGCCCGACGCGAGGTCTATGCCAGCACCGGCCCGCGCATTGCGCTGCGGTTTTTTGGCGGCGAGGGTTTTGTCCCCGGCGACGAGGACGTGGCGGACCTGGCCCGGCTCGGCTACAACCGCGGCGTGCCGATGGGGGGGAGCCTGGCCCGGCTGCCTGAGGGCGTCAAGCCGAGTTTTCTCGTGCACGCTCTGAAGGACCCCGATGGCGCCAACCTCGACAGGGTGCAGATCGTCAAGGGCTGGCTGGACGCCCGGGGCGAGCTTCACGAGAAAGTCTACGACGTGGCACTGTCCGACGGTCGGGTAGTCGACTCTGCCACGGGCAAGACGCCCTCCCTGCCGTCTACCGTGGACGTGGCCGCCGCCACCTATAGCAACAGCGTCGGCGCCGTCAGCCTGGCCACGGTCTGGACGGACCCCGACTTTGATTCAGCGGAGCAGGCCTTCTACTACGTGCGCGTGCTGGAGATCGAAACTCCGCGCTGGACCGCCTACGATGGCCGCTATTTCGACCTGGCGATTGGCAAGTTTGTGCCGATGGTGACCAAAGAGCGGGCCTATAGTTCACCGATCTGGTACCGCCCGGAGACACAGGCTTCGCCGTGAGAACAGCGCAGTGAACTATGACTTTGACACCCTCACCACGTCGCTGGCAGGTGGGGTGATGACGGTGAGCATCCACAATCCCCCCGCCAACGTGATGACCGCTGCACTGTTCAGCGAGCTGTGCGCCTGTACGGAGCAGGTGGCAGCGGACGAGGCGGTCAGGGTGGTGCTGTTTACCAGCGCTGACCCCGACTTTTTTATTGCGCACTTTGACCTCGAGATGATTCTCGCCTTCCCAACCGATAAACCGGCGCGCTACGAGGCCTCTCCCAACGATTTCCACCTGATGTGCGAGCGCCTGCGGACCATGCCCAAACCCACCATTGCGCTGCTGGTCGGACGCGTGGGGGGCGGCGGCAGCGAGTTTGCCGCCTCCTGCGATATGCGCTACGGCGTGGTGGGTAAAACCCGCATCAGCCAGATGGAAGTGGCCCTGGGCATTCTGCCCGGCGGTACCGGTACCCAGCGACTGCCGCGCCTGGTGGGGCGCGGTCGTGCAATGGAGATCTGTCTGGGCTGCGAGGACATCGACGCGCAGACCGCCTGTGAATGGGGTTACCTGAACCGGGTGTTTGCCGATGCGGGCGCCATGGACGAGTGGGTGGGCGCCTTCGCACGCCGTGTCGCGGCCTGGCCGCCCCGGGCCGTCGCCCTGTGCAAGCAGTCCATCAATAATGCCGAGCTGCCGCTGTCAGAGGCGTTGCGGGAGGAGGCCTACCTGTTCCAACAGAGCCTGCGCGGGCCCGCGGCGACGCCCAGCATGCGCGCTGCGCTGGCCCTGGGCGCGCAAACCCGGGAGGGAGAGCTGCGTATTGATGAGCTGTGTGGGGAAGTGGCTGCGCACGTGGCGGCACGGGCAGACGAAAACGCGGATTGAGCCCCTTTGAGCGGCGGATGAGCAGCCAAAAAGTGCGTGAAATGCACTTTTTTCAAAAAAACTTTGATTGCCACATCATTTACACAACTTACCCACAGCTTGTTGGCTAGACGCCCTGCTGGGAGTGTGTAGACTTAAATCGTGGCTGCGGAAATGCGCAAACCGCGAAAGCCATGCCCCGATTGGCCGGGGCGGGACCACACGTCAAGAGTGGTCAACGGGCAGCAAGCGCTGCTGAGTCAGCGAGTCCCTCGGGACGGAAGCGCCGGAATGCGGAAGAGAGCGAAAGCGAACGGAAGTGGAAGGTTGCGGAAGGACGGAGGAGCACGCGGGCAAGTCGGGAGAGTCTTCGGGCAGGAACGGCGGGCTAGGGCGAAGCGGAGGTGAGCAGCTCGAACGCGTAGAGGCGAGCAACCGGATTGCCACTGCGAGTGGACGTTGCCAAGCGTCAAAAAATATCGGGGACTTCGGTCCTCTGGCCGGTAAAGGCCGGTTCCTGGAAGGGCGAGTGTAAAAGCGAGCGCAGAAGGGATCAGCCGAGGCCGAGCCCGGAAGGCAGGGTGGCGAAGCGAGTCAAATCGCGGAGGCGCTGGCTGGAAAGGCTGAACGAAGGGGGATGGTGTGCGCACCGTCCCCTTTTTTTTATAAACCCGCTAGGGTTTATTGCCTCTAAGGGGGCACGAGGCGCTACGTCACTGGGAGTGCTTCTTTTTTAGGCCCGCTAGGGTTTATTGCCTCTAAGAGGGCACGAGGCGCTACGTCACTGGGAGTGCTTCTTTTCTTTTAGCCCGCTAGGGTTTATCGCTTCTAAGAGGGCACGAGGCGCTACGTCCCCGTGACCGCTTCTTGATTACTTTGTGCCACCATCACCACTGTCGTTCCCGCGAAGGTGGCAAACCAGTTTTTTAGCTGACCCGCCAGGGTTTATCGCCTCTAAGGGTGCGCGAGGCGCAACGTCATCTTGGTGGTTTCTCAATTACCTACTGCCACCATCGTCACCGCTATTCCCGCGTGGGCGGCAGCCCGTGTGGGGGAATCCAGTTTCGTACCCTCGGGGGTTTCCGCTGCGTCTTGTTTTACCCATGTACTTCGTGGGAGTTTCGTTCGCTCCCCGGTCTCTGGCACACTCTAGCGTCCGCGATGTTTGACCGGGCCGTAAGGTCCATCTGGTTAAGGAGAATAATAAGATGAATCGACTCGCAGACAGGACGGTCGTGGTGACCGGCGCTGCCAGCGGTATTGGGGCGGCGACTGCCCGCAAGGTAATTGCCGAGGGCGGCAACGTTGTTGTGGCCGACCTGCAGGATGAGCGGGGCCGGGCGCTGGCGGAGGAACTGGGCGAGCGCGCCACATTTGTGCACGCCGATGTGACCCGCGAAGAAGATATTGCCGGCGCCGTGCAGAAGGCGGTAGATCACTTCGGTGGCCTGCACGGCATGGTCAATAACGCTGGCATCGTTGGCGCCATAGGCTCGATCATGGACACGCCGGCCGAGGAGTTTGACTTCACCATGTCGATTCTTGCGCGGGCGGTATTCCTGGGAATCAAGCACGCGGCGCGGGCCATGCAGGCATCGGGCGGCGCCATTGTCTCGATTGCCAGCACCGCCGGCGTGCAGGGCGGCCTGGGGCCCCACGTCTACACCATGGCCAAGCACGGCGTGGTGGGTATCACCCGCTCAGCCGCCAGCGAGCTCTCCCCCATGGGGATCCGTGTCAATGCCGTGGCGCCGGGCAACACCGTGACGGATATGACCAGCGCGGTGGTCGCCAACGACCCGGAAGACTACGACTCAACCACCCAGCGCCTGGCAGAAACCTCGCCGCTGGGCTATGCCGGGCAGGCAGAAGACATCGCCAACGCCATTGTCTACCTGTTGTCGGATGACTCGCGTTACGTGGCAGGCCACACCCTGGTGGTCGATGCCGGGCAAACCAGCAGCGGGCTGGAAAAACCACCTTTTTTCGAAACCGAGGCTGCCACCATGTTGCATCGTGGCGGCGTACGCCAATCCAGGTAAGCGGGAGACAATCACATGGCGAAGATTCTGATCAGCGGCGCCAACAGCGGTATTGGCCTGGAGAGTGCGGTGCAGTTGGCCAGGTCCGGGCACCGGGTGCTGGCAGCTTGTCGTAACCCCGATGGCGCCAGCGACCTGCTTGCGGCGCGTGATAACGATGGCCTCGATCTCGACCTCGTGCAGATTGATCTCCTGGACCCCGCCGGCATGGCGGCGACGGTCGAGGAACTGCTGGCAGGCGAGGGCGGATTGGACGTGTTGGTCAGCAACGCCGGTATCGGTGGCGGTCGGGCGCTGGAAGAAACCCCGCTGGATGAACTGCGCGCCGTTTATGAAACCAACGTGTTCGGCAGCTTCGCGTTGATGCAGGCGGTCATCCCGCACCTGCGCAAGCAGGGCAGTGGCCGCCTGGTCAACGTGTCCTCACTGGCCGCGGTCAATGTGTTTGGCTGCCACGGCACCTATTCCTCCTCCAAGGCAGCGGTGGAGGCCATGTGTATCGCACTGAGCCAGGAACTGGCCGCCTTCAATATCCATGTCTCGCTGATTGAGCCGGGCTGCATCTGGACCCCCATGTGGGAGAAGGGCACGCCGCCGCCGGAAGACAGCGCCTACGGTGAGTCCTTCGGACGCCTGATGAAATTTGGTGAGTTCGGCCTGGGCCGGGCCGCCACCACCAGGGACTGTGCTGACGCCATCCAGGACGCGATCGAAAATGATGCCCCGCGATTCCGCTACCCGGTTGGCCCGGATGCTGACGATTTCTGGCGCGCCTACACCGCGCTCAACGACGACGAGGAGTGGCGTCGTATTGCCACCCTGGACAATGCGGCTTATGCCGAGCGCATGCGCGAACTGATGGGCGTCGACTACTACGCCTGAGTGCCGCGTTCAGCTAAGCACCCGCTCCAGAAGCGTTTTCAACATCGGAACGTTGACGGCATCATTGATGTGGTGCGTATGCACGAAATTGGGGTGGGCATTGATCTCGATGAGTTTGAGTTCACCGTCGCTGGTCAGTAACAGGTCAAGGCCCAAAACCGAGTAGGCATTGCTTGCGCAGGCGGCGCGCAGGTCTTCCAGTACCGGCGACAGTTCGGCCACAAAATCGCGATACTGGTCTTGGAAGGCTGCTCCCCAGGGCATCTGTGTGGTGCTCAGCATGGTGATCTTCGAATCGGGCTCGGTGTAGCCGCTGTGATCGACCTGTACGCCATAGTCGGCGCTGTTCGGGTCATAGGGCAGGCCGTGGGCGATCACGATGCCCTCCGGGTAGGCCTCCACCAGGCCCCGCGCGATCAGCGCGTAGGCGCGAATGGTGAACTTGCGCCCCTGGTAGGTCTGCACCTCGGTAATCGCCTGCTGCACAATATCCAACTCGCCCAGTTCGAGCTGTCTCAACTCCTTGCCGGTAACACAGCGCACGCCCTGGCCGGCGGTGCCGACCTTGCTCTTCACGAAGAACAGCCTGGCGTCCGGCGTCTCCCGCAGCGCCGCCTCGGTGGAATCAAAGCTCAGCGGCGCCAGGTGTGAGAGCCCCTCGTCCATGAGCATTTTGGGTAGCTGGCCCTTGTCGGCCAGGCGGTTGGCGATGCGGCGGTCCACCAGCCGCGCTACCGCCCCACGGTGTTGCTGTAGCGCATCGGGCTCTGGCCCGAACCAGGTATCCCAGTAGCTGAATATCGGACGGCCTCCCCGGGCGGGGAGTTGCGAGAAGGCCTGTTCGAACAACTCTACCGCGCGGTTGCTGTACCAGGCCCTCGGGCCGGCGCCGGCAGTGGACTGGTCAAAGTCAAAGACCTTCCGCATGCTGGCCTGGTGGAACCAGATGTTCATGGCCCACTTCTCTCCGGCGTGTACCGGCTCGCCGCCATGCAGCGAAGCCGGGTGGGGGCGAGAGTAGTCTCCGTCGTCCACGTTGTGGAAGATCACCATGCGGCCGGCTTTAGGTGACACCTCCACATCCAGCTTGGGAAAACGCGTGCCACCGCCATCCTCGACGTCGTTCAGGTAAACCAGGCAGGTCACCAGGCGTTGGCCACCGTATTTGCAGCAGCGCTGGCCTTTCTCGGTGTCGAGTTCGTAGGCGTCGAAGTGGGCGCCGTATTTCTGCCCGGGGCCGTAGTGGATCACCTGTATCGCCTCGGCCTGCTCCAGGGGAATGTCCACCAGGGCACTGATGCGCTCACCAAAAACGCGGGCGGCCTCGAAGCTGTCATAGGCCAGCCAGGTGTTGCTGCCGGTACGGCCATCCACAAAGCCTGACTCCTCGTCCAGGGACACCTTGGCGCGCTGCATCGACTCTCGCGCCAGCTCGATGAACCGCTGGCACTCCTCCGCGGCCAAAACGCCGTCGATCACCGCTACCATCGGCGATTCATTGAGTATCGTTGTGCCCCTGTAGCAGGCCTTCATGGTACAAACCCGGGTGTTCGCTAGCTGGGCAGCATACCTTACAGGCGGCCTCTTGAGCATGCTGAAGTCCTGCCGCCGTCTGTTTCGAAGGCTGGCGATTGCCAGTGACTTCGTGGGGGATGCGCTTGCCAGCTATGGCACAATAGTTCGCGAGCGAACAGGGGCGGTCTATTGCGGATACTTGATAGGTGTCAACGTGGGTCTGTGCCTGGCGGCAGCCTGGCCGCGGGCTGCTTGTGCCTGCTCGCAGCGATGCTCGGTGGTTGCGGTGTCACCGGCGGCAGTGGCTCTGGCCGCAGCGAGGCCGGTGTGCTGGATCTGCGGGACTGGAGTTTTCAGCGTCAGGGTGCCGTGGGCCTGAACGGGGAGTGGGGCTTCACCTGGAATGCCCTGGTCCCGCCCGCGGAACTGCAGGGGCAATGGCCAGAGGGTTTTGACACGGCCAGCGTGCCTGACCAGTGGCGCGTTGACGCGGGCGGAGGCGACAGATTCAAACGCCATGGCTACGCCACCTATTTCCTGCGCGTATTGCTGCCGCCGGATGCGCCGGCCCTGTCGCTCAAAGTGCGCGATGTCGGCACCGCCTACCGTGTCTTCGTGGATGGCCAACTGCTGCACCAGGCAGGCCGGGTAGGGCGAGATGCTGCCAGCACCACACCGGGCTTCCAGCGGCAGTTGGTGCCTCTACCCGCACCAGACAGCGGCGAGTATCGTATCGTGTTTCACGTCGCGAATTTCCACTACCGTTCGGGCGGGCTCTGGGAGTACCTGGTGCTGGGCGCCAGCGACGACGTGAGGCGACACTACGAGCAGGCTTTGGGGCTGTCCATCGCGCTGGCCAGTGCTATCGGCGCTATCGGTCTCTATCACCTGGGCTTGTATTCACTGAGGCGCAAAGACTCTTCACCGCTGTTCTTCGGCCTGGTTTGCCTGATTACCTCTGCGCGTCTGCTGTCGACTGATGAGCGCTACATCACGGAGTTGTGGCCCGGTATTTCCCACGATGCACTGTTTCGGCTGGAGTACCTGTCCTTCCTGCTGGCGCTCCCGACCTTTGGCGCGTACTTCTCGCGCCTGCTGCCAGGGTATTACCCGACCTGGGCGATGCGCATGATCTACGTGTTGGGCCTGGGTTTTTCGAGCGGCGTTGCGATCACCCCAATGAGCGTTTACTCCCCCTGGCTGCCGGTATTCCAGATCTACCTGTTGCTGACCTGTGGGGTGGGCCTGTATGCGATGGCCCGCGCTGCGCTGGAGCGCCGGGAGGAGGCAGCGGCTTTCCTGGTCGGCTTTGCCATTCTCATTTTTACTGCGGTGGCCGATCTGCTGAGCTCACGGGACGTGATCAATACACCGCACTTCCTGATCGGTTTCGGTTTGTTCAGTTTTATCATCATCCAGTCCTACGCTCTGTCCCGTCGTTCTGCCCAGGCCTTCGCTGCGGTGGAGTCGCTGACCTCGGAACTGGAGGCCTATTCCACCAACCTTGAAGAGAAGGTGCAGCAGCGCACGGCGGAGTTGGGTGATGCCAACGCCAAGCTTGAGCAGATGGCGATGATCGACGGGCTCACCCAGATCAACAACCGGCGCCAGTTCGACACCGCGCTGGCGAGGGAGTGGCCGGCTCATGCGCGCCGCAAGGCGTCCCTGTCGCTATTAATTCTGGACATCGACAACTTCAAGGCGTTCAACGATAGCTACGGCCATCTGAAGGGTGATGAGGTATTGGTACGGGTGGCAGGCGCGCTTTCCAGTGCCCTGTCGCGGCCCAACGACCTGGTGGCGCGTTACGGCGGTGAGGAGTTTGTGGTGCTGCTGCCCGATACCGATGCTGAGGGGGCCTGGAATGTGGCAGAGCGCTTGCTGGCGTCGGTCGCGGTACTGAACATACCGCACCAGGCGTCGGACATCGGCCACCTGAGTCTCAGCATCGGCGTCGCGACCCTGGTGCCGGAGCACGCCGGTGATGCCGCTAGCCTGCTGGAGCAGGCCGACCAGCACCTGTACGCCGCAAAAGCAGCAGGGCGTAATCGAATATCCGGCAACCCTGAACCCTGAATCCCGCCGGGACCGCCCGCAGCACCGGGCTGCCGTGGCCTGCCTAAGCCTGGCGCCGAGAAAGCGATGTAGGGCGGGTACTTCGGCAAAAACATTCCGACTTTTTTATTTGATATCAATTGCATACCGCTGTCTCTGGAATGCGAGTTGGAGCCGGGCCTCCCATCCTCGACAATGGCCCCGTTGATAAGGGAGACGCGCCGATGGTCAAACTACTTGTAGTTTTACTGCTATTGCCCGCCGCTGCCGCGCTGGCGGCAAGCAATGATGAATTGATCGCCGCGGAAGCCCGGGACGCTCGCTATGCGTCTGGCTGGTACCGCGATGTGCGCATGGCCATGTGGGTATGGGAGGGTGCTGAACGCAGCAAGATCGAAGCCACGCTGGAGCGCGTGCGCGCCGGTGATGGCGAGCGCCGTTGGCAGGAACTGGCAGATACCCAGCTCTCTTACGGGCCCGGTCACTGGACCTACGAGTTTACCCGTACCGCCGAAGAGGAGCTTGTCAGCGCCGGATCACGGCCTTCCGCCGCAGCCCTTCGGCGCGCCGCCGTGTACTACCTCATCGCGAGCTACCCGCATTTGAACAAGCCCCATACACGCCAGGCGTTGGCTAAAGCCTTTGACGCCTATGAGGCAGCCGGACGGCACCTGGGGAAGCGCTTCGAGACCTGGCACCTGCAGGTCGATGGCGTTGCGTTTCGCGCCTTCGTGCACCTCCCGAAAGGTCGCGGCCCGCACCCGGTGGTTATGAAGACCGGCGGCATGGACGTCCTGGGTATTGAGTTCCTTCCGCTGGCTGATGAACTGAATCGGCGGGGCGCAGCGATGGTGGCATTCGACATGCCGGGCAACGGCAACGATGGAGTCGTCGACCCCGACGCCCACAAGCATCACGCCGCCGTGCTTGAACGAATACTCGAGGATTCGCGATTTGATCATGCGCGCATTGTTGCCTATTCAGAGAGCCTCGGCGGCCTGCCGGTGGTGAAGTTCGCCGTGACTCATCAGCAGCATCTGGCGGCGGCGGTCAACAGCTGCGGGCTTGTGCATGCCGTGCATGCCCTGGAACTGTTCCCCGTTCCCCCGGATGTAGATATGGCGGTGCTGGTTGCCGCCCACGCATCGGGTTCTTTACCCGCAGAGCAGGTGGCCCAGATCGAAGCGGGACTGGCATCGTCTCCTGAGTTCCAGGCGCAAACCCGGAGTTTCCAGTTCGAAGTATACGTTGAGCGGGTGGGCGCAGCCTCATCGGGTGTGTTGGACATTGCAGTCAAGAGCCTGCCGATATCGCTGGTAAACCAGGGCATTCTTGGGAAGGGGGAGCGGACATCGGTTCCCATTCTGTCCATCAATACCTGGGAGGACCCAATTGTTCCGACCAGTGACAGCCTGCTGGCCACCGAGGTAAGTCGACGTCCCACCCTGGCGCTGTTCGGCGATCATCCCGGTCACTGTGCCTCCCGCCACCTGGAAATGCCCTATGTGCTCAACTGGCTAGGTCCCTACTTGTGGGCTGAGGACCTGTGACAGGTACCCTGTCACCACCTTGACGATCTCTTCTACCAGGTCCTCAGGCTCCATGTTCAGCCGTTGATCAACGATCGCCGCATGCGTGAGCGACTCCACGATACTTGCAATGACAATGGCGCTGGTCCGCGCCTGTGTCTCGTTGAATCCAAGCTCATTTACCAGTGCACTGGTGGCCGGCTGCGAGGCGAGTAAGCTGGAATCTTCTCGCGGCTCTGTAGTATCCGCATCAAATCCGATGTGGCGATACCTGTCCGTGAGGAGTTGGTGGAGGGCGGGGTCGCTCTGGTGAATGGCCACGTTGACTCGCACGATGTGATAGAGCTGCTCGCTGAAGGAACACCCCTGGCAAGCCTGGATCGCGGTCTTCAGGCGTGTGGTGACCATGCGGAAGTGACGCCGCCGTAATTCAGCGATGATGGCTTCCTTGTTGGAGAAATACTGGTACAGGGAGCCGATACTGATACCTGCGCGTTCCGCGATGTGGTTGCAGGTGAAGTGTTCAAGGCCGGACTCTTTAAGAAGCAGGCCCGTCGCCTCAAGAATGGCGTCCACGGTAAGCTGGGCTCGCCTCTGGGTAGGTAGCTTCCTGGGTTTAAGCTCCTGGCTCGACATCATGTGCGTCCCCTCCGCCCTCGTTCGACCGCCGTAGCGGCACGCTCTGGGAGGTGAGCCGTGGGTCTGAGGCGCCACGCTTTACCCTCCAGCCGGCATATTTTATATTGCTAGTGCCAATATATAAGGTGATCTATGAAGAAACAAGAAACAAGGACCAGGGCTGGGGGTAAACGGTCGGGCAGCTATCACCACGGGGATCTTCGCAACACCCTTGTGTTGGCCGGTATTGAGGTCCTTGCGGAAGAGGGCATGCACGAGTTGAGCCTGCGCAAGCTGGCGCGTGTCGCCGGGGTGTCGCACAACGCGCCCTATATGCACTTTGCCGACAAGGAGGCGCTGCTCGCCGCGATCGCCGAGGAAGGGTTTCGAATGATGACGGCGGAAGTGCTGCAGGCCATGTCAGTCCCGGGGGTTGACTGGGAACAGCGCTGGCGAGCGGGTTGCAAGCAGTACATAGACTTTAATATCAAGCACCCGGCGCATTCTGAAGTAATGTTCAAGGAGTACAGCAAGAAGAAGTATCCCGAGCTGTTTGAGCTCTCCGTGGGTGCTCTCGATGTTTTGACCCAGAGCATTGCCGAGGGCCAGGGGCGTGGCCTGATCGTGGCCGGCGACCCCCAACAGCTCGCTTCCATGATCTGGTGCCTGTGCCACGGTTTCTCGGCCATCCTTGCAGGCCGTCGCCTGCCCCCCGTGGTTATGGGTGAGTCATCGGCCGAAGATCTCATCGACGACTATCTCAGCTACCTCCTTCAGGGTCTCCGCGCGACCGGCTAAAAATATTGCTATTGTCAATATTAGGCGTATTATATTGGCAGCGACAATATTTATAAGTACATGTGTCGCTAAGCCGTTACCGGTCCAGGCCTACTGCGCCTGTTGTGTGCCCTCTGCCGCTTTGGCGCCGACATTTTGATGCGTGGCCAGGTGGAGGAGGAAGCTGGATCGGAGTCGCTTGGCGTGGCGACCGCAATGGGGGATTACGATAATGAGAAACCTCACACCCTGGCTTCGTCCTGTTTCATGCGTCATCGCGGTCGCGATGCCAGTACCCTTCGCGCTGGCGGAGGAAGAGCGACTAGTGCTGGAGGAAGTTCTGGTAACGGCCACACACCGCGAGTTGAGCGCCCAGGACGTGGCCGCTTCCCTGTCGGCGATCAGTGAGGAGCAGCTACGCGCCCTGCGGATCCGTCGCGTTGACGACCTCCAGAATTTTGTTCCCGGCTTATTCGTCAGAACCCAGAGTATCGGCAATACGCGCTATACCATCCGCGGTGTGGGCGCCGCTGTGGATGATATCTCGGTCGAGTCGGGGGTGGCGGTATATATCGATGGTGTCTACGTACCCAGAGCCGGCCCGGCGAACGGTTTGCTGTTTGATCTGGACAGGGTTGAGGTTCTGCGAGGTCCACAGGGCACGCTTTACGGACGCAACAGTGCGGGAGGAGCAATCAACTACATCACCCGTCGTCCGTCCCATGAGCCCGGTGCAGAGTTTTCCGTGGAGGTGGCCGAATACGACACCTTCAATGCCAAAGCGTACCTGACGGGTCCCCTGGTGGAGGACAAAGTGCTGGGAAAGCTGTCCGTGGTCAGCATGGAGTCCGACGGTTACATGGAGAACGTGTTCAACGGAGACGATGGCACGGGCGAAGATACTCAGGCGATTCGCGCGGGTGTGGATGTCATGATCAACGACGACATCGAGCTGCAACTCACTCTCGACTACCAGGAGAATGACCCCAATCCTCGCATGTTTGCCCTGCTGGAACCGGGCTTTCGATCGGTGATCCACGACCTGACGCCGGGCTATCCATCGGAGCCCGCCGGCGAAGACCCCTACGAGGCAAACCTCGATAACACGGGCTTCGAGTCCATGGACACCGGTGGCATCACGCTGCAACTCAATACAGCGGGCGACAACGTGGACACCGTATATCTGTTTGGCTATCGAGAGTCAGAGACCCGCTTCTCGGCGGACCGGGATCACTCACCAGAGAATCTCTTCAATGAGAACCACGACGAGGACAGCGACTGGTGGAGCGGCGAAATCCGGCTTACCTCGCGGCGGGAGGGCGACTGGTCCTTCGGTGGTAAGGCGGACTGGCTGCTGGGCCTGTATTACTTCGAGGAGGAGGGTACCCGGGATGCCGTGTTCACTTCTGAAGTCTTTGAGTTGTTCTTCCCTGGAGAATTGCCATTCTCAGAGGCGCAGTTGGGTTTCAACCAGGGCATCGAGACCGAAGCCTTCGCCGTCTTCGGCGAGTTGACCCACGATCTCGGCGATCACGCCCGTGCGACGCTGGGCGTGCGCTATACCTACGAGGAGAAAACCTTCTCCGGAAGCACGTTCATTGATGACCCGACCCGGGACCTGTTTTTCCCTGGTTTTCCCGGCCTCATACCACCGGGTCAGAACGGTGGACTTATCGACGACATATACGACGTGACTACCGGTGAGAGCTGGGATGATGTTGCCTTCAAGTTTGGACTCGAGTACGACCTCAACGACTCCGTGCTGGCCTACTTCCTGTTCAGCCAGGGCTTCAAAAGCGGCGGTTTTCAGGGCACCGCACCCACCGAGGCCATCGCCCGCACACCGTTCGACCCCGAGAATGTCGACAACTTCGAGCTTGGGTTGAAGGGAAGCTACTTCGACGGGCGCTTGCAGTCGAACATGTCGGTGTACTACATGGACTATCGAGATCTGCAATCCGGCATTGCGCGCGACACCGCCACTCCGGTAACGCTGAATGCGGACGCGGAGATTATGGGGTTCGAGTGGGACCTGGTGGGGTTGCCTGCCGCTGGCCTGCAGCTCGGTCTGAGTGTTGGCTACATCGACTCCGAATACACAGAGTTTGAAGGAACACCGGCGCTGGAGGGTGAGCAGGTCAATGGTGTCCCGGAATACAAGTACAGCCTGTTTGCCGACTACGGCTTCCCACTTGCCGGAGGCGATCTGACGCTGCACGCCGACTATGTCTGGCAGGATGACACCACGGATGGTTTCGGCAATGCAGAGATCGCTGACTGGGACGTGCTCAATGCTTCTATCACCTATCGCAGCCCCCGGGAGCATTGGGAGCTTGTCGCCTGGGTGAGGAATCTCCTGGACGAGGAGTACTGGTTGGAGAACAGTCTGGCATCTGTCACCGCGCCTGACGAGGCGACGCCAAGGCTGATGGCCGCTCCAAGAATCATTGGCGCTACGATCAATTATCGCCTCGGCGGCCTGCGTTGACGGGCTGAGCTTCAAGCCGCGGGCATGGGCGCCGAGGTACCTGGATACCTGTATAGTGATCCCATATCCCAACCCGGGTCGAACACGTGACAAAAGCAGAGCCACCTCGCCGCCGCCGGTACAGTCCTGAAGTACGCCGCTCAATGATCCTGGATGGCGCAGCCGAAATCATCAAACGCGAGGGGGTCGCACAGATTTCACTGGAGCGTATTGGCCAGAGTGCCGGCGTAAGCAAGTCGCTGGTCTACAACTACTTCGATAGCCTCAGGGAGCTTCTAAAGGAGCTGCTGGAGCGAGAACTCAAAATCTTGAGACGGCAGCAGTATGAAGCTGCGGAACAGGCGGCGACGTTCGAAGAGCTGATTCGAAACATTACCCACGTGTATCTCACCAACATTGAGGAACGAGGGTTATTAATCGAACGCCTGCAGGCCGAACCCAGTATTTCCGATATGCATGACCCCACGGACTACGGCCGTTCAACAGCGGTGGACTATCTGGGTCAAATTGTTGCCAGGCATTTCGACATGCCACTGGAGTTGGCACGAGCGGCCACCGATATATCCTTCGGGCTGCCGGCGGCTGCGGGTCAGTATCTGCTGCGTGGACCGCTCAAGCGAGAGGATGTGGAGGAGTTGACCGTGGCGATGATCATGGGTTCTATCGCCATGGCCCGAACTGACTATCTGACGAGGAAACAAAAGCTCAAGAGATGAGAATCCCCATCACTTTATTGGATTATTTTTCCATTAAAGACCTGAATATCGGGTAAAAATGAAAAATATCAGATAAATTTTGATCCACTATTGTACTTATAGTGCAATAAGGTGTTATAAAGGGCCTATCGAAGTGGCGGCGACTGTTCCCAGTAACGCCATCGGAGTGGTCTACAGATGATCAAAATAATAATGTCGGGCCCATGGTTGGCCATTGTGCTTCTGCTCGCCAGCTGCAGCACAGAACCTGATCCTGCCAATACTGTCGTGCTGGGCATCGCCTACGTGGGCGCCACTGTCGCCAGCCTTGATGACAGCTCTGGTTTTTACGCAAGCGGCGCCGCTATGACGGCTGTGGATACGCCGTCCTTGCCCCGCGCCTCACTGCCAGTCGGCGCGCCGGGCGATGGGCAACTGTTGCCAGTTCGTCTGCTTCGCTCCAGCAACGCGCAGCTGCTGCTTATGGAATTCAGCCCATTGGCAGATCGCAAGCCGACCCCGGTGAATGGTCCCGGTATTGCACATGTTTGTTACCAGGTGAACCAGACCACCGGGGCCTATCAGCGCTTCCTGGCGGCGGGAGCGCAGGCGTTGGGGGGCACCGACATGGTGCAACTGAATGCGTCCAGCCCTGTGCGCTACGCCTACGCTGAGGATATCGACGGCATGGTTTTCGAGGTGGAGCACGTTGATGTCCAGGCACTGGATCTCGAGACGCCGCCCGCCAACGACTATCGGATTCGCCATGTTTCTCTCGCGACACCCGATATTGATGCGGCCGTCGACTTCTATTCCCTGCTGCTTAACGAGCCTTCTCCCCGTCGGCTGGGGCGCCTGCTGAAGCTGTCGGGCGAGAAACTGGACCAGGTGTCCGGACTGCCGGGTACATCCATTGAAATGGCCTGGTTCCAGGTGAGAAACCTGGAGCTGGAGATTATTCAGTATCACAGCCACCCGACCCAGCGCCCCTCCGCGCCGCGTCCGCTAAATGCGCCGGGCTACAACATGATTGTCTTTGATGTCACCGATATAGACGTCGCCTCTCGCCGCCTGCTCGAGGCCGGCGGCGCCCTGGTGGGTGATGTGCGGTCCACGCATTCCGGACAGATTCAGTATGCGCGTGATCCCGACGGGAACCTGCTGGGGCTTCAGCGCATCAGCGAAGACGCGCCGCTGTCATCAATGAATTTCTCATCCAACGGACTGTAGGAGACCAGATGTTTGACTTGGACGGCCAGGTGGCGGTTGTGACCGGCGGGAATGGCGGGGTGGGACTCGCCTTTGCGCGCGGCCTGGTGAAGTGTGGGGGCAGGGTGGCCGTATGGGCCAGGAACGCGGACAAGAACGCCGCCGCGGTCGCGGAACTCCGTGACCTGGGTGGTGATGTCGAGGCATTTGTCTGCGACGTGACCGACGAAGAGCAGGTTGCACAGACCTTTGCCAGCACCCTCGATCGCTTCGGCCAGGTCGACAGTTGTTTCGCCAACGCCGGCGGTGGAGGGTTTCGCGGTCTTTGTCATCAAACCAGTCGCGCTGACTGGCTGGCGACAGTGGACCTCAATCTGATGAGCGTGGTCCAGACCTGGGCGCCGGTTACTGAGCATCTGCTGGCTCGGAAATCCGGCGGCAAGCTGGTGGTAACGTCCTCCGTCGCCGCACTCCTGGGCACGGCTGGCGCTGCGGGCTATTCCACCACCAAACAGGCGGTACGAGGCCTGGTGCAGGCACTGGCGGTTGAGCTGGGGCACGCGGGCATTCGCGTCAATGCGATTCTACCGGGCTTCATCGAAACGGAGATGTCCCTTACCGCGGGTAAAGAATTCCAGGACGCCTGCCGGCGCCGTTCTGTTATCGGGCGCATCGGTGAGCTGGAAGACATGGAAGGGGTCGCGGTTTTCCTGGCCTCCAGTCACAGCGACTTCATGACAGGCCAGAGCATTGTCATGGATGGCGGCCACAGCATCTTCCCGATGTGAGCATGACGATGGCGTGGAGAATTGGACACTGGTGCGTGGTTGGCCTGCTGGGTGTCTACGGTGTCGCCCTGGCGCTGCTGGGGAGCTATCTCGCATTCCTGGGCGGCTCTTTTTACTACGTCCTCGCCGGCGCCGCCCTCTTGCTGGTTGTATGTTGGCTGGTCAAAGGGCGTGTGGAGGGGCTCTACCTCTACAGCACGACCGTTTTCCTGACGATCCCATGGGCCTGGTACGAAGCCGGGCTGGACTTCCTGGCGCTGCTGCCACGCCTGGCCTTCTGGCTAGTCATTGCGCTTTGGTTCCTCACGCCCGGTTATCGCGCGTCCCTGGCTCCCTCCCAGTATCGGACGTCGCTGGCATCTCTGTCGGTTGTGGTTCCGCTGCTTCTCGCCAGCCTGTTGCTGGTAGGAGCAGCGGGCCGCGGGTTCGACGTCAATACCGTGGAGTCGCCGGCTGTGACTGTCGATTCAGAGCCGACGGTCGACTGGCGCCACTACGGCAACTCGGTGGGCGGTACTCGCTTTGCCGAGCTGGAGCAGATCAATAGCGACAACGTGGGCGAGCTCAAAGAAGCCTGGCGCTTCCGCACGGGCGTAGAGGACGATTTCAAGATGACCCCGTTGAATGTCGACGGGATGCTCTACCTGTGTGGTGCCCGCAACGTACTTATCGCCGTTGATGCGGACAGCGGCGGTGAACTGTGGCGCTATGATCCCGAGGCCCTGGCGCCGGCCAAACACCAGTACGCACGCACCTGCCGGGGTGTGAGCTACTACGAGGCGCCGGCAGACTACACGGGCGAATGCCCGACGCGGATCATGACGGCAACGATCGATGCGAGGATAATCGCCGTCGACGCCCGCAGCGGTCAGCCCTGCGCTTCCTTTGGCGAAGGCGGTGAAGTAGACCTGCGTCGCGGCATGGGTATCCACCAGCCCAAGGAGTACTACCATACGTCCCCGCCGCTGGTGGCCGGCGACAAGCTGGTAGTCGGCGGCCTGGTACTCGACTCCCAGAACCTTGGACTGCCCTCCGGTGTGGTCAGGGCTTTTGATGCCCTCTCCGGCGCCTTCCTTTGGGCCTGGGATGTCGGGCGTCCCGGTGATAGCACTGAACCCGGAGCCGGCGAGGAATACACGCGCGGCACACCCAACGTCTGGTCTTTGATGAGTTTTGACCCGGAGTTAAACCTCATCTACGCGCCGACCGGCAACGCCGCCCCGGACTATTTTGGTGGCGCCCGGCGGGAGATAGACGACGCCTGGTCTTCGTCGGTTGTGGCCCTGGATGCTGACAGCGGCCAGCCGCGCTGGAGCTACCAAACCGTCCATCACGATATCTGGGACTACGACGTACCCGCGCAGCCCGTGCTGGTGGACGTGACGGTCCGTGACGAGCGGGTGCCGGCGGTGGCGGTTCCCACCAAGACCGGAGAGATATTCCTGCTCGACCGGCGCGATGGTACACCGGTGCATCCGATACCCGAACGGCCGGTTCCGCAGGACCCGGCGCCGGGCGAGTACCTCTCCCGGACTCAGCCCGCTTCTTCCTTACCGAATTTCCATCCCTACCTGTATGAGCGGGACATGTGGGGCCTGACTCCACTGGACCAGATGGTTTGCCGCATCGAGTACCGCAGAATGCGCTATGAAGGCCTGTTCACGCCGCCCACAACCGGCGGCAGCCTGCAGTTTCCCGCAAACTTTGGCGGGTTCAACTGGGGCAGTGTGTCGGTGGATGCCGATCACGGCCTGCTGGTGGCGTCCCCGATGCTGCTCGCCAACCGCACGCTGCTGGTGACGCCCCAGCAGGTCGCCGACGCCGGTGCTCGCGCCGCTCTGCTGCTGGGTGACGATCACCCGGCGGTGTGGATGGACCCAGCGGAGCCAAAACCGCTGATGGGTGAACCTGACGCCGACGACCCCTATGACCACAGGCGTATCCGCTACTACGGGCTGACATTGCCCTTCATGTCGCGCCTGGGGACCCAGGTCCCTTGCTTCGAGCCGCCCTGGTCAAGGCTGGCGGTGATGGATTTGAATACCGGCGCGCTGTTGTGGAGCCGGCCTGTGGGCAGCATGAAGAACTCCGGACCCTTCAACTGGCGCACCGGTTTGCCTTTCCAGGTAGGCACGCCCATCCGCGCTGGCACGCTGACGACTCGCGGCGACCTGATCTTTCTAAGCTCCACGATGGATAGCACCGTGCGTGCCTTCGATCTTCGCAGCGGCGAAGTGAAATGGTCTGCCGACCTGCCCGGCAGCGGTCAGTCCACGCCTATGAGTTATTTCTCCGAGCGCAGTGGCAAACAGTACGTGATTGTCACCGTGCCCAATCCCAGTTGGCGGTACCCGCGTGATCCCGGCACCGGCACCTACACAGATTCACGAAATCCGCGCGATGGGCAGGGTGGTTATGTCATTGCCTACGCGCTGCCCTAGATAACGCTAATAAATTTGAGGCCCGCATCATGAAACCGACCTTCACGCACAACCCGCTGGCCTGCGCCCTTTCCCTGGTCGCAGCAGGAACGATGGCTCCCCCGGCACTGGCCACCGATACTGAGCTGCTTGAGGAAATTGTGGTTACCGCCCAACGGCGGCAGGAGTCACTGCAGGACGTCGCCATGTCGATTTCCGCGTTTACCGGTGACACGCTGGAGCTGCGCCGCATCGAGGGCTTGGTAGACCTGCAGTTCTCGGTGCCCAACCTGGTAGTCGACGGCTTGCGCACCTCCATTCGCGGGGTGGGCAACAACGCAATATCCAGCACCTCGGAGGACGGACTCGGTTACCACATCAATGATGTTTACCTGAATTCGCCGCTGTTCCTGACCAATGACTATTTTGACATCGAGCGGGTGGAAGTGTTGCGGGGCCCCCAGGGAACGCTGTACGGCCGCAACACCACGGCGGGGGTCATCAATATTCATACCCGCAAGCCGGATGATGAGTTCGGTGGCTTTGCGTCGGTTACGGCGGGCAACTACGACACCTTTCGCGTCAAGGGGGCCGTGAACATTCCTTTGAATGACAAGGTACGGCAGCGTTTTTCCGGAATGTACCTGACTCGCGATGGATTTACCGAGAACATCTACACGGGCAACGACGTCGACGGACGCGACAGCTATGAGTTGCGCAGCAGTACATCCTTTGATTTCTCCGACCGCCTGTCTGCCGACCTTGTTGTGTCCTACCTCGACGAAGACAGCAATCGTTCGCTGCGCACCAAGGGTGTTTGCACCAAAGACGCCGAGACCGGCTGCTCAGCGCTGTCCGCTGGCTTCGAAACGCCGGATGTCAGCTCCTCGATTTTCCAGACCATCAATCTGGCGTTTCTGGGTGGCACGCTGATGCCTCTGGGAGATTACTTTGCCGATGCGGTTAACCCCAGCAGTTTCCGCAAGGTGAACATGGATCAGGAGCCGGACTACGAAGCGACCCAGCTGGGGGTTTCGCTGCAGTTCACCTATGAGTTTGACAACTACCAGTTTGTGTCGCTGACCGGCTACTACGACACCGAGGGTGATGTGTTTGCGGATTTCGATCGCTTCGCCACCGATGTTCGCCTGTCCCAGCCGCTCACCTATCGCGCGAATGCAAGGGATGAAATCACCACGGACCTGATTCGGTCCGGCCGCCGGGATTTGCTTGATGCCGAGCAATTTACTCAGGAGTTCCGGCTGTCCTCACAATATGACGGCCCCTTCAACTTCCTGCTGGGCGCCTTCTACTTCGATGAGGAGCGCAGTTCGCAAACCCTGATAACCCATCCCGCGCTGGCCGCCGGTCAGCAGGCGCTGGGTCTGCCGCGTGAGTTCGAGTTCTTCAACGTCGAAAGTGACCCGATAGAAACCGAGTCCTACGCCATTTTCGGCGAGGGTTATTTTGACCTCACCGAGCGAACCCGTTTGACAGTGGGTATTCGCTATACGGACGACGACAAATCCATCCGCACGCGGCAGCAGTTCCTGGTGCTGGTGGACCCGGACTGGGTTGAGGCGGAGGATGATTGGCAGGAGACGACAGGCAAGATCACACTCGAACACGCTATCACCGACGATACCATGGTCTACGCGAGCGCCGCGCGCGGATACAAGGCCGGCGGCCTCAACCCCGGCGGGCCGGAGGGTGGTCTGGTGTTTGATCCGGAGTACATCAACGCCTTCGAACTGGGTACCAAGAACACCCTGTTCGACGGCCGGCTGCGGGCTAACGTGGGCGCTTTCTATTACGATTACGAAGATATGCAGATTGGCCAGATCACCGAGGTTTCCGCCCTCACGGTGAATGGCGACGCCACGGTAATGGGCGCTGAAGCGGAATTCAGGCTGGCGCTGGCCGAATCCTGGACCTTTGATCTGAACCTCTCGTGGCTGGATCTGGAGATCGATGATTTCATCTCCGCCGACCAGGGCGACCCGAACGGTATTGCCCCCGGCACGGTACCGGCACGTGATGAGAATGGCGATATCCTGTTTACCGATGACGGTCTGCTGATCAAGGACCTGGATGGGAATACCCTGCGCAACGCCCCGGAGTACTCGCTGAACGTGGGCGTGGAGTACTCCAACCAGCTTTTTGGCGGCTATGACCTGACCGCCCGGGCGGACTACTTTATTCAGGACGACTTCTACGCCAATGAGTTCAACAAACCTTCCGATGAATTCGATGGCTGGGAGCAGTTGAACCTGCAGCTGACGCTGCGCCCAGCCGACGGTAACTGGCAGGCCCTGGCTTATGTCAAAAACGCGTTCGACAACGACGATGTCATCAGAATGAACCAGGACGGGCCGCTGGTGGGCCGTTTCCGCAGTGCCACGGTACTCGAGCCAAGAAACTACGGAATCGAACTACAGTATTCCTTCTAGCCCTCCCTGTATCAGATTGCCCGGGCACCTATGCTCGGGCAGGGGGAGGATGTTTAGCGCTATGGCGGCGCGAGTTTTACCATTTCCTGGCTGATAACAGGCGCCGCGCTGGCACTCCTAGCCGCCATTTTCGAGGAGCGTGAGGAAGGTCTCCAGGATGGCGAATTCTTCCGGGAAGTTTCCGAGCCGGTTGCCGCCGCCGTGGCCGCGCTGGCCGACAGACTTGTCGAGGATGTATTGCACGCCGCGCTGGCCTACCAGCGCCCTGTACATCTCGGTGTTGAGCGCGATGTGATCATTGTTGGAGGTGGGCTGCAGAATGTGGCTGGTACCCCGGGTGCCTATGCCACCCACACGGTGGCACGTGCCGCATCGTGACTGCACCACATCGGAAGCCGACTGGGCGAAGAACTCTTCCGCACTCTGCTCATTGCCCGGCGGCGCGGTGCTAAACAGGGCCAGCGCTGCCGCAGTGACCACGCTTTCGCTCTCGCCCGCGGCCAGGGCGTTGGTCAGGGTGCCAATATCTCCCCTCAGTTGCTGGCTGTGAAGTATGCGATTCCAGGCCAGGATATCCCCATAGTCCAGTTCGTCGTCAGCGGTGACGTCGTCGACCAGGTCGCCGGCTGCAGCGTCAAGGGCGGGGCGCAGGGCATCATCCGACGTCGAATCTGCGATATCCAGGGCGTAGCGGTAGGCAGCCTCGGTCACGGGGGTGACCAGAAAGCCGCCGCGGTTGAGCTGCTCACCGGTTACCAGGGCGTGTAGGGTGCCAAACACCTGGGCCGGCGCCTGGTCCACCAGCAGGTTGCCATCGGCGTCGTAGTCAAAGCCGCCCTGTACCGCCATCACGTACCAGGTCGCGTCGTTGAAGCCAGGGTTGTTAAAGGTATTGATGCCCAGGAATGACAGGAGCTGCAGGCTGGTATAGCCGTCGACGGTCTCCTGCCCGAACAGGGCGATAAGGGTGTCCTCATCGCTGGTGCTGAGGCCCGTCAGCACGGTCTCGCCGCTTCTAAACTCGGTGACGGTAACCTCACCGCCGCCGACGGGGCCAACCATTTGCGCCTGCTCACAGGCGGTCAGGCCCAGGCAGGCCAGGATAAGTAGGAGTTTGGGCTTAAGCATCGGACACCTCTGGGATGCGGTGAGTTTCCGGATTAGACGCTGCAACGGCTGGCTTGGTTCAAACCTCGCCTGAGCTGTCCAGATTTTGTTCTGATTCTGGCCCTGCGCGCCCGCCGCTCGCAAGCGCTATGATTTGCAGCGGTTCCAAGGAAACTGTGAGCCAGTTCTCAATTCGTGGAGCTGCAGCGGAGCTGCGCCGACGCGCAGGCCACTCTTGGTATCAAGGATTGGCTGTTCGCGACCAGGCTTCCTGTGGTATCCATAGGGCATCTGGACGATTCTGGCGTAAAATCTCTGCCGACCGGGGGTGGTTTGCCAGGTACAGACGAAATTCGGGGAAGCCTATGGGACTGCTGGACGATCTAAAAAAAGAAGCGGAAAAGAAGGAAGCAGAGCAGCGGCAGGAGGGGACTGAGCTGGAGGCCCGGGAGGCCTATTACGAGCAGCATATCAAGTCAGCCATGCGCCGGGCCCATGATTACTTCATGGAACTGGTGGACACCCTCAATACGGTGGCGCCGGATGTCACCGCGCCGTACCCCGTGGACCCGGTCAAAGGCGCCCCCCTTGGCCTGAAACACGGCCGCTATATTTTCCGCTCTGATGAACAGGACGACCCGCGTAAACTGATCGTAGCCTGTGACTGCGCTTTGGAGGAACGGCGAGAGTTTTACGTGCAGACCAAGGCCGCCGTGAAACGCTATGCGGACCTGCTGGAGAGCCATCGCTTTCCTCATTACACCAAGAACGAACTTTCCAGTTCACACGATGTGGTGAATGCGCACTTTATCCTGGAAGGTCCGTTGCGCCTGCAGATTCGCTTTATTGCCAGCGCCGAGGACAAGTGCATCTACGTCGATCTGCTCAATCTCGAAACACAGCCTGAAAAGCGCTACAAACTGCCGCCGGAGAAGCTTACCGAGGCCCTGCTGGATCGCCTCGCCCGCATGCTGATGCACGAGGAGACGCAGTTGATCGAAACTCGCGTCAGCGATGAGACGCGAGCCCAGCTACGCCGTAAACTCGAGGAAGAAAGACGCCTGATGGCGGCCGAGCAGGCCAAAGCCGATGCCGCCATCGAGGCGGAGCGCCGCGCCGAGGAAGAGGCGCGCCTGATCAACCGCGCCAGGCGTTCTGTGGCGGGCGGTATCAAGAAAATCCTTTCCAAGGATTAGTGCCGGATTTATCTCGTCCGTGAAGTAAACACGAAGTACTTGTTGAGGGCGAATACTGCCAGTGGCGTAACGCTGACCATCAGCGCGACTGACAGATAGCGCGATGCTCCCCTCACATCCACCAGGTACCAGGCGAAGAAGGTGTTCAGGCCGAGGCCTGTCAGTGCGGATACACAGAACTTGACCACTTCGGCGCGGCCTCCCTCGCTGTGTGGAAATACCCAGCGCGCGTTGCCCAGGTAGGATACGAAGACCGCCAGCGAGAAGGCCACCACGTTGGCTGCCGCGGCACTGGACAGCATTCCAGGATAGAGCGCAAGGTAGCAGGCCACATGGGTAAGAGTGGCCAGAACACCGATGACCGCAAAACGCAGCAGTTCCCCGCTGACCCTCTGTGTCAGTCCCTGCGACCAGTTACTCATACACTTTGCGGACGATGTAAAGCGGCCGGCGCTTGGTCTCAATAAATATCCTGGCCAGGTATTCGCCCATGATGCCAATGCCAATCAAGGTGATACCGTTGAAGAACAGAATCACGGTCATGAGCGAGGCATAACCCGGCTGGTCTACCCCGAACACCAGGGTGCGCGTGATGATCACCATGCCGTAAATGAAAGCGCCCAGGGCAAGAAGGAACCCGAGCCAACTCCACATCTTGAGCGGCACCGAGCTGAAGGAGGTAATGCCATCGATCGCGAAGCCGTATAGCTTCCGGTAGTTCCACTTGGTCTGACCCTGGGCGCGATCCGCTCGCGCCCGATAGAGCTGTTTTTCCCGAAAGCCGAGCCACTCGAACAGGCCTTTGTTGAAGCGTGTCCGTTCCTCAAGGCTCAGGAATGCCTCCAGCGCCGCCCGCGTCAGCAACCGATAATCTCCGGCATTGGGTGTAATGTCCGTATCACTTATCTTATTGATAAGCGTATAGAAGGCGTTGGCGCTGGTGCGTTTGAGTACGCTGTCGGAATCTCGATTGGAGCGGACGTGAGTGACCACATCGTAGCCTTCCCGCCAGCAGGCCACCATTTCGGGGATCAGTTCTGGTGGGTCTTGCAGGTCTGCGTCGATCATGATCACCGCCTCTCCCTGGGCGTGGGCGAGGCCCGCGGTCAGGGCGGCTTCTTTGCCAAAGTTTCGCGACAGGTCGACGATGCGCAATTCTGGCATCGTCTCCCGCACTTCGATGAGCTGAGCCAGGGTCTGGTCCGTGCTGCCGTCGTTCACCACAACGATCTCCCAGGAATCGCTGCAGGACTCGATTAGCGGGCGGACGGTTTCAAAAAAAATCTGCAGCATGTCCTGCTCATTGGCCATGGGACAAACCACGCTGAGCTCGACCGGTCGGTGATCGGCGATTGGAGCTGTCATGTGAGCATCTCCGTACAAAAATCTAACAGCAAGGGTGATTCTACCTGCGAATCAGTCGGTGTTCCCAACTCTGCATCGCTCGGCGCCGCCTCGACAGTCGAAGTAGAAGCGTACGGCTTCCCGTGCGGCATCGGGGTGCTTCCTTAGGTGAACCGAAAGTACCGGATGGACCAGTGGTGGAACGTCTCCCGGGGCGTCGACAAAGGCTAGCAGCGCCGCTTCCCGGCGAGGATGCAGCTGTTCGAAGTGTGAGGTCTTCTCGGGTTGGTACCACAATTGGGTGCAGAACAGCGCCAGCACAGCCGCCAACAGTGCGACCGCCAGTCCACGCACAGCGAGGTTCTCACATAGGCTCCGCAGCCACTCACGCCGCACAACCAGCCAGTACCAGGCAAGCCCGCATATAGCGAAACTCGAGTACCTGACATAGCGCGGAGAAATGACGTAGTAGTCACCCAGGCTGTTGCGCGTTGCGAAAGAGCCCGCCAAGGACAATACGCCGAAGGCAATCAGGGCGATTCCAAGGTTCACGGGACGCCGGTATGCCAGTTGATCCACGGCGGTTGCTGCAATAGCGCAGAGTATCGGGGCGCCCGACAGTATGGAGATAGTGTATACCTCCGAGCGAGTAAACTCGCGATCAAAGAACCAGGGCTCGGCGATGAGCGCTGTGCCCAGGCCGGCGCTCAGCCATTGCAGGAAGCGGTGCGGAGCGAAGCTCTGCTGAGACGCCGTGGCGTTTTCCCCGGCGCCTGCCACAACGATGAGCACTGGCACCAGGACCAGCAGGACCAGGACTGGCGCCGCCCTCCGCGGTGCGCATTCACCTGACAATATGGAGGCAAAGGTGAGCACGGCACAGGCGCCAAGAGCCAGCGTGAAAGCGACATCGGCGACCACGGCCGCCAGCAGCGTAAAACAGGCCGCCGGCAAGAGTGATGCTTTAGCCAGCAAGAACCGATACACGCTGAAAACCATCAGCCAGGCTATCAGGATGAAAATGTACTCAAAAGCCAGCAGGTTGTTTCCGAGGCTATAGGGTTCTTCGGGGTGGGCAAACAGCGCGAGCAGTAGCGCAAGTGTCCACCAGTGTGTCTGCCCCCAAAAGCGCTGCATGTCATGACGGGCGCCCTGGAGCAGCAGTGCCAATAGCAGAAAGTAGGCAAGCGTGCCGACTATACGCATCAGGTGTAGATCGTATGCGGCGTACTGGGAAATCAGCAAAATGGCGCTCTTGGTCAATACGTGCCCGTGGCCCGGGAACTCGTATTCAGAGAACAGTGCTTCCAGAATCCTGGGCTCGCTTGTTGTGGCCAGCGGCTGAATGAACGTGACGACCCAGCGATAGAAGTCACCGTAGTCGGGGTAGGCGTGGGCGGTGCGCAGGAGGTCATTGCAGACCAGCACAGACCACCATGTGATGAGCAGGATAAAGGCCACCCTGCCTGGATTCCCGGTGACCAGTCGGGTGTATGAATTCAGCACGCTCAGAAGCCGTGGCGTTCCTACCTAAGAGAGGCGTGGACGATAGCACAGGAGGTTGTGGCAAAAAACCGATAGCTGGCGGTGCTGTGTAAAAACTCAGGAGACAATATGAGGTCTCCGGTCATGCGCTGGGACTCGCTTCAGCGTGCCAGGGCGTGGTTGAACCCTACGATCTGCTCAAGGTGCGGCCCCGGCGAGCCATCCACCTGCCTCACACCCACCTGGTAGGTGTACTGGTACAGATTGGCATTGCGCAGGGTGCAGCGGCCGGCGACAAGGCGCAGCCGAAAACTGACCCCCCGTGTGCGATACATCTCGGGCTCAATCGGCAGCCGGCAGTGCCATGTGTGGCCGCTTGCTTCGAGAGGCACAAACTGTTCGCCGTCGAGGCTGGCTTCCAGGAGAACATCTTCGACTGCCACCAGCGCCACAATGAGATGGCAGTGGCTGGTTTGGTAACGCGCGTGCATACCGTGTGCAGTGGCGCGGAAATCCTGACCCAGGCAATCGCCGGCGCGCAGCGCAGTGCCGGCGGGTACCGATGATGCCGTGCCCTGAATCACCTCCCAGCCGGCCATGCCCATGCGAAAGCTCGGATTGAACAGGTGGTTCTGGTGATAGTCCCGCCAGGCCCACAGGCCATAGCCCTCGCTGTAGCGTGGCAGGAGTTTCGCGCAGGCCTCCAGGAACCCGGGTATCTCGGATTCCAGCAGCCGCGCATGGGTGTCTGTGTACTTGTGGGTATCGTCGATGAAATTGAACTGGTCGATCAGCAGTCGTGTGTTGCTGCCTTTTGCGGTTTGCTCTTGGAGGCTGTGCTCCAGAAGACTGAGGGCCTCGTCGGCCTGCAGTTTCTCACCCTCGTTGCGGGCGCCGATGAAAGGGGCCCAGTAGCTAAGGCGCAGCGCACCGCTGTCCATCAGGTAGTCATTCGACAGCCAACTGATGCTGCCGTCTGCATTGTGGAGGGGGTCCTTGTCCACACGGAACTCGAATCCCAGGTCGGGGAACACATCGCGGCAGTCCGAATAGATCTCCCGCAGGCGCCGGTTGGCGAACTGGTGAAAGTGGGCAAACTCCGGTTCGGATTCCTGGGGGATGATGGCCGCTTCATCGCCGATATATTCAGCAAAGCCGGACGAGCCCGCCAGTTCGCGACGTTGCGCTTCGGGCATTCGAGTCATCCACATGAAACCGTGCCAGAACTCTTCCCAGCAAAGAAACAGGTGGAGAATATGGCGATGCCCGGCCAGTGCCTGCCGGAGTTTGTTCAGGTAGTCCTGCCAGGGGGCCCGGTAGCCCGGGTCGGTGAGCTGGCGGCGTGTGAGCTCTCCGCTGACCAATGGCGCCCGGTCGCAAATGTGATGGGCGTAGCCGATGCGTAAAATGACGGCAAGCCTGGCCCGCCGTGCTTCCAGCAACAGAGCCTCCAGCAACTCGAAGTAGTAGTGTTCGTAGGTCGGCGGTGACTGGGTGACCTGGAAGCCCCGGTAGGGCACCAGGAGGATGACGGCATTGAAGCCGTCGTTTCGCATCTGGGCGAAGTCGACCCGGGCCTGGCCAGGATTCATGGTCGACCAGCAATTTAGTGGCCAGCCATCCCCGAAGTAGTGTGCCGCACGCAGGTAGCCAGGCTTTGGACGCCGGTGGAACCAGGGCCAGGCCTTCAAGAATACTGCTCCCGGAGCCCCGTGTTGCGGGCGTGCAGGTCAGACAGGCGGCTGCCGAGGTCGGGCACCTCGGCAAGCAGCGATTCGAATCTCTGCTCCGCCGCGGTAAATAGCCGCATATCGTAATCGTTTGCCGCCAATACCGTGTCGGCGATATCACCCAGCTCCCCGATCACGGCATCGCGGCGCTGCAGGTGGGTACTTTCCGCTACCGAGAGTACGTTCTGCTTGAGGTAGCTGAGGTCGATGCCGGGAAACTGCGCCTCCAACTGATGCTCGAACAACACCATGGATTCGTCGTAGCGGTGAACCAGCCCCACCAATCTGGTACCTTCCAGCAGCGCCAGGGCGCGCTCATACATGGCCGGCAGGTCCTCGCCGAGATAGTCGCCAGAGCAGTAACGCGTGTGGTAATTCTTCACCACGGGCCCCGGCATGGGCTCCATCTGCCAGGCCATGTATTCATAGAAGCTCATCTTCTTGGCCCGGATGGACCCGGGTGTGTCAACGCCTTCCTGCTGGCGCTCGAACTGATAGACGCTGCGCATGCGCTCGACCGGGTCTCGAAACAGCAGGCACAGGGCGATGTCTACAGAGTCAAGCACCGGTAGCGGTGGTGTGATCCAGTGGCTGGAGATCGCCCGGCAATGTGTATGCTCTTGCAGCCACGGGCCGAAATACGCCGCCCCGCGTTTCATTTCATCGTCTGCCCGGTGATCGACGAAGTGGTTCCCGAAGTTGCGGCGTAGGCTCCAGTCAAAAGTGGTGCCGGCGTTCTTGAACATATGGGCATGTACCAACACCGGACGTGCCGTATCCTGGCCCGAGAACAGCTTGCGCAGGCGCGACAGCATCAGCTAATGGCCCGCTTGCAGAGTACCGCAGCGTGCACGGAATTCGCGCAGACGCTGCTCGAAGTCGGGAATTTCAGCGATAGTTTCGTTAAGCTGACGGTCTGCGAGTTGGTAAAGGGCCAGATCCAGCCCATTTTTGGAAATCACAGTGCTGGCCAATTCACCCAGTTGATCAAGAATGGAGGTGGGTTCGCGGGAAGATTTCCTGAACAGTCCCGGTCGGGTCACGTTCTGCTTGACATAGGCCAGATCCAGGGAGGGGAGCGCGGGCCTCAAGCGGTATTCCATTGCCACCATGCTTTCGTCGTAGCGGTCCACGAGGCCGACAAAGGTGACAGAGCGGAGTTGCTCCAGCGCCCTGGCGAACAGTTCGGCGCCGGGCTCCTCGGGTTCCAGGTAGTCGTGTGCGCCCGCGAGATAGATAGTCTGGTAGTTGCGAATGGTGCGCGGCACATTCGCCTGCATGCGCCAGGCCACGTACTCCCTGAAGGTCTTGCTTTTGGCAGTGCGAGCCCCCAGAGAATCAGACCGCTGCTGGCGTTCAAACTCGTATACTGAACGCACTCGCTGTATCGGGTTGCGCAGCAGGTAGACCTGGGCAAATTGGTGTCCCTCCAGGTCCGGCATGGTGCCTGCCATGTGGTGGCTGGAGATGGCCTGCAGTGAAGTCTGTTCAGCAACCAGCTCGCCGAGATGCCGCGTACCATGCTCGCGCATCAGCTTGTCATCGCGGTGATCCAGGAAGCCATCACCAAAACTACGCTGCAGGCTCCAGTCCAGCGTACTGCCGGCGTTCTTGAAGATATGCCCGTGGGCGATGATCAGGCGCATGGGTTGGATGCTGCGATGCAATCTGCGTACTCAGTGAAGGTGCGCAAGCATAATCCACTTTGCAGGGCCGCGAAACCACGCCCCGTCCCCTTTGCCCGTCTCGCATGAAAGTGAGCCAGGTCCTGCCTACCGTCTCCGGCGCCTCCCATCCATCTTAGCTGTTTGCCCTGAGATAGGCCGTGTCCCCAACGCGATGGAAGCATGCGGAAACAGCTTGCAGGATTCTTCATATACTTGCGACTATCGAATCCGCAAATTTGAAGCCGGGAGGGTTGGCTATGTCACCGAATTATCGTCGCCGCATGCTGGGAGCGGCTCTGGGTGTGCTGTGTGTAGTGAGCGCGGTGGGCACACGGGCTGAGATTGTCCCCGGTATGCCGGATGTGATTGTTTGCTCAGTACAGGACCCAACGGGTGTCCTGCCCTGGGAGCGTATGGTGTTTTATGTCAGCGCGCGGATGCGCGATGGCGATACCCTGTACAAGTCCTCCACCTCAGACCCGGTGCTGTTGATGGTGAGTTCCGAGGGTGTCGTCGACGGCGCTAACCTGGCTGATTGTGACGGGCGTACCATTGAGTCACTGCGCAAGGACAACAAGGCCTTCACATTTACAAGCAATACGCCGGGCTGACGTAGGCCTGGCGAGCGCTGCAAGATCGCAGCGACAGGCGGTCTCAGGTGACCACCTGACTGCCGTCGCGACGGCTGTCGGCCAGCGCATGCAGCTCGCCACTCTCTTCACGGCCTGCGACGTGCAAGGCACCAAAATACATGTCGATATCCTCGAAGGGCCGCAGGCGAAATTCCTCTCCCGCGGCACTGACGTCTATGCCCGGCTCGTGCTGCAGCGTGAAAGCGTCATCGACCCATTCCACATGCAGGCGCGGTGCTCTCACCATGTCCTCAAAGCCCAGGTTCTCGTAGGCAAATCGCTGCCAGCCCTGGAAGATGGTGGTGGTGATGCGGCTGGCGCCCGGCGAGCCCATGGCCAGGGTTTTGCCGGCATTGTTCCACACCACGGTGGGCGACATGTTCGACACCAGCCGCCCGCCGGGCGGGATGGCAAAAAAGCCTGCCGGATTGAGCTCCGGCTCACCGAGGCTATTGTTGGTGGGAATGCCAGTGCCGGGGATAGAGATGCCCGATCCATAGCCATTGCTCATGGTGATGGCCACCACAGTGCCATCGCCGGTAGCGACGCTCAGGTGCATGGTGTTGGGTGAGAAGCGCTTGTGCAGGTAGCGCGTGAGCCACTCCTTCTCCAGTATCTCGCCGGCGCGGGACGGGCCCCATGCAGCATTCGCCTCTTCCCTGCGCAGGGAAAACATGGCCTGCTGGACGCGGGCGATGGCCAGAGTACGGTGGGCTTCGGTCATGTCGGGGCGCCAGAGGCTGTCATACATCTGCACCATTGAGCCGACCATGGCCCCGCCGATGGCCGGCGGTGGGTTGAGTGCCAGTTGGTAACCGTGAGAGCTCAGCTGGATAGGTTGGCGGACCTCGGCCCGGTAGGCTTCCAGGTCCGCCATGGTCACAAAGCCGCCTTCGGCCAGCGCCTCACGTTCCAGTGCGCGACCAATATCGCCGCGGTAGAGGGCATCGGCACCCTCCCGGGCGATCAACTCGAGGGAGTCCGCCAGATGCGGCGGCTTGTAGAAGTCACCGCTGCCCAGCGGGTTTTCACCGTCCGGGAAGAAACTGTCGCGGCTCTCCCGCTGCTCAAAGAATACGGCCTCACCGGCCATGGCCAGCCACTTCACCAGCGTGTGACTGGCCAGCAAGCCCGACCGGGCCAGCCTCAGCGCCGGCTCTACGATATCCGCCCAGGGCAGTGAACCATGTCGTTGCCAGGCAAGCTCCATGGCTCTCAGCATGCCGGGTATGGCTATCGACGCATGTCCAACGTTGACGGTTATACCATCGCCATAGGGAATGTGTGCGCGCTTCCAGGCGGTGTTGGCGCCGCCACCGGGTGCGCTGGGCATGGCGTCGGCCCCGTCAATGAGTTCAGGCGCCTGGCCGGGGATTTTCAGGGCGATATACGCCGAGCCCCCGAGGGAGCACATGATGGTTTCAGACACGGTTGCGGTGATCGCGCAGGCGACAGCGATGTCCACGGCGTTGCCACCGGCCTCGGCAATCTGCTTGCCGGCGTCGACCGTGTACGCCGATTCTGAGGCGATGGCAGCCGCAGTCGTGCTCATAGCATCTGTAAGCCTGAATTAGAGTTGCCAGTCTAGCGACTGGGACGCCGCGCTGGAAACGCGGTGCCGGCTTTGCCGCCTTTTGGGTGCGTTAGATCAAGTTAATCCGCCATCGGACGTGCCGGGAAAACTATAGCGAGCGCGGAAACAAGGTATTCACCTGCTGACGCGTCGGTGTTATCCGTGGCCGGCTTCAGTCGGGGATTATCTCTGCAATCTGGTTGCTTTTCTCACCTCCGATAGCAAGACTCTCTACCCTGCGTTGGCGTGAGGACACTATGAAAATGGGCACTGCTGACCCAAAGGTACTGTTTACGATACACACCGGGCAACAGGGCTTTACCGATCAGCTCATGCAATTCAATGCCTTCTATAAGTTGGGGTTGGCGCTGGGCTATCGCTACGTATTCACGCCATTCGTGTCCCGACGCAGCCTGCCGAGAACCAGTGACGAGCCTGCCGGGAGCCCAAGCCTGGCCCGCGGCAGTCGAGTGTCTGACGCAGGGACGACCGGGTCATCCGATATCTATGACTTTCTTGGTTTCAATCAGCTATTCCAGGGCAAACGGTTTCAATTGCCCGACACAGCCAGGCTCGAACTGGAGCTTGAACTCAGCGACAGAATCCTTGCCGAGCAGGGTCTGCGCGACCTCGAAGACCTCAAGACATACATCGCAGCACGGGTGCGCCGGGAAATGGAATCCGGCGATATGGGAGACGACGAGCTACTGGTGATATTGCGTCTTGATCGCCGACCTCCTCCCGTGGGCAAAGGCAAGCGACAGTTTTTTGCCCTGATCCATGAGGGCGTGCCGGCCTTTCCGGATGGGCTGGATTTGCGTGAACAGTATTTTAGCGCCAGGCGCTCGGATGCAGTGCCGAGTCCTTTCGCGCCGGGGAGACTCAAGGTCCTGCTTCATATGCGGCAGGGTGACACCAGTGTTGTTGAAACACCCTGGGGCACGTTTATCCCGGTGGATAACCGACGCCCGGACTTCATGACTGAGCAGCACGATTTTGAGGCTGTGAGAGCCGCCTTTTCCAACAATGCCGTGGACTCACTGTTTACACCCGCAGATTACTTTGACTTCGCCCAGCGCCTGCTGTCGAATTTTGATGCGTCTCGCATATCCATGATGAGTTTTTCGGATGGCTTTCAGCGTGCATTCGACGTCATCGAGCATCAAGTTGACAGGCTGGAATTGAGCGCCGCGAAGCTGCAATCCCTGAGGGAATCGAGACTGGGATACGATGCAAGACAGTTCTCGATGTTTGATGATATGGCGAATAACACCAGCGTCATCGGTGAGACCCGCGCAACGCTGCACCAACTCATTCATGCGACCCTGACGGCAGATCTCGTTATCGTTGCGGCCCAACAGCGGATGCTACTCAAACTCATTGCCAGCTACGGTGGGACCGCGGCGCCGATGGCGCTTGTGCTTTACCGGAATCAAGTGCCCGACAACAGTGATGTGATTCTATCCCATCGGCAGCGGTTCCTGTACGTCGATATCGATAGTCCCGAATTGACAGAGGCCGTTGGGCGGATCAATTCTCTGCTGGTACAACCGCTACCCGATGAGGGTGGCAAGGATGACGAGGAGGGCGCTTGAGGCTCCCTGTTGTGGCGAGGGCTTGCCTGTATCCCCGGCCGGCGGGTGCAGTCGCTCGCAACCGCGGCGGTGTCCGGAATGCATCCAGTCCCCGGACCCGGGGAGCCGAATACTCCGCTGGTGTACTCCTGCTGGCTTGAAACCTATACTGACCTGGCGACGCGGTAGTCGTATCAGAATAACAACAACGGATAAGCCATGAAAAAACTCGCCCTGGGATGGCTCTGCCTGCCCGTTCTTGCCGCCTGTAGCGACTCTGACAACACGTTTACCCCCGAACCCGTACTGCCTGACTTCGCGGCGGCCGATGCCTGGATGGCTGACTTCGTGGCCAGCGAGGAAGCGTTCCAGGGTGGTTCCTATATCGTCGTCGACAAAGACCTGGGCGTGATACACAAAGCCGCTTTCGGCGACCAGACCGAGGACAGCCTGGTGCTGCTGGCGTCCACCAGCAAGGTGCCTACTGTCACCTTGCTTATGGCCCTGCACGACGATGATGACAACGTCGACTTTGATATCACTACCCCCATCGCCAACTACCTGCCCTGGCGGGGTGTTTGGGACCCGGCCATTACGACCGAACACCTGGTGGCCAACCGCTCGGGTATTCCCGGCCTGGTGAACCTGTTTGTGAACCAGGCGCTCTACGCCCCACACCTTTGCCAGTACTTGCCATTCGGCAATCTCCAGGAATGTGGAGAGACGATTTTCACCACCCCCCTGCCTGGCCTAGCGAGTACGCCAGCGGATACCGCTTTTGACTACGGTGGCAGTCAGTGGCAGCTCTCCGGAGCGGTGGCTGAGATCGTCGGCGGCGGTACCTGGAACCAGCTTTGGGATGCCTACATCGCCGAGCCCTGCGACCTGGAGATTGCCACCTATGGCAACAATCTCTCGATAGCCGAGGGCTGGGACGGTATGCCCGAAACCCTGGTCGGCCGTGACAATCCCAACCAGGAAGGCGGCATGATGAGTAACCTGGATGACTATGCGAAGCTGCTATCGCTGCACCTCAATGACGGCCTCTGTGGGGAGAGTCGTGTGCTCAGTGCTGAAAGCGTGGCCTCCATGCGCCGTCCCAGGACCCAGGACAGCGATGGCAGTGGCTACGGCATGGGTTGGTGGCTGGAGCCGCGCGTCGGCGAAGCCCCGGTGACCCTGTTCACAGACGGCGGCTTCTACGGTTCGCTCTCGTGGATTGATACCGAACGACAGTATGCCGGCGTGGCCTTTTTCGAAGACTATTCAGGTGAGCAAGGCAATGTGGCCAGCGGCGGCACCCGTGACCAGTTGATCCCGATAATCGAAGCAGCGATAGACGCCGTGCGCTAGCCTGATGGTGCACTGATATCTGAGTCAACCCACCAGTTGGTCCATGATGAGGGGACCTGCGCGTCCAGTGCCGAGATCACTGTCAGGGGCCTGCAGCACAGGCTGATGATCTACTGGGCAGAAGGCGTTAGTTTCCAGCCACAACCGGTGGGCCCAGCGGTTGCTCTCATTTGCTTCAGCTACCTCCAGCTCCAGCCATCTCCCTGCGGGCATGCTCAAGCGCCACATGCAGCGCCTTGTCGGCGCTCACCAGGATGTCCGGCTGAACGCCAACCGACTGCCAGTTGCCCCCGGTAATCGGGTTGATGCTGCGAGCGGTGACTGACCACAGAACAAAGTGGGGATCTATGGGCAGGTACTCGAATGGGTGGGCTCCACCGCCTGATACCTCGCCGACGATAGTGGCGCGACCCAGTGCCTGCAGGTTGTACGCAAGTGCTTCTGCCGCCGAGAAGGTCTTGCTGGAAATCAGTACATACACGGGTTTATTGCCGCCGAGCCGCTTGCCCGGGACGTAGGCCTGTGTAAAACGTTGAGTCAGGGTATCGGTGGGTCTGTCGTATATACCGGACAGGGGCTGCCGGCCGCCGTCGAACAGGTAGCTGGCCACCAGATCGGCCGCTTCCCCGATACCACCACCGTTCTCACGCAAGTCAATCACCAGGCCGTCCAGGTCGGCCAATACGTTCATGGCCGCGGCGATCGTATCGCCGCCCATTTCCAGTGGTGGGAACACGCGTAGGTCCAGGTAACCGAAGTTTCCCTCCAGCCGCTCAATCCTGTTGACGCCGTAGTTGATGTGCGCCCCATACCAGTGCTGCATCTGTTCCGTGCTGTATTCCTGATGACTCGCGACCGTTTTGTCTATCGGCGTGGGGGAGTAGTCCACGTTCAGGTGCCCATCGCCGGTCAGAGACTGCAGCCGGTCACTGAGCGCGTCTGCGAATGCCTCTGCCCGCTGGTATTTCGCGAATTGATGGGTTTTGAGATCCGACCGCAGGTCGCCGGCGGCACGGGCACCCACCTCCGGGTCGACGTAGTCCTGCTCCAGGTGAGTGATAACGGTCTCGAGCACCCGCTGGCGGGTGTCACTATCCACGGTGTGGTCGAGGGCCGCGATGTGGCAGCTGAGCGTCAGGCTCGCTGCCAGAAAAACTGCGTACTTCACTGTTTCTGGTCTCCCGTGGAGATAACGTGATTGGCAATCCTGTCCTTAAAGGAAATCGCTTCCAGCCTGGAGATCGTCTCTGCGAGCAGCCGGCTCAAGGGAAAGGCCAGCTCCTGGTCCAGTGCGTCGGCCGCGGCCTGGGTAGCCTGCCAATGTCGCTCCAGCCAGGGCAGCAGTTCTCGTCCCGCCGGTGAGAGGTGCACGGTTCGATAGCGACGGTCGCCCTCGACCCCCAGTTCCACCAGCCCCAGGCTGGCCATTCTGGCAATTGTCTGGCTGGCGGCGGAGTGCGAGATGCTGGAGCGACTGGCAATGTCCTTGATGGTTTTGGGTTCGCCCGCGGCAAGCGCTTTCATCACCGGGGTATATCGCGGTTTGTAGAAAGCATGCTGCTCGCGGTAGAGCTTCTCGAGGTCGCCATCGAGTAGCTCCAGCAGGCGCCGGAGCTGGGTTCCAAGCCCATCGGCTGATTGTTCTTGCACGGCGTATTCCATTAAATAACAGGGCTTATATATAAGCACTTAAATAAAATCCGTCAAGTTGTCGGCGCGCTGGCTTCTCCGCGGCTGAGAGCTGTGGTGTCGCTGGTCCTGGTCCGCCCAACGGTATAGAGTCAGTGGCAGGTCGATTCCCTGCAGCCTCACGCCCACCGCCCACAGGAGCACGCCCACTGTCACGTTTAGCGCTGCTATTTGCTCTCGCCACTCCGCTTCTGCACTGCATCGTACTGGTTGTCGCCGGCCAGCATTCGGTAACCGATCCTATCAGCGGTCTCAGCCAGAGCGAGTGCGGGGGTGTGCACACAGCGGGTCTGGTGTTGTTCGCGGCTTCCCAGTTGTTGCTGGCCATGGCCCTGGATGGGCTTGATCACGGCTGGTTCTGGCCCTGGGGCCGCGGTCTGCTGGGCGCTTCCGGTGCTACGGTGCTGTTTGTGGCCTATTACTTTGCGACGGCCGATCAACAGGCGCTGCAGGGCCCCGACGCCAATGACCCGCTGTGGGTGGCGGCCAGCCTGGTAGGCTTTGCGATGGGTGTTTTGCAGCCTGGTTTGTCCCGTCTGTCCCGCGGGCTCGGCGCTTTCAATGCGGTATGCCTGGTGCTGTGGTTGTTGTTGATCCCGGCGATCTTGCTTATCGATGTGATTACGCTCGGTGTGTACGAGCGCCTGGTGGGTTCGGTATATGTCGTGTGGGTTGCTGGATTGTGCGGCGGCGTATTGCAGCGCGGATCTGCCGTTCAGCACTGAGTTGAGGTAGTCGCAAATCGGCTAAATACTTGAATGGGCTGATGCAGTACAAGCCCAATACCCCCACCATTGCAGGTGGTGACATGGAGCAGGCAGAGAGCTGCACGAACAAGCCCGAAAAAAACTGAAGCGGCTTTAGCCAGTTGTCGCCAATGCGTAAAACGGGGCCAGGAAGGGGTTGCAGGTCGACTAGGCAGCGCCTATAGCGGCTTTCATACTGTCGAGAATGCCTGCAACGGGATCAGTGCGTTGCAGGCCCGACCAGTATCCCGCCACGGAGGGAAGCTGCGCGAAGGGTGCTGCCACACCAAAGGCTGGCAGGAAAGTCTCCACAAACAACAGGCTGGGTGCCGCCATGCAATCGGCCAGCGTCAGCCTGTTGCCGCAGGCGTATGCCGACCCATCCAGCCAGGCGTCGGCAAAGGCCAGACCACGCAGGCAAGCTTGCGTGGCTGTGTCGACAACGGCCCGGTCGCGCGTCGCTGGGTCCATTTGTCCAAATATCGGCAGCATAGCGTTCATCACGTAAACGTCGAAAATTCGCGCGACGAGTTGAATGTTAGCGCTCTCCGCCGGGTCGTGGCCGCTCATCGGATGCTCGGGAAAGACGGCTTCCAGATATTCGCAGATCACACCCGACTCAGGAATGACACCGGCCCCCGTATCCAGGGCCGGTATTTTCCCTATTGGATTCAGCGCCCGGTAGGCTTCCGAATTCAATCCATCCGGCGGGTCGACAAGCTTGATGTCAAGATCCTTGGCTGCGATCTGTATCAGAACGCGGCATGTAAAAGGCGACAAATAGCTCCCGTAAAGTTGCATGGTGCATTCTCCTGTTTCCTGATTCTGAGCGGGCAGGGCCTCAAGGAGATGAGGTACCCCGTTGCGCCGCGAGTGTCATGATGTGGCGGTTCCCGGTACTCCAGAGTACGGTCAAGCAAACGCCAGCAATAAGCCAGCGTCCGTTCCGCTTCACCAGGCTGTCCCTGTAATAGCCGCCCAGCGTGAAGACGTGATCACCCTGGTCGTTGTCGAGGAAATGTACGGCCTGCATGTACATGGTGCACATCGCCGTCTCGCCATCGACATCGACGATTGGGTTGGTCATGGTATGTTGCGTGGCGTGGAGCCCGGAAAACAGCGGTTTGATCCCGGCGACCCACTCGTCTGCTGGCTGGGTGGCCTCCGGTACACCGCTGAAATCGGAAAAATCCATGGTGATCTCATCGGTGAATATCGAGCGATATAGCGCCCAGTCCCGTGTATCCACGCCCAGCGCGTATTCGTAGCGTCGTCGCACAATCTCGTTGAAGTCAGTGAATGAGGCAGCATTCATCATGTTGGTATCCGAAATCGCACTGCTACAGTCCAGCATTCAATAAACAAACAGTCAAGACTGACTTTTTATTCGCGTGCATGTACGGTGGTACTGTGCGCAGCGGTCGACTGGAGCCGCAACGCGGAGCAATCAGGAGAATTTCGTGGATAGAGCCGTTCAGGAATTGCTCGATAAGCAGGCCATCAGCGAAGTGCTGTGGCGGTATTGCCGCGGCATGGATCGAATGGATCGGGACTTGACGCTGTCTTGCTGGCACCCCGGTGGTACCGATGACCATGCTCCCTTGTTCAAGGGAACCGCGGAGGGTTTTGTGGACTGGCTCTGGCCGGTGCATGCCGCCATGGAGGCGACCCGTCACCTCGTGAGCAATATCATGATTGAAGTCGACGGGGAAAGGGCCGCGGTGGAGAGTTACTGGCACCTGCGGCTAAGGATTCCCAGGGATGACGGGGTCTATGATCTAGTCGGCGAAGGGCGTTATCTTGACGCCTTCGAGAAGGTTGATGGCGTTTGGGGTATCCGCCATCGCACGTCGATCGGCGACATTGTCAGCGTATACAGGCAGGAGATAGAGATGGCCGCGATGTCGCCGCCACTTATAATGCCCAACAACCCCGACGCGCCGCCGGTCCACGCGGCACGCGACAAGTCGGACTTTTCCTATGATCTGTTCGCCAGTGTGGAGCAATAGCGGGCCCCACTGTCGGAATCACCGTGGCTTGTCCCTTGATAGCTGTGATCCAACTGTCGAGCCTGGATGCTGACTGACAAGCGACATGACAGCGAACCCGGTCTGTGTGTTACAGATTGCTTGGATACTGCGAGGAAGGTGGTAGCTACGGGTGGACTTGAACCACCGACCCCAGCATTATGAATGCTGTGCTCTAACCAGCTGAGCTACGTAGCCA